>JAXHTY010000016.1:0-112876 GCA_034189905.1 Thermodesulfobacteriota bacterium
GGGGGGGTGTGCATGATCAGATGTCAGAAGTAATCGGCGGCCGGGGTTTGCCGGGCGACCTGAAGGTGCGCCCCTGCATGGCTGAGGGGGATCGAGGGGGGGCTTTTGACGTGGTCGTCATATTTGAAAGGGGTCTATCAGTCTCACCCCCGTGTCACTGAAATCTCTGGCATTCCTGGTTATCAAATGGGTATCCTGGGTGATTGCCGTCGCTGCAATAATTGCGTCAGGCAGTTTGATTTTCTTTCTCTTCCTGATTTCGATTACCGTGTCGGCTACAGATTGATCAATATAAAGAACTGTCAACAGCCCCAATAGTCTTTTTATATATTCTTCTTCTATAGGGTCATCGAAATCATAACCGAGAATTTCCATGTATGTAATGACTGAAATAAATAATCCATCAAACCTCTCAATAAAGTCCGGAGAAATCTGCTGTTTTGAGAGATAAATAATTATATTGCTGTCGATCAGAGCGTTTTCACCATTCATCACGGATTCCTTTTTGCCACGCCACGGGATCAGAAATTTTTTTGAATGGTTTTACTCCCTTGTATTTTTCCATTAACATTTGGATATTTTTTTTTGTATTGCCAGAAATCCTGGTATCTGATTGTCCCTGAATTTTTTTCTGAATCTTTTCCCATTCCGCAATTGGAATTATAACTGATACCGGGACGCCTGATTTATCCGTTATATATTGGTGTTCCATTGTGCACTCCTGCATTTTTGACGGCTTCGTAAAAAGTCCAATTTCTTTGTTGCGCTGCATCTCTCGTCATGTCACGTACGACTAAGTACGCTCCATTTCTCGAGATTTGCGCGCCGCGAACTTGAACTTTTTACGGGACTATCTTATTGCCCATAAAACATTTCATTAATTTCATCGTCTTGATCAAAAAAGTCCTCCGGTACTGTGAATTTTCCCGCTAATAATCCCAGTTTTCTTTTTCCGGTCGGTTTATGAAGCACTAAATCAGCAACCGGTAAATTGTTTTTGGCAATCACCACTTTTTCTCCATGGTATACCTTGTCAATTAATTTTGACAGATTGGTCTTTGCTTCTGAAATATTTACTTTCATACATGCCTCCTCATTATTTGTAAACCAACTATACCATAATAGGTCCATCTGGTCAACAGTAAGATATGGAAAATTCGAACAAAGGGGTCTGCTCTTGACTCATGTTGGCCTCTTTTTAAAATTCGAAATTCGGGGACAGTATCTATACTTAATACATTGATGAAAACACTCTCATTCTGGGCCGAAATATAGATACTGTCCCCGAATTTCGAATTTTATGGCGCGCCCGAAGGGATTCGAACCCCTGACCTACGGATTAGAAGTCCGTTGCTCTATCCAGCTGAGCTACGGGCGCGTGTTGTGTCTGTTTACCATAACCACCCGGGGTTGTCCATAAAAAAACACGCTCGAAACAGTGGTGCCAGCGCTGAAAGGCGTTTTTGAGTACGCCGGCATCAACCCGTAAAACAGCGCTCCGGCGCATCCGGGCCAAAACCACTTGTGTCCATGTATTTTTTGCGTTAACATGGCATTTGTATGTAAAAAGACAGACAGTTCCCGAAAGTGTGTTACTCCCTCAGGAGCGGCACCCCCACAGTGAAGTTGTCATCCCGGAAATTGTGACAAATGATGCGTGCGCGACGTATGCTGATGGGCAGGAGAACCGGCATATCCAAGAGGAATAACAATGGCTGGCACGTCAGCACAGAAAAATAAAAAAACAAAAAAAAGCAATTCAGGAAAACCGCTTGCGATCGTTCCGGCGAGTCCGAAGAACACGCGAAGCCTTGTCAAACTGGATCCGCTGCAGCGATACCTGAAGGAGGTTTCCCGCTATAACCTTCTCACAAGAGAAGAAGAGATCGACCTGGGAAAAAAAATTCAGGAGGAGGGCGACCAGGAGGCTGCCTATATTCTGGCCACGTCCAATCTCCGGCTGGTGGTCAAAATTGCTCTGGAGTTCCAGCGGGTATGGATGCAGAATCTTCTGGACCTGATCCAGGAGGGCAATGTCGGCCTTCTCCATGCCGTGCAGAAATTCGATCCATACAAGAACGTGAAGTTTTCCTATTATGCGTCCTTCTGGATAAAGGCCTATATCCTCAAATTTATCATGGACAACTGGCGGCTGGTAAAAGTGGGGACCACGCAGAACCAGCGCAAGCTCTTTTTTAAACTTAAAAAAGAAAAGCAGAAGCTCATCGATCAGGGCTTCGAGCCGCGCCCCAAACTCCTTGCCGAACGGCTTGGGGTGCCCCGACGGGACGTGGTCAACATGCAGCAGCGGCTTGACACCTGGGATATGTCCCTGGATGAGCCGGTAAAGCACGATTCCGATACGCAAAAAGGGGATATCCTCGATATCGGCGGCCAGCTCTCTGCGGAAGACCAGGTGGGCGACAAGGAATTGCACAACCTGCTCACGGATAACCTGGCCGAGTTTCAAAAAACTTTGAATGACCGGGAGATCGATATTCTCAACACCCGTATCTTTACCGAGGAGCCCCTTACGTTGCAAGATATCGGCGAGCGCTACAAAATCTCCCGTGAGCGGGTCCGCCAGCTCGAAGCCAACATTATTAAAAAGATGAGAGCGTTCTTTAAGGAAAAGATCAGTGATTTCGACGCCTACCTTGCCAACGACGAATAAATACCGTTCCGCCTTCCGGGTTTTCCTGATACTGGCCCTGACGGTTGGCATGTACGCCTGTGGCGCTGCAGTAGAAACCAGGGACGGAAAAGCGCCAACAACGCCGGACCTCTCTTCTGTGCCGGGAAACTCATATTACTTTTTTTCAAAAGCCGAGATCAGCCGGCAGTCGGGTGATCTTGAAAAGACCATTTACTGGCTTAACCGGGCGATTCATGCGGATCCCGAGTCTGCCTATCTGAAACAGGAACTGGCGTATATCTACCTGTACGAGGAAGCATACGAAGAAGCGCTGGTGCTGGTAAACGGGATCCTGGAGGACTACCCGGAAAATGTGGATGCCCTGGTGATGCTGGCCGGCATTCATCAGCGACAGGGAGAGAGCAAGAAGGCGGCGGACGTTTATGAAAAAGCCATTGCCATCGACCCTTCCCTTGAAAAAATTTATCTGATCCTCGGCAGTATTTACATGGCGGATGAGGCCCCCCAACGGGCCATTGACGTTTATACAAGACTGACCCACCAGTCCCCTGATTTATGGGACGGGTATTATTTTCTGGCCAAAACGCAAAAAGAGCTGGGCGATCCGGCGGCGGCGGAAAAAAATTTTAACAAATGCCTGGAACTGGAACCCCGGCTGTTAAGCCCCCGGTTTGAACTGATCGCCCTTTATAAACAACAGGCAGGATCCGCAAAAACCGTCACCATCAAAGAAGGGGATACGCTTTACGCCCTCTGCCGGAAAATTTATGGCCAATACAGCGAAGAGATTGCCGACACAATCGCGGCGGCAAATCCCCATATAAGGGACATCCGTATCCTTCAGACAGGACAGACCATTCAATTTCCCCCGCTTGCAGCGGATATGGACGCGGCAACCCGGGAAAAAATTATTTCCCTGTATAAGGGCATTCTGGCCGACTTTCCCGACAATTACAAGGCAGCCATCGGCCTGGCCCTTTTTTATCACCATACGGACAGCCCGTCCAAGGCGGTCGGGGTTATGAAATCCCTGGGCGAAAAGAGCTTGTCTGATATCGGGGTGGTACAAACCCTGTTTCAAACCCTGATCGAATCCAAGGAGTTCACGGACGCCCGTATTGTTGTTGCCGGCATGCTGGAGGGGGCGCCCGCCAGCTCGGGGCTCCATTACCTGATGGGGGTTATCCTGGACGAGACCGGGGAAAAAGAAAAGGCGCTCTCCCATTTTCAGCAGGTAACCGAAGATACCCGTTATTATGAAAACACCCTGGTGCATATGGCCTTTTTGTATGAAGAGACCGGGCAGACGGAAAAAGCGGAAGAGACATTCAATCAACTGATCCGGAAAAATCCGGAGAACCCCAAGTTCCATCTTTATCTCGGCTCGCTCTATGAACGGGTAAAGGCCTATGAAAAAGCCGAAGCCCTCTTTTCGCAGGGGCTTGAAATCGCCCCGGACAATATCGATCTGATGTTTCGACTCGGGGTGGTATTTGATAAAACCGGCCGTAAAGAAGCGGTTATCCGGCAGATGCAGCGTCTTCTGGAAAAAGATCCGAACAACGCCTCAGCCCTGAATTACCTGGGGTACACGTATGCAGAGCTTGGTGAAAATCTTGATGAAGCGCAATCGTTGGTTGAAGCGGCGCTAAAGATCAAGCCGGATGACCCGTATATCACAGACAGCCTGGGCTGGGTTTTTTTCAAAAAGGGCGACCTGGAAAAGGCCCTTGAAATGCTGGAAAAAGCCGTGCGTCTGGCGCCAACCGATCCGGTTCTGCTGGAACATCTGGGCGATGCGTATCTCCAAAAAGGAGACACTCAGAAAGCACTTGAAATTTACAGGCGAAGCCTTGAAAACAGTGCAGAAGGCGTGAGCGAGGCGAACCCGGACGAGGTCAAATCAAAGATCGAACAGATACTGGAGAAAGAACAGATCTGAAATCGTCATTCAACAATATGGCCGGTCAACAGGGAAGACGGCGAATCGTTGGTATGCTGTGGTTCAGACGATTAATGGGTTGGCTTTTTCTCAGCATAACCGGTACGGTTCTACTGGCCGGATGTGCCATGATCACACAGAGGCCTGTGGACACCCTCCCCGAAAAAGCCTTTCAGGCATTCACCCGCCTTCAACATATCAACCAAAGCCTTTCGGCCTGTAAAGGGTTGGGAAAGATTGTGATACAGCAGCAGGCACAGGCCCGTTCCGTTCGTCTGGCGTGGCTGTGCAAGCTGCCGGATAAGATGCGTCTGGAAGCGCTGACCCCTACAGGTCATTCCGTGCTGACCCTTTCGCTTGATGGTCGGTACGTCTATATCCTCCCCCATACAACCGGCGGCGAACTCCAGAAAAAGCGCATGCGCCGCCTGAACCTGAAACATGTGATCGACATTCCGGTGCCATCCGATGACATTCTGCAATTGCTCACCGGCCGGATACCGATAAGGGATTTTGATACCGCGAAACTTGTCTCCGGGCAAAACAGCGGCCACACGCTTCGTCTGGCCAGGGGATTGACGGGCATTGTACAAACCATCTGTTTTGACGAATCCTATACACACCCTACCCGGGTGACATATCACAGCGGGTTCTGGCATAAAACCGCCTATACCGTGACATTTAATGATTTTAAAATAATGGACGGCTTTGAGATTCCCGCCACCATCACGATGACGGCCGATGATCTGACCGCGACCTTCTCCATCCGGCGATACTGGGCCAATCCCGAGATTCCGGATGACCGGTTTGTCATTATTGACCCCAGGGGGAAGAAAGACGGCAATCCGCCTGAGTAAAGGGGCGTTCTCATGACAGATTCCAGAACCGTTATTGCCCTTGAAAAGCGATTGAAGCCCTGCCGTAATGTGATTACCCTCGGTGTCCACACGAACTTTTCCAACTATTCCGAAGAAGCGGCAGCAATGATCCGGGAGGCCGATACCATTTATTATCCCACCCTGTTTTATGCAGATATTTTTGACGCTATGGGAAAATCCCTGTTTCCCAGTTACCATACGTATAAATGCGTTCAGGACAAGATTAAACAGACCGCCATAATGGCGTTGACAGGCATTCCCCATCCCCGGACCAGAATATATTATGGCCGGCGAAAAACGGAAAAAATTATTCACGATTTTGATTTTCCGTTTGTGGCAAAAGTGCCCCGGGGGTCGGCCATGGGCCGGGGGGTGTTTCTTATCCAGGATACCGACGCCCTTCAAGCCTATGCAGAAACTGTCAATCCGGCATATATTCAGGAATTCATCGAGACCGACCGGGACATGCGGGTGGTAATCATCGGCAGCCGTGTTGTCCATGCCTACTGGCGTTTGGGGGCACCCGGCGAGTTTCGGAATAATGTGGCCGTCGGCGGCGAGATTGTCCTGGACCCGCTGCCGGCCGAGGCCATTGACCTGGCCCTTCATACCGCCCGTACCTGTCAATGGAATGATGTGGGCATCGACATCATCCAGCAGGGCAGTTCGTACTATGTAATCGAAGCAAACATGAAATACGGCAGGGAAGGGTTCAAACAGGCGGGCATCAATTATTATGAAATGATGGAAGGCATGATTGCAAATGGCGAGATATGACCGCCGTCATGACTTTATGACAACGATGGCGGCTCCCTCAAGCGAACGAACCAGTTTGATACTGGGATCCCCCAGGACAAACTCCTCGGCCTTGGACATCTTTTTCCGGCCAATGACCACCATGTCGTAATGGTCCTTTCCATAGAGATCCATAATCCCGTCGCTGATGGTGGGATACGGTTCGGTCAACAGTTCCATTTCAATGTTTTCCGGTGAAAAGCCGCCTTCCACCAGCTTATCCCTGGCATCATTGAGCACGGCCTGATACCGGTCGGCCTGCTCGGCCATGAACTTTTTCCCCATCATCTCTTCCCCGGAAGACGGCTGTCGAAAGACATGCACCAGTTTCACACGGACATCTTCCGGACAGAATGGGAGTGCTGCCATATAGGCCACTGCCGCTCTGGAACTGGTTGAGTCATTGACCGCAAATAAGATGGATGTACTCAATGTGCAACCTCCTCCACTAACCCGGATATTTCATGAAATTTTTTGATAGCGGATTAGTGTCATGTCAATTAAATGTTACCAAAATCCAGGTGGAAGGCTAACCCGCTTATTTCATGCCGCCACCGGCAAGTGCAGCGAAAATCTTCAGACTTCCAAGTTTGACGGCTTCGTAAAAAGTCCAATTTCTTTGTTGCGCTGCATCTCTCGTCATGTCACGTACGACTAAGTACGCTCCATTCCTCGAGATTTGCGCGCCGCGAACTTGAACTTTTTACTTTGCCGTCCCAAAATTGACTTTTTACGGGACTATCAAGTTTCAGATGGTATAAATAACACTTCTCCGTTAACATTGCACTAACCCGGATATTTCATGAAATTTTTTGATTAATTTTATTTTATACTTTTATTGCGATAGGTTGGGTTGTTTTTAGCAGTCATTCCACAATTACAAATTGTCGTTTGGTTTTTGCGGAATAAAAGCCTTTTTATATCAAAAAATTTCACCCTTCGGGCGAGCCGATTTCACCGCACCTGCTTTGTTGCAGCATGTTCGCAGTAGATTGACTACAGCTTCACATGCTGCGCCTCGCATCTGCGGCGAACTCGACTCGTGAAATAACCGGGCTAATATGGAAAATTCTTCAAAAACCATTTTAAGTCTGCGACAATTTCATCCACGGTTTCATAGTAAATCGTAGCATTTGTCGAAAAAAACATCAAAATGCCGTTTAACACCTCCGGTATGATCGGATAAATCTTTGCCAGATTGATAAACCGGCGCTGATCAAGCAGTGAAAAATCACCCGGCTCCACCCGTTCCACCAGATCCTTGTAACGACAATCGGTTTTGATCATGTAATAGGAATGAAACCCTTTGCCAACCGCATAGGTCAGGATATTGCCCAACCCGAAAATATCCAGCCCGAAAGGATTTTCCGTGGCTTCAAAATCGTAATCAAAATCGATCCATACGTAATTCCCGGTGCTCTTTTCAACGATAATATGGTCGTTGCGAATATCCCCGTGTTTGAAACCATTGGTATGAAGAAACCAGATGGCCTCAAACGCTTGTATCAACTGATCAAGAATGCCGGGCAGCGCTTTTTTAAAGTATGTCTCATAGGGCATTTGGAAAGTGTCAATGTGATGAAGAAAGCTTTGCCCCCGTACCCGGTCAATCACCCGTATATTGTTTCCCTTTTCATCATGAAAGGCTTTGCCCTGCATAAACAGCGGATGCCCCTGGACCAGTTCCAGAATCCGCCCTTCTTTGTCCGGGTCGCGAAAACATTTTATCTTGACCCCGCCCAGGGTTGCATAAAAAGACTCCAGATAGGCCAGTTTGATGATCTTCCGTTCGCCGGTCGCCTTATCAATGACCTGTTTGACCCAGAACTTGGGGTCTTCAATGCCGAACCGGAGTTCCTTTGCATGGCCGGTGACTTCATAGTGTTTGTCGTTAATAACAATCTCATCACCACTGTCAATGGCAAAAAAATCAGAAGTGTCACTGACAAACCGGACTGTTTCCGCCAATAGATTACACCTCTTCCTTTTCTATAAACAAATCCCCTGCAACAGGCGGGGCGGAACACTGCAGACGGCCGCCTTGATGCCTTCGAGAAAATTCTCCAGTCCGTTTTTCTCAAGCAACACCGCCAGTTGAAGGGCCAACGTACTGATAGAGTCAACATCTTCCTCGTTAAACTCTTGATATTCAGATGTATACATTCTCAGAAGACCGACCACCGTATCCCGGTATTTGATGGGCACCGACAGCATGGACACGACGCCCTCTTTTTGCGCGGCTTCCGGATAGTGGACCAGATCGCTTTCCTGCATATTGTCGATATACACCGGTTCGCCGCCAAAGAACACCGAATACTTTTCATCCACAAAAACGGAGGTGCTGGTGTATGTATCGCTCAAGCCATGGCTGCTTACCCGGAACAACTGCTGCTCCCGTTCGTCAAATAACATGATACAGCAACCCTTCAGGGAGAATGTCCGGCAGAGCCCTTCCACGATATGCGAAAACAGCAGGTTTAAATCTTCATAATTGGAAATGGCCCGGCTGATGGCTTTGAACTCTTTGAGATAAAATTTTCTGCCTACCTTTTTGGTCATTTTGTTCACCCCCTGGATGACAAGATTATTGACACTCTTTTATGTTATGGTTCCGGTATTCCCGCACACAATCACCGGCCTTCATGTCAAACCGCCATCGGCCCTTCCATGTGGGTTCGGCCACGCACGCTTCAAGCATATCCAGGAATTCGTCCCGCGGGATCTCCTCGGCGCCAAATCGCTGCAAGTGGGATGTTGTCACCTGGCAGTCGATCATGGCAAACCCATTGCCGGCCAGAAATTCCGCAAGTGCGACAAACGCGGCCTTGGATGCATTGCTGACAGTGGTAAACATGGATTCCCCGAAAAAGCAACTGCCCAGGGAAAGGCCATAGAGCCCACCGACCAGGCGGTCCGCCTGCCAGGCTTCCACAGAATGGGCATATCCCGCTTCATGGAGTTGATTGTAGGCATCAATCATTTCCGCCACGATCCACGTCCCTTCCCTTGAATCGTTGCGCACCCTGGCACAAGATGTTATCACATCATTAAAAGCCGTGTCCATGGTAAACGCGAAAATACCTTGATTTAAGGTTCGGCGGAGCCGTCTGGGGACATGTACATTGTCAGGGATTAATATCAGGCGGGGGTCGGGCGACCACCACAAGATGGGATCGCCCTTGGCATACCAGGGGAAAATACCGGCCATGTAAGCGACAAGCAGCCGTTCAACGCTCAGGTCGCCACCGAGGGCCAGCAGACCGTCCGGTTCTGCTATCTTCGGGGAAGGGAACGATACATTATTTTCATCTAAAAAAAATAGCGTCATGGCATGATGACGGCCTTAACAGGCGCTGACATTGTCATAGGAGAAGGTCAGCACATCTTCGTCAACATCCACAAATACATCGCCGCCTTTTTCCAGCCGTCCGAAAAGCACCTCATCTGCCAGCACGTCTTTTATCTCTTCCTGGATCAGACGCTCCAGCGGCCGGGCACCATATGACGGATCGTGTCCTTTTTCGGCAAGCCATAGAATGGCGTCATGCGACATGGATATGGTGATCTTTTTCTCCGCAAGCTGCGCGGACAGTTGCCCGATAAACTTCTCCACCACCTGTTCCATGATGGACGGGGTCAGCGCATTAAAATGAATAATGCCATCGAGCCGGTTGCGAAACTCCGGCGTGAAAAACTTTTCAACAGCCTTTTTGCCCTTACCCACCTGGTCGACGCTGTCGCTGCCAAACCCGATGGTAGCACTGCTGATTTCCCGTGATCCCACGTTGGATGTCATGATAACGATCACGTTACGGAAGTCAGCCTCCTTTCCGTTATTGTCCGTGAGCGTTGCATGGTCCATCACCTGGAGCAGGATATTGTAAACATCAATATGGGCCTTTTCAATCTCATCCAGCAGAAGCACACTGTGCGGATGTTTCCGGATATTGTCGGTAAGCAGACCCGCCTGGTCAAAACCGACATACCCGGGGGGGGCGCCGATCAGCCGGGCCACAGCGTGCTTTTCCATGTATTCGCTCATATCAAACCGGATAAACTTCACGCCCAGGATATCGGCGGTCTGCCGTGCGATTTCCGTCTTGCCGACCCCGGTGGGGCCGGTGAACAGAAACGAGCCGATCGGTTTTTCGGGCTTGCCCAGCCCGGCCCGGGACCGCTTTATGGAAGTGACAAGAAACCTGATGGCTTTGTCCTGCCCGAACACCACGGATGAAAGGCCGCCCTCCAGGCCGGCCAAGCGATCCCTGTCATTCCGGGAAACGCTCTGGGGCGGTATTCTGGCCATGCCGGCCACGATCTTTTCAATATCCGAGGGATGCACCTTTTTCCGGAAGGAACCACCGGAAAGGCGTATGGCAGCGCCGGCCTCATCAATAATATCGATTGCCTTGTCCGGCAGATACCGGTCGTTCAGGAAACGGTCGGAAAGATCCACTGCGGTCTTCAAGGCCGGTTCTGTAAAGGTAATGTTATGATGATCCTCATAGTAAGATTTTAGTCCCCGAAGGATCTTAACACTTTCGTCCGGGGAGGGCTCATTGATGTCAATCTTTTCGAATCGTCGGGACAGCGCCCGGTCCTTGGCAAAGTGGTTGTTATATTCTTCATAGGTGGTGGACCCGATACACCGGATCTCACCGGTCGCCAGCACCGGCTTGAGAATATTGGAGGCATCCATGGAACCGCTGCTGGTGGCGCCAGCCCCCACGATGGTATGAATCTCGTCAATAAAAAGAACCGCACCCCGTTTCTTTTTCAACGCCAGCACAACCTTTTTCAGCCGCTGCTCAAAATCTCCCCGGAATTTCGTACCTGCCAGAAGAGATCCCAGATCGAGGGAATAAATCCGCGTATTGGCGAGCATATCCGGGACTTCCCCGTTGTAAACCTGTTGGGCCAGTCCTTCGGCAATGGCAGTCTTACCCACGCCGGGTTCACCCACGAAAATGGGGTTGTTTTTACGCCGCCGGCAAAGCACCTGAACGGCCCTCCGCATTTCCATTGACCGACCGATCACCGGATCAAGCTTGCCCTCGGCGGCCCGCTGCACCAACTCTACGGTGAATGCTTCGAGGGGGTCGGCATTCTTCTTTTTCGGGTCAGCCTTGGTGGTTCTCTCTGTCTCGTCCGTATGGGGCGGGAAAATGTCGTAATCCGTTCCGTGGGAGATATGCTTTAACACTTCAAGCCGGGTAATCCCTTCGGCTTCGAGAAAATAGACGGCATGGGAGGACTTTTCCTCAAACAGGGCCGCCAGGATATCGCCCACCGCAACCTTTTCCTTCTCTGCGGAACGGGCGTGGTTGACTGCCCGCTGTATGACCCGCTGAAAACCGATGGTCTGCTGAAGGACATATTCGTCGCCTTCGGGCACACAATCAATTTTATGCTTAAAGAAATCTTCCAGCGCACTCTTTAACACCCCTACATTGCCGCCGCAACCGTTGACAATATCGATACCTGTACTGTCATGCAGGATGGCGTAGAGGATGTGTTCGAGGCAAACAAATTCATGGCGGTATTTCTTTGCTTCACTGACCGCGAACCCGAGTGTGGCGCTAAGTTCTTTGCTGATCATTTTTCTTTTCCTCGAATAGCGTGTATCTGACGATACGTGAAATGACGAGAGATTCAGCGCAGCGTTTGGCCGCGCTTTTCTGCAACTGGGCCTTTACGATGTCATCATTCTTTTTCCATGGTACACTTTAACGGGAATCCTCTTTCCCGGGCGGTATTGTGCACCATATCAATTCTGGTCTCCGCAATTTCATATGTAAAAACGCCACAAATGCCGATCCCGTGATGATGGACATTCAACATAATCATCGTCGCTTCTTCAAACGTTTTTCTAAACACATGCTGCAACACCTCGACCACGAACTCCATCGTTGTGTAATCATCGTTGTGTAACAAGACCCGGTACAACGAAGGGGGTTTGACCTTGTTCCTCTCCCGGGCACGCTGTACGGTACCGGGCTGTATATCCGTATTTCGATTTGTCATAGCAATACCCTTATCCGCGTTTTACCGGGCAATCATCGGGAGCAAAATGAAAGGAAAAGTGGTTCACTGGATCAACCCGCCGCAAATTAAGGTTATTGGTTTGTCCGTCGCACGAGCAAGGTCTCAATGAATAACCGAGGATATTCGGCACAACTTCACTACGCCTGATCAGGTGCTGCTTTTTAATTATTATTTTACACATTCTGACAGAAAAAATCAAGTCCGGATTTGTCTGAGGACAAGGCCGTTATCATGATTGACGGCTTCGTAAAAAGTCCAATTTCTTTGTTGCGCTGCATCTTTCGTCATGTCACGTACTTCTAAGTACGCTCCATTCCTCGAGATTTGCGCGCCGCGAACTTGAACTTTTTACTTTGCCGTCCCAAAATCGACTTTTTACGAGTCCATCATGATTGGATGCCACAACATTTTTTATACTTTTTGCCGCTGCCGCACGGACATGGGGCGTTCCTGCCAACTTTTTCGTCTTTTCGCTTGACCGGCTCCTTTTTCTGATCTGACGCTTCTCCGTGTGACAGCGTCATCTCCTGCTCCTGGGGCTGGGTCAGCACCTCCATCTTTTCCTGACTTTCAATCTGTATCCTGAACAGAATGGCAAGGGTCTCTTCCTGGATTCGCTGCACCATTTCCTGAAACATGGCAAACGCTTCCCGCTTATAGATAATCAGGGGATCCTGCTGGGCATATCCCCGTAGACCAATGCCTTCCTTCAGATGGTCCATGGAGAGCAGATGATCCTTCCACAGGGCATCTACGGTCTGGAGCAGAAAGATACGTTCCAGTTCGCGCATATCGGGCTCGCCGATGGCCTGCTCCTTTTGTTTATAAAAATCAACGGCTGCGTCGGCGATCAGACCGGCAAGCCCTTCGGCATTCAAGCCTTCCAGCACGTTTTCATCCAGGGTCAACCGGATATTGAACTGTTTGAAAACAATTTCGCGGATGCCGCCCAGGTCCCATTCTTCGGGGAGCATGTTTTTATCCGCAAACTGGCCGGCAATCATCTCGGCCCGTTCTTCAATCATTTCCAGCATGTATTCCCTGAGGTTCTCTTTGCTCAACGCCCGCCGCCGCTGTTCGTAAATAACCTCCCGCTGCTCGTTCATCACATCGTCATATTCCAGCAGATGTTTCCGGATATCGAAGTTATGGCCTTCCACCTTTTTCTGGGCATTCTCGATGGCCCGGCTGATCATGCGATGTTCAATGGGATCGCCCTCCTGCATCCCCAGGGTTTCCATGATCCGGATCATGCGATCTCCTCCGAAGATACGCAAAAGGTCATCTTCCAGAGCCAGATAAAAACGGGAACTGCCGGGATCGCCCTGGCGACCGGAACGCCCTCTGAGCTGATTGTCAATCCGCCGGCTTTCATGCCGTTCCGTCCCAAGGATATGCAGGCCGCCAAGTTCCGCCACGCCCTCGCCCAGGACAATATCAGTCCCCCGGCCCGCCATATTGGTCGATATGGTCACGGCGCCTTTTTGTCCGGCATTGGAGACAATCTCCGCCTCCTGCTTGTGCCGTTTGGCGTTTAAAACGGCATGCTTGACACCCTTTTTCTTGAGCTTTTTGCTCAGCAACTCCGATACATCAATGGATACGGTTCCCACCAGCACGGGCTGGCCGATTTGGTTGAGTTCCACGATCTCCTGAATGACGGCTTCATACTTTTCCTTTTTGGATTTATAAATCACGTCCGGATAGTCGTTACGGACCATGGGCATATTGGTGGGGATCACCATCACGTCCAGGGAATAAATCTTCTGAAATTCCTCTGCTTCCGTGTCCGCCGTTCCGGTCATGCCAGCCAGCTTGTCATACATTCTAAAGTAATTCTGAAACGTCACTGTTGCAAGGGTCTGGTTCTCATTTTCAATGCGCACCCCTTCTTTTGCTTCCAGCGCCTGGTGGAGCCCTTCGCTGAACCGGCGGCCCGGCATGAGCCGGCCAGTGAATTCATCCACAATCACCACTTCCTGGTCATCGGTGACAATGTAGTCCACATCGCGCTTGAACAGGGCATGGGCCTTTAACGCCTGGTTAATGTGATGCAGAACCTCCACACTTTCCGGGGCATAGATGTTTTCCACCTTCATGGCCTTTTCAACCCTGGCGACGCCCGCCTCGGTCAACGTGACCGACCGGGCCTTCTCGTCAATCGTATAGTCGTCTTCTTTGCGAAGTCCCGGGATGACGTTATTGGCCTGGTAATAAAGCGTGGTGGATTTTTCCGCCGGCCCGGAAATGATCAGCGGGGTCCGGGCCTCGTCGATAAGGATACTGTCCACTTCGTCCACAATGGCAAAATGAAGTTCCCGCTGTGCCAGGGAATTCCGGTCAAACTTCATGTTGTCGCGCAGGTAATCAAACCCGAACTCATTGTTTGTTCCATAAGTGATATCCGACCGATACGCCTGTTTGCGGGTCTCGTCGTCAATATCATGGGTGATCACCCCGACGGACATGCCGAGAAAATTATAAATCTTGCCCATCCACTGAGCGTCGCGGGTGGCCAGATAATCGTTGACCGTCACCACATGAGCCCCCTTGCCGGTCAACGCATTCAAATAAACGGGCAGGGTTGCGGCAAGGGTCTTTCCTTCACCGGTTTTCATCTCTGCAATCCGGCCCTGGTGCAGCACAATCCCGCCGATCAACTGAACGTCAAAATGGCGCATGCCCAGAGTCCTCACAGAGGCCTCCCGGACCACGGCAAATGCCTCGGGCAGCAGATCATCCAGGGATGCGCCGTCTGCATATTGTTGTTTAAAAATACCGGTCTGCGCGCGCAACTCGTCATCACTCATGGCCTGCATTCCGGGCTCAAGTGCATTGATCGTATCGACAATCGGCTGAATTTTTTTCAGTTCCCGCTCATTCCGGCTGCCAAACAGGGATACCAGGAAAGCACTGACCCCCCCGAATATATTATTGAAAAAATCCCCGACCTGTTCCAGTCGTTCCATTTGGTATTTTCCCTTCTGTTAATGAATTCCCATCAGGACCAATTAAATCAAAGACCCATGCCGAACGCAACAGTCAATTTTGGCCGGTCATATCGGGAAAACCTGCCATCATATGTATTGATGAAATATCAGGATCAGACCGGCAATCCTGCTATTTTCATAATCGTCTTCACATCCTCCCATACCTCTCTTTTTTTTGAAGTATCTTCAATAATATCGGATGGATGCCATGTCGGCACAACCCTGATACCCTGCCAGTGCTGAGGCTCGGCGCGAAGCACCGACAGCGGGGAGCCGGTTTTCAACAGCGACCTGGCGGCAAAGTCCCCCAGCGTACAGATAACGGCCGGCCCGCTCTCAACTATCTTTTCTTCAAGCCGTCCGCGGCAGCGCTCCATCGCTGCTTCCAGGGGCGTGCCCGGTCCCGGGCAGCACCTGACCAGGTAACGTACGCAAACATCGTCAAGGGAAAGTTTCATGCCGGCGGAAATAATTCTGGAAAACAGGGCACCATCTTCACCGGCAAATGGATCACGCTCAGCCGCAGCCGCCCTGGATGGATACCCCGGAATGAACATGATGCGCGCCGATGATTTGCCTGTTCCGGGAATCGGCACATCCTCCGCATTATACAAGGGGCAAGACAGACATGAATCAGGGTCCGTGGCTATCCCCGGTTTCTGGCACCTTCCGGTCAGGCAATCCGGTGAAGCCCATCGATTCAGGACATGCAGGGCCTCTTTTGAACATGGAAAACCGTGGCAACCGGAACCGGCATAATACTGAAGGGTTCCTTCGGCTGCTTCAAGCAGCGCAACAATCGATTGAAGAGGATTGGCAGGATATGCAGGATTGATTGGGTTCATTTATCCGGGCCTTTTTGGATAATTTTTATCTGGATTAAACCCCCAGGCGCAAAAAATGTCAAGAGCGGACGGCTCCTGATAAAAAATGGGAAAGGCGTGCGCCTTTCCCATTTCCTGGAGGAGAGCAATCTATAATGAAGCCGTTACCGTTTCATGTTAATTGTCTCCGAGAGCATATTGTCAACAGTGGTGATAATCTTTGAGTTGGCCTGGTATCCCCGCTGGGTGGTAATCATCTTGACAAACTGTTCCGCCACATCCACGTTGGACTGTTCCAGAGAGTTCGGCGAAATATCACCCAGACCGTTTGTTCCCGGCGGGTTGGTGATGGCATCCCCGCTTTGATTGGTCTGCCGGTAAAGATTGCCGCCGACCTTGAACAATTCCTGCTTGTTGAGGAATTTTGCCAAAGCCACCCGGTTCAGCTGCAGAATTTCGCCGTTGGAATAATTGCCGGTAATGGCCCCGTTCACATCCACATCCACGCCTTCGAACTCGCCGGACCCGTATCCGTTGGCTGTCTGAAAGGTGGTGGTGGAGGACTGGGAGAACTGGGTGGTTGTCAGGGAATCATTTACCCATGTGGCGCCATCATACTGGGAACCCAGGTCAAATTCAACGGCCATGACGGTACTGCCGCCTGCACCGCCGATAAAATCGGGGGCAAATTCATAATACCCATTGGTATTGGGGATCTCGGCAGTCCAGCTGGCTGACCCGGTAATATCGAAATCAATGGTCCCGGCGCCGGTAACATCGGTTGCAAATGCCACCGTGATATCCGAGGTGCCGTTGCCGTCCATATCAATGCCGCCGCCGGCGTCGGTAAATCCGATGAGCGCTGCCGCGGCATATCCCGCATTATCGGCAATGGTCCAGGTGCCGGCTCCGTCTCTGTCAAGCTGAAAGCCCGTTCCATCAACCGTCAACACATCGTTGTTCACTGTTGTCAGTGTGGTGTTGCCAGACGTAAAACCATTGGCGCCGCTGAAGACATAGTTGGTGATCTCCTGGGTGTGGCCGGTAGCGGTCAGGGTGTCCATGGTTAAACCCGAAGGGAGAATCGTGCCGGAACTGTCGGAAAACGAGACCGTGCCCCGGGCCAGCAGTCCGGCGCTGGAGTCTGTTGAACTGGTGATAAAACTGCGATTGTCTTCGGACGGATTGCAGGTGACAATATACTCCCAGTCTGAATTGGAGACCTTATCAAAATAGGTGGTAATATCATGGGTGCTGCCCAGGGAGTCATAAATTTTAACGGTGGTCTGATATTCATAGTTGGTGGCCGCGATGGGCGTTGTATTGGATGCATCCCATACATTGGGCAGCCAGTTGGTGTTGCTCGTCTGGTCTGCGTCCAGGTTGTTAATAAGCGTCATCTGGGTGGTTTCACTGGGCGGGGAGGTAAATGACGAAAGCTGAATATCCGAAACCGAGCCCACATTGTTGCCATCTTCATCAAGCTGCCACCCCTGTACCACATAGCCTTCGGGGTTGATCAGATAACCGTCCTGATCAAACCGGAAGTTGCCGGCACGGGTGTAAAACAACTGATCGCTGCTCGGCTCGCGGACAACGAAAAAGCCCTCTCCGCCGATCCCCAGGTCAGTGGTGTTGCCCGTGGATTCGAAAGACCCCTGCTCAAACCCGGAGTAGATATCGCCAAGAGCGACACCGCGGCCGATCTGTGAAGTCCCGGACTGGGTTGATGTAGCCTGGGCCAGCAGATCCTGAAAGGAATAACTGCTGCCTTTGAACCCGATGGTGTTTACATTGGCGATATTATCGCCGATGATCTGCATGGAGTTGCCCAGTGTTGTTAACCCGCTGATGCCTGAAAATAATGAGCTAGATAATGACATAATTAACCTCCGACTGATTGAACTGCATGAAAATCCGGCCTGTCGCCGGACATGTTATTCTTCCGCCGGTACATTCACCAGCGTAATATTATCCGGACTGATATACCGGTTATCGACCTGGAGATAGTTTCCGGTTTCGGTTCTGGCAATACCGGAGACCGTTCCACTGAAGCTGGTATCAACGTCTATAAAACTGCCGCTCGTGTTCATGGCCGCCACTTCAAACGTATAATTGCCGTCATTCACCAGATCGCCGTTATTGTCGGTGCCGTCCCAGCTGAGGCCATAGGTGCCCGCTTCTTTCTGGCCCATATAGATATCCCTGACACGGTTGCCATCTGCATCGAAAATCGACACAAGCACATCCGCCGGCTCACCAATCACAAAAGACCCTGCTCCGGCATAGCCGTTATTGACAGCGATAGCATTGCCGTTGCCGTAAACTTCTTTACCGATATAATCCAGAAGATTTTCTTCGGACGCGTCTTTCTGTTGCAGCGCTCCAAGAATCGCCTCCAGGTTGTCGTTTGTATTAAACTGCTGCTCAAGCGTTGAGTACTGGGCGAGCTGTGTGGTGAACTCCGTGCCCTCCATGGGATTCAGCGGGTCCTGGTTTTCCAGCTGGGCAACCAGCATCTGCAAAAAGGCGTCCCTGCCAAGAGGGTCTTTCTCCGCTTCCGCCTGAGCCACTGTATCCACATATGAACCGGCTAGATCCTGTAATGCACTGTTGCCTGTTGCCTGGGCTGATTCCATGCCATGCCTCCTGTTGATGGTTTATGCAATCAAATTCAATAAGCGGCTGCCAGTCCCTGGCGCCGACGCGGGCGGCCCGTCATCATCGGCATTACTGTTGCCGACAACGCCGGATGCGTTTGTCCGGATACTGCCTTTCCGGCGGGAACCGGCACCGCCCTGGTCCTTCCCGTTCCTGGTATCCGCCATGGCCTGATCAAAATTCTGGGAAAGCTGCACATCCACCTTCTCAACCCGGAAGCCCTGGTGATGTTCCGATACCACGGCTTTCAAGTCCGAAGTGTGCGACATTAACAGATCCCTGGCTGAGGATTGTTCGGCCAGTATATTCACCTTTAATGTATGCCCCACGGTCTCGATGCTGATGGACAACCGTCCGAGTTCGGGTGGCTTTAACTGAATGGTAACGGTGTTCTGGTTGTTCTGCACCGCCCTGACGACCTGACGGCCCACCTGGTTCAGAACAAATGCAGGCAGCGGCTTTTCTGCGGCATGGGAGGTGCCGTTCTGCCCGGCCTGGGAAACCCCAGCTGCCGACTGTCCGGAACCGGCCGTTATATTCGCAGCCCGGACGTCTGACAGGCGGTTGGTGTAATTGTCGTTATTTTGAGCCCCCTGCCGGCCGCCAAGCGCCTCCTTAAAAAGCTTTGAGGCGGTGGCATCATCTGCTTTCGAGCCTTCCGCACCGGTGGCCTTCAGATTGGGCACGGCCTTTTCATTCGAATCGGCCTGAGTTTTTGAATTGGCGGTGGCCATCCCCTTAATACGGTCCTTGACTGTCTTTTCCCCCAGAATCTCAATATGGGGTGTGTCCATCCTGCCTTCATTACCGGTATTGCCGGACTGAACCGTCTGTATGAACCGGGCCAGCTGGTCCGAAAAATCCTTCCCGGCCCCTTTCGGTGATGTTTTATCCGGCAGCATGTTTTCCAGGCCCTGAATAACCGATTTCAGGGTCACCGGGCTGTCCTCTTTTTTCCCGGTATTGATACCGATCTTAGACAAAAGAGCGGTCAACGCCTGCCGGGTATTCTTTTCCCCGTCGGCTGTCAACAGATGCGCGTCAGCCTGCTGATCGGCAAATGCCTTTAAATCGCTCAGCAACGTCTTGACATTCAGGTCGCCGTTCTTTGACACGGCCTCGTCAATCATCTCACCGGCTGCCTCCCGGCTTATGCCCAGACGGGTCAGAACGGTCTTCAGATAGGGAATGGCGGACGCGTCCAGTCGGGCCGTTTCCATATCTCCGGCCAGATCTGCGGCATTGGCATTCAGAGCGGAAAACAGATCCGCCAGGTTAACCGTCCCGTCGGCACTTTCGGCCAGCAGGCCCTCAAATATGCCTGCCAGGGCATCTTCTTCCAAACCGGCGGCCGTGAGTATACGCTTCAAGGTTTCCAGAGACGACTTATCCAGATTGACCGACCGGGGGTCAATACCGTTGGCCAGCATCTGCTTTTTTACGATCTCAACCGTCTGCGCGGTTGATGGTTTATCCTCAAAATTTTTTATGGCACTCTTTTCCCCGGAATTTTTGCGTTCATGCAATGCACGGCCGACCCGCTTCAGCATATCCTCGAATGAAACGGTCTGTTCTTGACCTTTGATGCCGGCAACATGCGACGATTTTTTTGCGGAAACATCCGCCAACATTTCTTCAAACTGAAAATTCACCGGAAGCATATCCGATCCTTACAAAACGTATTAAACCCCGAAAATGGCCGGTCAATTCTGCCGGCCGTTTGTGATATTAACAGCAATGGGTATGCCATTTTTTTGGAATTAATTTTTTATTATAAAATTCAATTAATTATTCAGAAACTGCCCGGCATGTCATTCCGCCGCCCCATCCGTTTTTTCCTATTTTACCCATCCTGAAGGGTAAATATTGCCTGATTTGAAATCACCTATTGGTCTTGACAACAAAGGCCCTGATAGACTATTCTGACCTATTTTAATAAGTCTATTAACGAAAAAGGCCAAAATCAGATGAAAATCGCGGTGTGCGGTAAAGGTGGATGCGGAAAAAGCACGATTACGTCACTTATCGCTACAAAGCTGGCTCAGCACGGCGTCAATGTTCTTGTCATTGATGCAGATGAGTCCAACACCGGCCTGCACCGGTTGCTGGGTGTGGATGCGCCGGTGAACCTCCTGGATCACTTTGGCGGAAAAAAGGCGTTCAAACAGAAACTGAAGCAGCAATTCCCCCCGGCAGACCAGACACTGTTCGGCGATACCCTGGCGGTGTCCAGCCTGTCCGGAGATTACACCGCCGCCGGCAACGGCGTCCAGTTGATGGCCGTTGGCAAGATCCACGATGCCGGTGAAGGCTGCGCCTGCCCCATGGGCGTATTGTCCAAAATGGTCCTTTCCAAGCTTGTCACGCAGGATAATGAAGTGGTGCTCATCGATACTGAAGCCGGGGTGGAACACTTCGGCCGGGGACTTGATGAAAACTGCGACATGATTCTCGGTGTGGTGGACCCGGCTTATGAATCGTTTCTTCTGGCCAAACGAATTACCGATATGGTGGCCGGTGGCAGTGCCGAGCTCTTTTTTATCCTGAACAAGGCGGACGGCCGGTCCGAAGCGGCCATGCGAAAACACGTGGACAAGGATAAAATCGCTGCAGTGATTACCAATGCCGACGCCCTGTTTTTGGCCAGCCTGGAAGGAACCCCGCTGGAAACAGATATACCGGCCATAGAACCGGTATGCGATATGATTATAAACCGATTAAGCAGGAGACAGACCCAATGATTCAAGCAGTTATCATGATGGCCGGCCTGGGCGTCGTTATCGGCATCGGACTGGCAATTGCCTCACGCATTTTCTATGTCTATGTGGATCCGATGGTTGAAGCGGTTGACGATGCATTGCCAGGTGCGAACTGCGGCGGCTGCGGATATCCCGGTTGCGCTCCGAATGCGGAAGCCATCGTTGCCGGCAAATCCTCTCCGGGGTCTTGCGTGGCCGGCGGCCAGGATCTGGCGGAAGCCATAGCCGGTATCCTTGGCCTTTCTCTTGAAGCCAAAGAGCCTGATATTGCAGCACCCGGGTGCACGTACAGCGTTAAAGAAGCGGACCGGAAATACCAGTATACCGGCATCCCGGATTGCCGGGCCGCTGCCCTGATGTCCGGCGGCATGAAAGTTTGCGAAATCGGTTGCCTGGGGCTTGGCACCTGCGTCCGGGCCTGTCCGTTTGACGCGCTGAAAATGGGAGACAACGGTCTTCCGGTTGTGGACAAGGAAAAATGTACCGGCTGCGGCACCTGCGAACGGGTCTGCCCCAAACATATTATCAAGCTTTCGTCTGTCACCCGCCGGATACTGAAGGAATACACTGTGGACGACTGCACCACCCCCTGCCAGCGGGCCTGCCCCGCCGGTATCGATATCCGGGAATATATCCGGCAGATCAATCTCGGCGATTACCGGCAGTCTGTCGCGGTGATCAAGGAACGCAATCCGTTCCCCACCGTTATCGGCAGAATCTGCCCGCGCTTTTGCGAAAATGAGTGCCGCCGCACACTGGTTGACGAATCTGTTGCCATCAACGGGCTGAAACGGTTTGTGGCGGATTATGAAAAAATCAACGGCCGGGTCAAGCCGTTCATGGCCCCTGAAACCGGACGGAAAACCGCCATTATCGGCGGCGGCGTGGAAGGCCTGGCTGCAGCCTTTTTTATTGCCCGGCTGGGACATTCACCGCTCGTACTTGAAGCCACCGATCAACTGGGCGGCCTGCTGCGAAAAGCCATTGCTGCCGAAAGACTGCCCGCAGATATTCTGAATTACGATATAGAGGGCATTCTGGACATTGGCGTCAATGCCCAGACCGGGAAGCTGGCAGGCCGTGACTTTACCATTGATTCACTTCTGGCGGACGGGTATGAGGCGGTTCTTCTGGCTACTGGCGGTTGGGACAGCCGGCTTGCCGCAGGCGGAGCGACCGCCATGCAATCACCGGTAGATGGTTTCTGCCTCATGATTGACCTGCTTAAAGACGATACCACTGTTAAATGCGGCACCAACACGGTGATTGTGGGCGGGGGACCGCTGGCCACGGATGCCGTCAAGGCCGCTCAGAAGGCAGGTGCCGCAAATATCACTGTTTTGTTCCGCGAGGATGAAGCCGCCGCCGAAGCAATGGGTGCCAACGCGAATGATATCCTTCAAGCCGGGGGTAAAGCTGTTTTCGGCGCCGCCATCGACACCATTCTCGGCACCGGCCGGGTGATCAGCAAGGTTACTTATACTGACCTTTCAACAGGCGAGCCACAAACATTGGACGCAGACACCCTGATATTTGCCGCAGGGCGGTTTCCCGATCTCGTATTTGCGCCACAGCAAAAAAATGAAGGGGCAGCATCCAGTCAGGAGGCATCAACTGTTTATTCAACCCCTGTGGACTGGAAGGCGGTGCCGCCTTGTAAAAACCCCCTCTACGCGGATCAGCAGGGCGTTTTTGCCGAAGGCGATCCCGTTACAGACATGGATGCCGCTATTAAGGCCATCAGTGCGGGCCGGCGCGGTGCGGCTGCCATGCATATGATTATGTACGGCGACCCGCTGGCACTGCCGGATGATGTAATTACCCGCAATTGTGTTCTCCAGACCGTGGCGACCCTGGTTGATGTTGCGCCTGCGCCCCGCAATATCATGCCCATTAACTCACAGGCCGATATTGCCGAGGGGGCGGAGCTGGAAGTCGGCTTCTCCGAGAGTGTGGCCAGAAGCGAGGCATCCCGGTGCCTGCAGTGCGGGCTGGTATGTTATGAACATAAGTAAATGACCGAGGAGGCGAGATGGCTACAGAAGAAGGTACGGTTCTGCGAACCAGCCCAGACAGCGCCACCGCCTGGGTCCGCACTGTCCGTTCCGCTGCATGCGAACACTGTCATTCCAGGGAATCGTGCAGAACACTTGGCGGGAACAATGATATGGAGGTGGAAAGCATCAACCAGGCCGGCGCCAAAGCGGGCGACCTGGTGGTGATCAATTTCAGTACCGTCTCCCTTCTTAAGGCCACCTTTCTCATCTATATGTTTCCGATTATCTGCCTGATGCTGGGTGCGGCCGCCGGTTATAAGCTGTCGGCACGAATTGCCGTGGATGAATCCCTGCTTTCCGGCCTGATGGGCTTTGGCGCATTTGTGCTCTCGATTCTGTTTGTCAGGGTCAGGGGCAATTCAATGGCCCGGAGCGCCGCCTATCAGCCCAAAATCATCCGGATCAAGAAACCCGGCCCTCCAACAGACCAAATTTGACGTAAAGAATCCCGTAAAAAGTCAAATTTGGAACGGCAAAGTAAAAAGTTCAAGTTCGAGGCGCGCAAATCTCGAGGAATGGAGCGTACTTAGCAGTACGTGACATGACGAAAGATGCAGCGCAACAAAGATATTGGACTTTTTACGAAGCCATCAATGTTAACTTGATTAAAATAATTGACATCCGGTTCATCGCCTGATATAGATGATATTTCGTAAAACGTGGGGGAGCGCTTTTCTGCACAAAACACTTCACTGCCAGAGCGTCCCGGCTGATCATTGCCGGGGAAAAGACGTTTTACAAACCGTCAATTGACCACAAGAAGATTTATCAGGGGGGGGAGGAAAAATTTTATCACACACCTTTATTCATCACTTGCGTCGTTACATCACGCCTGACCTTTTGACCGCCGTATTCTCAGGTTGATATCGGTTCGGGGCATCCGTACTGTCTCCATTTTTGTTTCTTTGTTTGCCGGATGAAGCATTCACCGCCATCAAAAAACAACAGGGCGTCGTGGCAGTCAATTTTTTTAGCCACCAGGGGGAGATCGAGCAACAAACGACCATGCACATTTCAAAAGTCGGCTTCACTGTCAGTGAAACAATATTGACCATAACGCTAAAAACAGGAGTGTCAATCATGATTGCGCCAACAGATTTGTCAAAACGTTTTTGGGTAATAATTTCTATTATTTTCTTTATGTTGCCTGCCGCAGCGAACAGTGCCGGGCCTTTGGAATCTCAATCCACCCCCGGGTGGCTTAAACCATGGTCGCCTCCCCGGATTCCAGATAATTACCAAAGCCCCGGCAACCTGCATAAAATCATCGCCGATACACGCGATACCGATCAGTTGAATTTGCTGAAAAAGATCAGTTCCCTGGCGGTATTCCAGTACCAGCAGCGACGTCTGTATCTGATCACCAGCGAAACGCTGGCCAGGGTGCAATCCGACGAGATACCGCATCTCAGGCTCAGGGATGACCAGAACCTGATCCGGCTTCGAGACCGTTTTTTTGATACCACCGTGCCGGTTCCGGAAGTGTCGGATGCTTTCCGGATCGAGGCAAAACCGGAATCGCAGCTGCATATCATCCAGTTTGCGGCACCCGTCCGGAACGACTGGCTTGACGGGCTTCGTGCCATGGAGGGGCTCAGTCTTGTCGCCTATCTGCCGGAGAATGCCTATCTTGTCTGGGCAGACCAGGCTGCAAGAGACGTTTTGGCGGAACAGGCTCAGTTTCAGCGCCACGTGCAATGGCAGGGGCCATTCCACCCTTCTTATAAGCTTCACCCGGGATTCAACCTCGATTTCACCGGTAACGCTCAGGCGACGATACAGGTATTTGCCCACCCGGGGGCGGATGCGTCCATTGATACAATCAAGAATGAAGCGGTTAAGGTCCTCAATGAGCCCCGTCAGACAGGTGTCTATCATAACATCATCGTTGAATTGCCGGCCCAACGCCTGAAAGACATCGCCCGTATGGAAGATGTGGTCAATATTGAGCCCTATGTCCCGGACCAGCCCGTAGGCGAGCGGCAGGGGCAGATTTCGGCAGGAGCCCTGAATGTGGCCGGCACCGGCCCCAATGCCCCCGGGTACCTGGCATGGCTCAACGGTCTGGGATTTAATGCCAACTTTGACTTTGCCATCGATATTACCGACGATGGATTTGATCAGGGCGAAACCGCGGCCGCGAACGTCCATCCGGTATTTTTGGACAACGGCGGCGCAAGCCGGGTGGTTTATGTCCGCCGGGTGAACGGCACGGCCATTTCCGCAACCAACGATGAAAATGCCGGCGGACACGGCACCATCAACGCGGGTATTGCCGGCGGGTTTGACGACAGGGCTGCGGCCGATCCGGATTTCGATTATCACGGCGACGCCGACGGATTCCGTTACGGGCTGGGTATCGCGCCTTATGTGCAAATAGGCGCAACCCAGCGTTTCTCGGGGTTTCCCTCTCCCGATTGGACGACAGTTATCGATGCCGCCTATTCAGATGGCGCCCGGATAAGTAATAACAGCTGGGCCGCAACAGTCCCCACCGGCTCTTACGATGCGACTTCCCAGGAGTACGATGGCCTGGTCCGGGATGCACGCCCCACAGGCGTGGGCGCGGCGCCCTCGGGCGGCGAATCGGGCAATCAGGAAATGGTCATTGTGTTTGCCGCAGGCAACGACGGCCCGGGGGCAACAACGGTTGGCGATAGAGGTTCAACAGCAAAAAATACCATCACCGTGGGTGCCACGGAAAACTTCAACGACACCGGCGATGCAGACGGCTGCTTTCCCGGCGCGGGCTGCTGCGACGACAACGACGCTGATGATATTCGGCAGGTCATTGGCTTCTCCAGCAGGGGACCCACAGCAGACGGCCGGGTGAAACCGGATATTATGGCACCCGGCACCCATGTCATGGGCCCTGCTTCCCAGGATGCGTCGTTTGATGGCAGTTCGGTATGCGGCGGCCCGACAAATAATTTCATGGCACCGCCCGATGATGCCTATTATCCGGACGACCCGGATAACACCGATGCGCAGGACCAGGATCTCTACACCTGGTCATCCGGCACCAGTCATGCGGCACCGGCCGTTGCGGGCGGCGCTGCATTACTGCGTCAATGGTTTCTCAATGCCGGCCACACGCCCCCGTCACCGGCCATGACCAAGGCCTACCTGATGAATTCGGCCACTTACATGACCGGACCGGCAGACGACCTGCCTTCCAATGATCAGGGCATGGGACGGTTGAATCTGGGAATGGTGCTCGATAATACGCCACGCCTGCTTTTCGATCAGGTCAAGACGGCCCACGACACGGCGGCGGTGGACGCCACGGAGATATTCACCGTCACCGGCCAGGTGGCGGACAATACACGCCCATTCAGGGTGACCATGGCTTACACGGACGCACCCGGAACGCCCGGTGCAGGGACCATCAGAAACAACGACCTGGACCTGGAAGTCCAGGTGGGGGGCAACTTCTATCGCGGAAACGATTTCACGCAGGGGGTGTCAAACATTGGTGCCGTTGCCGACCCCCCGGATGACGCCAACAATGTGGAAAGTGTATTTCTGCCGGCAGGTACCAGCGGCAATTTTACTGTCACCGTCCGCCCCGTCAATATTAATTCGGACGGCGTGACCGGCAACGGCGACCCGGACGATCAGGACTTTGCACTGGTGGTTTATAACGCGGAATTTCCCGCCCGCGATCCGGTAGACATTATCCTGGTACTGGATGTCTCGGGCAGTATGGACGGTATCGCGCCCGGCGGGACCAGCCCCAAGATTGATCTGCTGAAAGACGCCGTGGAAATGTTCATCAGGGCATGGGAGCCGTTTGCCACTGCGGATGACCGTATGGGTGTGGTGTATTTCAGCAGTGATATTTCGGCGACCTATCCGGCGGCAGCGCCGTTGCTGCTGCCGTTCAGCGCCAACGCCGATGCGTTCATCAATCACGTCCGCGCACGATCCGCCGGTGGCTGCACTGCATTGGGCGGCGGTATTCTTACGGCCTTGCGTGGCTTTGACGCCTTGCCGGACCGGCAGCGTCATATCATCGTATTCACCAACGGCATGCAGAACCGTTCGCCCATGGTAACCGCCGTCGCCCCCGCCGCTCACCAGATACTGGCTGATCCCGGGGCATCGTGCGGAGATTCGGGGATTGCGGATGAGCCGGGCGTGGATCTTGCCGATTATAATGTTAAGGCGATTCATACCATAGGGACCGGCACACCGGGTGCCTGGACGGCACTGGTTTCCGCCATCGCCGGTCAGACCGGCGGTCAGGACCACTTTACCACCACGCCGGATGAAAATCTGGAAGACTTTTTTCTGGAAGACCTGGTCGCTGCTTTGCGGGTGGATCCGGTCGAGAAGGTCGCCACAGTTACAGGGACCCTCACAAATGCTGATGCCGGCAAAACGGAAACATTTGATATCAACGCTTCAGTTCGAAAGGCCACGTTTGCGGTAAGCTGGCGCGGCGATCGCCGCCCCGGGGCATTAAGATTCTCGCTCAGGGCGCCGGACGGCACAACGATTCCCGCCAGTGCCATGGACATAAAAGACGGGCCGTTTTACCGTATTGCCAGCCTGTCGCTACCGCTTTCCGGCCATACGACACCCGGAATGATGGCCGCCGCAACAGTCCCGTCCGGCATACAGCATGCCGGCACCTGGTCGCTGGTGCTCAGCCCGGATTTAAATACCAACCAGGTGGCTTATCGCATCCATTTGATTGTCGATGACGCCGATATTCGCTACCAGTTTAATGCCCCCACTGCCGGACTGGGGGTCGGCGAACCCATGCCACTGTCGTTGTGGGTTCAACAGGGTAACCGGACCCTGACCAACCTGACGGGCGTTAAGGTAAAAATTCGCAGACCGCCGACAGGTTTTGGAACATTTGTCGCCACTAACCCTGTCTCAAAAGATCAGTTGGCCGCCCCTATAGATCTTGCAGGCGACCAGTTTCTCAACCAGGCTGGCAAAAAGAGCTACATACTATTTCAGAATCCGGCGCTGCGAAAGACCCTGGACGCCATCGAAGAGACAGTGGCACTGTTTGATGACGGTCTTCCGGAACATGGTGACGCCAAAGCCGGCGACGGGGTTTACAGTGCCTTGTACACCAAGACAGAACGTCCGGGGTTCTATCATGTGGATATGTCGTTTGGCGTCCCCCAGCCGGACGGAAGCGTTGCCACCCGGTCGGATTCGCGTACACTCAGCATCGCTATCGAACGATTTGACCTTGACAGGAGCACCATTGACATCCGGCCGGTGGGCGATGCGGCATACGAAGCCGACGTACTGCTGATTGATAAATATGGAAACTACCTGGGGCCCGGCTACGCCGTCGCCGCCACTGTCATGCTTCCCGATGACAAATGGGGGGGACGAAAAGTCTACCTGCAGGACAACCTCGACGGCAGCTACACGGGACGGGTGGAAATGAGCCCTGAAGAAAGAGCCGGCGGGGCGGTGGTAAGCATAGAAGCAGCCGGCAATGTGATCACGCAAGTGCCGTTACCGGCGCCGGATCTCTCCGTCTCCCTATTCTGGTGGTGGCTGTTGTTGTTCCTGCTGATTATCGTCATCCTGATAATCCTGAGAATACAGCGGGGGTAACCTGCACCTGCAAACAATAACAATGCTATCCGGCCAAAATGTCTGAACAGAACATCCAACTGTGCCTATCCATTTAAATATGGATGGGCACTCAATAACAATCGGCAATACAAAAACCGTAAAACCAAAAAGGAGGAGGCAATGAAACGGACAACGAAAACATTTACCGTAACCGGTAAAATCAAAGTCGAAGAGCGTTCCTATGTAAAGGAAAAGGTGGCAATGACTGTATTTGCCAGGGTGGGCCGGCGCACGCTGGCCAGCACACCGGTCAATAAAAACGGCACCTTTACCCTGAAATTCGATCGCAAAGGGGATCTTGCACCGGCCAATATGGAACTGGTGGTGGGACCGCCTGTGCAGGAAGGCCGGCTGACAAAGGCCGCCACACAACAGATTCCCATCTCTGCCAATGAGTGGAAGAAAAGCGGCAGCAATTTTTCCGTTGAAAAGGAAGTTTTCATCCCGGGAGATATCATTGTCTGCTGGCTTCCCAGGGAGATAAAAATATGCGGGGTGGTGTGCAAGGAAACGCCGATTGCGGACAGTGAAAAGACCCGCTGCTGTCCCGTACCATACGCCAAGGTGGAAATATATGACGTGGATCCGTTGATTTTCACACTGGATCATCCTTATACAACCGTTTCGGCGGCGGACAGTGTCATTGAAAAGCCTTTTATGGAGGCTGAAATTATGGGTGAAATCCCCCGCCCGCCTCAGCCATCGCCATCGCCCTCGCCCTATATGTCGGAAGCCGTATCCGAAGCTGTTCTGGATGAAAGCATCGGCTATATCGATATCGCCAAACGGTTTGAATATCTTCCGCTCTATTCCAAGGACCTGCTGGCCGAAACCTATACCGACCAGTGCGGCGAATTCTGCATCACCTTTACCTGGTATCCGGGGTGCATCAATCCTGATATCGAGCCCGATCTGATATTCAAGGTTTCCCAGACCTTTAACGACGGCACCGGCCCGGTCACCCATACCCTTTATGCCGAGGGCTACTCCGACACCCGCTGGGACACGGCGGATTACCACTGGGTGAAACTGGATGTGGATGACGACGTTTTTGTGGCCTGCAACCCGGACTGCCATCCCCTGCTGGATCGGCGGGCTCTGTTTCTGGGGGTCGGCGACCAGGAGATCTACAATCACATTGAACAGGGCGACGATCCTTCCCGCGCCTGCGGGTTTGTTTACAACGGGAACTTCCTCAAAAGCCCGTTCGGCGCCATGCTGGACATCCGGGGCGTCTTTGGCAGCAAGGTCGAGGAGATGGGTGAGCGGTGGTACCGGATTTCATACGCAAAAATCAACAATTGCGCCAGCAAACCGGCGGATGACGATCCAACCGCATGGACCCCCCTCACCGACACCCTTACTGACACCAAATATTACTGGGATGCCGGTGAGGGGACCCTTCACTATGAATCCGTCGCCCTTGGCCCCCATTCCCTGAGCGGTCATCCGGATGCGGAATTTTACAAAATCCGTAACACCCAGGACGATGACGGCCATGATCTATACTGGCAGAATCAGAATGTCATTGCCGAGTGGCAGACCGTGGAAAAGATCGCCGGGGAGTGGACCGGAAAGGTGGATGACGGTCTGTATGTACTGAAAATGGAAGTCTTTGAAGAAGATGGCAGCCCGGCATCGGATGTGCTCGTCGGCGACGATGAGGCCAACTTTGCCTATCTCTACATGTATATCAACAACAAGATTCCGATGGTGGAAATCAAGGAAATTTACAATGGCGGCGATCTGATCAGCATGGCGTGCGGGTCTTTTGAGCATGTTATCGGCGAACAGGTCATGTTCCTGGTGGATGCTTATCATCCGGACAACCATCTGCGGTACTGGCACATGACTTATCAAATCGGCTACGGCTCATCCAGTGGCCATGTCGACAGATTGTCAGACGGAACGGTCTGGGCCGCCGATCCCCTGCTGGAAGACTTCCGGGGCAAGGACAACCAGAACATTATCTGGACCAATTTTGACGCCGACCTGGGTCTGACCGCAGACCCGCCCTCCCCGTGCAGCACCTTCGGCATTGCGATCCAGCTTTCCGCCGCCACCAAAACCATTAATGGTTACAATTTCCTTGGCAGTTCCTACGGTCACTACCAGGAAGTTCATGCCGGCCTTGCCGTTCACCATGACGACAGCGGCGGGGAATAAATCCTGACTATTGCGAGCCTCGCCACGGGGCTCGCAATGCACCTGAGTGACATGCCAGGCAACCGGATGATGCTGTCACACTTTTGACAACTTGCCGGACAGGCCATGTGTGCTTATGACAAATTTTGACACTTCGCGGTATTCTGTTTGCTGAATACAGATTCAAGCGATTTTTTGCGCTCTGTGACAGCCTTTTTCATTCATTCTCCAACATTCATATCCTACTGATTTTATGTTAAAATTAAATTAATCTATCCTTTCCCCCCATATTACCCGGCTTTTGGCAGGAATTATGCATAATTATAATATCAGCAGGCGCTACCCCATATAACCTTTACTCAGGAGGCCACCATGCAGGCATCCACAAACCACACCCTTGATGATCATTTGTCGGCCGTAAAGAACGGTACCCGGAAATTTGAAAACGCCTTTCAGACCGTCTCCCGCATGATTCTTGAGGAGGAGATCGAAAAAGTGGTGGTAAACGGAAAGACCACTTACGATTTCAAGCTCTTCCGCAAAGGCAAGAAACATATCATCGGCATGTACGATGAACTGAACAGCTTTGTCTCCTATGTCAAGGATGCGGCAGAAGGAGGGTCATCCAAAGAAATGGCATTTGTCCTTGTGGGAGAGCCCGGCAACGGAAAAACATTTTTTGTGGATTATCTTTGCGACCAGTATCGCCAGTTTCTGACAAAAAAGGAAAACCGCCGGTATACCTTCCGATTTCTCAACCTGGACAAACTGGAAAATTATGGCAAAATCGCTACAGTGGAATCCCAGACATACGAAGACCCTATGATCCTGGCCATGAACATGTTTGAAGGCCGGTCCGCTTCCATGGCATATCTGGCCGAGACCTACGGCTTCACCGACGATGAGATCGAAAAAATCTTTGAGGATTACCGCCCCCTGGGCGCATGCAGCGAATATATCTGGCATGATATTCGACGGGCCACGGACGGGGACCCGGCCAAAATGACGGCATTTATTGAGGTTATTCCCGTGCCGTTGACCGAAAGCCTGGGTACGGTGACGGGAAAGTATTCGGCCAAAGACAAAATCACCTCATCGGCCGTGGACCTTCTGGGGGAAGAGTCCATTCAACGCCTGCTTCACATCACGGACACCAACAACCCCTATCGCTTCGACCTGCGCAGAGGCTCCCTGGCCCGTATTGCCGGGGGCGGTATCCATTTTTCCGACGAAATTTTCAAGAACAAGCGGGATCTGATCCAGGTCTACCTGGGCGTTATTCAGAACCGTAACATTGAGCTGGACGGGTTCAAGTGGCCCATTGATGCACTGATCATCGCCACCAGCAACAATTCGGAATTCAACCGGTTTCTGGATGAAAAGGAAGAGGCCCCGATTGTGGATCGCTGCCGGGTGTGTTACGTGTCCCACAATACCAACTACAAGCTTCAGGGTCAGCTCACCGCGTATGCCATCGGCAGCGAGGCCAAAACCACCCTGGCCATGGAAGCCCTGCACCAGGACCCCAACCTGAACTACGCAGCATCCACTGCGGTCGTGCTCACCCGTCTGCCCCGGTCCGACAAGCTGACGCCCATCGAAACCATGAAGCTGGCCGCCGGTGAAGTGGCCGGGGAAAAGAGTATCAAGACGCTGGCAGAGGTCATTGACACCCTGGCCCAGGACCCGAACATCACCAAGCGTTTCGGCCAGAAAGGGCTGGGCCAGCGGAACCTGGGCCGGGCGATCCAACTGCTCATGGAAAACTCCGAGACCAACGAGGGCCAGTGCATGTTTGCCTATGATCTCTTTTCCGCCATGGAAAAGGTGATCCTGGATTATGTCACGGACGCCAACGACCGGGCCAAGTATCTGGAAGACCTCAAGATCGCCAAGGGCCTTTACCGGGAACGGATCATGACCGAGATGTTCAACGCGTATATGGACGAGCCCCAGGCCATCCGAAAGGACGTGATGAACTACGTGAACATGATTATCGGCATTGATGCCGAAAACCTGGGGCATGACAGGATGTGGAAGTTCAAGGACCCTCAGACCGGCGAGCTCAAGGCCCTGAAAATCGACGAACGATATATCAACAGCGTGGAGGAGCGCCTGGGCCTGAAAACCAAGGAGCAGCGGGAGTCCTTCCGCACCTCGATCCGGAAGATCTATGGGCAGAAAATATCCATGGAACCCAACTACGACTTTATGGACAACCTGGAGCTGGTCAAGGCCATCACGGATGTCCGGCTGAAGTCCGACATCGCCGGGGCCGGCAGCCTGATCGGCGCTCTGGCCAACCGCACCAACGAAGAGAACCAGAAGCTGTACGACCGCATGGTGGACACCATGCTTAACAAACTGCATTATTGCAAGACGTGTGCGCAGAAGACGATTGAGTATTTCTGCACCCAGGAGGATGAGAATTGATGGCTTTGTAAAACGCTCAATAGCTGCGTTGCGGTGCATCTCTCGTCATGTCACGTACAACCACGTACGCTCCATTCCTCGAGATGCACCGGCGCCTTGCTCTTGAACGTTTTACAAAGCCATCGGAGGAAGTGTTGAACGGGTGGCACGGGCGAAGCCATCAGGCTTGCCCGCGAAATTTAAAATATAAAGGCGCGCCACTGCAATGACCCGGTATGACGACAACAATAGTCACAAACACGGCAGCGCATCATCCGCCGGCACCTCATCGGTGAGCCTGAAGTCCATCGACGAATTACTGAACCGGGACCGGCGGCGGGAGGAAGACGGGTTCCCGCGAAAAATTCGCATCGGCCGGCTGGTTAAACCGGGGAAAAGCGGTTCCGGCGGTGTTGTGGTGGTACCCACCACCGTGGAGGAAAAATTCCTTCACGACAGCAGTTTTCAGCCCCAGGAAGATCAAGGGGCCGGCGGGTCCGGTGACGGTGAGGAAGGCGAGGTAATCGGCGAGCAGCCCATTCATGCACCTGATATGCCCGGTGCGGAAGGGGCGGGGGAAGGCGACGACGGGGCTCATGAAATGGAATCTTCCGCCTATGAACTGGGCCGGATTCTCACTGAACAGTTTGAACTGCCCAACCTGAAGGACAAGGGCAAAAAACGCTCCCTGACCCGGTTTACCTATGAAATGACAGACACCAATCGGGGTGTGGGCCAGGTTCTGGATAAAAAAGCCACTCTGCGAAAAATTGTGGAAACCAACCTGAGCCTGGGCAACATCCCGGATGTCATGAACATCGACCCCACCCGGTTTCTCATTGCGCCGTCAGACAAGATTTATCGCATCCTGTCCCGGGAAAAGGATTACGAATCCCAGGCCGTTGTCTTTTTTCTGCGGGACTATTCCGGGTCCATGAGCGGCAAGCCCACCAGCCTGGTGGTGTCCCAGCACATCCTGATCTACAGCTGGCTGCTGTTTCAGTATGCCAACCGGGTGGAATCCAGGTTTATCCTTCACGACACTCAGGCAAAGGAAGTTGAGAACTTCTATGTCTACTACAACTCCAAGGTAGCCGGCGGCACGCGGGTGGCGTCCGCCTATCATCTGGTGAACGACATCGTGGACGCGGAAAACCTGGCCCGGGATTACAATATATACGTCTTTCACGGCACAGACGGCGATGACTGGGACAAGGAAGGCAAGGAAACCATCCCCGAACTGAAACGCATGCTGCAATATGTCAACCGCATGGGCATCACCATTGCCAGGCGGGGCGGCGAGAAAACCACGGAAGTGGAAAACTATATCACTGATGCCGGGTTGCTGAGAGACAATCCCAACCTGCTGCGAATGGATTCTCTTTCCGACGGCGCGGACGAGCCCCGACTGATTGAAGGGATTAAAAAGCTGATCTCCGAATAAGGCAATTCTATGGAATTAATTGACCAGCACACCAAAGCCATCATGGAAGGCTGCAAGGAGCGCGCCCGGGATGCGGGGCTTCAGTTCGAGGACGAAACCCTGGAGTATATCGTCACCAACCGGGACCTGATTGAGCTTTCGCCCAAGCTGATGATCCCCACCCTTTACGACTACTGGGTGCATGACGTGGAAGTTTTGCGGGAGAGGGGCAAATACGAGCTTTATCCCAGCAACCCTTATGAAACGGTCATCAACACCCGGCCGGCCATGTCTTTTTACAATGACAATAACCCGGACTGGCTCAATGTCATGATCTTTTATCATGTGCTGGCCCATATCGACTTTTTTCAGAACAATATCTATTTTAAGCACACCTGGAACTATGACTTTGCCGGCCAGGCCCTGTCCGACAAGCGGCTCATCGCCCGATTGCGATCTGAAAAAGGCCGGTGGGTGGATTACACCATCGAGTTTGCCCGGGGTATCGACAATATCACGGGATTCTATCGGGAACTCGCCCGGTCGGACGCGCCTGCCGGCGACGGTCTCAGCGACCGGATAAACTATTACTTTGATATTTTTCTTCAAAACCGGGAAAAGGGCGAACAGGCCCTTTATCTTAAAGAGATTCAACGATACAACCAGTGCATGGCCCAGGACCCGGACCACGGCGAAAAGGCGTTCTTTGCCGATGTGGGCCGCACTTACCCGGAATTTGAGGCACTGTTCGAAAAATACCTGGATGAAAGAACCCCCGCCCCGGCGGACCTGCTGGCCTATCTTATCGACCATTCCCCCGAACTGGCCAGAGAAGACAGCAAATGGATGAAATCGGTGCTTCAGGTGGTACGCAACACCTCTCTCTTTTTTCAGCCCCAGATCCGCACCAAAATTATCAACGAAGGCTGGTCCAGTTACTGGCACGAGACCCTGTTTTTAAATGACGACCGCATTGCCGGCCACGAAGTGGATTTTGCCCGGGTCAACGCCAAGGTCTCCAGCCTGCCCCGGGTAGGCCTTAATCCATACGCGCTGGGCATGCGGCTGTTCCAGTACATCGAGGAACTGGGGGACAAGGGCCGGCACACAATGGCCTTCCGCCGTATAAACGACATCCTTCAGCGCGATAAATACGACATGGCCACGGGCAACGGCCGCTCCTTGATTTTTGACGTGCGCCGGCAAATGAACGATTTTCTGCTGCTTTACCATTTTATCGACCAGGACTTTGTCAACAAGAACAAGCTGTTTGTAACGGGTAAACGGATTAACGCGCAAAAAGGCGTATGGGAATATTATGTCAAAAGCCGCAGCGCCGACCAGTACCGGCAAATGGCCCTGGACAGTCTCTACCACCCGCCGCACATCACGGTGAATCACGACAAAACTTTGCCGGAAAGACTCTACCTGACCCATACCTTCGAACACAAACCGCTTGTCAAGGATTTCATCGAGAACACCATGATGGGCATCGAATTCCTATGGGGCGGCACCGTGGAGCTGGAGACCAGCGAACCGGTTGTCTCCGGTCAGGAAGAAGAGGCATACGCCTATCCATTGATGCCCATGCCCGGTATCGGGCCCCTTATGGGAGAAGAGGCGCAGGAAAAAGAAGTCCACTGGGAACGGGTGATTTATACCATGAAGGACCGGACGCTGACGCGGCGGTTGAAATAGGGAATACCATGCACCAGAACATCACCAGATCGCTGGAAAACCTGAAAAACAACATGAGCCGGCAGGAGGTGGGCAGCACCCTCTCCTTTGACGAATTTGCGGGTGTTGTGTCCCATCATCCGGAACGGCTTCTGCGCAACATCTTTCAGTTGTTCCACGACATGCTGACGAGCTATATCGGTCATGGCGTAGACGAATATCCTGGCGACCCGGAATCCATTAACTACATCCATTACGACTGTACACAGCTCTTCGTGGAAGACAGCGACAACCCATTTTTCGCAGACCGGCTGCTGGCCAACCGGCTGGTTAACCTGGCTCATGCCCTGAAACGGGGTACGCAGCAGAACAAGATCTATATCTTTCTGGGGCCGCCTGGCGCCGGTAAAAGCACCTTTTTAAACAATCTGCTCAAGAAACTGGAGGAATACACCTATCTGCCAGAAGGCCGCCGGTACGAAACCGTATGGCGGCTGGATCGCAAACTTCTTGGGGATGTTGTTGCAAATGAGCCGCCCCAGGCGCTTGAACAGCTTCTTCGCATGATCGCACCCGGACACCTGCCCGGGGATTTTCGGGATACGCCAAATACCGCCGAAGAATTCATCGAGATCCCCTGCCCCAGTCATGACAACCCGCTGCTCATGATTCCCCGGCACATGCGCCGCACGTTTTTTGACGACCTTTTCCCGAACGGCGAATGGAAGGAACGGCTTTATAACGAAAAGGCCTATGAATGGATATTCCGTGACATGCCATGCACCATCTGCAGTTCATTATACAATGCCCTGCTTGAACGGCTGGTTGATCCGGGGAAGGTATTTGCCCAGATTTATGCCCAGCCCTATTATTTCAATCGCCGTCTGGGACAGGGAATCAGCGTATTCACACCCGGCGATCGCCCCCCGCAAAAACGGGTGGTGGACAATCCCATGTTGCAGGGACGGATCAATCGGGCTTTAAAGGACAGCAACCAGGTTCAGTACCTCTTTTCCCGCCTGGCCAAGACCAACAACGGCGTCTATGCCCTTATGGATATCAAGTCCAACAACACCGACCGGCTTATGGAGCTTCACAACATAATCAGCGAGGGTATTCACAAAGTCGAAGACCTGGAAGAAAATGTCACATCCCTGTTTCTGGCTATCATGAACCCCGAGGACAAGCCCAACCTCAACGGCTACCAGTCCTTTACCGACCGCATTGAATTTATCCCGGTGTCCTATGTAATGGACATCGATACCGAGGTCCAGATATACCGCAACACCTTCGGCCGGCACATCGACCAGGCGTTTCTGCCCGGTGTGCTGGACAACTTTGCCCGGGTCATCATCTCCACACGGCTGAACACCGAGTCCGAGGGGCTGCTGGAGTGGATCGGAGATCCTGAAAAGTATCACCTTTACTGTGACGACAACCTGCAATTATTGAAAATGGCCATTTACAGGGGCCTGATCCCCTCGTGGCTCACCGAAGAAGACCGAAAGGCATTTACGGCCCGGCGGCGGCGGCGCATTATTGCCGAAGCGGATAAAGAAGGCAACAAAGGCATTTCCGGTCGCGACTCCATCAAGATATTCAACGCGTTTTACTCCGGCTATGCCAAGGATGACAAGCTCATCAACATGTCCATGCTCTGCCGGTTCTTTGCGACCTTTCAGAAAAATCAGGAAGAACAGCTGATTCCCGAGGGGTTCCTGGATTCCCTGTTGCGCATGTACGACTACACCGTTCTTCAGGAGGTCAAAGAGGCGCTCTATTATTACAACGAAGCCCAGATTTCCAAGGACATCAAGAACTATCTCTTTGCCGTCAACTTTGAAATGGGCACTGTGGAGATCTGTCACTATACCGGCGACCGGCTCACCATTACTGAAGAATTTTTTCACGGCATCGAGACCCGGCTGCTGGGCGACAATGTGGAGCCGGCAGCAGCGGCCCGCTTCCGAAAGGAGACTCAGAAGGAATATGCCTCCCGCACCCTGACTCAGGAGATCATGTACGACAACAGACCCGTCACGGAAACCGCGCTCTACAGACAACTCCTGGACCGCTATACCCACAACCTCAAGGAAAAGGTCCTGGATCCATTCATGAAAAACGAAAACTTCCGCCGGGCCATCAAGGACTATGACACCGAAGAATTCAAGGCCTACGACAAAAAGGTCCGCGACGATGTCACTTACATGCTCAACAATCTTGCCGAACGCTTCAACTATACCAAAAAGGGCGCCAAAGAAGTCTGCATCTACGTCATTGATAATGATCTGGCCAATAAGTATGCCCGTATTTAGCCGGTACAGATATCCGCGAACCCGGCGCTTACGTGCAGCACAAATAGTGGCGCGAACTGACTTAACGTTATCCAAACATGCATAAACCGTCAACTGCAGCGGCAAGCTGCCTGATTCCGGGATTTGAATAGCCGGTATCGGAGGAATGAAACCATGAAAAAATTCGCGTTATTTGTCTTTAACGGAGCCCCGATGTGTTTTAACCATACCGCCTGAAGCTTCCCCGCAAACCGCCATAAAGCCTCTGGCGGATAATTCCGGGGAAAGGGATCATATGGATTAACATGTCCGCCGGTTCAGTGCATTGTGCACCGCCTGTGCCAGCTGGTATGCGGTGACAGGTTTTGCCAGCAGTTCGCATACCCCTTCTTTTGCGGCAAACGTTTCCATATTCTCCCCGAAATAACCGGATGTGAGAATAACGGGGATGTGGATGCCGGCCTGTCGCAAATCTTTTACGATTTCAAAACCGGTAATTCCGGGCATTGTTGTGTCTGAAATAATAACATCCGTATCCTCCGGACCGGATTTAACAGCTTCCATTGCCGCCAGCCCGGACGTAAAGGGGGTGACCGTGTAGCCGAGATTCGATAAGATGGATTCCATTGAATCAACAAGCGCCGGCTCATCGTCAACAACAACAACCCGGCCGGTCCCCTTTAACAGTGTGGCCTCATCCGCACGCGCCTTTACGTCATTTTGCTCAATACAGGGGACAATAACATTGAATGTGGTGCCCTTTCCGACTTCACTATAAACGGTTATGGTGCCGCCCATATTCTTGACAATGCCATGCACAACTGAAAGCCCCAGGCCGGTTCCCTCCCCGGTTGATTTGGTTGTAAAAAACGGGTCAAAGATCTGATCCAGCGCTTCCGGCGAAATACCGCATCCTGTATCGGAAATACGCAAAAGAAGGTGTTTGCCTGTCTTCATGCCTGCATGCTGGCTGACAAACGCATCATCCGCCCCAAAATCCTCGAGCACCACCCGGATGGTTCCCTTGTTGTCGCCAATGGCATGAGCGGCATTGGTGCAAAGGTTCAGAATAACCTGATGGATCTGTCCGGGATCGGCCATTATGGCTGCATTGCTTTTAAATTCCTTCTGAATATCGATGGTGGCCGGGATGGTTGCGCGCAGGAGTTGCAACGCCTCTTTGATAACGACCTGGGGCAGCAGGGGTTTGAACTCGGTCTCGACCTTTCTGCCAAAGGTCAGTATCTGTTGAACCAGCGTGCGGGCCCGCTCGGCGGCTTTTAAAATTTCCTCCAGATAGGATTTGGTCTCAGCATCACACTTGTTGTCCATGAGCAGAAGCTGGGAAAACCCGAAAATCCCGCCAAGAATATTATTGAAATCATGGGCAATACCGCCGGCCAGCGTGCCGATGGACTCAAGCTTCTGGGATTGCAGGAGCTTCTTTTCAGCCAGCACCTCGGATGTGATATCCCGGCCTATTTCAAGATATCCCAGTATGGTTCCTTTTTCATCGCGCAGGGGCAGGATCATCAGCTCGATGCATGCTTTTTCCGTATCCGCTGATTTTGCCAGCGTCACCCGACCGGCCCAGATGTCGCCGGCTTCCAGCAGCCCCCAGATCTCTTCAACATCAACAGCGCTTGCCAGCATCTGTTGCGGTTCGGTGCCGATAATCGCGTCGGACTTCTGCCCGACGATCCTTTCAAATGCCGCATTAACAAAAAATATCTTTCTGTCGATGCCGATCAGGGCAATCATCTCAGAGGAATACTGCGTGGCCTGGGTAAAGGTCCTTATCATTTTCTGAATAGGCGACGATATCCGGCCTGAAATAATAACAATACTTACAATGGTAATGATTAAGAACAGCAGCATGCAGACAAAAATAACAGTCAGCAGCCTGTTGACAGGTGCCATGATGGCATTGCGGCTTTGCGCAAACACCACAATCCAGTCGGTAAGGTTGATATGACTGATACCCGCCAGCATCTGCGTGCCATCGAAATGGTAAGGGGTGATGCCGGTTTGCCGGGTCTCCGATATTTTTTTGATTGCACCCGTTCCGGGATGATCAAAAAAGTTGGATGATGAAAAAAGTGACTCCTCATGATGAAACACGATCTTTCCTTCATGATTGATCAAAAAAATATTATCGGAAATACCTGCATGTTCCTGGTATTGCCTTTTAAAATAATAGATATTCCGGAAAAACCGCCTGTCAAACGCAAGACAGACAGCCCCGTAAAATTCACTGTTTTCCATGACAGGGCTGCTGACGATAATAATGCCTGGCTTCAAGGGAGTGTCACCCCTGGCTTTCAAGGGGCCGACGACAGTGGTCCTGCCTTTTTTTGCATCCAGGAAATAGGCACGATCAGACAGGTCGAGCCCGACCTGATTTTTGAAACGGGCATCTGCCCTGTCAATGCCCTGTTTATCAATAATAAATATGGTAAAAAAATTTTTGCCGATTCGCCTGTAAACCGCATCAATCTTCTGTTCGGCCAATTGATAGTCGTCTGTCCGACAGGCATCGACGATGCCCGGGTCCGCCGCCATTGAAGATGCCAGCCGCATTTCCTGTTGCAGGGCGGTGCTGATGGCAATCGACGCATCCTCGACAGTATGCATGGATTTGTCTTTTGCCATGTCCAGTAATGTGCCGGAGAGTTGAGAATAGATGATTATCCCGGAGAGAATGAACGGGACACATATGCAGACAATGCCGCTCAGGATCAGCCTGTACTTCAGGGACTTATTTTTTAACATGACAGAAACCAAATGAACGATAGTGAGTTTCAAGTCTGTGAGAGTGGTTGTGGCAGTACTGCCGTTTGAAAAATGATTATACCACAAACCGGCTATTCCTGACAAGGGAGAGAGACTTGCAGAGAGGGGCGCTTTGACTGCCGCCCCGACCACATCCGATTAAATCTTGTCAAATCAATTGACACTTCATATAATTCGTCTATCCGTTTCTGGTCATACAATTCCTGGCGGTGAAATTTCAAATCATCATCCTTGATGGATGAGTAAACACCAACATATAAAGGGGAGGACAAAATGATTCAGATTTCACCTTACAAAACCGTCCTGGATGCCGGCAACGCCTATTGGATGGCCCGGTTGGCAAAAGCGGTCTATTTAAAAAAATCAGAAGGCAACCAAATCCCTGACGAAAACAAAATTCTTGATAACCTGAAAAACGATGACGATAAATTTATTTCCGTGTTCGGGGTTGACAAGAACAGTGCGCAGGCGGCCCTGATTGAGCATGAAGACTATCTGTGCATGACCTTTCGCGGCACCAATGAACTGGCGGACTGGCTGGATAATATCAATGCATTCGGCACAAAGCAGTTGTTTGGCGAATTTCACCGCGGATTCTGGAACGCGGTCGAGGACGTGTGGCAGCCCATTAATACAAAATGCCGGGATTTGCAGAAACAGCGCAAAAGACCCATTTTCATCACCGGCCACAGCCTTGGCGGCGCCATGGCAACGATTGCCGCAGCCAAGTTTGTCCATGAAGACAAGCCGTTTACCAGTGTATACACATTCGGCCAACCCCGCGCCATGACGCGGTCTACGGCACAGATATTCAACATGGAATGCAAATCACGGTTTTTCCGCTTTCACAACAACAATGATATTGTGACCAGGGTGCCGGCCCGGCTTATGGGATACAGCCATATCGGGACGTACCTGTATATTGCCGAAGAAGCCACCATTCACCGGGAAAGCGGTTTCTGGTTCAGGTTCATCGATTATTTCGACGGCGCTTTAAGTGCATTAAGGGAACAGGGAGTTGACGCTGTTGAAGACCATGATATGGGGAAATACCTGAGCGCGATTGAGGCATGGAACATTGAATGATGAAAGGCGACTTTTAATGAACGGTATTCAATACCTTCAGGACATCTGGATGGACAGTACCTGCTTCGGATGCGGTCCGGCCAATCCGGAGGGGATGCAGTTGAAAAGCCGGTGGTCGGATGACGGCCGGTTCGTGATCGCCGAATATGCGGCTGACGCCAAATTCAATTCCGGCATGCCCAATGTAATGTACGGCGGTTCGGTGGCATCGCTGGTGGACTGTCATTCCATCTGGACGGCCATCGCCTTTGCCTACAAAGCGGAAAACCGTTCGTTTGGAAGCGATCCGGCGCTTTTATATGTGACCGGGAAACTGTCTGTCACGTATATGAAGCCGACACCATTATCTGAACCATTGTATCTCCGGGCATGGGCGGAGGGGGATATTGGCAAAAAAATTGATATTGTCTGTGAACTCGGCCCTTCCGATGCTGTGACAGCCCGTGGATTGGTAAGGGCCGTACGCCTGAATTAAAACAGCATACGCCCCCCGTCATGCGCTCGACAGGCAACCGCTATTGACGCATTTATATTCTGCATTATTATAGTTATATGCAATTTGAGATAAATCATCAAACAATGGCTCAAGAAACGGTGCAACGGCCTTGAGATAAAGCACCCTGTTGCCGCAGGAGGAGGTGATCATGAAACTGGGAACCGCTCTGACTGAATTTTCAACTTCACGCCCCAAACTTGTCACCACGATCATGGTGCAAATAACCCTTATTCTTGCCATCCTGGCCCTTCTGCCCACAGTCTGGCCCCAGACCTTTTCCGGGCTGAATCCCCTTCATGTGGATACAGATCCTGAAAACATGCTGCCCCATGACGCCCCGGTCAGGGTTTTCCATGACGAGATGAAAAAGGAGATGGCCCTTTACGACATGGTGGTGGTTGGCGTCGTTAACGACGAACACCCGGACGGCGTCTTTAACCCGGACTCTCTGAAAGACATCTATGAACTGACTCAATACGCAAAAACCCTTCAATGGCCCTCCCCGGACAGTCCCGATGAAACCGTGGGGGTAATTGAGGTGGACATGATCGCCCCGTCAACGGTGGACAATATCGAGCAGGGTGATCAGCCCGGTGTGGTGAACTTCGAGTGGCTCATGAAACAACCGCCCGAAACCGCTGAAGAAGCACGGGCTATAAGAGACCGCGCCAGGCGGATTCCCTTTCTGGACGGCACCCTGCTGTCTGAAGACGGCAAGGCGCTCTGCCTTTACCTGCCGATCACCTCAAAGGACATGAGCAGCAAAATATACGAACATCTGAAGGACAAAATCGCCACTTTTGAGGGACCGGAGGAATATCATATCACCGGCCTGCCGGTGGCAGAAGATGTCTTCGGGGTAGAAATGTTCAAGCAGATGGCGATTTCCGCGCCTATCGCCATGGTGGTGATTTTCGTGCTGATGTTGCTGTTTTTCAGAAACATTATCCTGATTCTTTCCCCCATGATCGTCGCGCTTGTTTGCGTGATCATGACCATGGGCCTGCTGGTGGCCACAGGCAACACCGTCCACATCATGAGTTCCATGATCCCCATTTTTATCATGCCCATTGCCGTACTGGATGCCGTGCATATCCTGTCCGAATTTTTCGACCGCTATCAGGAGACCCGGGACCGCCGCAAAACCATTGTCGAGGTCATGGATACCCTGTTTATGCCCATGCTGTACACAACGGTCACCACGGCCGTGGGGTTCGGCTCCCTGGCCCTTGTGCCGATCCCGCCGGTTCAGGTATTCGGCATCTTCATCGCCTTTGGCGTGATCATGGCCTGGCTGTGGACCATCACTTTTGTGCCGGCCTATATCATGTTTATCCGGCCCGAAACCCTTGAAAATTTCGGCACGCATGTGACAGAAGAGAGCGGGGGGTTAATGTCCCGTATGCTGTTTGCCACCGGCCGGACGACCTTCAAACATGCCGGCGTGATCATGATCATTATCGCCCTGCTGACGGCGGGCGCCATTTACGGCATCACCCTGATCCGGATCAACGACAATCCCATCAAATGGTTCACCAAATCGCACCCCATCCGGGTGGCGGACCAGGTTTTGAACCAGCATTTCGGGGGCACTTACATGGCCTATCTCACGCTCACGGTGGATGTTCCCGAATATTCGGCGGACACTTTTATAAACACACTGAAACAAGCTCTGAGACAGTCGCAAACGGCCGGTGATGCACAGGGGCTTGAAGCCGTTTCAAACGAACTGATCACCAGGGCCGGCCAGATATCCAGGAACGTGGATTCCCGGAGCAAGGCATTGAATCAGCTTGAGGCATTTGTGGATGACAAGCTCTTTACCGCCCCCATGGACCAGTATCCGGCATGGGAAGCAGCCATGGATGTAGTGGCAGCCCAGAAAGGCCTCGACCAGCCCTTTAAGCAGCCCGAGGTACTGCGGTTTATCACCGATCTCCAGGACTATCTGCTGCAGACCGGTGTGGTGGGCAAATCCAACTCCCTGACCGATATTGTAAAGACCGTGCGCCGGGAACTGGTTTCCGGAAAACCCGAAGACTTTAAAGTGCCGGACAGCGTGAGCGGCGTGGCCCAGGCGCTTTTGCAATATCAGAACAGTCACCGGCCCCAGGATTTGTGGCATTTTGTCACACCGGACTATAACAAGTCTGTGATCTGGATACAGCTCACCAGCGGTGACAACATCATGATGCAGAAAGTTGTGGATGCGGTGCAGGCATATATGGACAAGGCCGGCAGTCCTGCAGGCATCCACCTGACCCATGACTGGTTCGGCCTTACCTATATCAACGTGATCTGGCAGCAGAAAATGGTGAATGGCATGCTCAACGCCTTTATGGGGAGCTTCCTTGTTGTCTTTCTCATGATGACCATTCTGTACCGGTCTGCCCTGTGGGGACTGCTTTCCATGATCCCCCTGACCGTGACCATTCTTTTTATTTACGGCATTATCGGATGGATCGGCAAGGACTACGACATGCCCGTGGCGGTCCTGTCAGCGCTGAGCCTGGGTCTTGCCGTGGATTATGCCATCCATTTTCTTTCCCGCAGCCGGATGCTCTATCTTGAACACGGATCATGGGGGGCAGCTTCCGGGCCGGTTTTCGGCGAACCCGCGTTGGCCATATCGCGGAACGCCATTGTCATCGGCGTGGGTTTCCTGCCGCTGCTGGCGGCTCCGCTGGTGCCGTATAAAACCGTGGGCTTCTTCATTGCTGCGATTCTTGTCATGGCCGGGCTTTCCTCGTTACTGATTCTCCCGTCGCTGATCACTCTTCTGGAAAAGGCCCTTTTTCCCCAGACACGGCGATGGGGGGTTATCTGCAACGTGGCGACCTGTGCCGTATCCGCAGCCACACTCATTGCGGCCCTTTATGTCAACCTGAATAATTTCATGCATATGGGATGGACCGCCATGGCATGGATCAGCCTGATCATTATTGTGGTGATGGCCAATATCTGCTATTTTTCCGGAAAATCCCGGGACTGCCGAATTCAGGCACCCGGAAAAAGTTAAACCAGAACAATACAAACGGAGGTATATGAAATGATACGCCAAAGGCTAGCTTCCCGGTCATGGAGATGCCCGATTGCCATCGCAGTTGCAACGGCCATTATCTGTCTTGCTGCACCGGCCTTTTCCGCTGAAAACGCTCCATCGGTGGACACAATCGTGGATAATGCCTTGCGCATCAATTATTACAACGGCACCGACGGCCGTGCATCTGTGGAAATGACTATTACAGACAAGCAGGGCCGGGAGCGCAACCGCAGCCTGATTATCCTGCGGCGGGACATGATGTCGGAAAACGACACGGACGAAAACTTTATCGGCGACCAGAAATTTTACGTCTATTTCCGGCGGCCGGCAGATGTGCGCGGCATGTCCTTTATGGTATGGAAACACACCGATTCCGACGATGACCGGTGGCTTTACCTGCCGGACCTTGATCTGGTGAAGCGCATTGCCTCTTCCGAGGAACGGACCAGCTTTGTGGGGTCTCACTTCTTCTACGAGGATGTTTCCGGTCGGAATAAAAACGAAGACACCCATGAACTGGTGGAAACCACGGACAACTATTATGTTCTGAAAAGCACGCCCAAAGACCCGGGGAATGTTGAATTCGCCTATTACAAGATGTGGATCCACAAGGCATCGTTTGTGGTGACCCAGACCAAGTACTATGACCAGAACGACAAGGTCTACCGGGAATACAAGGTTCTGAACGTGGAAAACATACAGGGATTCCCTACGGTGATCCGTTCACAGATGACTGACCAGCGCATGGGGGGCCATACCATCATCAATTACAGCAATGTGACATATAATACAGGCCTGCCGGACAATATTTTCACGGAGCGGTACCTGCGGAAGCCCCCGATCCAGTATATGCGATAGTACCAGCCATATGATAAGGAGCATGGTGCATGACAAAAAGGATTATTCTGCTGATAACAATTTTCTTGTTTCTGATATCTTTTGCCGGCGTTCTGCATGCTGAGGAGCCGGCACTGCCGCAGGGACTGGAGGATAGCGCCGGCGGCAGTGATGAACCGGCTTTGCCTTCAGGACTGAGTGGTGGGAACAGCGGCAATGCGGAACCTGCCCTGCCTTCAGGATTGGGGGGCGGCAGTAATGAACCGGCGCTGCCTTCGGGCCTCGGTAGCGAAAGCAATACGGGCATGGAAGAAGGTACGGGCGATGCGCCCGCACTGCCGCCCGGGCTTGGCGGCAAAAGCAACGCCGTGAATCAATCCGATTCATTCTTCGATGAAGAAGAACCGCAAGGTTCGGTTTTTTCCGGTGTCGGTTTCTGGGAAGCCCGTGGTGGCCGTCGAATCCACGAGGATCCGTGGCAGCAGGACACATCGATCGGCGAAATCCGGCTACAGCTTGACGGAACCCGTCGTTACGGCAGCACATCGGTCAATCTCACCATTGACGGTGTGTTTGATTCAGTGGTGGACGATCATGATGTTTACCTGAATCAGGGCAAGGGCTGGATTGACCTGCGACAAGCCAATGTGGCATTTACCCCATTGTCATTTATGGATGTGAAGCTGGGCCGCCAGATTCTTACCTGGGGCACGGGCGACCTTCTGTTTATCAACGACAACTTTCCCAAGGACTGGGTTTCGTTTTTCATCGGCAGGGACACGGAATACCTCAAGGCCCCGTCAGATGCCGTTAAAGCGTCTGTTTTTACCAATGCCGTGAATGTCGACCTTGTTTATACTCCGCAATTTGATCCTGACCGGTACATCAGCGGTGAACGGATATCCTATTACAACACCAATACAGGAACCCTTGCCGGCAGAAATGCGGTGATTGAGACTGACAGACCGGACGACGTGTTTGACGACGACGAAGTGGCCGCACGGGTTTATCGGACAATTGCGGGATATGAACTGGCTCTCTATTACTATTACGGATTCTGGAAAAGCCCGGCCGGCCAGAACCTTCTGGGCAAGGCCACCTTTCCCAAACTCGCCGTGACCGGCGGCAGCATCCGGGGCGTTGTGTTGGGCGGCATCGGCAATATCGAGGTCGGTTACATGGATTCCAGAAATGACGACAACGGCCGCCATCCGCTTGTTCGAAACAGCGAATGGCGGTATCTGGTGGGATATGAAAAGGATCTCGGTTTTATTGCCGACGACCTGACCCTGGGCGTGCAGTACTACGTGGAACGCATGGATGATTATGATGCATACAAATCCACCCTGCCGGCAGGAATACCGAACAAAGATGAAACTCGCCAGGTGATCACCACCCGGATCACCAAACTGCTGATGCAGCAGAACCTGACCCTCTCTATCTTTGCTTACTATTCACCCAGTGATGACGACTGTTATCTGCGGCCCCGGATCGATTACAAGCTCACTGACCACTGGCAGATCGGTGCCGGGGGCAACATCTTTGACGGTGAAGAGCAACACACCTTTTTCGGCCAGTTTGAAGAAAACAGCAATGTTTATGCAATGGTACGTTACAGCTTCTAACGAGCATGCATAATGAAGCCCGGCCAGCGGACCGGCTTTGGGCTACCGAAATCGAACGGACTTCGAGTCTGGACAGAAATAATTGAATGTCTCGCACTTTTTGCCAGGCACAAGTCGAAATAAGTGACGGCGCCCTGCAATCCCGATTGCGATCCAGATAGCGATTTCGATTATAGTCGTGTTCTGGGAACAACCTGATTCTTTACAATATTCAATCCATACAGATAGCCAATGTACACTGACCTGCCCCAGAGAGCCATATTACACAGATTACAGTAAAGCGGCCGATTAAACGACACGGTGAAAAAAGCTTGCCCGGAATCAAATTCTAAAATAACATTCTAATTATCAAAAATGAAAAAAATAAATTCATTACATGCAAATTCATCTGCCCGGCAACAGAAAATTATCGCGGCAGCGCTGACCTGTTTTACGGAAAAAGGATATACAGAAACCAGCATTGCAGATATCTGTAATGCCTCGGCTGCCAGCACCGGCAGTGTATATCACCATTTCAGGAGCAAAAATGGCGTGGCCATTGCCATTTACCTGGAAGGAATCCGGGACTATCAAAACGGGATGGTGAAAACATTGTCGGCCCACGCCGACGCCCGGGCGGGCATTTTTGCAGTGGTTGATTACCATCTGCGGTGGGTATCCCGCAATCCCGCGTGGGCCCGATTTTTGTTTGAATACCGGCACGCGGAGTTCATGTCAGATGCCGAAGACGCGATGAAAGGATTGAACACGGAATTCTCCAAAGGGATGGGAGAATGGTTCGGGCGTCATATTCAGGCGGGCGATCTAAAGCGCCTGCCGAAGGATGTTATAATCGCACTGCTTCTGGGGCCATGCCAGGAATTTTCCAGACTATACATTGCCGGGCATGCTGAAACCGCCGTGCCGGAAGCGTCACAAGCCATCGCGGAAGGTGCGTGGATTTCTCTGAAGCGGGATGCCTGATATCAAAAACCCGAACCGGCGCTCCTGGAAAAATCCAGATCAAAAAACCGCTCCCAAGGGCTGTTTTTCCACATAAGCAACCAGACGCGCTAATCCATGTTGTTTTTGATCCGTTACCTGAAACCGCCCTGACTGTCATCGCCAGGAGATGGTTTGCCTGACAGAATGTGCCGTGTGAGAAATAGCAGATATTCCATAATTACAGTATATTTTGACTTTTCCAGTGTGCATTGATATAGTCGGTCAGTACGTGGTCGCGATCAAATCAACAGGGGCTCAACCATGGGCACTGAATTTACCATAAGATACACGGGCACATACATTCATGTGGATGTGGGGGAGAATTACGAAATAAACGCCGAAGCCATGGAACAATTCTGGCCTGAACTCATAGAGGCCGCAAAACACTATCAATGCCGCCTCGTGTTATCCGAGGGGACCATCAGCGAACGAGAGATGAGTACCATTGAGGCATACCAGTCTGCTACTGCCTTCCCGGAAGCCATTCCCGGCATCCGTCTTGCCTGTTGTTTTTACAATTACCCGATTGATGAAATCAGCCGTTTTTTCCAAACCGTGGCCCACAACCGAGGCGCCCAGGTGGAGTTCTTCAAAGATAAAGCAGCGGCCCTGAGCTGGCTGGGTGTCGGAATGCCGGGAAATAACAACTCAACAGCTTGATAGCCGCTCTGCCATCATTCCGGTGTGCCACTGATCACACCGGAACCTTTTTGCCTTTTGACGGACGCCAGCCCACCCAACGGTCCGGTCATGTTTACTGCTGAACCGGAAGGCACATGTATAACCGGGAACAAACCATCCACACGCCAGACCGTTCGATATGGCCCATGCCATCCATTGACCACCGCCCGTCTTTCATGCCTGCAATTTAATCGGCTTTTTTCCGCAGAAACGTGGGCACGTCCAGGTCATCTTCACTATAGATAATGCCCTTATAACCCCGATATGCGGCACCGGATGCCTCGCCGGATGCCTCCTGCAAACGTTTGAATGTGGGCTGATCCAGACTGGATTGCGTCTCCAGGTCCGCAGCGGTGACATCCCGAATCCGGCCGCGCTTGATATCCACAACCGTTTCTTCGGCTTCGGTCCCGATACCGGTTGCAATCACGGTAATCCGCATTTCATCGCCCAGGGATTCGTCAATGGTCTGGCCCCAGATAATCTCCGTTTCATCGCCCACTTCACTGTGAATCCGGTCCGATGCCTCGGTCATTTCCTCAAAGGTCAGATCGCTGGTGCTGGTGATATTCATCAGCACTCCCCTGGCGCCGGAAACAGAGAAATCTTCCAGCAGCGGATGAGAGATCGCCCGCTCGGCCGCTTCCACTGCCCGGTCTTCGCCCTGAGCGATGCCGATTCCCATCAGGGCCATCCCGGCCTTGGACATGACGGTTTTTACATCGGCAAAGTCCAGGTTGACAAGTCCGGGCACCATGATCAGGTCGGAGATACCGCGGACGGAGTGGTGCAGCACCTCATCCGCCTTACGGAACATATCCACCATCTTTGCATTCTTGGAAGCAATGGATCGCAGGCGGTCGTTGGGAATGACGATAACCGTATCCGCAAAATCCTTTAAGGCACCGATGCCCTCTTCCGCCTGACGACTTCGTTTTTTCCCTTCGAAGGAAAACGGCTTGGTCACCACCGCTACTGTGAGGATACCGAGTTCCTTGCAGACCTCCGCAACAACAGGGGATGCGCCTGTTCCAGTGCCGCCGCCGCAGCCTTCGGTAATAAATACCATGTGCGCCCCGTCAAGCGCCGCCCGGATTTCGTCCATACTCTCCATTGCGGCTTCCCTGCCAATTGCCGGATTGGCGCCCGCGCCGAGACCTTCGGTAACCCCGCTGCCAATCTGAATCTTGACCGACGCCTTGGACGTCTCCAGTGCCTGGGCATCCGTGTTCGCCACGATAAACTCCACCCCCTGTAGACTGGCGTCAATCATGTTGTTGACAGCGTTGCCGCCGGCGCCGCCTACACCAATCACCTTGATCTTGGCTGAGTGTTCACTTTCAACATACGAGAAAGCCATATGTGCCCTCCTTTTCTATTATGTCTACTGCTTGTTGACCGGCTTTACTAAAAACCAGTATTTTTTTGATTCCTTCCCCGTCAGACTACCTCCTGGAACCATTTCTTCATCCGGCTGATCAACCGGTTGAAAATATTGGAATCCCGGATGCGAAATTTCTTTTGACTGTCGTTTTTCACACCGTAAATCACCAGCCCTACGCCCGTGGCATACATGGGGTTGTTAACCACGTCCACCAGCCCGGTTATCCCGCCGGGTCGTCCCAGCCGTGTGGGTTGATTGATAATTGACTCGGCCACATCGCAAATACCTTCAAGCAGTGCCGTCCCCCCGGTCAATACCACACCGGAGGTTATCAATTCTTCAACGCTTTTGCTGTAAATTTCCCGGTTGACCAGGGTAAATATTTCCTCAAGCCGGGGCGTGATGATCTCACCCAGAATCTGCCGTGGCAGCTTCTTGGGCTCCCGCCCGCCGGTGCTTTTCACTTCAATCTCGTCGTTACCGTTGCCCTCGGCCATGGAAGTGGCATACCGTTTTTTTATTTTCTCCGCTTCCGTATGGGGGGTTCGCAATCCGATAGCGATATCATTTGTCAGGTTGTTGCCGCCCAGCGCCAGCACGAAGGTGTGCCGGATATTGCCGCCGTAAAACACCGCCAGATCCGTTGTGCCGCCCCCAAGATCAATCAGCGCCGCCCCCAGGGTCTTCTCTTCGTCTGTGAGTACCGCTTCACCCGAAGCCAGGGACTCCAGGACGATGTCGCACACATCCAGGCCGGCCCGGTTGGCACATTTAACAATATTGTGCGCTGATGCAACGGCACCGGTGACAATATGTACTTTCACTTCCAGACGCACGCCGGTCATTCCGATGGGATTTTGAATGCCCGGCTCATCGTCCACAATATATTCCTGAGGAAGAATGTGGATAATCTCCCTGTCCATAGGGATTGCAACGGCACTGGCCGCATCAATTACCCGCGCCACATCGGTCTGGGTAATCTCCCGCCCTTTAATGGCAATAACCCCGCGGCTGTTGAAACTGTTGATATGACCACCGGCAACCCCCACATACACGTTTGAAATTTCGCAGCCCGCCATGAGCTCGGCTTCTTCAACCGCCTTTTTGATGGAGGATACGGTCGATTCGATATTGACGACCACGCCTTTTCGCAGCCCTTCAGACGGATGGGTACCGATCCCGATAATATTTATCTTGTCTCCGTCCCGCTCACCGACAACGGCACAAATCTTTGTGGTGCCGATATCAAGACCGACGACGATATCCTGTTCCTGCATGTTCGCCCCCTTTTTGAGTTGTATCTTGCTCGGTCATTTTCACGATCACCCGATCCGGATTTTCAAGTCCCACCGCGGCAATGTCCTGTTGCCTGTTTTCCTTGTGCGACCGCCACAAAACTTCCTTTAACCGCCGGAATTTGTAGAAATAGTTATCATATCCAATGCGGACACACCCCACTGACATCAATCCGTCCAGCCGGACTCCTGTATCTCTGTCCACAACAAGTGTTTTAATCTTCATGCCATCCATCAGATGTGAAACCCTGCCGGAAGTTTTCAATGCCTCAATGGCTGCACAGAATGCCTTGCCTGTTGCATATCCCTCTGCATCAATATCCGTGTAGGAAAGCCCCTTGATTATCGGCAGATCAACTGTTTCAACGGACCGGTCCAGCTTTTTGAAAATCCGGCCGTCCTGTCCGACAAAATAACATTCACCAAAATCCACCACTGCCAGCGGAGACCGCTCCTTTACCCGTATGGACAGGTTTGATGGGAGCGCCCGGCTTACCTCAGCATCGAGGATCCAGGGCTCCGCCATTAACTTCCGCCGCACCAGGGAAAGATTGATCGCCATAATATTATCACCATACCGGATGCCTGCTTTCTGCAACAACTCATCCGGCGTCAGCATGTGCGCTCCCTGAACATCGATATGGGTGACCTGCAAACATTCGTTCCTTGTAATCAGCTGATAGCCGGCGACAAACCCCGCACTCACCAATACCAACAGACCAATGCCGGCCAGCACCATCCCCGGTCGCTTCAACACCCCGAGGCGCTGCCCCCACGTCCGGGGCATTTTTTTCTTGCGGTTCTTCCGGGGTGCCCGCTTGGAGGCAGGCTTAATGGCGTGCCGTTTATTCACCGACAATTTGCACCTCCGGCTCAAGTTTCGTACCAGAATGGTCGGCAACAGTCTGTTGCACCAGGGTCATCAGCTCCAGAATATCCGCTGCCGTGGCCTGACCGGTATTAATAATAAAGTTCGCATGTTTATCAGACACGGCAGCCCCGCCTTTTGTCCTGCCTTTCAGGCCGGCCGCATCAATCAGGGCACCAGCGGAAGGGCCTTCTTGCGGATTTCTGAAAAAACACCCTGCGCTCCATGAACCGGCCGGCTGCCGTTCGGACCGTTGTTGTAAAACCGCTTTTGCTTCCCGGCGCAGCACTTCCGGTTTTTCCCGGGGTAACGAAAAAAACGCCTTTAATATTAAAAATCCGTCGGTCATTTCATGCTTTTCTGTCTTCACGGCAAATCCCCGATAGGAGAATACCAGCGCTGCCTGATCCTTTTTTTGAATGGTACCGTCCGCATTCATGATTTCCACAGCATCAACCACATCCATCATAGTCCCCCGGCTGGTGCCGGCGTTCATTTTCACTGCCCCGCCAACAGTACCCGGGATACCCAGCGCAAATGCCATACCGCCATAACCATTGACAATGGCATGGTTGCAGAAAGACGGCAGGCGCGTCCCTGAACGGGCCATCACATGAGCCGTTTCATCATTCAACTTTATTGTCTCGATACCTGCCATACCTCTTGTCATATCAATCACCACACCGCGAATGCCCTGATCCTTTACCAGCAAATTTGTACCGCCCGACACTACCAACCAGGGGACCTGCCGCCGGCCACATTCCTGAACCAGTGCTTTCAGCCCGGCCTCGTCGTTCACCGACACCAGCACATCCGCCGGACCGCCCACCCGCAACGACGTATGCCGTGACATGGGCTCGTTCATTTTTACGGCCTCGCCAAAGCGGTCCACCAGCCATGCACTGAACGCATTGTCAATCATTTCCGGCCCCACTTTCCGAAGGGCCCTCCCAGGTCTCCAATATATCTTCGCCCACCTGCCATACATCCCCTGCGCCCAGTGTCAATAAAAGGTCGCCTTTTCTCAGAACTTCCTTCAAATGAGCCACAGATGATGGTTTGTCTTTGGCGCAAAACACGTCTTTATGGCCGTGCGTACTGATTCCCTCGGCCAGGCTTTCACTGTTGATGCCTTCCATGGCCGGCTCGCCAGCCGCATAAACAGGCAGCAGTACCAGTGCATCGCACTGGTAAAACGCCCGGGTAAAATCGTCGAACAACGCAGCGGTTCGTGAATACCGGTGCGGTTGAAAGACCACCACCACCCGCCGGTCTTCCCAGCTGCCGCGAACCGCGGCCAGGGTGGCCTTAATTTCGGTGGGGTGATGCCCGTAATCGTCAATCACAACGACACCGTTTGCTTCGCCTTTCTTTTCCATCCGGCGGTGAACCCCGGCCATTGTTTCCAATGCCATCTTGATTACGTCAAACCCCAGGCCCAGCTCTATTCCCACAGCCACGGACGCAAGCGCATTTCTCACGTTATGCAGCCCGGGGAATCCCAGGAGAATTTCCCCGAGTTTGCGTTTGCCCTGGTAGACGGAGAACTTTGTCTTGCCGTTTACCGGCGATACGTGGCGGGCCTGAAAATCCGCCTGCTTGCTCGTTCCGTATGTTATATACCGTTTCTTCAGCGCCGGCAGAATATCCTGAATGGACTCATTGTCCAGACAAAGCACCGCAAGACCATAAAAAGGAATCCGGTCGATAAACTCGAGAAAAACCCGCTTTATGGCCTCGAGATCTTCGTAATAATCCAGATGTTCCCTGTCGATATTCGTGACAACAGCAATAGCCGGTGTAAATTTTAAAAACGATCCATCGCTCTCGTCCGCCTCGGCAACGATAAATTCGCCGTCTCCAAGCACAGCATTGGTGCCGATGCTGTTCAGCTTTCCGCCGATCACCACTGTGGGATCCAGTTGCCCGCCGGCCAGAACCGACGCCACCATTGAGGTTGTGGATGTCTTGCCATGGGCACCCGCCACAACAATGCTGTATTTCAGACGCATGATTTCCGCCAGCATCTCGGCCCTTGGAATCACCGGCACGCCCGCGTCCCGGGCGGCCTTCACTTCAGGGTTCTCCATACTGATGGCGGACGAAACAACCACCACATCCGCACCGTCGATATTGGCGGCCTCGTGTGCATAAAAAATATTACCGCCCAGTTCGGCCAGATGCTCGGTAATGTCCGATTGCCGGATGTCCGACCCGGATACCCGGTATCCCAGGTTCAGCAAAAGCTCGGCAATGCCGCTCATTCCGATGCCGCCAATGCCTACAAAATAAATGTGGTATTGTTTCAGATACATGTATAAAACACCGCTCGTTTTCTGGGCGGGGACGCCATCAGGTCCAGGCAATGCCCTATAATGGCTCTTCCCGCTTCCGGCCGACCGGCCTTTCTTGCACGCTCCCCCATTCGGGTTAGCAGTTCAGGCCGCGCCGCATAAAAATCTATCTTTTCCGCCATCAGATCCCCGCTCAAATCCGCTTCGGCAATCATTTCCGCCGCCCCGGCTTCCACCAGTTCTCTGGCATTATACGCCTGATGGTTGTCCGCCGCATGGGGAAACGGGACAAACACAGCGGGCTTTCCCACACAGGCAATTTCCGCCACGGTGGTGGCGCCGGCCCGGCAAATAATCAGATCGGCATCCCTGTATTGCACCGCCATATCGTCAAAAAATGGTTTTACGGTAGCGTCTATACCGGTTCGTTCATACGCCTGCCGCACCATGGCTTCATCCGTCCTGCCGGTCTGATGCACAACCGACAGCGTGCCTTTGATGGAAACCTTTGCCGCAGCATCGATGACAGTTTTGTTCAGACTGTGAGCACCCTGACTGCCGCCGATGACAAACACCCGGAACCGGCCATCATTTTTTTGATCCCGCTCTTTTCCAACCTGCCAGGCTTCATCAATGGCATTGATGATCTCCCGCCGCAGGGGATTTCCGGTAGTCCTTATCTTTCGTGCATACAGCCGGTCTTTTGCCCCTTCGTAACTTACAAACACACAATCGGCAAATCTGGCCAGCATCCGGTTGGTAATCCCCGGCTGGGCATTCTGCTCATGCAGCACAATGCGAATGCCGAAAATCCAGGCGCACAGCACCATCGGGGCAGATGAATACCCGCCCATACCAACCACAATGGCCGGCTTGAATTTCATGAGAATACGGACGGCCGTGCCGACCCCCAGCATCAGCTTGGCCATCGCTCTTATCCGGCTGGTCAGGCTCCGGCCTTTGATCCCCTCCGATGCGATGCGTTCAAAATCAAAGCCCAGGGAAGGAATAATCTGTTTTTCAATGGGTGTGCCCGCACTGACAAACAATACCCGTACATCGGGCCACTGCTCCCGAAAACACTGAGCAATGGCAATACCGGGAAAAAGATGCCCCCCTGTTCCCCCACCGGTGATAATCACACCGGGCCCTTGAAAATCGATATTTTTTCGTTTACCGATCATCGTCTTCCTGTTGGCCGATATTCATTAAAATGCCGATGGCCGCCATGTTGAACAGCAGTGATGTTCCGCCGTAACTGAGAAAAGGCAGTGTCAACCCCTTCGTGGGCAGTATCCCTACGGCCACCCCCATATTTACAAACACCTGAAACGAAATTGCCGCAGTCAGCCCCAGGGCTACCATTCGTCCGAACATGTCCCTGGCCCGTTTTGCAATCACAATGCCCCGCCAGAGAATCACAAAATAGAGGCAGAGCACTGCCAATACCCCCAGCAAGCCCAGTTCCTCGCCCAGCACGGAAAAGATAAAATCCGTGTGAGGTTCCGGCAGATAAAACAGCTTCTGGTATCCCTGGCCGATGCCGGTCCCCCAGACCCCCCCGGTGCCGAACGCCATCAGCGAATGGACGACCTGATATCCCTCTGCGGTGCGGAAAGACCACGGATCCAGGAAACTGATAAGACGTTTGAGACGGTACTCTGCATTCACCATATAATAGATCGCCAGCGGCAGCAGAAAGATAAATGATGAAAACAGATGAACCGGCCGGACGCCTGCAACAAAAAGCATGGTCCAGGTAATCGCTCCGAAAATCACCACCGATCCGAAATCGGGCTGCATGAAAATCAGAACCGAAAATGCGCCGAACACAAGCAGGTGCGGCAGAAACCCGATTGAAAAGTGGGCTACTTTTTCCTTTTTTTTATTCAGCGAATACGCCAGATATACGATCAATGCCAGCTTTGCAAAGACCGACGGCTGAAAGGAAAACGGACCGATATGAAGCCATCGGGTGGCCCCGCCAGCGGCATACCCAAGACCGTTGATATACAGCATGCCGAGACAGGCAAAGGCCGCCACCAGCATCAGATAGGCAAGTACCCGGAACATTTTATAGGTTACGTAACGACAAGCAAACATGACAAAAAGCCCAATCACCAGAAAAATCGTCTGGCGTTTGAGAAAATACGCATCATCGGCAAACCGTTCGACGGCGATATGGGAGCTGGCACTGTAAACCATAACGATTCCAATACCTGCGAGGAGAAGCGCCGGGAACAACAGGCTGATGTCCATATACAGAAAACCGGCCTTTTCCTTTTTCTGTTGAATCATTCCGCTCTCTCCTTGATGGCATTGACCGCGCTACAAAAGTCCTCGCCGCGGTGGGCGTAACTGTCATACATATCAAAACTGGCACAAGCCGGCGACAGCAGCACAGCGTCTCCAGGCGCCGCCAGCTGGCTTGCCCGGCGAACAGCCTCGGCCATTGTATCGGCATTACTGATCGGGACGGATCCGTTGATACAGGTGCGTATCCGTTCTTTTGCCTCGCCGATCAGCACCACCGCCCTGGCATGTTCCCGGATCGCATTCTTCAGTACCCCGTAATCGCACCCTTTATCCTCTCCGCCCATCACCAGTACAACCGGACAGGTGAAAAAATCCAGCGCACGACGGACCGCATCCGGGTTGGTGGCCTTTGAGTCATCAAAATAAGTCACCTGATTGATCGTGTCCACGTATTGAAGCCGGTGTGCCAGACCGCCGAATTTGTCTATCGCCGTCTGAATCCCGGCGAGCGTGCCGCCCAGGGTCAACGACGCCAGTATCGCGGCCGACAGATTCTCAAGATTGTGGGGCGCCCGTAACGCCGGTGCGGTCACCGCCACCCTTGCCGCCACCTCGCCATCCGCCATAATATTAATATGATCACCTTCCACAACCGCGCCGTCCGTGATATTCCGGCCACCGTTATAATGGAGCCGTTTGCTCTTGGATCCTTTTATGGCCTTTAACACATGGAAATCCGACACATTAATCACGGCCACATCGTCTTCGGTCTGATTTTCAAAGATGCGACCCTTGGACCGGACATAGGCATCAAAATCGTCATACCGGTACAGGTGATCTTCCGCGATATTCAACAATACCGCCACTTTCGGATGGAAGGTGGCGATGGTGTCCAGCTGAAAACTGCTCACTTCAACCACGGCGATATCGGCATTTTCTCCTTTATCGGCAAAACCGATCAGCGGCATACCGATGTTGCCGCCCACAAACACATGAAAACCGGAGTCCTTCAGAATCTCACCGATCAACGTAGTGGTGGTGGTTTTCCCGTTGGTCCCGGTCACCGCCACAATCGGCTTGGTCATGAACATGGACGCCAGTTCCATCTCGCCGACCACCGGCACATTTTTTTCGGCGGCTGCTTTTATCGGAGCGATGGTTTGCGGAACCCCCGGGCTCAGCACTATCATATCTGCCATATCAAACGTTTCCGGCAGATGACCGCCCGTCTCGACGGACACGTCCAGCGCCCTGGCCGCATCATAAAGTTCTCCCAGGTCATCTGCGGATGCACTGTCACTGATGGTCACCAGACCGCCACGGCGTTTCAGAAACTTTGCCGTGGCAAGGCCTGTTTTTCCCAGCCCCAGGACAAGAAACCGTTTGTTTTCAATTTCAATCATAATGCCCTATCTTATCTTCAACGTACTGACCGCCAACAGCGCCAGCGCCAGAGCGATGATCCAGAAGCGTACAATTATCTTGGGCTCCTCCCACCCTTTTAATTCAAAATGGTGGTGAAGGGGTGCCATCCGGAATATCCGTTTGCCGTTGGTTGCCTTGAAAAACACTACCTGCATGATGACCGACAAGGTTTCCAGTACAAAAATACCGCCCACCAGCGCCAGAATAATCTCCTGCCGCGTAATAACTGCCACTGTCCCCAGTGCACCGCCCAGGGGCAGGGATCCCACATCGCCCATGAATATCTGGGCGGGATATGCGTTGAACCACAAAAACCCCACCAGTGCGCCTGCTGTTGCCCCGCAGAAAACCGTCACTTCTCCGCTGCCGGCCACATGACGGATCTGAAGGTAATCAGAAAAAATCACATTGCCGGCCACATAGGCAAAGACCATATACGCCACAAAGGACATTACCAGCGGTCCGGCCACCAGCCCGTCCAGACCGTCGGTCAGGTTCACGGCATTGGATGCACCCACCACAATAAAAACCCCGAAGATCAGGTAATATATACCCAGATCAGGTGTCACATGCTTGAAAAACGGTACCACCAGCGAGGTGTTAAAACCGGATTCAGCGATGATCAGCATGCACACGACCAGGGCAATCACCACCTGAAGCAAAAATTTGGTCGCGCCGGAAAGCCCCCGATTCCGCTTTCGGATTTGCATCAGGTAATCATCCACAAACCCGATTCCGGCATATCCCACCGTAGCAAGTAACGCGATCCACACGTAGCGGTTGGAAAGATTGGCCCACAGCAGGCAGGACGCCAGGATGGACATCACAATCAGTATACCGCCCATGGTAGGTGTGCCCGCCTTTCCCTGATGACTTTCCGGTCCCAGTTTCCGAATGTATTGTCCCACCTGCTTTTGGGCCAACAACCGAATCACCGGCCGTCCGAGCAGAAAACAGATCAAGAACGCGGTCAGTCCCGCATAGATCGTGCGGAACGTAATATACTGAAACAGGTTGAAAAACGATACCTGTGTATGTAATGGATAGAGTAAATGATAAAACATTGCCGTTAATCCCCGCGTTTTCCTGTATCACCGTATGCCAGCAGCGCCGTCACCACCGTCTCCATGTTCATGCCTCTGGATCCCTTGACCAGCACCCAGTCTCCCGCCTGCAATGTCGCCTTCAGATTCTGCGTAATCTCTTCTTTTGTACCGATCATCACATCTTCCTCTGCCATTCCCGCTGAAACGGCCCCTTGCGCCATGGCTTCCGCAAACTCGCCAGTGACATAAAGCATATCCATTCCGCACTTGGCAGCCAGCCGACCCGTTTCGTCATGAAGACTTTCCGCGTAATCACCGAGTTCAAACATGTCACCCACGACCATAATGCCCCTGCCCTCGCCTTTCAGAGCGGCCAGGCCTGAAATGGCCGCTGCCATGGATCCGGGATTGGCATTGTAGGTGTCATCAATAATATAAAAGTGCTTTCCCGTTTCAATCATGTTCATCCGGCCAGGCGCCGGCGAAAAACTTTCCAGTCCGGCTTTTATATCATCATGGGGCACATCCATCAGCCGGCCGATGGCAGCTGCCGCCAAGGCATTTGACACCATAATATCCCCGAATTGGGGCAACTGCACCGGGATCCCGGGATGACCGTCTGCAAACTGTATATCAAATGACAGGCCTGCCCCGGTTTTAACGATATTTTCGGCAGTAACATCCGCATCGCTCGCAACCCCGTATGTCACGACTTTGCCTTTCGCCTCTCCGGCTATTTTTTTTACGCGCGGATCATCCGCGTTAATAACAGCGCTGGCATCGGGGCCGAGGGCCTCCACCAACTCGGCTTTTGCCCGGGCAACACCGTCAATATCCCCTACCCCGGCCAGGTGTCCCGAACTGACATTCAACACCGCCCCGATATCCGGTTCACACATTTCCGCCAGCTTTTTTATCTCACCCGGGGCATTCATTCCCAATTCGATAACCGCTACCTCATGGGTATAGTCCAGCTTCAGCAATGTCAACGGGACACCGATCTCATTATTCCGATTACCGGCCGTGGCATGAACATGATAACGCCGGCCAAGGACCAGGGAGACCATCTCTTTCGTGGTGGTCTTGCCGTTCGTTCCGGTGATGGCAACCACGGGCAGATTAATCCGTTGCCGCTGATACCGCCCCATATCACCCAGTGCCCGGGTTGTGTCTTCCACGGCAATGCAGGTACATGCCAACACCTTAATATCGTCAATAAGCTTTTCAATCGCCTTTTTTTCGATAACAACCCCGCGAACCCCCTTTTTTAAAACCTCCGGGATAAATGCATGGCCGTCATGATGCCGACCCCGTATGGCCACAAACAATCCGTTCTTTTCAATTTTCCGGGAATCAATGAACACCCGGGCAAAAGACGCATCTTCTCCGGCACACAGGCTTTGGCCGCCTGTTGCCGCTGTTATGGTTTCTGTTGTCCACAAAAATGGTCTTGCCATATCCTCGTCTCATTTACCCTTCTGGCCGGCGCCTTGCCGCCGACACCTGTTCACGGTATTACTGGCGCTGCCTATATCGCACACATGGCTCCGGGGGTGTCATTTTTTATCTCCCGCAGCGCCTTTCCCGCCTCCACCCGGTCATCAAAGTCGATTGTTCGGTCCCTTAGTATCTGATAAGTCTCACTTCCCTTGCCAGCGATCAGAATCGTATCTTTTCTGCCGGATGTCAGCACCGCCGCCTGAATCGCCCGGCGCCGATCCGACTCAATGACATAATCGGCCCGGGTTTGTGCTTCTGATACTGACATACCGTTTTCTTCATGTCCCGATCCGGCCCGGATACCTTCTTCTATCTCTCGAATAATCGCATCCGGATCTTCGCTGCGCGGGTTGTCCGATGTTACAAACACTATGTCTGCCAACGTGGCGGCGATCCGCCCCATGATAGGACGTTTTGTCCGATCCCGGTCCCCGCCGCATCCGAAAACGCAGATCAGTCGGCCATGAGTAACGGACCTGAGTGTCCGCAGAACATTTTCAAGCGCATCCGGTGTGTGGGCATAATCCACAAATACAAAACGCTCCATCCGGTTGGGAACCCTTTCCAGCCGGCCCGGCACCCCGGTAAAACGGTTGATTGCATTCTCCATCGCTGCTACCGGAATATCGAGCGCCTGGCCGACGCCCACAGCGCAGAGAATATTTTCAAGATTATAATGCCCTACCAATGGAGATGCGAGTGTGAGCGTCCCCCCCGATGTTATAATCCGGCCGGCCAACCCCTCTGCGGTAGCCAGAAGATCAGCGGCATGAATTGCAACCGTTGCCGGTCCCACACCGATACACCGTTGCCGGCCCAGACGTTTCAACAAGTCAGCGCCAAACCTGTCATTGGCGTTAATCACGGCCGTTCCGGTTTCCTTTCCCGGGTCAAGCCCCATGTAATCGGTAAACAGCCGCTCTTTGCAGGCCCCATACGTCTCCATATCACCATGATAATCCAGATGGTCCCGGGTCAGGTTGGTAAATACGCCCACATCAAAGCATATCCCCGTCACCCGCTGTTGATCGAGGGCGTGGGAGGAGACCTCCATGACAACATGTGTCACCCCTGCATCAACCATCTCCCTGAGAATCCGATGAAGATCCGCGGATTCCGGCGTCGTCAGCGGATTTTTAAATATCTTTCCCAGATATCGATAATTCTCGGTCCCGATAACACCGGTCTTTATGCCGGCTTCCGCCAGAATCGCCTCGATCAGGGCCACAGTCGTGGTCTTGCCGTTTGTGCCGGTCACACCGGTCATGACAAGACGACGGGCCGGCCTTCCGTAAAGCCGGGCGGCTATATGGGCAAGCGCGTGACGCGTATCCGCGACCTGCGCTGCAATCACCGGCAGTGACACCGGGCGGTCCACTACAACAGCCACTGCACCGCGTTCCAGTGCATCTTCTATAAATGCATGCCCGTCGTTAACAGTGCCACGGAGAGCCACAAAAAGACCGCCGGGCAGAACCTCATCAGAACGGTAGTGAACCGAGGTAATCTCCGGATCGGAAACAACACCGCCGTTACCGCCTGCCGGGCCAACGACGCGACTGGGTAAAACCGATTGAAGCAGGACCGAGAGTCTCATCCCCCCACCTCCTTTTCCACGGACACCATCAGCCGCGGACGATCCTTCCCTTCGGGGTCAATCCCCAGATAATTCAATGTTTCACTGGCAATCCGCCTGAATGCCGGTGCTGTCACCGTTCCGCCATAGTGACTCTTCTGTGGCGCATCCACCACCACCAGAATGGCGATCTCCGGGCTGGTGCCCGGCGCAAATCCCATGAAAGAGGCAATGAATTCATCATCGGTATATTGACCTTCATCGTCCAGTTTCTGGGCGGTGCCTGTTTTCCCGCACACCGTATAATCTGCTATGGCCGCTTTTTCGCCTGTTCCACCTTCGCTGGTAACGCCCGCCATCATACTGCGAATGGTTCGCGCGGTATTGACGGAAATGACCCGCCGCACCCGGTCTACTCCGTTTTTCTGAAGTACCCGGCCGTCAGCTGTCACCACTGATTTGACCACATGGGGCCGGACCAGGACACCACCGTTGGCGATGGCGGAAAGGGCGGTCACCAGTTGAATGGCTGAAACCGATATCCCCTGCCCAAAGGCGATCGAACCGGTATCCACATCTGTCCAGCGCGAATAGTTAGAAAGGATACCGGTGGTCTCACCGGGGCACTCCACGCCGGTTTTACACCCGAACCCGAACCTGTTCAATGTCTCCCAAAGGGCCTGGCGGCCGATCATTTCGCTTACCTTGACGGCCCCGATATTACTGGAATATTTGACAATCTGCCGAAGCGATAACCACCCGTAGGCATGGGCGTCATGGATCTGATGGTCATGAACCCTGTAAGCGCCGTCCTCACAGAAGAAGATCGTGCCTGGCTTGCACAGACCGGATTCTATAGCGCCAGCGGCAAGAAACACCTTCATCGTAGAGCCGGGCTCAAATGAGTCTGTCACAATACGGTTTCGCCACACCGCTTCGTTGTAGCGGCCAAAGGTATTGGGATTGTAGAACGGATAATTGGCCATTGCCAGCACTTCGCCTGTATGGGGGGCCATCACCACCGCCATGCCCGACGTCGCGTCAAAGGAACGCACCGTATCTGCCAGAACGGTCTCGGTAATACACTGAATGGTCGCATCAATGGTTAAAACAACATCATGACCGTCCCTGCAAGGTGTCCGTTCTTCCATATTGTCCGGGCAAAACCCCCGGCCGATGGCGTCTTTGACCATGGTCTGCCGCACCGAAGGCCCCTTGAGCATTTGATCATATGCATACTCAATTCCTTCCAGGCCGTTGCCATCGATACCGGAGAATCCGAACACCTGTGCGGCAAGGGTCTTATTGGGATACACGCGCTGACGTTCCGGAATAAACTCCAGAACGCCCTGGTCCAGGCCGAGCTTTTTCACCGCTTTTTCTTCAGCCGGCGTTGCATCCCGCTTCAGCCACACAAAAGCCTTGTCTGCGGAAAGTTTCCGGTGAACATTGCTGTAACTCATGCTCAGCACGTCGGCCAGCTCACCGGCCCTGTCAGCAGGTGCCGTCAACAGGCGGGGATGAACGCCAATGGATACGGTATCAATACTGACCGCCATTTCCATCCGATTCCGGTCAAATATGGTTCCCCGCTTGCCGGTCTTGACATAGGTTTTTTGATATTCCATGGAGGCTTTATGGGCAAGGGCTTCCCCCTGAAATACCTGCAAATGAACAATCCGTGCCGCGATGGCCAGATAAAGGGCGCTGAATACCACTCCCACCAGAACAATCCGGCGTTCGACCTTCCTGTCATCAAAGTTGTCTTTGCCGTATTTCATAATCCCTTGCCGTTTTTTCTGTGAGATCTTTCCTTATCAGGGAACAACCACAATCTGTTCGCTCCCCGGCATTACCAGACCGAGCTCTCTTTTGGCGATGGTCATAATCCGGGCCGGCGACTTTAAGCGGGCCTGTTCTATCCGTAAATCCTTCTGCGTGGCGGCAAGTGCCTCGGCCCGGGCCGTCTGCCGGCCGATATCGTACTGAAGACGGACACACTGGACTCGGCACCATGCATAAAAAAAGACCTCTCCGATAAAAACCAGCATAATAACGATCCAGATGCCGATCACCTTATTGTCCTCTGTTTTCCTGGTTGCCTTTTTTTTATTTGCCACAACAATATCCTTCTCATTCGTTACAACTTTTCCGCCACCCGCAGCCGGGTGCTTCTGGCCCGGGGATTTGTCGCGACTTCTTCCGGCGCTGGCATCTGAACCTTCTTGGTCAATATCCGGCATTCCTGTTTTTTATCGCAAACACAAACCGGAATGGCCTTGTCGCAAACACATGATGCCGCCCACCACTTCATGTACTGCTTCACTATCCGGTCCTCCAGCGAGTGAAATGACAAAACGCATATCCGGGCACCTTTGGCCAGAACCGGCAACACGGTTTCCAGAAATCGCTTCAAGCTGTCGAGTTCACTGTTGACCGCAATACGGAGGGCCATGAACACCCGGGTTGCCGGATGGATCTTTGAGCCATGGCGCTCCCTGGGTGAATAGGCCCGGCTTGCAATGTCTGCCAACCGGCTGGTTGTCGCAACCGGTTCGGCCTTTCGTTCTGCAACAATGGTCCGGGCGATCCGGGCGGCATGCCGTTCTTCGCCGTATTCCCTGAATATGCGGCATAATTCGGATTCACTCTCCCGATTGACAATGTCGGCCGCGGTTCTGCCGCTCCTCGTATCCATCCGCATATCCAGCGGCTCGTCACCGCTGAAGGAGAATCCCCGTCCACTCTGAGTCAACTGATAGAGGGAAACCCCCAGATCAAGCAACACGCCGTCCACGGTATCAATTCCCAGGTCATCCAGGATATCCGCAAAATTGGCATAATTGTCATGTACCAGGATCACCCCGTCACCGTAGGGTTCAAGCACTGTTTTGGCGTGCTGCAGCGCCGCCGCATCCCTGTCAATACCGATGAGCGTCCCGCCGGGCATGATTCGCTCCGCGATCATGGCAGCGTGGCCCGCCCCACCCAGGGTACAGTCCGCCATTACCTTGCCCTTCTCACAGTTCAGATAATCAACTGTCTCCTGCGGCATTACGGGGATATGGGTAAATGTCATTATTACAGCCCCAGTTTTTCTATCTCATATTGAAAATCCTCATCTGCCATATCGTCTTCATGAAGTTGTTTCTGTTCTTCCCACCGGTCGCGTGACCAGACTTCAAAATGATCCGAAATACCGATCAGCACCAGTTCTTCATCCAGGGCAGCGTCTTCCCGCAGTTCCGGCGGGATTAAAACCCGCCATTGTTTGTCCGGCTGGCACGCCGACGCCCGACCGATAAAAAACCGCCTGAACCGGCGCATGCGATTGCCCTTCTTTTCCAACATCAGCATCTTGGCCTCAATATTGGCCCATTCATCCAGGGTATAGGCATACAATCCACCATCGAAATACGTAATCATAATGGTCCCGTCAGCCCCCACCACTTCCCGGAATCGGGAAGGTATGACAATCCGGCCCTTTGGATCGATCTTATGGTATGATGTGCCTCTAAACATTTTACCCCACTTTACTCCACTTTACTCCCTAAAGTTTACACTCCTGATATACAGAGTCAAGGAAAAAATAAAAATCATTTATTTTTTAATTATTTATGAGTACTCAGCAAGCAGCGGGGCAAAACCGGAAAATAATGAGAAAAAACCGGATAGATGGAAGGGAAAGGATTGAATGTGGAATTATAAGACGCTTTTTGGCAATTGGACTTTTTACGAAGCCGTCAATCATTAAAATCTTCGGATACCATTTCCACGGTCAACCGGTCGTCATCTGTCAGTCGAATGGCAAGGCCTTCTGTCTTTGGCAGCTCATATGCAAAGAAATAGCGGAGGGTAGCCATCTTTCCATAATAAAAATGGTGATCCTTTTTGCCGGGCCCGGCGTCCAGCGCCCTTTGCACGGCAATCCCCTGCCGGAGCCACTGCCAGGCAATGGTTATAATTCCGAAATACTCCAGATATAGCGTGGCATCGGCCAGGAAAACGTCTGCTCCCTGCAACCGGGCCACTGACATCAAATGCCGGGTTACTTCCTGCAGCCGGTCAAGTGCCGCGGATAACCGGTCGGCAAAATCCGCCAGTCCATTTTGTGCCCCGGCATCGGCAATGGTTTTCCGGACCGCTTCGATATAATATGCAAACGCCCGGCCTTCCTGCATGATGACTTTCCTGCCGAGCAGATCCATCCCCTGGATGCCGGTGGTCCCCTCATGAATGGGGTGAATGCGACAGTCACGATAATATTGCTCAAGCGGATAATCATCGCAATATCCCGAACCGCCCAGACATTGCAGGCCATTGCTGATGGCGAGGTTACCCATTTCCGACGGATAAGACTTTGCCACCGGTGTCAGGATCTCCAGCAGCAGGTGATACTTTTCCTGTTCCTCACCGTCCAGCACCTTTTGATAATCAACATACTTACTGCATTGCATGAGCAGCGACAATGCCCCTTCCACCACCGACCGCTGAAACAACAGCATCCGCCTTATATCGGCATGTTCAATAATCGCCACCGGCGGGGATAACGGGTCCTTCTGGCCCGGTTTCCGGCCCTGTCGACGGGTCCGGGCATATTCCAGTGTGGCATAATAGGCGCCGCTGGCCATGGCCGTGGCACCCATACCGACACCGATACGCGCCTCATTCATCATCTGAAACATATACCTCAGCCCATTGTGCGGTTCGCCGACCAGCCATCCGCGACAATCGTCCCGGTCGCCCATACTGAGCTGGGCAATGGGACACCCGCGATAGCCAAGTTTGTGATAAATACCCGACGTGGTGACATCATTGGCCTCAAGGCCACCATCGGTACCGGGCCTTTTTTTGGGGACCACAAAAAGAGATATTCCCTTTACCCCGGCCGGGGCCCCATCAATTCTGGCCAGCATCAGATGGACCACATTATCCACGGCATCATGGTCGCCGGCGGAAATAAAAACTTTCTGGCCTTTGATCAGATAATATCCCTTGTCTGTTGGTGCTGCCACGGTGGCCACATCGGAAAGGGAGGAACCCGCCTCGGGTTCGGTCAATGCCATGGTTCCCTGCCATTTGCCTGCCCGCATATGGGACACATAAGTATCGTAAAGGGCCTGATCGCCAAACGCCTCGATCAGGTGGGCGGCGCCAATGGTCAGGCCGGCATAGGTATAGGCCGAATAGTTGGCTGCGGAAAAGATGAACTCACACACATCCGCCACCATATGGGGCAATTGCTCTCCATCCTGATCAAAGGGGACCCGGCTGGTGAGCCACCCGCCGTCGGCATAAGCAGAGATCAGTTTCCGCATGGCCGGATGCACCCTCACCTCGCCATTGACCAGTTCGGGCGGTTTCCGGTCCATCTCCTCGAACAGCGGGAAGAGCAGGTCAGTGGCCAGCTGGACAGCGGCTTTAATCACCATGTCGATCATCTTGCGGTTATGCTGGCTGTAATATTCATGGCCCAGCATGGCGTCAACATCAAACACCTCATACAGCAAAAACCGGATATTTCTTTCACTGACAAAACGGGTCGCCATTGTATACTCCTTGATTATTTTGACGGCTTCGTAAAAAGTCCAATTTCTTTGTTGCGCTGCATCTCTCGTCATGTCACGTACGACTAAGTACGCTCCATTCCTCGAGATTTGCGCGCCGCGAACTTGAACTTTTTACTTTGCCGTCCCAAAATTGACTTTTTACGAGTGCATCATTATTTTCGTTCTGGTGTTTCACCATCCCGGCCGGGTTGCAGACACCTTTGTTTTGCACTTTACCGGGGACCGGCCAACTGGTATTTTAGTGTTCACCCTTGAGGTTGTTGCGTTAATCAATAATACTATATTAAATAACAAAAACAAAATATTCTTTTGAGGTCAATGAGATATGAATAATACGGATACCATCGGCAATAAAAAAGCCGTATCCGGCCTGGGGCTTTCCTCCGGCGGACTGGACAGCATTCTTGCCGGGGTCGTCTTGCGTGACCAGGGTATTACCGTGGAATGGATCAGCTTTGAGACCCCGTTTTTTTCCGCGGACAAAGCTATAAGTGCAGCCGACGCGCTGGGCGTTCCCATCACTGTCCGGGATATCACCGCGGAATACCTGCCCATGCTGAAAAATCCGCCATGCGGGTATGGTCAGCACATGAATCCCTGTATGGATTGCCACGCCCTTATGGCCCGACTGGCCGGAGACATTATGCGGGAAAAAGGATTTGATTTCATCTTCAGTGGCGAAGTGGCGGGCCAGCGCCCCATGTCTCAGACCAAACCTTCCCTGCGGTATGTGGAAAAACGTTCCGGTATGGACGGTTATCTGCTACGTCCCCTCAGCGCAAAGTGCCTGCCGGAGACGATTCCCGAACAACAGGGGCTGGTGGATCGAGACCGGCTCCTTGATATTTCGGGCCGCTCCCGAAAGCGGCAGATCGCCCTGGCCGAATCCTACGGCATAACAGACTATCCGTCACCGGCCGGGGGATGCCTGCTTACGGAAGAAACCTTTTCAAAACGGTTAAAAGACCTGTTTAATCATCAGGATGAATATTCACCCAATGACCTGAACCTGCTGCGGTATGGCCGTCATTTCCGGCTGTCACCCACGACCAAACTTATTGTAGGGCGCACCCAGCAGGACAATCAGGATATTTTGGCACATCAGGATGTGGCTGGCGCCACTGTGCTGAAAGTGGACGGGATTCCCGGCCCCATCGCTTTGCTGATCGGCGAAACAGCCGAAGGCCCGCTCATGCTGGGGGCCGGCATTTGTGCCGGATACAGCAAGGCGCCGGCAGAAGAACCGGTAAAAGTACTCGCCACCACCGGCAAAAAAACCCAACGCCTCGCCATGATGGCCATTCCACCGAAGAAGGTGCAACACCTGATGATATAAGAATACACCGCACCGCAGGCGAGGAGAAACCAGAGGGATTAACCACGGCCCCCGCACAAACGGACACAGACAAATCCAGGCCGGAAAGGAAGAATGTCTGTGTGGGTCTGTAGCTGGAAAAAAGGAAAAGTGGTTCTGCCCTCACCCCTCATAAAACCCCCATTTCCGCCAGAGCCTCACGGGCACCCTGGGCACCGTAAACTTGGCGGGCATGCATGCCGCAGTTGACGGCGGCCGCCACATTGGCCGCACTATCGTCCAGAAAAACAATTTCTTCAGGGGAACACCCCAGCCTGTGCAGCACGTATTCAAATGCTGCGGCATCCGGCTTGACCATGCCCATCCGGAACGAGGCATAGGTTTCATGGAAATAGCGGAGCAGCCCCAGTTCGTGTTCAATCACCGCCCAGTGGACTTCATTGGTGTTGGAAAAACAGGCCAACCGGTAACAGGCTGCCAGGTCGGACAGCAGATCTTCAGTGCCGGGGAACATCCCCCGTATCCACTGCCGGTAGGTGTGATTGAATGTTTCATCAGGCACATTGACATCAAGCTCCGCCTTCAATTCCTGCCGGAATTCGTCAAATCCCATGAGCCCGCTCTCAAATCCGCGCACTGCGGGCGACACCAGCCACCGCTTCAGCAGCATATCCGGCGTCATGCGGCCGTTAGTCCACTCACACACCGTCCCAATGCCCGAAAGCTCCAGTAATACGCCCCCAAGATCAAACACCACCGTGGTGATTCCTTCAGATGCCATAGAATTGAAAACTCCCTTTTCATACTTTTCAAATACGTCTTATTTATATATAGTTTTCTTGAAAAGAGGAAAACCTGTTTTTAAAAAATTCGGAGGTCTTCATGAAAAGCTACCGTCACACCCTCACCTTTCATGCTCCCACCCGCCGCGCGTTTATCAATATCACGCCGGATGTGGAGAAATGCCTGGCCGAAAGCGGCATTCGAGAGGGTCTCGTGCTGGTGAATGCCATGCATATTACCGCATCGGTCTTTATTAATGACGACGAGTCCGGTCTTCATCAGGATTACGAAGAATGGCTGGAAGCCCTGGCGCCCCATGAACCGGTTTCAAAGTATCGCCACAACGTGGGCGAAGATAATGCAGACGCCCACATGAAGCGCCAGATAATGGGCCGTGAAGTGGTGGTGGCCGTTACAGACGGCCGGCTGGATTTCGGCACATGGGAACGGATCTTCTACGGCGAGTTCGACGGCCGGCGGGATAAACGGGTGCTGGTCAAAATTATCGGTGAATGACAATTGAATGCAGATAAGGGGAAAGGCAATGCAGACAGATCAGGTAATCGATCACATCACAAACTGGTTAAAGGAGTATTGCACCATCGCCGGCATGAAGGGGTTTGTGGTGGGCATCTCCGGAGGTATTGATTCTGCGGTCACATCGACCCTGTGTGCGAAAACCGGCAGGCCGGTCCAGGTTCTGAACATGCCCATTTTTCAGGATACCCGGCAGTTATCTCTGGCGGACCGACAGGGGCAATGGCTGACAAAGCACTTTTCAAACGTCACTGTTGCAACCGAGGATCTGTCTCCGGTGTTTACCAGTTTCAAGAAGACCCTGCCGCCGGATCTCGGCGACAACCACACCCTGGCCAATACACGTTCACGGCTCCGCATGATCACCCTTTACGCCTATGCCACCCACAATCACATGCTGGTGACCGGCACCGGCAACAAGGTGGAGGACTTTGGCGTGGGGTTTTACACCAAGTACGGGGACGGCGGTGTGGACATCTCCCCTATTGCCGATCTGATGAAATCCGAGGTTTATGCGGTGGCCAGGCACCTGGGGATTATCGAAGATATTCTCAGTGCCCCGCCAACCGATGGCTTATGGATGGACAACCGGTCTGACGAAGATCAGCTCGGGGCCACCTACGAAGAGCTGGAATGGGCCATGCGTTTCGATGAACAGCCGACCGATGAAACCGCATTATCTGCACGGCAGCGGGAAGTGCTGAGGATTTACCGAAAATTCAACCGCGCCAACCGGCACAAGATGCTGCCGATACCGGTCTGCACCATCCCCCCCGACCTGCGATGATCAGCACCAGCAATCCGAACCGCTGCAAAATTCTGATGCAGTTTTTCGTCGGTATGATAAAATATTCTTTAGAAATAAGGATATATTATGGCAATTGAAAAAGTCGTCCAAAAATACACTTTCAAAACCCAGCCGAACGATTTTTCTTACTGGCAATCATGCTCTTATGCACAGCGTCTTGAAGCTTTAGAGCAGATACGACAGGAATACAACACTTGGAGACATGATGCTGAGCAAGGATTTCAAAGCGTTTATCGAATTGTTAAACAAAAAAAATGTTAACTAGTGTCCATCCATTTCACATGGATGGCACAATCTGGGGTTTCCAATCCAGAAATGTGAATTTTTCCGCAAGATCAAGGAAAACAAGGGGTTGCGCGGAGGCGTACTGGGCGTACGCCGCACAAGCAAGCCCGCAGTTTGACGCAGATATTGCGGAAAAGGCCATTTATGGATGGAAACTAACTATCTCGTTGTGGGCGGATATGCAGTAGCCTTGCATGGCTACCCGCGGTACACCAAGGATCTTGATGTCTGGATTGAGCGGTCCCCTGAAAACGCGCGCCGCATTTTAGCTGCACTGACTGCATTTGGTTTCGGTTCTCTGGACTTAAAAACAGAGGACTTTCAAAAAGAAGACCACATCATCCAGCTGGGCTATCCACCCAACCGTATTGATATTTTGACTACCCTATCTGATATGTCATTTGAAGATTGCCATCATGCAGGCATTGAGATTGACATAGAGGGTACTCGTATCCGTTTTATTGATCTCGAGAATCTGAAAAAAAATAAGCTGGCCACCGGCCGGCCCCAGGATATGGCTGATTTGGAAAACCTGAAAGACCTTCGTCCGGATGAAAGCAATGAGTCGTGAACGAAGTACACACCTTTTTCAATGCTCACGACTCGTGCCTCACAACTTATCAACAAAGTAAACACCGGCAACCAATCAGCCCTATACGGACGCCGATTATTTCTGAACCGGTCCCATGCTGCTCATGGCCTTGGCCAGGCGGGCCTGGGCAGCCTGAACATCCTTGTCCGTCATATAGGGCATCAGCGACATAAACGACTGCGCATAGCGCTGACCGGCAGCCTGGGATTCATCCCGGATTTTCTCAATAGGTTCCGGCAAATTGTCCGGATCATTCAATTCCGGATACTTTTCAGCCAGTTTTCGCATCTTCGGGGCTATGGCTTCCATGTCATCCGCCAGCCGGTTCAACGCGTCCGCCGCCTTTTGGGCGCTGTCAACCTCGACCACCGCATCGGAAAAGTCATTCATCAGTTTGATAAACTTATTGTTCAGCTCAATCACATCCGAATACTTGCCGCCGCAACCGGCAACCAGAACAGCCACACCAAGCACCACCACTGCCATTAACCCTTTTTTTATCATGGGGATCCTCCATTCATTAATATTTTTTTAGCGAAACCATCACCACTGATCGTATCAGCCCGAATATTTCATGAAATTTTTTGATAATTGTTTTATTTCTTATATATTTTAAATTGTTATGATTCATTTTTACCGTTTTTACAAAATACAAACTGTAATTTTAATTTGAAGGAATAAGACCAATTTTATATCAAAAAATTTCACCCTGCGGGCGAGTCACCTATACGTGCATCTACGGCGTTGGCCGATATTCGCGGTAGATTACTAAAACTTCATATCGGCCGCCTTGCAGATGCACGCAAATCGACTCGTGAAATATCCGGGTTAGACCGGATCATACATGAAAACTGTTCCCGAGACCAGCCTTAACCTGTCTAAAAAACCGCGTGTCTGCCTGCACGTGGCAGTAAACCATCCAGATGCGAAATGGTATCTGCCTTTTTTCATGTCTTTCGTGTCTTTCGTGCATCTTTTTGGGCGTAAGGCACAAAGGCATTGACCTGTCAGTGGCTCACCCGGGTGCGGAGCAATTCATGATATTCGTTCAGCAGGATTTCGGCCTCGGCCCGGGTGGATATCTGTTTAATGGATTCCCGGAATTTTGCACTGTGGGGCAATGCCTTGGTAAACCAGCCCAGCCGGCTGCGCATGATCCGACAGGCATGGGGTTCGCCGATATGTGCCGCCGCAACGCAAAGATATTGGCGCATCACGGCAAACCGTTTATCAAGGGAGGGTTCGACAACCGGTTTTCCGTTTAATGCGGCGTTCACCTGTTGAAATATCCAAGGCGCGCCAATGGCGGCCCGGCCGATCATCACGCCGTCGCATTGGGTTTGCTCAAGCATCTTCAGTGCGTCATCCGCACAGCAGATATCACCATTACCAATGACCGGCAATGCGGTGCATCGCTTAATGGCACCAATGATTCTCCAGTCCGCTTTTCCGGAAAACCCCTGCCGCACGGTTCTGGGATGAATAGCCACTGCATTCAGGCCGACCCGTTCAGCCATTTCAACCATTCGGAATGCATCATCACCGGACGCATCCCATCCGGTCCGTATCTTGACGGTAACCGGGAGGGCAACAGACTCGCGAACCGCCCTGAAAATGGTTTCCGCAAGCGCCGGGGCCCCCATGAGCGCACTGCCGGCACCGGTCTTCAAGACCTTTTTTACAGAACACCCGCAGTTGATATCGATGATATCGGTACCTGAAGCCGCCACCATTTGCGCAGCTTCGGCCATTTTGGCGGGATCGGCGCCAAACAACTGAACCGCCAGTGGCTTTTCTGCGGGGTCGCTGGCCAGCATGGCCCGGGTTTTGACGGATTTATACACCAACCCGTTTGAACTGATCATTTCCGAATAGACCAGTCCGCACCCGAACCCCTTTGCAAGCAGCCGGAACGGGAGATCAGTGATCCCGGCCAGTGGCGCCAGTACTGTTTTATTCTCAATTTTGACAGATCCTATCCTCATGGTTTACAACACCTGTCTCATCCGGCATACAACAATCCGACCCCCCAAAGGGCCGGCATTGGTTACTTTTCTAACCCGGATATTTCATGAAATATCCGGGCGAATAAGTTGAAGGAAAGCCGTCCATTCCCTTTTTACGGGTTCATCATGGCATTAATCAACGGGAAGATCAAACGGGAAAGGGGTCCGGATGGTCGGAGATGTGGAATTTGTCATGACGCATATCGGCCATCCAGCACCCGGCGTACTGTTCTGGCCAGATTCTGTTTGGCCACGGGCTTCATGATAAAGGCCTTGATGCCAAGCGCGGCAGCCTGCTTTTCAGTTAACTTATGGCTGAATCCTGTACAGAGAATTACCGGCATACCGGGCCGGTGTTTCATCACGGCCACTGCCAACCGGTCACCGGTCATCTCCGGCATGTTCATGTCGGTTATGACCAGATCGAACCCCTCCGGATTGTCGTAAAAACACGCCAACGCCGCCGGGCTGCTAGTTTGAACGGTGACGTGATATCCCAGATTCTTCAGGGTCTGGCCCATCATCTTTGCCAGCGGGGCTTCATCATCCACGATCAATATACATTCCGTCCCGGTTGGCAAGGGATCGGATAATGGCACCGGATGATCTCCGGCATCATCAGTTCTGGCCACCGGCAGATAAATGGTAAAGACGGTGTCCTTTCCGATATTGCTGTCTACTGTAATGATGCCTTTGCAGGACTGAACAATGCCATGAACCGTTGCCAATCCCAGCCCGGTACCCTGATCACTTTCCTTGGTGGTAAAATAGGGATCGAAAATCCGGTCCATGTTGGCCGGTGAGATGCCCGGCCCGGTATCACTGATACAGATTTCCAGATAATCACCGGGCGACATGTTACTGTGATGCATTGTAAATGACTCATCCAGATATTTTTCACAGATGCCGATCGACAGCGTCCCGCCCTTTGCCGCCATGGCCTGAGCGGCATTGGCGCAGAGATTCATAAATATCTGATGCACCTGGGTCGCATCGCCCATCACCGGCGCGTCGCTTTGGATATCGCTCTCAATATTAATGCTCGTGGAGATAGTGGACCGAAGCAGCTTCAGAGCTTCTTTGGCAACCACACTGACCTGAACAGGCCTGAAAACCGTGTCCATTTGACGGGCAAAGGTCAATATCTGCTTGATCAGGTCTTTGGCTCGCCCGGCGGCCACATTCACCTCATGCAGGTATTCTTCCGTGCGGCTGCCCGTCGCAGCCTCTTCCAGCGCCAGATCCGTAAATCCCATAATGGAAAACAGAATATTGTTAAAGTCATGGGCAATACCGCCGGCCAGATTACCAATGGCCTCCAGTTTCTGGGTTTGCCGAAGAAGCGCCTCCTTTTCCTGAAGCGCCTGACGGGTCACGCTCTGCTTCAAGGCAATGGCGGCCAGTTCACTCAGTGCAACGACAATTCGGGCATCCGCATCCGTAAACCCCCCTGGCTTATTGGCCAGCCCGATCAGGCCCACAACCCTGCCATTGTCTTTTAATGGGGCAAAGAGTACATTTCTCAGCGACACGTGCCCTTCCGGCATATAGACCATCCAGTGACTGCTGGCAAAATCATTTTCATACACTGCTTTACCGAATTCATAAGCCTGGCTGCGCAATCCGCGGATGGGCATGGGCAATTCCGGATCCACATCACAATCCATCCCGCCGGCCTCCAGAAACAACACCTCATTTTCCGAACCGTCGTCGCTCAGCAGGGCCACATATCCGGACTGTGCACCGGTCACTTGCCGGCATATATCAAACAACTGCCGCGCCGTACTTTCAAATGACTCATCCTCCAGCAGCAGTCGGGTACCGTTAAACAGGGCCTCCATTTCCTCTGCTTTCTGCTTGTAACCGGCAAGCAGTTGGTTTCGTTCCTGTTCGACGTTCTTGCGCCGGGTAATATCAATGGCATATGCAATAATAATGGGCCGGCCTTCCATTCGCGCAGCACTTAAATGTATCTCCACCGGATACCGGGATCCGTCTTTGCGGGTATGGATGGATTCAAGGGTAACCAGTTCGCCCACATGAAGGCGACGCCACAGGCTTCGGTGGTCCTGCCGGCTGATACTTGCCTGATCGATATCGGCAATTCTCATCTGTTGGAGTGTTTCCCGTTCATAGCCGGTTAAACGGCATGCCGTCTCATTGACAAATAAGACGCATCCCTCAAGATCATAGGCGAAGATACCGCCCGGCAGGCCTTTAAGTACATTGGCCAGCCGCTCTTCACTCTCTTTCAGCTGTCTATCCGCCTGATTGCGTTCAGTTAAATCAAGAATCGCCCCGATCAGGCCGGCGACCTTCCCCTTATTGTCCCGGAACACGGCTTTGTGGAAAATGACATCCCGCAAATTGCCATGGGCCGTCTGCATCCGGATTTCATAGAACTGTTCACCCCCGCTCTTAAACAGTGCATCATCCTTTTTCTTAAAATTCCTGGCAAATTCCGGGTTGTTGATATCAAAAACCGTTTTCCCCACAATGCGGTCGCGGGTTTTTCCAAAGAAATGCTCAAATGCGCGGTTCACCCCCAGGTAAACCCCCTTTGTGTCTTTGTAAAACACCGGCATGGGAACGGCATCCAGGAGCGTGCTTAAAAACGCCTCACTCTGCTTAAGCGCTGCCTGCTCCTTCCGGTGCTGCGTAATATCCGATACCACGCCGATGAGGCCTTCTATTTCACCGGCATCATTGGTTTTATAGTTCCAGTTTACCAGTACATCGATAATATCTCCGGACTTTGTCCGGTTCCTGGCGACATAAGGCACGGGAGGAGGGGGGTCGGATTTGATGATTTCTACAAATGCTCTCCGCTGTTTTGCATCGCCGGTTTCAGCAGTGAGCTCCCAGATATATGTCTGGCGCAGCTCATCCAGGGTATATCCCATCATCTGCTCATATGCCGGGTTTGCAAAAATCACCCGCCCCTCCAGATCCGCCTCCACAACCCCGTTGGGAATGGTCTGAACCAGATCTCGGTAGCGGCGTTCACTGGCGCGAAGGGTTTTCTGCATGGCCAAAGGGGCGTTTTGAGACATGGCATGATAACGCCTTTCCACGTCCTTCAGGGCTGTGATCATACCGGCCTGCTGACGATTGATCGTTTCAAGTGCCTTAATTTGGTGCAACAAATCTTCATAGGTGGGTTTGGCGTCCATAGCGATCTCCTGTTTCATTCTCCTGAATCGACCTGATGCCGGGCGGCCTTCCCGCCTGGCAGGCAGCAGACCGTCCGCGGTGCGGAAAAAATCACCGGAAAGAAGAAAAGAAGACTCATGCTACTTCAGGCCGCTTCCTGCCAGCCGGATCAGCAGACGCTGACCGCATTATCCGGGAGAGACATGAATGTGAGATTAATATTATAATAACAGCCTGATCGATGATTTTCAACATAAATCCCGGAAGATAATGTTGATCTGAAGAACTGCGGGGCAAAACATTACAATTGCGATACAGGCTGTTTCGCAAATTGTTTTTCCCGTCTATCCGTGATACAATGTATCTATATAGGAGATTCAAGCAAATCCTGCACACAATCCAAACCAATACGGTAAAGACACCGCCCCATGCAGCAAACCAACTACTGGCCTGATGAATACGTTGCCAAACGAATGATCGCCGAAGATGCACTGGCCATGATCAAGTCCGGCCGGCGGATTTTCATCGGCTCCTCCTGCGGTGAGCCGCAGCATCTGGCACATACCCTGGTGGGTATGGCTTCCCGGTTTTCCGGCCTTGAAATTGTCCGGCTCATGAGCCTTGAGAATTCTCCGGTAACCCGCCTGGCAAAAACAGCTGAAGACCAGCGATTTTACGTGCGCAGCATCTATCACGGGTCTGCCGGGGCAAGTCATTTATCCGCCAACCGGCCTTTTATTACACCCCTGAATATCTCCATGGTCCCCGATCTGTTCCGGAAAAAACAACTTCCGCTCCAGGCCGCTCTGCTTCAAACCGCGCCGCCGGACGATTTCGGCTGGATGAGTCTTGGCATCTCTGTTGACGTCGGACTGGCGGCGGCCCAGGCCGCAGATATTGTTATTGTCCAGGTTAATCCCAACATGCCCCGGGTGCTGGGCCACAGTTTTATCCATGTAAATGACGTGGACGCCATCGTGGAAGCTGAAGAGGATCTGCTCACCATCGATGACCTCCCCGAGTTCGACTCCGCTCACAAAATCGCCCGGCTGGTGGCCAACCTGATCCAAGACGGCGCCACATTCCAACTGGGACTGGGCGCCCCGCCCAAGGCGATTTTGCTGGCCCTTTCGGGAAAGAATGATCTGGGCGTACATACCCAGTTTGTACTGGACGGCATCATGGACCTGGTCTCCATGGGGGTTATCACCAACCGTTACAAGGGGCTCAATGAGGGTAAAATCGTGGCCAGTAACGCCGTTGGCACTCAAAACCTTTACGAATTTGTTCACGACAACCCTTCAATCGAATTCTCCCCTTCCGATTACGTGAACAATCCGGGCATCATCGCGCAACACAACAATATGGTCGCTGTCAATATGGCGATGGAGATGGATCTTACCGGCCAGGCTGCCGTGGATGCCCTGCCGCACAACTACTTTGCCGGCGTCTCCAGCATGATCGATTTTGTCCGGGGCGCCACCGCCGCACCGGACGGCAAATCCATCCTGCTGATTCCCTCCACCTCCATGGACGGGAAAATCAGCCGGATTGTGCCCGAACTCAACAGCGGGGCAGTCGTTATTCCCCGTAGCGATGTCTCTTACGTGGTCAGTGAATTCGGCGCGGTCAACCTGTTCGGCAAAAACCTGCAGGAACGCGCCACCGCCATGATCAGCCTGGCCCATCCCGACTTCCGGAACGAATTGTTTGAGAGGGCGAAAGATCTGGGACTGATGACCCCCGGCCGGAAACTGGGGGAGTCCCTTCGCAGTGTCTATCCCGCAGGGCTCGAAGAAACCCGTACATACGGCGATCGGACCGTCAAGTTCCGAGCCGCCAAACCTGTGGATGAACGGCGTATTCAGGAGCATTTTTATAACCTGGACAAAAATGACGTGATTGCCCGGTTTTTCTACGACAAAACAAGCTTTCTCCGGGACGATATAGAAGAGATGGTGCAAATCGATTATATCAACAACCTGACCATTCTGGCGGTCACGGGCGCCTTTGGGTTCAGTCAGGTGGTTGGCATCGGTATATACATGCGAGAGGGGAAACACAATGTGGCCGAGATCGCCTTTTCCGTTACCCGTGCCTGGCAGGGAAAGGGCATTGCGACTATTATACTTAAAAAGCTGAGCCAGGCAGCCCGGGCCAACGGGATTAAGGGTCTTGTGGCCTATACCGAGCCATCCAATACGGCCATGAAAAAGCTTTTCGCCACCCTGCCCTATCCAACAACAACCAGACGGGAAGATGATGTGTTGATACTGAAATGCAGTTTTGAAGAAACAACAGACGCCCCGGCTTGAACCACCAGCCGGTTAACGCTATGAATCAAAGGAGGCATCCATGACAGACGAGCACAAAACCTATGACGCCCATCTTGAAACATACCGGAAAACCGCCCATATCAAGGGCGAGGAAGAATACCAGGCCCTTTACCGGGAGTCGGTGGATTCGCCGGACACTTTCTGGGCGCGCCAGGCCGAAAAGTACCTGACATGGTATGAAAAATGGCATACCGTCCTCGATTACGACTTTGCCGAGGCCCGGATCGAGTGGTTTGCCGGCGGCAAACTGAACGCCGCCTATAACTGTCTTGACCGGCACCTGGACAGCATCGGGGATAAGCCCGCCTATTACTGGGAAGGAGACGATCCCACCGAGACCCGGATGTACACCTACAGGGAGCTTTACATCCAGGTCAACAAATTTGCGGCGGCCCTGAAAAAGAACGGCGTCCAGAAGGGCGACCGGATCATCATCTATCTGCCCATGATTATCGAACTGCCGGTCGCCATGCTGGCCTGCGCACGGATCGGGGCTATTCACAGCGTGGTTTTCGGCGGGTTCAGCGCGGAAGCCATTGCCAACCGGATATCCGACTGCAGGGCAAAACTGGTCATCACCGCGGACGGCGGGTTTCGGGCCGGAAAACCCGTTTCGCTGAAAACAAACGTCGACGAAGCCCTGAAAAAATGCCCTGATGTAAAAACCGTGGTGGTGGTCAACCGAACCGATTCAGGCGTTGAGCTGGACCCGTCAAAGGAGCAGTGGTGGCATGAGATGGTGGCCGACCCCGGCCTTCCCGATACGATCGATCCCGAACCCATGGATGCTGAGGACCCGCTCTTTATTCTTTATACCAGCGGCAGTACGGGTAAACCCAAAGGCGTGGTCCACACCCATGGCGGCTATCTGGTGTATGCGGCACTGACCACTGAGTTGGTGTTCGATCTCAAACCCGACGAGGTTTTCTGGTGTACCGCTGACATCGGCTGGATCACCGGCCACAGTTACATTCTTTACGGCCCGCTTATCAACGGGTTTACCAGCGTGATGTTTGAAGGCGTGCCCAGTTACCCGGATTTCGACCGGTTCTGGTCCATCGTGGAAAAATACAAGGTTAACAAGTTTTATACCGCGCCCACCGCCATCCGCGCCCTGGCAAAGGAGGGCGAATCACACGTACAAAAGCACGACATATCCAGCCTCACACTGCTGGGGACCGTGGGCGAGCCCATTAACCCGGAAGCATGGCGATGGTACCATCATCATGTAGGCCGGGACTGGTGCCCCATTATTGATACCTGGTGGCAGACCGAAACCGGTGGCCACATGATCGTGCCATTGCCGGGTGTGGCGCCCATTAAGCCGGGATCATGCTCCTTTCCGTTCTTCGGCATTGATCCGGTTATTCTGGACGACTCGGGCGATCCGGTCAAACACCCGGAAGAGGAAGGTTTTCTTTGTATCCGCAAACCATGGCCGGGTATGGCCAGAACCGTCTTCGGTGACCACGAACGATTTATCGCCACCTATTTCAGCCAGGCGCCCGGCATGTATTTCACCGGCGATGCCGCCAAAAGGGACGAAGACGGCTACTTCTGGATCATCGGCCGTATCGACGACGTGATTAACGTATCCGGCCACCGGCTGGGCACCGCAGAACTGGAGTCCGCCATTGTGCTGAACGAGAAGGTTGCTGAAGCTGCGGTGGTGGGGTTTCCCCACTCGGTCAAAGGACAGGGGATCTATGCCTTTGTTATTCTGAAAACAGGTGCCGAACCGTCTGATGAGCTGAAAAAGGAGTTGGTGCAGCAGGTCCGCAAAGAGATCGGTCCCATTGCCACGCTGGATGTGGTTCAATGGGCCGAGGGACTGCCAAAGACCCGCAGCGGAAAAATCATGCGCCGTATTCTCAAGAAAATCGCCGCCAATAAACTGGATGAGCTGGGCGATACCTCCACCATCGCGGACGAATCGGTCATTGAAAAACTGATTACAAACAGGGTTGATGTTGGATCATAAAAATACGCACCATATCATTGGCATTGCAAGGGATGACCGATTTTTTGAACATAAAACCGGCTATTCCCATCCCGAAGGTCCGGCCCGTTTGACAGCAATCAACCGGATGCTGGACACCGTTTTTCCGGACACGCTGCTGCAGGTAACACCGGAACCATCGGCCATGGAACACATCGAACGGGTGCACACACCGGGCTATATCAAAAAGCTGCTCAAAAGCGCGGAACAGAAGCGGACCAGCCTGGCGCCGGATACACCCGTCAGTAACCGATCCGTTATGGCGGCCTGGCTTGCCGCCGGCGCCTGCATCACAGGGGTCAACGCCCTAAAGAGCGGCAAGTGCGGTGCTTTCTTTGCTTTGGTGCGACCACCCGGTCACCACGCCCTGCCGGACCGGGCCGGCGGGTTCTGCATGCTAAACAATCTGGCCATTGCAGCGCGCTTTGCCCGGGATGGTTACGGCATTGAGCGCATTCTGATCGTTGACTGGGACGTTCATCACGGCAATGGTTTAAACGATGTGTTTTACTGCGAAAACGGGGTGTTCTACTTTTCCACCCATGACATCATGCTCTATCCCTATTCCGGAGAACCTTCCGACATTGGAAGCGATGAGGGAGAGGGGTTTACCCTGAATATGCCTGTTGATCGCTCATTTACGGGCGATGATATTTATTACCTTTACCACCAGACACTGCCCCCGCTGGTTCAGAACTTTCAACCGGAAATGATATTTGTGGCCGCAGGGTTTGACGCCCATAAAGACGATCCTCTGGGCCGTTTCGCCTGGACCGAAACCACCTATTACCGCCTGACGCGGCTGCTGGATGAATTGGCTCACAATAATCAAACACCCATTCCCCTGTTATTTGCGCTCGAAGGGGGATACGATCCCGGGGCGTTGTCCCGTTCCGTAGAACAGGTATTGCTTGCGCTGTTGGCAAAAGATAAAAAAGATGGCCCGATTTCGGACACCCAAAGCAATGAGGCCGGCCGGTTGCTTGAATCGATCTTCTCAATACACCAACCCTATGGATTACTGTCATGATCAAAGCCCGTATTCCCGCCCAGAATCCCGATGCCAATCTGGCAGATTATGCAGCCACGAGGAAATCTTTTAAATGGGCCGCCATGATGGCGGAATTCCCCTCACTGGCGGCCGGTAAGACCAACATTATTGCCGAATCTCTTGACAAATGGGCCGGCGATGATGCCACGGCCGATCGAACGGCCATGATCTTTGAAAAATACGGAGTTGCCACCCCACTGAAATACCGGGAGTTGAAAGCAATCTCCAGCCGGTGGGCGGCATTGTTTACCGATCACGGTTTTCTGCCCGGCGACCGAATGATACTCCTGCTGCCGCCCTGTCGAGAATTCTTTTATGCCATGGCCGCGTGTGCCCGGGCCGGCATTGTATTCTGCCCCCTTTTTTCAAGCGCCGGGTTTTATGAGATCGAAACCTGCATTCACGACATCAGGCCCCGGGGCATTATTACCAGTCCGGACCTGATCGATAAAATTCCCTTTGAATGCGGCAATCAGGCTCGACAGATTTACATCACCGGGGAACCGCCCGGACGTTATGGCAACGAAGTCGCTATTCACGAAGCGGCTGCTGCCATGCCCGCGGATATTCCACCCTGTATGCTGCCGCCGGAGGCCCCCTTGTACATTGTTTATACATCGGGATCAACCCGGCCGCCAAAGGGCATTGTCCATTGTCACCGGGATATGGCGGGGATACGGACCTCGGCTCGGTGGGCACTGGATCTCCGGGAAAATGATGTGCTCTGGACGGACGCGGATCCCGCATGGGTCACGGGTACGGTTTATGGTGCATTTGCCCCATGGCTGTGTGGCACGCCATCTCTGGTTTCAGAAGACCCGTTCTCCGCAGCCAACGGCTATCGCCTGCTGGAAACCCATAGTATATCTGTGTGGTATACAACACCCAGAACCATACGAACCCTAATGGAAGCCGGAGAAGATCTTCCCACCCGCTATAATCTTCAGGCGCTCCGCCACATTGCCTGCGTTGGCGCGCCGTTAATGCCGGATCTTTTCTACTGGGTGAAAAAACACATCCATTGCAGCCCGCACGACACCTGGTGGATGTCGGAAACCGGCATGATATGCATAGCCAATCTGCCGGCACTGGATATCAAACCCGGCGCCATGGGTATGCCCCTGCCGGGGATTGAAGCCGCTGTCCTGGATGAGAACGGCGACTCCCTGCCGGCGCTCTCTCTTGGCGAACTTGCGCTAAAACCTGAATGGCCGGGACTGATGACCGGCGTGTTAAACAACCCGGGCCGGCATGAAAGTTATTTCAACGGAGAGTGGTTTTGCACCGGTGATATTGCCCTTGTGGATGAAGAGGGGTATTTTTACCACCAGGGGCGAAACGACGATATCCTCAAAACCATCGAAAACCGGACCATCGGCCCCTTTGAAATCGAAAAGGCCCTTTGCTTCCATCCGGCCGTGGCCGAAGCCGCCGTGATTGCCAAAGGGGTTGATATGGAACAGGGCACTGCCGGCCTCAAGGCTTTTGTCACGCTGAAAAAGGGCTACATTGCCTCTACCCGTCTCAGCCAGGAAATCCAGATGTTTCTCAAGGGCAATGTTTCGCCGGACGTTATTGTCAGCGAAATCTCTTTTGCCGACCAACTTCCCAAAACCCGAAGCGGCAAACTGCTTCGCCGCGTCCTGCGCGCTTGGGAGCTGGGGCTGCCCGGGGGAGATGCGGCGAAGATGCAGGATTGACGGGAAAATAAAAAGCTCAACAGCAAGGCGTCAAGGTGTTATTGTATATTTTGTCCGTTTTCACAAAATACAAACTGTAATTTTCACTCGAAGGAATCAGGTCAGTTTTATATCAAAAAATTTCGTGAAATATCCGGGTTAGACCTCCATACATCCAAGCGGCAAAGAAGTATGGCAGTTGTTTTTGCAGAAAGACGTCATACGGGGTTATAAACTTTTACAACGTCGTTGAAAAAGTATACCTAACCATCATTTCAGGTCTTGTCCAGCACATGGGCCTCAAGGATAAAACATGAAAACCGGCCGTTAAATACCTCCGCGTTCTCCCGTTTCACGGATACGGTCACCATATGCTTCCGGTTTTCCACTCTATCCACGGTGGCTTCCGCCGTAAGCGTCTCGCCGGCACGGACCGGCTTTGTGAATTTCACTTCTGCCCCGGCCAGGACCACGTTGGGATGGTTGACCGCCAGCATCGCCGCGTAATCAGCCAGACCGAAAACAAAACCGCCGTGCACCAACCCCTTGTCATCCACCGCCATGCGATTTACAGTGGTCAGTGTCACCTTGCAATAACCTTCTCCCATCGCCAATGGCGTGCCGCAGAGTTCCCTGTCGATTGTCTTGTGGGTTGCAATATCCATAATCTTCCTTATGATGCCACAGCATCCATACCGGCTCGAATCTGTTGGCAGATCTGATCAGCCATGGCCCGGGGATCATCGGCATCACGAATGGGACGGCCGATAACAAGGTAGTCAGAACCGTTTTGAACGGCGGCCTGAGGTGTCAGGACGCGCTGCTGGTCGTCGCCGGCAATGCCGCCCCGGTCCGGCCGGACACCGGGCGTCACGGCAAGAAACTGTTGGCCGAATTGTTGTTTGACACTTCGGGCTTCAAGCGGAGAACACACGATACCGGCAAACCCGCATTCCGCGGCCATGGCTGCCCGTTTGCTTACGAGCCGGGAAATATCCCGGAAAAACTCTTCGGAAAACCCGGCTTCTTCAATATCGTTGGCGGAAATACTGGTCAAAACGGTGACACCCAGAATGCCGACCGCATCCCCGGCCGCATCCCGGGCGGCCTTAAGCATATCTTTCTGACCGGCACAATGTACAGTGGTCAGGGCCACACCCATGCCGGCGATGTTCTTCATGGCCCGGGACACAGTCGCCGGAATGTCGTAAAGCTTAAGGTCCAGAAAAACCCCGGCCGGCGTTGTTTCTTGAATCAGGTCGATGACAGGCCGGCCTTCCCGGATAAAAAGCTCAAGCCCCACCTTAAACATGCCCACATGGTCGCCCAGCAGCCGGACATATTGTTCTGCCTCGGTGAGGGTGGGCACATCCAGGGCAAACACCAGGTAGTCTTTCGCAGTCTTTGGGTGTTTCATGCACATCACCTTTTTTTAGATTTACCGCAGAAACCCAGCGGGTGCGGCAGCAAGGTGCCACGCTGCGCCTTCTGTGTCTCTACGGCCATCATTTCTTTGTCATCGGACAGTACACTTGCCGACCTTTTTCCCGGCAATTGTCTGAAACGCCTGAAGCTCCGCCCGGGTAATCTCGTCATAATCATTAAAAAAAGCCGGCTCCAGCATCCGTTCGCGCCGGCACTTTTGCAGCACATACAGGGGCGCGCCTTCGATCAGGTCCGCTATTTTGCCAATTACGGTTTCATCCACATAGGGCCTTGCACAGGTGGTGCGGAATTCATAATCAATGCCGGCGCCCCTGATGATCCGGATACTGTCCAACACTGTGTCCGGGTCCACCGAAGACCGGGTCAGCGCGACATATTGAGCAGGTTCGGTTTTCACATCCATGGCAACATAATCCACCAGGCCCTGTTCGATCAGTCCGTTCAGTGCATCGGGCATACTGCCGTTAGTGTCCAGCTTGACCGTCAGCCCCTCGTCTTTTATGGCACGGCAGAGATCGCCGATATCCTTGTTAATGCAGGGCTCCCCCCCGGTAATGGACACACCGTCCAGAAATCCCTTGCGCGGGGAGAGAAATTCAAAAAATCCGTCCACGGTCATCAGCGGGGATTCGACCGGCTGGATCAGGTCCGGGTTGTGGCAGTAGGGGCACCGGAAGTTGCAGCCGGCAAGAAACAAAACACAGCTGACCTTTCCGGGAAAATCAATGATGGATGTTTTCTGCAGCCCGCCGATTTGCATTATATCCGCCCCTTTTTTATTTACCGCAAATAAGCAGAGAGCGCTGAGGCAAATCCCCAGCGCTCTCTGCGTTGAATAAACCCGGCCGCACCGACAACAAAATCAGTTTGCCACCGCTGTCTGCTTTTCCTTATGCGCTTCAGGCTGGTCTTCCCGGGGTTCTTCTTCGGCAAAAACAGGAACGGTTGCCGGTGTGTCCTCTGAATGGCGCACCCCGGCATCAAATGTCTTGCGCATGATGAATTCAGCCTGCTTGCCGTCGTTCCACTGAGCCACAGGCCGCAGATATCCGACCACCCGGGAGTATACCTCCGCCTCGTTTTCGCAGACCGGGCAATGGGGGTGTTCCCCGCTGATATACCCATGGCTGGCGCACACACTGAAGGTGGGCGACAGGGTGAAATAGGGCAGCCGGAAATTCTTGGCCACCTTCTGGACCAGGGCCTTGGTGCCTTCCACATCATTGACCTGCTCGCCCAGGAAAATATGAAACACGGTCCCGCCGGTATATTTGGTCTGAAGGTCGTCCTGAAGCGTCAGGGCTTCAAAGATGTCGTCGGTATAGTTGACCGGCAATTGTGTAGAGTTGGTGTAGAACGGTGCGTCTCCGTTCTGGAACCCTTCCTCATTGGCGCAAACGATATCATGGAACCGGCTCTTGTCCAGCATGGCCAGCCGGAAGGCGGTCCCCTCGGCCGGCGTGGCTTCCAGGTTGAATATCTCCCCGGTTTCTTCCTGGATTTCCGCAAGCAGGTTCCGCATGTAGCTCATCACTTCCAGGGAAAAATTCAGTCCCTCCCGGCTGCCAATGGCCTCACCGGTAAAATTGAGACATGCCTCGTTCATGCCGATCACACCGATGGTGGAAAAATGGTTTTTCCAGTACTGGCCTGTCTGGTCCTTGATCTTGTCCAGATAGAATTTGGAATAGGGATAGAGATTGTTTTCCGTAAAGGACTCCAGAATCTTCCGCTTGATGATCAGACTCTCCTTGGCAAGGGAAACCACATGCCCCAGCCTGTCAAAAAAATCCTGACGGGAGGTGGCCTGATATCCGATCCGGGGCATATTGACCGTGACCACGCCGATGGACCCGGTCAGAGGGTTAGCGCCAAACAGCCCGCCGCCCCGTTTGGCCAGCTCCCGGTTGTCCAGGCGCAGCCGGCAGCACATGGAGCGCGCATCTTCGGGCGACATATCCGAATTGATGAAGTTGGAAAAATAGGGGATGCCGTAACGGCCGGTCATTCGCCACACCGGTTCCAGGTTGGGGTTGTCCCAGTCAAAATCCTCGGTAATATTGTAAGTGGGAATGGGGAAAGTGAAAACCCGGCCTTTGGCATCCCCCTCCATCATAATATTGGCAAACGCGTTGTTGATCAGATCCATCTCTTCCTGAAACATGCCGTAGGTGTCGGTGTCGCTGTATTGACCGCCCGCAATCACCGCCTGATCCTTCAGCGTGGCCGGCACCTTGAGATCCATGGTGATATTGGTGAACGGGGTCTGGAAACCGACCCGCGTAGGAATATTAATATTGAAGACAAATTCCTGAAGCGCCTGCTTGACACCCTTGTAATCCAGATTGTCGTACCGCACAAACGGGGCCAGCAGCGTATCAAAGCTGGAGATGGCCTGGGCGCCGGCGGCCTCCCCTTGCAGGGTATAGAAAAAGTTCACAATCTGCCCCAGGGCGGACCGGAAGTGTTTGGGCGGCGAGCTTTCCACCTTGCCCTTGACCCCCTTGAATCCACGAAGCAGCAGATCCTGCAGATCCCAGCCCACGCAATAGACCGACAGCAGGCTCAGATCATGAATATGCATGTCTCCGCTTTTGTGGGCCTCCCGGATCTCCGGGGGATAAACCCGGTTGAGCCAGTACTCCGAGGTTACATCAGAGGAGATGTAGTTGTTCAGCCCCTGCAAAGAATAACTCATATTGCTGTTTTCTTTAATCTTCCAGTCCATCTTGCCGATATAGTTCTCCACGAGCTTGACACTCGCCTTTGTGGCGATTTTCCGGATCTGGCTGTGCTGTTCCCGGTAAAGGATATAGGATTTGGCGCTTTTGTGAAACGGGGAATCCAGCAGGACACGCTCGACAATATCCTGAATCTCTTCCACCTCGGGCACCGGCCCCAGCTTCATCTGGCTGGCAAGGGTCAGGACCCGGAGGGTGAGTTTTTTTGCCTCCCGGCGATCAAATTCGCCGGTTGCACTGCCGGCTTTGGCAATGGCGTCGGTGATCTTCGCTGAATCAAAGCCGGTAATTCTGCCGTCCCGTTTCTTTATGCTTTCAAACAATTGGCGCCTCCTTTACCGATAGAAGATGGATGATGATGTACGCAAACAATACGGTTGATACCCTCAGCTGCCAGTCACTCGTATAACAATCAGATGGTAAAAGAAAAAATTGTGCGTTTCCAACGAAGTGACAATAAAATACCCAATATATTGTTATGTGTCAACTAAAAAAATCAACATATGGTGTTTTTTCTAAACACAAACCATTCTCCCGGTCTTTCGGCAGGGGTAATTTGACAATCCCATACGCATCTGATAAGAAACAAAAATCATAGCATTTTTCAGTTTATCAAAAAATCAACAATCTGGCTGTTATTCAAAAGAGGCGATAATGACTGAAAAAATTATCATTGAGGATCTCTATAAAATTTTCGGCCCGCATCCCGATCAGGCCATGAAAATGCTCAAGCAGGGAAAGAGCAAGGAAGAGATTATGGAACAGACCCGGCACGGGGTGGGGGTGGCCGATGCCTCATTCACTGTGCAAGAGGGTGAAATTCTGGTTGTTATGGGGTTGTCGGGCAGCGGCAAGTCCACTCTGGTCCGGTGCATCAACCGGCTCATCGACCCCACAGCAGGGAAAGTGATTGTCAGTGGAGAGGATGTCACCCGGTTGTCTACAGAAGAACTGCGTCAATTCCGCCTCAACCATTTTGGTATGGTGTTCCAGAATTTTGCCCTGTTTCCCCACCGGACAGTCCTGGAGAATGTGGCCTACGGCCTTGAAATCCAGAAAGTTGAACCGGAAAAACGGAAAAAACGGTCCATGGAAGCCCTGTCCCAGGTGGGACTGGATGGCTGGGGGGACTCTTATCCCGGGCAGCTCAGCGGAGGCATGCAGCAGCGCGTGGGCCTGGCCCGGGCACTGGCACTGGACGCGGACATTATGTTGATGGACGAGGCTTTCAGCGCTCTGGACCCGTTAATCCGGAGCGACATGCAGGACGAGCTGCTGATGCTCCAGGAAAAAATGCAGAAGACCATTGTCTTTATCAGCCACGATTTAGACGAAGCCCTGAAGCTCGGCGACCGGATCGTGCTGATGAAAGACGGCCGGATTGTACAGACCGGCACGGCCGAGCAGATTCTGACAAACCCGGCCAATGAGTATGTGGCCAAGTTTGTCGAAGATGTGGATATGGCAAAGGTAATCACCGCCGAAGGGGTGATGATCAAACCCAAAGAAATGGCGTATTATAAAACCGACGGCCCCAATGCTGCGCTGCGAAAAATGAAACACTCACAGATTTCAACGATTTTTGTCAGAAAAGACAAAAAGCTGTACGGGTATCTCACGGCCGACGATGCAGCGGAAGCGGCCAAACAGGGGGATGAGACCCTTGAGAAAATCACCAATACTGATATTGAAACCGTCAGCCTGGACACCCCGGCCGTGGATATCATCCCGCTGTTGGCCCGATTGCCCTATCCGGTCCCGGTGGTGGATGAGGCAGGCAAACTCAAAGGCGTCATTATAAAAGGATCGCTGCTGGCCGGCCTGGCAGAAAGGGGGACAGCATAATGGACGTATACAGATTACCTATCGGACAAGGCATCGAAGCGGGCATCGACTTTTTTGTGGATAACTTTTCCTTCGCCACCAAAGCATTTTCCGAGGTGACGGAGAACGGAATGGATATTATGGTCAACGTGATGATGTTCTTTCCGCCATGGGTGCTCATTCTGGTATTCACCGGCCTTGCCTGGTTTTTAAGCAAAAAACGGGGTATCGCGGCTTTTACAGGCATCGGCCTCCTGCTCATATGGAACATGGACTTGTGGGAGCCGACCATCAGCACCCTGGCATTGATCATCATTGCCGTGCTGTTTGCCATAATGATCGGCATTCCCCTGGGCATTCTGTCGGCATTGAGCGAGGTCGCCTACCGGATTATAACCCCGATTCTCGATGTCATGCAGACCATGCCGGCATTCGTTTATCTGATTCCGGCAATCCCCTTTTTCGGACTGGGTGCGGTGGGGGCCATCTTCTCGACTGTTATCTTTTCAGTACCGCCCTGCATCCGCCTGACCTGTCTGGGCATCAAGCAGGTGCCCAAAGAGCTGGTGGAGGCGGCCGATGCCTTTGGCAGCTCCAAGTCCCAGAAACTTTTCAAGCTGCAATTGCCCATGGCCAAAACCACCATGATGGCCGGTATCAACCAGACCATCATGCTGGCGCTCTCCATGGTGGTTATCGCCGCCATGATCGGTGCCAAGGGCCTTGGCGGTGAAGTCTGGAAGGCCATCCAGCGGCTGGAACCCGGCAGGGGATTTGAAGCCGGCATCGGCATCGTCATTGTTGCCATCATTCTGGATCGCGTAATGCAGCGCGTGGGCGGCGGGAAACAGACCGCCTGATCTCAAGTTGGCCGGTTTTTCAAAATACATAAACCTTAACGCAATTCAAGGAGGCATTATTATGAAATTAAAAAATCTGTTAGCACTCACGCTGGTTATCAGTATTGCATTTATCATGGCAATGGCCGATACGGCTGTGGCAAAAGATAAAAAAGCGGAGATCGTTTATGTGGAATGGTCATGCGCGACCGCATCCGCCAATGTGGTAAAGACGGTACTGGAAACCAAAATGGGGTATGATGTCGAACTCACCCCGGTCAGCGCGGCCGCCATGTGGCAGGCCCTCGCCACCGGTGACGTTGATGGTTGCACAACCGCCTGGCTGCCCACTACTCACAAGCATTACTTTGAAAAGGTCAAAGACAAAGTGGTCAACCTTGGGCATAACCTTGTGGGAACCAAAATCGGACTCGTCGTACCGACTTACGTGAAAATTGATTCCATCGCTGAAATGAATGCCAATGCCGAAAAATTTGACGGCCAGATCACGGGCATCGATCCGGGCGCCGGCATTATGTCCAAAACCGAAAAAGTTATTGAAGCATACAACCTGGACGACATGACTCTGATGGAAGGCAGTGGCGCCATGATGACTGCCGTTTTGAAAGACAAAATCGAAAACAACGAATGGGTAGTGGTCACCGGCTGGACCCCGCACTGGAAATTCGGCAAGTGGGACCTGAAGTACCTGGATGACCCCAAGGGCATTTACGGGGGCGCCGAATACATTGACACCATTGTCCGCAAGGGACTGAAGGAAGACAAACCTGATCTGTACGCATTTCTGGATAACTTTAACTGGACCGCAGACGACATTCAGACGGTGATGGCATGGAATCAACAAAAGGGAACAACCCCCGCACAGAATGCACTGAAATGGGTCAAAGAGAATCCTGAAAAGGTCAATGCGTGGCTTCCCTGATCCGCATATTTGACGCGGTTCTTTGCACGCACCGACTGTGGTGCAAACCGCTCTCGGTGTAGTCAAAGACGTCACATATAAAAAACGCAACACCCACTTCTCAGCGACCTGCGCTCTCTTGCTCCGTAACATCGTCCAATTGAATGATTTTACGGAGCAAGATCTCTCTTCCGGCAATCTATCAATTCTTAAAACAAACAAGAGGTGTAATCATGAAAAAGATAAAATTTACAGCAGGCATTGTGGTAATCCTGGCAATGTGCCTGCCGGCATCGGCCTTCGACGTGGGGCCGCTCTCCATCGGCGGCGCGATCCGGGCCAACTATACATTTGGCGACTATGCCCCGGTTCTGGATCGTTCCTCACGCGCAAAGAGCGATAACGGTACTATCCAGCTGGATACGTTCCGGATCAACCTGGACTACCAGCAGAATAGCTGGGTGGGAAAAGCAGAATACCGGTTCTACCCCGGCTATGGCACCAACAATCACGACGGATATCACTTCCCCCATACCGGCTGGATCGGCTATAATTTTGGTGACACCAGCCAGATCCAGGTGGGGCTCAACCGGGTGCCTTTCGGCGCCGGGCCTTACGGCGTTTCCCAGAGCTTTTTCTTTGATCAGAATTATTATGCGGGGCTTGCCGACGACATGGACCTTGGCGTCAAATACATTAAACCTCTGAATAATCTGAAACTGGATTTTGCCTATTATGTGTCGGATGAAGGCCATCATAATGGCGGCAACTTTTCCGATGACAGTGTCCGGTATTCCTATGACGTGGTGGATGAAACCGGACAGGGCTATGAAGAGCGTAATCAGCTCAACCTTCGGGCCATTTACTCAATTGAAGGCGACGGTATGAACACGGATATCGGCGCCTCCCTTCAGTACGGCATGCTTGACAGCAACGGGCCTCAGGATGACGGCGACATGATGGCCGGGGCGGTTCACGCCAAGGCAATGGTCGGCAATGCCACGCTGGCTTCGCAGATCACCTATTACGAATATGATGTAAAAAGCAACCAGCCGCTGGGAACGGACAAACTTGTTCAGATCGGTGCGTTTGACTTCCCGACCCTGCTGGCGGCTGAAGCCTGGATTCCGGCGGTATCCCTGAGCTATAAAATCGAGACCCCGAAAATCGAATGGCTCAGCTATGTGCTGCCCTATATTGAATACAGCTCAATCGTTAAAACCGAAGACAGCTTTAACGACAGCGAACTCTTTGTGGTGGGGTCGGCCTGGGCCAACGGCGGCTGGTATATTTACACCGACCTGGCCATGTCCAACGGCAATGACTTTGTCGGCAATGAGGCCGGCTTCGGTGCCAGCCCCGGCCCGGCCTGGGCCAGCAACCGGTTCGGCGCCAATACCACCAACAAGTGGGAATACCGGTTTAATACAAACTTCGGGTATTACTTCTAACCCGGTAAAACCAGTTCGTGAAATATGCTGACCGATCTGCATATTTGAACAAAAAGCGGCCTGTCACACCAAGCCGCTTTTTTTATATTCCTACCACCGATGCATTTGAACAGTCAGCGCCCGGACCCATATCACCTGAATCTTTTTTGTTGACAAAAAAGAGTGCTCGCCGTAAAGTGCAAAGTGGGACTTTTCACTTTTTATAAACCTCAATCCGGTCATATTCGCAAAAGAGAGAGGGCACCATGAAACAGGCCACAATAACGCTCAGGGACCATCTGGTTGCAATGCGGAAATGGGATAAACCCTATAAAGCCCTTCGGAAACACCTGAACAAACAGCCGGTGGGCTACCCGGCCACGCTTACCGGTGTGGAACGGCGATTGCTCAAAGCCATGTTCACGGTTGACGAAGCCCGGCTGGCCCTCTACATGGACTGGCAGTATAAAACCGCGGACACGATTTTTGAAAAGGCCGGCCATGCGCTTCAAATGTCCGGGGAAGATGTGTGCAACATGCTTTCGGTCATGGAAAAAAACGGTGCCATAGCGGCCAGAGAAGTTGACGGCACATGGGAATATGCGCTGCACCCGCTCGTCATCGGCATGTATGAAATGCAGTTACCCAAATTTACCCCCACCCTTTATCTGGATGCCCGGAAATATATGGTTCCGGTCTTTTGTATTGAATATCTCTCCTCAGCCATACCGCAGACCAGGGTGGTTCCGGTTGAAAAAAGCGTTACCCCTGAACACAATACCGCCACCTACGATGAAATCAGAAACATCATCGAAAACGCAGACAGTGACATATGCATCGCCGAATGCATCTGCAGAAAGGCCAAGGCCTCATTGGGGGAACCATGCAAAGTCACAGACAGAAAAGAAGCCTGCCTGGGACTTGGCGATTTCGGTGCCCAGTTTTTACGGAACGGTTCGGCGCGTAAGATTACGAAAAAAGAAGTCATGGAACACCTCGACCTGTGTGAAAAAGAGGGGCTTGTGATACAGCCCTCCAATGAGATGAATCCGGAATACTATTGTTTCTGCTGCGGCTGCTGCTGCGGTATCCTGGAGATGATGCGGACTGTCCCCCGGCCGGTGGATTTTTGCGCCAGTAATTTCTATGCCGTACTTGATACATCAGCTTGCAACGGTTGCGGCAGGTGTGTGAAACGCTGCCAGATGGGCGCCATTACAATTAAAGATAAAAAGGCGGTCCTGAACACCAGTCGATGCATCGGCTGCGGGTTATGTGTCACCACCTGTAAAACCGGATCGCTGCAACTGGTCAAAAAAGAGACGGAAACCGTCCCCCCCGGAAACATGGAGGCAAAGTTTGCAGCCATCCTGGCCGGGAAAAAAGGCACAATGGGCAAGCTTGCCAGTACCGTCAAAGGGGCCTGGGGATTTAAGCCGTAAACCAAGAGGCATTGCCTCTCCCCTCAATGCCTGATAAATATGAAGCCCCCGGCTCGTAGATGAACCGGGGGCTGTTTTTTAGAGCACTTTCAGCTAAACAGCATCAGCCAATTTCTTGCCGGCCTTGAACTTGACGGCGTTACATGCCTTGATTTTGATCGGCTGTCCTGTCTGCGGGTTTCTGCCGGTGCGGGCCTTGCGGTGAACTTTTGAGAACGTACCAAAGCCCACCAGCGTTAACTTGCCATCTTTTTGTTTGAGCGCCTTTGTCACTCCGTCGATAAAAGAATCCAATGCCTTTCCAGCAGCAGCCTTGGAAATATCTGCTTCTCTTGCCATTTTGTCAATCATCTCTACTTTTGTCATCCGGAATTCTCCTTCTTAGATGGTGATTGGTTTAAGCCGTAACATCCGGCTTTCAAAAAGACTGGGCGAGAAACGAAACATATTATATCAGGGTTTAGGAAATTATGTGAAATAAAAAGTGACGGCTTCGTAAAAAGTCCAATTTCTTTGTTGCGCTGCATCTTTCGTCATGTCACGTACTGCTAAGTACGCTCCATTCCTCAAGATTTGCGCGCCTCGAACTTGAACTTTTTACTTTGCCGTTCCAAATTTGACTTTTTACGAGACCATCAAAAGTGCATCCGATGAATAATTAAAGATGGGGCCATGAGGCTATTCAGGCACCCTGGCCTGGGTATGGTTATGTAGGCTCAGATTGCATTGGTTCGATTACGATAAAATGACGCGCCCGGAGGGATTCGAACCCCCGGCCTACGGATTCGAAGTCGTCAAAAGTGAAAAATCGATTTTCCCTCAATTTTAACCACTTGAATTGTTTGAGAAAAAATTTTTTGGTTCTGACAGGCACAATTCAGGCACGATCTTCTTAGAAAACCAAAGGAAGTGCCTGAAAAACGTTATGGCTGCGAAGTTAAAATATTGTTGACTTTGAGCTCCCCACAGCGCACAATAGCTCATATTTTTTGAGTTATTGTGAAATGGCAAGTACAACACAGAAATATAAAAATCTCTATCAAATCGCCTCGGAACAAAATGGTTACTTTACCACAAAGCAGGCGATCAGTTCCGGATATGGCACAAACAGCCATCCCTACCATGTAAAAACCGGGAATTGGATCCGGGAGCATCGAGGCATATATCGTCTGGCCAATTATCCGCTTGGTGATCGTCCGGACCTAATGCTGTGGCACCTGTGGTCTCGAAACCGCAATGAAGAACCCCAGGGGGTTTATTCTCATGAAACAGCGCTGGCGATCCATGATTTGACCGATCTGAATCCGAGCAAACTTCATATGACCGTCCCTAAAAATTTTCGACGCAATAGCCGTATACCTGACGTACTGACACTTCACTATAATAATATCTCACCAACAGAAACAGTGTCGGCGTATGGCGTAAGGGCCACTACCCCTCTGCGTACTATAATTGATATTATTATGGAAGGCTATCTTCCCAAAGATGTTATCACGCAAGCCATTGAGGAGATGATGCAACGAGGGGCGATTACAAAAAAAGCGCTACAAGAAGCCAGGCTGACAAATAAAACATTCAATGATCTTATGAATAAAATACAGGTATGACTGTTACCAAAAAATATTCGACTGCACGGGCCTTTCGTAGGATTATTTTATTTTCATGATCGGGCAAGCAACGATGGACATAGAAGCCGCGCCGTATGGTGGCGCCCGATATCCGGTTGACGCAAGGATGGATGGCCACACGTTTGTAAAGTTTCACCTTGATATCGGAGTGGGTGATGCGGTGATGGATCCTCTTGAATTAATTCAAACAAGGGACTGGCTTGGCTTTGCCGGAATAGAACCACCGACAGTTGAACTTCTTTCCAAGGAACAACAGTTTGCTGAAAAACTTCATGCCTATACATTACCAGGACGTACTCGGCCGAATTCCAGAGTCAAAGATCTGGTCGATATTATGTTACTGCTTCAGCGCGGAGGCCTTAAAAATCAAAGAATAAAAGAAGCACTGAATATGGTTTTCACAAGGAGAAAAACCCATCAGTTGCCAGAAACACTCAACCCTCCGCCAGACGATTGGACGCCGGTTTTTAATAAAATGGCAGAGGAGTGTAATATAAATACGAATATTGAAGATGCGTTCACCGCGCTGAAAAATGCTATTGAAAACTTAAAATAACTATCTGAAATAATTGAAGTGGCGCGCCCGGAGGGATTCGAACCCCCGGCCTACGGATTCGAAGACAAGGATTTTTGAGCTTCCTAACCTCCTCAAATCAATATATCATCCTTTTTTTATTAAGGATATAAAAAGAATGCGTTTGTGCTATTTTATGCGAATTTGGCATATTTTGGAAATTTTTCACACACCAATCCCCACACCAAATGATAAATGGTTTATGGTAAAATCTGTGCGCCATTGAAATTATTATGGCACCCTGAGAGAGTCGAGCCCACCCGTATCGTCACAAAATAATGTCTCATTGGCCCCGGAACTGATATATATGCCACAGGACCTATCAGAAGAGGCAGGCATTCCGATGAACCGACTGATTGAGAACGTTCTTTAAGAAATAGAGGCACAGCATCGGCGCCAGCGAAAATAGTTTGCAGTTTGTCTGTGCTCATTCAGTATACTTTAATGCTTATGGCGAGAGCGGAATCCACCAGTTATTAGACAAACAGGCCTTTGTTTTTTCCCATTCTTTTGTTATATTCAAAAGGGGCTGGGTTGGCGACGAGTCGCCGGCAAACTAAGGTCGGAAAGAAGTCGCCCTAAACCCAGCCCTTATTTATGCTGCGTTGGCATATTCCAGAATAAGCATGCTTACTTTTCACGAGTTCAAGGACCTATCGGAGGAGATAGTCGGTCATCCGGTAGGCATCGATTCCCTTTTAAAATGCACCAACATGCGGGCAGCTTTCCACAGACGCAGGTGAGGTGAATTCTGAACCAAAAGTGCAGCAATCATCAGCAAGGGATTTAAAGTCCCTTGCGTCTATCAGTTCCGCCACCCAGGCAGATAACGCATACATTAAATATTTCAGTTACTTTTGTGAATAACGGGATGAGCCCACATAACGGAAAATTATCAAATTTGGTAAAACTGCAATAATTTTTCATTGCAGTTGCCTTGCAGATACCCTCCATAGCTGTCAACTCCGTGAAGAGCAACAGCCCTGAGAACATCCAGCCCTTAGAAGATGCCTGCGTAAGGGCGGCCATTAATAAACAAAAAGGCTGATTAAAAAGCAATCTTTCCGGACTTACTGCACCCGGCGGTGCGCCGGGGATACGCCTTTTAATCAGCCGAATCAATAATTACAATGGGTTTCTTAAATTGTCAAATTTATCACAGAAAGCTGAAAGGCCGGAGGGGTTGCCGCCACCCGAGCATTTGTTTATCAAGTGATAACATCTTTTTACTCTTCTTTTTGATCCAACCGAATGACTGTTGCGTCAGTACGTCTATCCGTATGCACGGGAGCGCAATAATCTGGTTCGGGGTAATCTCTGGTTCCGGGAAGATTCACAAACTGCCAGGGCTCGGGTGGAGAGGACAATTTCATGGTTATTAAAAACCCTTCCCCGTCTTCAAACCTGAAAGGAATCGCAGCAGGGGTTGAAGCCCCCCTAACCTCCTCAAATCAATATATTATTTTTTATTAAGGTTATAAAAAGAATGCGTTTATCCCATACTGGCTTGATCTTTGCTTATAATTTTTTTTGTTCAAGCAGGACTGGGGTGGTTATCAACCGCCGGCGTGCTGAGGCCTGAATGATAGTTGCCCTCAAATTTTGCCATTACAAATCCAAAGGAATAAGCAAAGATTTTCAGGAGATCTGCGAATATGGAATCAAAAAACCCAAAGAAATCTTATTTCATTTACATCAGGCCTGACCAATGTATAGCAGCAAATGATGTAAGAACTCTGGGGAAAATAGCAACAATCCATAGAAGTGAGGGGATTGACCTGATATTTTTAGATATACATCTTCCGGCCTTAACTCTCTATTGTGAAAAACATTCAATTATTACCAAAACTGATATAAAAGAAACTCAAGAAATTATTTTGAACAATCCGGCAATCACAACAATTGCGCACATAACAATCAGCAGACAGGATAACGCCAACCTAAGATCATTTCTAACACAAAACGCTTTTCTGACAGAAGAAATCATATAAATCCGCCTTTTATTGCCCCCTTTTAACCAGAGCCATGTGATCAAATCCAATAATCATTTTGGAATACACTCAATGGGAGAAAAATCTAACATTCATGATAGCAATGCCTCACATTTTAAGTGCCATAATTTATTCAAAAGCTTGATATTAAGGAATTATATTTTGGGCACATTATTTGCTTAAACAATTTCAATGAACTTTACACACTACCTCCAAGAATGTTTTACTCAGGCTGGGGAACTGTTGTATAGTCAACTTGTTGAAACCCAAGATAACTCAGAAAGAAGCAAACGATTGACAGAAAACAAGAAAGCCATCATCAAGGGGCTGTCCCTAAGGCTGTCCCCCCATCAGGACATTGTTCAATTTTTTGGCACCTTTGGCAGCATGGATCACGACATCGACACCGTCCTTGTCTTAAAAGGCGACAGCAGCGACCCCTGCAATTTTTCCGGCCTGAAAACCGTCATGAACGCCGTTCAGGACCTGCCGGAAACTTTTTCCGACCAGCATCCCTTTTCCATTTTCCCCAGTTTCCGGTTGCAGACCTGGATCGAGGCCGCCAGCCTGCCGCCCCGGACCGCCCTGTTTCCCCGGCAGCACCAGTCCGTGCATCTGCTCATCTATCCGGACGTAAACCGTCTCTTTTTGTGGGAACGCCCCCTGCTGGTGCTTACCCTTCTGGAATCCCTTGACCTTATCTTCGGCGACGCGGACGAGGCTGAGCAACGAAAAGACGGCCTGACCATTCCCTCCCTGGACCAGAGCCTGGAGTATTACATCAACCTGGTCTATGAAACCTACCAGGTTCTGCTGGCCAGCCGGATCCCGGAAGAAAACCGCCTGGCAGAAGCCTTTTTCAAACTCAAATACATTATCAAGTTTTCCGCCCTGGAGTTTCTATACAGCAAAAACCGGCTGCCCACGCCGCCCTATACCGTTTCGGCCATCCAGAAGAACCTGGCCGCCTTCCGGGCAATCCCCCTGGACCTGTTTGATTTTGTGGAACAAAGCCTGGCCGCCAGCCGGCTTCCGGAGCAGGGCGATCTGGCCCGGCAATATGAAAGAATCCCCGCCCTGCTGCAGAGCATGTGCCGGGCTACGTGATTGACAATGGCCACGCCCGCCTTTGCGCTGCAACAACACCCCCATCTTCACCCGGATATGCGCGCCATCCTCAGGGCCATGCAAGCCCACCCCCTGCGCTGCGCCCCACAAACCGGTTACTGTCAACTTCTGGAACCTGAGACCGCTTTTATCGGCTGGCTCACTTGGCCGTCGCCGGCGCAATTGACCCAGGCATTGGCCGATGTTTTTGCCGCCGCACCCGGCATCCAGCGCGTCCGGACCTTTGCCCCGGCCGAAGCCCTGCCGCCAGAAGCCGCCGGGCTTTGCCTGCACACAAGCGGCACCTTTATCTATGCCCAAAAGCCGATAGTCGATGAAAATCAGGATTTCCATGACATCCGGTTTTGTGATAATAGTAAAGACATCGATACAATCAATTACCAGATTACGGTGGAAGAGGGCTACAGCGTTACTCAGCAGCAGGAAAGGGCTGTCTTTTCGGCGCTCAACGGCACCCCCTTCATTGTTGCCCTAACGCAGAAAAACCACATCCGGGGGGCATTACTGGTCCACGGGGCAACCACCACCCATTGCTGGTTCAGGCGAATGTTTGTAATGCCGGAAGCAAGAGGTCAAGGGGCTTCTGAGAACATGTTAAAAGCCGCCTTGCATCTGGCCGAAAAACGCGGCTTTCAATCGGTTTCCGTGCTGGTGGCCCAAAAAATCTGGGACAAAGGCTGGTTTACCGAACTGGGCTTTACCCCGGAAAAAACTGTCCGTCATATTACGGTTGAAAAATAAGGAAAAACGTTCTTTATGGATATCTGGACCAGACAACAACCGTTCATCTCCCCCGAACAGCAGCAGACCCTGCAAAACAGCCGGGTGCTGGTGGCCGGGGTGGGTGCCAACGGCTCGGTGGCCGCCGAAGCCATTGTCCGGATCGGCGTGGGCACCGTCATCCTGGCCGACCCGGACCACGTGGAAACCAACAACCTCAACCGGCAGAACTACACCGCCGCCGACATCGGCCGCCCCAAGGTCGAGGCCCTGCAGGACAGGCTGCGCAGTATTCAGCCCGACCTGAACCTCCAGGTGTATCCGGAAGGCGTCACCCCGGCCAACGCCGAACCCCTGATCACCGCCTGCGACGTAGTCATTGAAAATTGTGACGACTATCCCGCCAAAGTCCTGCTGAGCCGCCTCTGCCAAAGACAAAACAAATCCCAGGTCCATTCCGCCGGCGGGGCCGTGCGAGGGGCGGTCACCGTCTTCCAGGGAGACCACACCTATGAAACCCTTTTTGACCTGCCCACCGCCGGGGTGGCCGACGCGGACCTCGGCACCCTGGACTACACCGCCCACCGGCAAAATGTGGTCGAGCGCTTTGGCGCCAATCTCTTTGACGAAGACATCGTCCAGGAATTAACGGCCGACTCGTATGCCCAGTGGCCCACCATGTCCGGTGCCTGCGATATCGCCGCCCACATTGCTTCCCTGCAATGCCTGTGGCTGCTCATCCGGCAACCCCAACACCTGATCCTGGCCCCCAGGGTGCTGATGTTTGACGCGCGCACCCTGGAATTCAAGTTCAAGGATTTTGCTTCACAAAAAAAAGTTACCTTTTAACCGGGAGGTCGCCCTTGTTCTCCGATTTGGAAACAGACCATTGCATAAATGAGGTCAAAACCCTCCGCGACAAACTTCGCTCCATGTACGAAGAACCGAAGCTGATCCGCGACAACCTCCTGCCGGTAACCGAATACCTGCTGGGCAGAAACGACAACGCCCTGAACAAACTGAATATTGACCAAATCAATCGCGTCCTCTCCGAACTGCTGGTTTCCCTGCGCTACCCCTCCGGCGCCTCTCCATTGAACATCACCATTCCGCAAACCGAACTGGTGGATGTCTTTAAAGAGCCGGAACGCCACTTTGTCCGCATGGATAATTTTCTGGACCGCTTCGATACCGCTGCCGGCTCGTCCATCATGGGCCGTTTTTTCTCCCTGCTCCAGAAAGAAGCCCTGGCCCATCTTCACCCCGCCGAAACGTACAACGCCTATTGCACCCCCATTCAGATCGGCGGCAACAAACTGGGCTTTCTGGCCTATTTTCCGGACTTGGATCTGAAACTGGAAGAATCCCCCCAGTTCGATCTTTTTGATCCCTTTCAAAGCCACACCATGGCCGACAATGCCAGAAATTTTTACAAGCATTTTTACCAGAACACCGGGCTGCCCGGCTCGGTGATCCTTTACCTGTACTCCGCGGAAACCAACGCCTATTTTTTAACCAGCGGCAAAGGGGTGCTTCCCCTTACCCGTTTTCCCAGCAAACAGGCCGTCAAAAATTTCCGCGCCAAGCTGCTGCAGGACAAAAGCGCCGCCGACCAGCATCCCCCCCTGGCCCCGCTTGAACCCCGGCCGCCCGTCAACGCAGATATGCAGCGTATCCTCTACATGGTGCTGCGACTGGCCCAATACTGCTGCCTGCAAATCTGGGAAACCAAAAAAAATTACGCCAACAAGTTTATCCGGGACCGGATCGGCCACATCGAAGAAGGTCCGGTTCCCTATCACCACATCTTTGAGTCTTTGTCCTGGTTTGTCTCCTTTTCCGCGGCCGTCTCCTGGGCAAAAACGGACAACGGGCAATGGACCATCAAAGAGGCCCAGCAATATATTCAGCATCCCGACGACCCCCAGGAGTGCTTTCTGAAGCTGCTGGCCCCCGGCAAAGATCTTCTTGATTTTGAAAATAATTACCGCCCTCTGCGGGAACAGGCCCTGGCCGCTCCGGCCCCGCTGGATGACCACCTGACCCACTTGTTTGACAAAAGGGAGCCGGTCTTAGAAGAAGTCCAGAAGTCCGAAAAAACCCGCCTGCTTGATCTCCTGGCATACAGCGGCAAGCCTTGGGCCGCGGACCTGGACTGCGCAAACCGCTTTGTCATACCCGTCAATGACCAGGCCATCCCCGGCACCATCATTGAACTGTATTTTCATGAAGGACAAAGAGGCTTGCAGCTGATCATCTTTGACATCGCCCGCATGATCGCCCGGCTGTATGCCATCTTGAAACATGAGTTCAACTTCAAACTGCTTCACCACCAGGAATTAAAACGCCGCTACATGGGCAAGCTGGCCCATGAAATCAAGAACTGGTTCCCCCAGGTCATGCAGAAAGTCAACGGCCTGGAAAACCTCATCGGCCCGCAAGCCACCCCGGAGCAACTGCGCCAGGCCGAACACGCCCTCGGCTTTGCCCGCACCCGCCTGGGATATTTTTCCGATATTTTTGAAACCGTCATGGCGGAGTTCCGCGGCGAAAAATACCCCCTGCTCAAAAAAACCGTACACCTGAACCAGGTCATGCAGGAGGTCAAAGAGACCGTCATCGATCTGTGCCTTTACGACGCCAACTACCGCGCCCACCTGGCCGCCGCAGACGCCCTGGACATCCCCGCCACCGCCCAGGGCGATGCCCGCTTGAAAGCCATCCTGGAACAAGCCATTGCCTTGCCCCCCACCGACCTGACCAACCACATGAACGAAACCCTCATTTTCACCTGCCTCCAGGAAATATTGAAAAACGCCGTTCTGCACCAGAACTGGCAAAGCCAGGCCGGTTTCACCCTCCAGGCCGGCGCCCCGGACGAAAACCACCTGGCCGTGCAGGTGACCAACACCCCCCGCCAGGACGACCCCCACCGCCTGGCGCAATTTGCCCGGGCCCTGGTCCAGAACGAAACCTTCCGGACCGAAGGCTTCGGCACCATGTGGCTCAAAAGCATCCAGCAAATGCTGGGCGGCACCTTCCAGGTCCCTCCCCAATGGCTGGATCCAGACGCGGACCACCCCGCCGAGTTCAGCCTGACCTTTGTCTTTCCCCGGCAGACAAACAATGAGGAGGGATAAGTACAAGTCATTATTTTGCAAAAAGGTATGAAAGAAAAAAGAGATAGCCGAATTCAGTTATAAAGAAATTCTTTACAACTGCCGCAACAGTAACCCACGAATACGGCATAACCGCCCAAATAAGACGATCAGCCGTCTCTGTTTCGTCCAGTATCGCCTGCGGATCAATCTGCGAACAGGAAACCCAGGTTTTACTATCCGGCGATCTGGGCTTTATCGAACAAACAGAACATGAAAAAGTGAAAAACGACATCGCAGAAATCGAAAGAATGCTGAAAGCCCTGATAAAATCCCTTGCCCCCACCCCCTGCCTTATACTAATATTTTGTTTTAAGGAGAAACCCCCATGGCAAAATCAAAAACAAAAATTTTTTTAGCCGACGACCAACCCGCCCAGATAGAATACTGGCAAACCGAACTGGCCCGGCTAAACCTTCCCGACATAGAAATCGACAGCGCTTTTACCACAAAAAAGGTGTACCAGGCCTTGGAAAAAAACCTGTACGACCTGCTCCTGCTGGACATGGACTGGTCGGACGGCGGCGGCCATGAAAAAGAAGGCATCGACATACTGAAAGCAGCCAAGCAGGCCAACCCCAATATCGAGGTGATCATTATCACCGCCAAAGGCCCGGGAACCAATTTCAACCGCATCCGCGACGCTTATGAATTGGGCGTCACTGACTTTCTGGAAAAAGGCACCGGCGACTATTACCAGGCCGAATTTGAACGGGTCATCCGCAACGCCCGGGAAAAAACGCAACTGCGGCAAAAGGCCCGCCTGCCGTTCTGGAACTCCCTGGTTGATGAAACCGGCATTTACAACGAAACCAACCTGGGCGAGCTGGTCGGCCGTTCCGAGGTCATGCGCCGCCTGTTTTCGGTCATCCTGAAAATCGCCCAGACCGACTACCGGGTCTTTCTGCTGGGCGAAACCGGCGTGGGCAAATCCCTCATCGCCAGGACCATCCATGATAACAGCAGCCGAAAGGACCAATATCTGGCGGAATTCACCCCCGGTGAATTCCCGGAGACCCTGCAGGAGTCCATGCTCTTCGGACATGTCAAAGGCGCCTTTACCGGCGCGGACAAAGATAAGCAGGGCTTGATCGCCCAGGCAAATAAAGGCACCCTCTTTATCGACGAGATCGGAACCATGGCATTGGGCATGCAGGTCAAGCTGCTGCGCTTTTTAGACACAGGCGAATACAGACAACTCGGAGGCGAAAACCATAAGGCCGATGTCCGCCTCATCTGCGCCACCAACCGCAACATCTACCAGATGGCCCTGGAAGGAAAGTTCCAGCAGGATCTTCTCATGCGCTTAAACGTATTTCCCCTGCAAATTCCGCCCCTGCGGGACCACAAAGAAGACATCCCCATGCTGGCCAAAATCATGCTTTCCAAATATTCCAACAACGTTACCAACTATAACATCACCGACGCCGCCTTAAACCGTTTCATGAATCACACCTGGCCCGGCAACATCCGGGAACTGAGCAATGTTGTCGAACGGGCCGTATTTTTGGCCGACTTTGCCGACAAAACCGAGATCACCCCCACCGAAGTCCGCTTTGACCAGGAGATGTTCACCACCGATACCACCACCCACATCAACGACCTGGTCAACATCGACCGTTTGTATACCTGCATCAAAGACAAAGAATTTCACTACGAAAACATGCCGGCCATGGTTAAAACCTGGGGCGAACCCATTTCCCGGGAGATCGTTCTCCGGGCCATCAAAGAGGCAGATGGGGTAAAACGATCCGGCATCCTGCTGAACATGTATCAGGGCCTGACCAAAGAGGAAAGCACAGATGACTTTCAGAAATATGAGAGCTACCGGCAGTATGTTTATAATCAGTTGAAGATCAGGTCGAAGGATTTTAAAGAGGGCTAAGAATTTTAAGGCATGTGCAAAAAATGAGGTACGCATAAAAGAATGCCGCGGGCAAGGTGTTCTGCATTTCTATCATTCAAAAGAGTTACTGGGGAACGCGATCTACCCATTAAAAACAGAAGATGCAAACTTGCTTGCACTTCAAACAATATAGAAAAGCTGAATCTTTGGAGGAATAGAAGTGAGCGAGTCGATCCGAATCGCTATTGTAGGTGTTGGAAATTGTGCTTCCGCTCTGTTACAGGGCATTCACTACTATCGAAAGAAGCCAGACGCCCCGGGGTTGATTACACCCCAAATTGGTAATTACGCAGTTGGGGATATTACTGCTGTAGCGGCGTTCGATGTTGACTCGGCAAAAGTTGGTGTTGATTTATCTGAAGCCATTTTTCTGGGCAAGAATAACGTAGAAAGGCTTTGTCGGGTACCTTCTACCGGTACAAATGATAACGGACACCGAGTTAAGCGTAACATGAAACCGGCCAGAAAACTATGGACGTAAAAGGTATTTTTTTGTTATTTGGCACGGCAACCAGCAGAAAAGGTTATTTGTGAGAATGGACCATTTTAGTTCGTCGGAGCAAATAAGCTTTTCTGCGGGTTCCAGGTATCAACAGCCGGATAACGGAGACCGGTCTATACTTGCTCGGCCTTTACGCAAACGAGGTGTGCCATGAACAAAAAGGATCAACGCAGAAAATTTACAGACGAATTCAAACAGGATGCCGTCAAGCTGGTAATTGAACAGGGGTACAATACCAGTGAAGCCGGCCACCGATTGGGTGTTTCTCAGTCCAACATCAGCCGGTGGGTTCGACAGTACCGTCGGTCAGCCGCAAGTCCTTCCGATGCGAACCAGGACCTTGCGGCAGAGAATAAACGACTTAAAAAAGAGAACCAGCGCCTTTTGATGGAGCGTGACATATTAAAAAAGGCGGCGGCCTTCTTTGCCAACGAATCAAAGTAAGGTTTGATTTTATCCGGCAGCAAATGAAGGCCTACCCCGTCACCGTACTCTGTGCGGTCATGCGGGTCAGCCGGAGCGGTTTTTACGATTATCTGGCTCAATATCAAACCGACAGGGATCGGCCGGATGAAACCGCGTTAAAAAGCAGAATCAAAGAGATTTTTATCGAATCCAGGGCCAGCTATGGATCCCGCAGGATAATGAAGCAACTTAAAGCGGAAGGTCATCAGATCGGTCGCTATAAAGTACGACGGATAATGCGCCAGATGGGCTTGAAGGCAAAAACACCCAAACGGTTCAAGCTGACAACCGACAGCAGGCATTCCTTCCCGGTTGCGGCCAATAAGCTTCGGCGCGAGTTTGATGTAGCTGCGCCGAACAAAGTCTGGACGGCTGATATTACCTACGTGTGGACCTTTGAAGGCTGGCTGTACCTGGCAGTCGTCATGGATTTATATTCCCGTCAGATCGTCGGCTGGGCCATGAATAAACGGATGAAAAAACAGTTCGTATTGGATGCCCTGGCAATGGCCTATTGGCAGCGAAAACCACTCCGAGGCCTGTTGCATCATTCGGATCGAGGCAGCCAGTATGCCTGCCACGATTACCGGAAACGGCTCAAAGCCTATGGCATGGAAGCCAGCATGAGCCGCAAAGGCAATTGCTGGGACAATGCCCCCACAGAACGTTTTTTTCGTTCCTTAAAATCAGAGCGGTTGACAGCCTGTCGTTTTGTAACACGAAAGGAAGCCGAACTGGAAATACTGGATTACATCACTTTTTATAACAGCATACGGCTCCACTCGACTTTGGAATATCTGTCTCCTATGGATTATGAGAAAGAGCAGTATTTAAAATGTGCTTAATTTGGTGTCCGTTTTTACTGGACCATTACAATGTCTTCGAAAATACTTTTAAAGCATTGCCTGCGGACAAATTCAGATGCACGGATAATCTCCACATTCACCGCAGGATGTTCATCCCTGAGAGGGGATAGATCCTTCCATATTCGATCAGCAATATGAGAAATTTCGCTTGTGTGCAGGATCGACGACCCCAACGGGAACAATTTATCAAAATCGTAGTCGCTCGGCTCAATGTCGTTTAACGTCACGACGTATGTGAACTCAGCCTTTTTGCCCAGTTTGCGGCAAGCGTCCGCCACTAGGTGTGGATAAATGGAAACTACAACGCTGTTGCCCGAATGATACCCCGTTGGACGCACACCTGTGTAAATCACTGTGTCTCGGACGGTATTCTCGGCAACATAAGAAACGCCCTCTCTGAATAAATGGATCGTAATATCTGGCATTACTGACTCTTTACATATTAGAACAGCCGCCACATTCATCCGGTCGCCACAGTCTATGATCTGGTTTCTTGCCAATCGCTATAAGATCAATGGGGAGTGTTGACCTCTCAGCCTTTAATCCCTTGCGCCCACTTACTCCGGTTGCTGAGCACTCATGCCGCTGGTCATCAAGGCTGCCCTCCTTGCATATGATCATGTCAAGCCCTGCTTCCTCGTAGAGCGCGCGCATGCCTTCTGGGTAGATCCGCCAACAGTCTATTGGAGCCTCGTGATACTCCCAGTTTATCGGGCTGATCGTTATAACCAAACCACCATCCTTGCAAACCCTAGCAGCCTCACGAAGCCACAACCATGGTTTTCGCACATGTTCAATAACTTGCCCGGAGAAGACCACATCGAAAGTGGCACTTTCAGTAGGGAATTCGCAATCGCTGATAGCCACATAGGTCATACTTCTGTCGTCTATGTCTAAATAATCCCACCTGCTCAGACGGACACTGACGAGCTTTTGATAGGTCGAAGGCACCTCATCTGGACCAATTTCAAGAACATGCATACCATCTGTAAAAAATGGCAACGCATATTCTTGAAAAAAAAGTTTACTGTTATTATGCATGAATCTTCTAACCTTGTGGATTTTGCAAAGTCATCCGCATCGGAGCGTGCCGCGCATACCAAGACGGGACATGGCGTCGTGCACTAAAGCCTTCCGCGAGTTCAGCAAATCCGTCCCAATTCATAACTGCGAGCCTACCATTACTTTTCAAGTGATAATCCGTGCAATGAAAACCAAGAAAATGCATAATTAGCCTCATTGTTCTGCGTGCGTATGTCGGCTGGGCAAAAATGCGGTATATCTCATCTGAGAGATCTATAAGAACCCGCTCGAACCGGTGACAGTTGGCGAGTAAAACCCGAGAGAACGGAGCAAGTGTTGCAAGGTGTTCGTCGACAGCATCTTGTTGTTTGATGAATTGATCAATGGCGTAGAAGTTCGATCCATCATGCCGATATACGTGAGTGACGCTTGTAAGTGCGTGAAGAATTCGCCCAATATTAGATTCCTCTCTGAACGGAATGCGTCGTATTGAACTTACATGAGGAATGAAGCGATCTCCTGACCAACGACCTCGAAGCACCGATATCCTCTGGCCAATATCCATGTCTTCAAAGACTGGAATATCTGTGGAATATCCACCTATTTCACTGTAAACTTGGGCAGAAAAGAACACATTCGATCCGGCAGTCACGACTCGATTCCAGAAGAAATTGGCATCAGGGTTCCTCTCTGGCCAGAAAGCCTTGGCAGACATTAGCAGTTCAGCCATCTGCCAACTGCGCCGTTCAAGCAACGCAAGATGGTTTACTCTAAGGGCACTCATAGTTCTGTCTTGGAATCCACGAACAGCATCTACAGTCGGGTGCGCGTCAAGATAGTGCAGAACGAACCCAAGACGCCCACACTCTATTCTCTCGATATCAGCATCCTCGCTTAGTAGGTAAAGAGGACCCATCAAATCCGCATCGAGGGCGCGAGCAACAGTAACATCAGCGAGAATTTTCCGTGCCTTGGCAAGGGGGGCTTGTTCGGCGGGTGTCCACTCTTTCGATATCACGTACACGCGGAAACGAGGCTGGTTTTCCTCGATCCAAGCCTCGACTGCTGCCTTCGTCTTGCCCAACTCCCCCGAGACCCCATTTTCTAGAATCATCACCTCACACCAATCATGTGCTGCACTTGTCTTCACATCATCGGAGATTGCTGTGAGACAGGCCCGAATTCTGTGCTGTTCATTCCGAGCAGGAATGAGCGCCACGATTCGTATTGATGGCCTCAGCGGAGGCAACTGTCGCGCGAGGCGCAAAATTTCTGAAAACCATACGGCATCCATTGATTCCAAATAGGCACAGAATGACAATTTATCAGACGCTGCCGTCCGATACGAAGAGTGCGGTTTAGTACAGCCGCCGATTATGTCAACATATTCAGCTAAAGACTTAGGTCCGTCCATGAAATTTCCTCAAGTAAAAGATGCCCATACGTCTGCATTCCTCGGATTCCCAAAAGAACCTCGCCTTTGAATGGCGCGTTCATTGCTATCGCAACATCGTCATGGCGCAATTGCGATGAATAAATTTCGACTAGACGCGGTTTGTGGAAGATGCCTGATGGGCTTAGCGTAAACGGCACCATTTCTTCATCGAGCATCGCCTCGACCGATGATATCCTCCTCCGGACATCGGCCGATGGCAGCCGCAACCAATATGGTACATCTAGCCCGCATATTTCATGACTCTGTTAAAAATGATCAAAATGGGCTCATTTTCTCTGTTAAAAGTCAAAATCTGACAAAGCGGACGCTTATATCACTCAAAACGTGATTGTGGTGGACGT
>JAXHTY010000017.1:0-106633 GCA_034189905.1 Thermodesulfobacteriota bacterium
AGTAAAAAGTTCAAGTTCGAGGCGCGCAAATCTTGAGGAATGGAGCGTACTTAGCAGTACGTGACATGACGAAAGATGCAGCGCAACAAAGAAATTGGACTTTTTACGAAGCCGTCAAGGAATGGGTGTGACAATGACCTTTATAGTTTATCCCGGCAACTGGAACCCATGATGCTTGATTATATCGAGCGCAATCTCGATGCCTTTGATGCCTGAGCCGGAAAGAAAATTCAATCACCATCCCATCCAGATCTGCGTGGGGGCATAGATGCACGCCAGCCCCATTATCAGGCGCCCGTCATAGATGGCAAACGATCTGGCCCCATATCTGCGGACATCTCCCATGCCGCTTGGGAACGGGGCATCCGGCCCCACTTCGACGGCATATTTCAGATCGCTTGTCATTGAGTAGAGGAAAAAGCCCTTCTTATTATTGAAGGTGCCGATATACAGACGGGGGCCGGTGCCATTGTCATACACAATGGCGTTCCAGGCATACAGGTTATTTTTATCGGTTAACCCGTCGGTGGCAACCGTTTCCCAGTCTTCGTCCCCGTCAATGCGCCCGGGACCTGCAGTATAAATCTCAAACCCGTAGACGTAGTTGATGCCCAGAAGCCACAATTTTCCGTCAAAAACAATCAGCTTTGCCACCCCCTGGCTGGTTCGCCGGTTCAGGCCCCTATGGGCCACCGTCTCAAAATGAAGACCATCGTATGTCTTGACAACGTTAAATCCCCCAAGCCCCCAGGTCCCGACAAAAAGCGCCGGCGGCATCTGCGGATCATCCCGGTAAACACACATGGTGGCCATGGCAATCGATCCGCTTCCAAGGCCCAGTGACAATGCGTCGGTCACTTTCTCCCATGTTACGCCGTCGTCTGTTCGCCACAGTTCCCCGCCATGATATCCCCTGGTGCCCAGGTATATCCATTCCGTGCCTTCGCATTCGTAAACCTGCATACCTCTTCCGGAATCGTTTTCCGGTCCGGCGTAAAAACCATTGGGATACGGCGATCCGTCACCGACAACAACTTCCCAGTTGTCTCCATCAAAGGTCCGCCATACTTCAAGCCCGTCTTCGGCATTCATTGTGGTACCATAGATGGCCGGCCCTTTATCCGGCGCATCATCCGGATCATCCCACACCACCATCGTCCGCAAGCCCTGATTGTTCTTGTTATATAAGCCGGCATCAACAACCTGATCCCAGGCGATCCCGTCAACGTAGCGGAATACCTGCGCACCATTTGAAGGCTCACGGATATAAAAGCCCAGGGTATTCCAGGTCCCCACATACAACTCATCCTTGAAAACGGTCATGGACCAGGCATAGCGGTTCAGTCGGTCTGTAAAGCCCGGCCGATTGATCAGAACAAGATCCGACAGCGCAGGGATGGTGCTTTCATTTACCGGGTCATCCACTGGCCAGAACCAATCCGCTGACACAGCAGCCGGTCCGGTGCTGCAAATCATTACCGCCAGCAACACAAACGCATTCATTTTACGCAAAAACGCTTTCATGATATGCCTCCTCTGTGATACGTGATCTAATGATTTGTTTACTCCCCCACTGCGGCACCGCTTCTTATAAATACCGGTCAGTATAATTATAGAAAAGAAGGGGAACTTTTTCCGCTATTTATCTATAGCAAGGCCGGTCGTGTACGTCAATTTATTTTACCCGCAATCAAATCGTTATGACCGGTCTCCATCACCGGTTGAAATCAGTGCCAGTCTGGTGTATGAAATAGAATCAGCCCGGCAAACATCTATGGTGAAATAAGCGGGTCAGAGGCAAATAAATTAAATCAAAGGTCAGATATGCCCCCATCAAACGACAAAACAATCTCGCTGGTACTGGGCAGCGGGGGTGCCCGGGGCCTGGCGCACATCGGTGTCATCCACTGGCTGGAAGAAAACGGTTACCGGATCGGGGCCATTTCCGGATGCTCCATGGGCGCGCTGGTCGGGGGTATTTATGCGGCCGGGAAACTGGATGATTATGAGCAATGGGTTCGCGCCATTACCAAGCGGGACATCGTGGCCCTGCTGGACATTGCATGGCACAAAAGCGGGCTGGTCAAAGGTGACAAGATTATCAACACCCTGGTTGACCTGGTTGGTGAGACGGCCATTGAAGACTTGTCCATCCCTTACACGGCAGTTACCACCGACCTGAGGAATGAAAAAGAGGTGTGGATTCAATCCGGCCCCCTGTTTGACGCCATTCGGGCATCGATTTCCCTGCCTCTGTTTTTCACCCCGTTTCAATGCAAAAGCACCGATTTTATTGACGGCGGAATTGTCAATCCCGTTCCCATTGCGCCCACATTCGGCGACGAAACCGATATGACCATTGCCGTCAACATATGCGCAACCGGCAGAGGATCGGCCCCGCCCTTGGATCTGCCCACGCCCCCCCGTGAAGAACCGGGATTGCGGGAAAAAATCACCCGTTTTATCAAAGGCAATCAGGCGGATGACGCCGCATCAACCTCCCGCAAAGACAACTGGGATGCATACAATATTATCAACAGGGCGTTTGATATCATGCAGGGCGCCATTGCCCGCCAGAAACTGGCGGCCTATCCACCGGATATAACCATTGAAATCGACAGGCAGGCCGGTGGGCTGCTGGAGTTTGACCGGGCCGCCGAACTGATCGACCTGGGCTATCGCCAGGCCCGGGAAAGTCTCGGCGAAAGCAGCCGAACACAGGCGGCGGAACTGGAAGATCCCGAGGCCTGAATCCTACACTTGGAAAACAGGAGTTTACCCCATGACCCAGGAAAACGATATTGTATTAATCTATTTTGAAGACAAGCCCATGATTTTTGCCCGGGTGGAACATATCACCGCAGACCACAAAAAAGACTGGTTTCAGGTCACCCTGCTGATGCTGGCCATTCCCTTGCAAACCATCACCTGGATCCTGCGCGAGGAATACATCAACGGCGCCGAGTTCACCATGGACGGCAAAAAGGTAAGGATGGAAAAAGTAGAAAGCCCGGCCATAACGGATGCCCGCCCATCAGAGGACGAACCAGGGGACGAACCGCCGGGTGATGAGACATCCGGACAGGATTCTGAATCTGCCGGGGAGAAAGGATCGGCCCGTGTCATTACCTTTCCCGGCCTGCCCGAAGACAAGTAGCAAGTCATGAAAACCGTCATCTCCGCCTCCCGGCGTACTGATATTCCGGCATTCTACATGGACTGGTTCATGTCAGGCATTCAGGCGGGGGGGTTCGAGGTGATCAATCCCTACAACAGGGTTGCGCGTCAGGTGCCGGCCGAACCGGATCAGGTTCATACCATCGTGTTCTGGTCCAAAAATTTTGGCCCTTTCCTCAATGGTGGATACGGAGAGACCCTGCTTCAGGCGGGATATCATCTTTTTTTCAACTTCACTGTCAATTCGGAAAACCCTATGCTGGAGCCCAGCCTGCCACCCCTTGATATCCGGCTTGCCCAGTTGGCCGACCTGACCGGACGATTCGGACCGGAACGAATCCACTGGCGCTTTGACCCGATCTGCTTCTATACCACGGAGACCAACACCACCGCCAGCAATCTGGATGGTTTTCTGACCATTGCCGATGCCGCGGCAGACGCCGGAATAAGCCGCTGCATCACCAGCTTCATGGATATTTATGCAAAAATAGAAAAGCGGACCGCCCATATGCCGGCCGTTACTTTTGTCTCGCCGGATATGGAAAAACAGGTGGACATTATCACACGAATGGAATCGCAGCTTGAAAAGCGGGGAATGGCCCTCCATACCTGCTGCGAAAAAACGCTTATGGCGGCCCTTCCGCCATCATCCACGGTCACGCCCAGTTCATGTATTCCCAATGACCATTTTGTCAAGCTGGATGGGGGAGAGATCTCCACACGGAAGGACACAGGCCAGCGGGTGGCGAAGGGCTGCGGCTGCATGACGTCCATCGACATTGGCAGTTACGATAAACATCCCTGCTTTCACAACTGCCTTTTCTGCTACGCCAACCCCAGGATGGCTTCGTAAAAAGCGATCGATGCACACGTTGCTCTTTACAATGCCGCCGTCAGTATCGAGGCCCGAAATTACAAGAATTATTGAGGGCTTAAATTGTCCACGCTGAACATATCATCTTTCAGGCCGGCACCATGGTCTACTTCTTTGATTGTCAGAATCGTCTTGTGCTTTTTCTTTAAGTCCTTCATCTCCATTTTAACAGGTGTCAATATGCCGTCCATTTGCTTGACTTCCAGTGCCTGAAATTTTTTGTATACATTACCCTGCGGGTCAAAGGCATCAACTTTCATCAAAAGATGGTTGTCCTTACTGATCCATGAAATCGCTTTTGCGTACAAAAACTTTTTTCTCTGCTGAAAATCCGGATCATCCAGATAGGTTTTGTGGATGCTTTCCACTTTGTAACAGTCATATCCATTGATATTCTCCTCACCCAATAAACGATGAACGAATTCATCCGGATGCGGGGGCGCAATATCACAAAGCGCAAAATCACCGGCAAAAGAATAGGACTGCATTGACGGGGAAACTTTGCTGACCTGATTGAATCCGGGCAGGTACAACCATTGACTGTTCTCTTTATCTTTGTACTGCCAGGAAAGAAACGCCATGTCTTTTACTTTATCGGGGCTCAAAAAGCGAATCAGGGATTTGATGGCGGTGCCTGTCTGCAGCCGCCACATGGCAAGCTCACATGATTTACTGCTGTTATCACTGTCAACAAGCTCCATTGTGACGAGGGCTTTTGTATCTTTACCCTGACCCATGTTATAACTCTTTATCATTTCCTGATGAATATCGGTACCGGCATTCGAAGGCGTGCCAGACATCAGCCCCAGCACAACGGTCATGGAAACAATCAGTCTTTTCATTTTAACCTCTTTATTTCGGTGGTTATACAGTTATCCTTCAGCAGGACGTCGAATTCAGCCGATCCGCCGAGCGCCACATCGATAAATGCCTGGGCTTCCGCAATCGACCTGACATGGCGCTCCTTCAGCAGGCCAAAAATTTTCATGTTGGCATCGAGCTTCAAAGCGCCGGTCACACAGAAAACCAATACGAGAATCGTTGCAACCGAAACCCTCCGCTTGTGATTCAATATCCATTCCGCCAGACGCACAAGGAGTGCCTCGATCGCCATCAGGCCGCGATCGTTTTTTTGTCGCCCTTCTGTTTTTATCGGCAGCACGGACATGGCAAGGGGGATCAGGGTCAATGAGACGACAAGTGCGAGAACAACCCCCAGCCCGGTATACAGGCCGAAATTCCGGGTGCACCGGATGCCGCTTGCCGCAAGGGAGCAAAAACCGACAGCCGTGGTCAGGCTCGTCAACATGATGGGCGGCCCGATACGTGCAATAACGGTTTTCAGATGATCGATCCGTGAGGTGCCCTCCTGGCTCGTATCCCTGTATTCGGACAGGATATGAATCGCATCGCATAAACACACGATCAGTACAACGCATGTAATAATAAAGGTCACAACATCCAGGGTGTTGCCCATCATGACAAAAACACCCATCGTCCACAGGCAGGTTATGCCGATAAGACCAAAAGGCAGAATCACCAGCCAGATATTCCGGAAAATCAGAAGCAGGAGCAACCCCATAAGCGCGGAAAGGATCATCGGCAAAACGATCTGATCCTGAATCATGATCTTGTAGATGATCTCTTGATAAACCGGCAGACCGTACAAATAAAATTTACGGTCATCCTTATGCGTTTTCAGCACATCCGTGATGGCGTTGACCACACGCCACCGGGCGGCGTCGTCTTTTCCAAGCGGCACAAGCCATGCAATAATGGAAGTGGCATTGCCGTCCGACGAATAAAGGAACTTCTCGTATAGCCGCTGCGAAATCACGTTTTGCTTGATGGCCTGTGAATCCTTGCCCTCAATGGCTTTTTCGGAGATAAGCCTATCCATTCCAAAACCGGATTCATCTTTTTTTGCAATCACTGCATTGGTGAGGCTCAGGACCGACTCCACATTTTCAATTTTTTCAATATCCGTGGTAATAGCGTTAATCATTGAAAGCACACGGGTTGAAAAAATATCGTCGCCCTTGAATGAAATAACGACAAATTCATTTCCGCCAAAGGTTTTTTCCGACTGTTGGAGCAGAAGAAGCTTGGGGTCATTGTCGATGGAAAGGGTTTCAATGGAATTGTCCACCCTGATCTGCACAACGAAATAGACAGACACAAGGGTCAGCAACGCACTTAGGCCAATAATCCACTTCCAGTGCCTGAACGAGAAATCCGCAATCTGTTTCATCGGTATCCTCCTTTGGCGCGATACGAAGCTGTCATCTATTTTTTGACACGCGCACCTGCTCTGCCGCCATTTCTTTCTGGGGTATTTCAAGGTCAATGCAGGGATCACCGGTTGCCGTCTTAAAGGGCTTAAGGATAAAAATCAAAATCGGCGCGACAAAAACATCTGCCATAAATGCAGCGGCAACTGTCAGGGAAAGCAGAAGTCCGAACTCGGTGAAAACGGTCAATCTTGCAAAAAACAGCACAGAGAACCCGACGCAGATGAGCACCGTTGTTATCGTAATCGGTTTCCCAACGGTTTTCATTGTATGGATAAACGCGTCCGGATAGTTCTGGTGGCGGAGGAATTCCTTTTCAAACCGCCAGATAAAATGAATGGTCGCGTCCACGGAAATACCGATGGCGATACTGGGCATCATGGCAGTTGCCATATTCATGTCAATGTTAAACCATCCCATGTATCCGAACGCCGCGATGATGGGAACGACGTTCACCACGGAAGATATCAGGCCCAGTTTCCACGTCCTGAACAGGAGGAACATCATGGCGAAAATAAGAACAAACGCCAACGAAAAAGTTTTGGTCATCTGCGCGGTCAGGGCCTCAACCATATTTCCCCAGACATCCATCTGGCTGGTGAACGTCGCCGTCACATCCATTCCTGCAAATTCTTCATTGATTATGGCTTTCCCCTGATTGATCATGAGCCGAAGCACCTCTGAGGAATCACCGGTCAAAGAGAACAATCGGATTCTCGCCTCACTGTAATCATCGTTGATGATCGTATTCAGCCGGGCCGCCTCTTCATTCATGGCGTAAAGCATCATTATCGAATCGATCTTTTGCCTTGAGTCCGGGATACGGTAAAATGCAGGATCATTGTCGTTCAGCACCTGATTCATTAATTTCAGATAATCGACAATCGACAACGTTTTGAGAATGCAGCATGTTTCCAGCATGCGGTGCTGGGTCCGGTCGATTGTTTCCAGAACATCCTGTTCAAGCATGGCGCCGGGGCGGTCCCCTTTCAGCAGAACTTCAAATTCGCAGGATCCTGCCATCTCCACATCGATAAAATGGTGGGCGTCGACAATGTCCTTTGCCACGTTTTTTTTGAACATGCCCAGGATGACCATTTTGGAGTCAACCTTCAGTGCGCCGGGCACACAAACCGCCATGACGATGATCGTCCCCACCGCCACACTTCGTTTGTGCCTGAGGATCCATCCGGCCAGGCGCCCAAGCGATGTTTCCAGGACAGTTCCATCGTTTTTGGGTTTTTTCTTCAAGGGCAGCAGGGCCATTAACAACGGCAGCACGGTTATGGATGTCAAAAAAGCGAAAATAACGCCCAGGCCGGCGTATATACCGAACGTGCGGATGCTTTTCATGCTGCACGCCGTAAGTGATAAAAACCCCACGGCCGTGGTCAGACTTGTCAACATGACGGGTATTCCGATATGCGAAACGGTCCGTTTTACGGTATCGACCCGGTCCGTATCTTTTGTATATGCGTCCCTGAATGCCGATAAAATATGGATGGCGGCACATAAACACACAATCAGCAGTACGCTGGGAATGACGAACGTCACCACATCCAGGGTGTTTCCGCCCATGACAAAAAAGCCCATGGCCCATAAGATGCTTAATCCGATCACGATAAAAGGAAGAACGACGATCCGAAGGTCTTTGAAAATCAGAAAAAACAGACCTCCCATCAGAAGACAGATAATCGACGGCAAGATAAGCTGGTCCTCTATCATGATTTTATAAAGTATTTCCTGATATACCGGCATGCCGTAGACATAGACCTTTCGATCATCCTTATGTGTCTTGATCACGCGCTTGATCGCCGAAACCGCGCGCCATCGGGCGGCATCATCCGCACCCAGTGGCGAAAGCCAGGCGATAATGGCGGTGGCATCCCCCGTTGATGAAAAAAGCAGCTTTTCATAAATTTTCTGCGACATTACCTTTTGCTTGAGAGCCTGCACATCATTTCCCGAACGATCACTTTCGGGGACAAGCGCGTCCATACCGATGCCGTATTCATTTTTTTGGGCCACCAGCGCGTTGGTGAGGCTCAAGACCCACTCCACATTTTCTATTTGTTCGATATTCGTGGTAATGGCGTCAATCATGGAGAGAACGCGCGGCGAAAAAATATCGTCGCCCTTGAATGCGATGACGATAAATTCGTTTCCGCCAAAGGTACTTTCCAGGTGCTGAAGAGACGCAAGGCTGGGATCATCGTCAATGGCCATTGATTCGATGGAATTGTCAATCCTGATCTGAGTAATGTAGTAGGCGCTTACAAGGGTCAACAAGACACTTGCGCAGACAACCCACTTCCAGTACCTGAACGAAAAGTCCACAATCTGTTTAATCATGGTAGTCCTCCCCTGCAATTTGGGACCATTGAAAATTTTTTCCGGCGAACCGTCAAAGGCATGCCGCCGGATCAGAGCGGGTGTTATAAAAACTATCTTGATTAGTATAATTAAAAAGTGAAAATGTCAACTATTAACTTTTATAATATCACCTTTTTCACCCGAAGCCTGTGACATTGGTTTTCAGCTCTTTGATTTTCAAGAATAATAAAAGAAAAATTGTGTGTTGGGGGTTGATTGAAAATCGGATGACATGATGCAGGTTCTATGGGAAAAGCAATAAGTGGAACGTTTTGCTTTTGATGATGTGGGTTTTCTGGATCAATGCGCTTATGCTTTTTTCAGCCGGCGCTTTATCCTGCCGGCGAAATTATTCATTGATGCACCAAACATTTTGAAGCAATGCCTGAGGCCATATAAAAGTGCTTCCTTTTGTGAAACAATATGCAACAAACCGGGAATATCCTCTTTATTTATGGTGAGCCTGAACTTCCAAATCACGGGGTCGGTTATTTTCCCCTTTACAAGGAGATTTCCATGATCATCTGTTTCAATGGAATATCGGCTCAAATCCATATTTAAAACCAGTCGACCGAGTCCTTTAGACCAAACCTTCATCCTGTTCCGGCCTCCTTTTTTCTGTTGGCCAGTCCGCATCTGGTCCGTAAATATAAAACAACCTGCTTGATATGCTTCAGAAAAAAAAGCAGCGTCCGGTATTTGAAAATAAGATGAAGCACCCCTTTCAGGTCTTCTTTTTCCAGTGTCACGACAAATTCCCATTGGACCGGTTCGTCGGTAACGCCTTTTATCAGGGTGCTTCCCGCTTCCCTGACGGCATTCATCTTTTTACCATCCGCTTGAAGCTCAACATTGCCGAGCCCTTCAGACCACATTCTCACTGCATATACTCCTCTATAAATTTCGTTAGCATTTCCGGCTGTTTCCACCATCTTGCAACTCCCATATCATCGGCGATTCTGCCGGCGGCAATATAACCGGGCCCCCCGATAACAAGACCGCCCGGATAGGTAGAAGCGCCGCATACATAAAGCCCTTCAATGGGCGTACCCGTACTTGAGCAAAGGTTATTGGGCCTGAAATTGCCCATCTGAAGCGCATTATATTCACCATGTTTGATGGAACCGTTTTTCATGCAAGGGATGCGTCTTTCAATCTCAAGAGGGGACTCGGATGTTGTCAGCACCACATTCTCTGCTGTAACATTTGATGCATACTGGCGCCATTGACTGAGAATCTGATTTTCAATCTCCTCTTTTCTGCTTTCCCATCCCCCGTTTACCTCGGATGGGGACAACATCTGGAAAAACGCCGTATGCCTGCCCGGAAGCGAGAGGGTCCGATCATATAGCGTTTCAACCGTCGAATGGCCTGCAACAAGTCCGATCTCCCCTGTTTTCGCAGCCTCTGCTTGCCTGACAACGTCTTCCATGCTTTCAATGCCAATGATATTCATGAGCGTGGTGTTGATGTCTTTATTGTCTGCCCTGTATGAGACTGGTTCTTTAAGCGCCACATGGGTTGTAAAAAAACTGGTTTTTTCAAATGCCCACCTTTCGGCATATGTCTGCAGATCTTTGGGGAGATTTTCTTTTCCAACCAGGTCGATAAACGTTGTCGCCGGATCAAGGCTGGAAGCGACCGCTTTTGCCTTGATAACCTGGCCGTCAAACAGCTCCAACCCGGTCACCCTGCCATTTTCAGTGGTTATCTTCGTAACCTCGGCGTTTTCGAGGATCAGGCCGTTGTTGATGACAATCTCCTTTGCAAAGCTGCTTCCCAGCTTGTGAGAACCGCCCATGCAGATGCATTTATTCATTGCACAACGCGTAATTAAAAGAGGGACCATAAACCCCAGCCCCCCTTCATTGGGAGACAGCCCCCACATACAGGCGGTATAAAGAAAAAGCGCCCTTATCCGGTCGTCCTTAAACAACCGCTCGATAATTTCGACAGGCGTCTCTTCCGATATCCCGGCGACTTTCTGCCCGATTTCCGTTTTATTCATTTTGACAATAAGTTCCATGGGCGGCGCAGGGGGATGGTATGTTCCAGGCGCAATGATTTCATCCACCATTTTCTGAAACTCGTTTGCATAGCGCTCAAATGAAAGCGCGTCTTCTTTTGAGATATCTGCCAATTGCCGTGCCGTTTTCTTGATACTATCTGAAACAATAATAGAAGAACGGTCTTTAAAAAGAATGCCTGTCTGATTTTCAGGCTTTACAAACTTAAGGGAATGAACGGACAGATCAAAATCTTTCAGGGCCGGCATATAATCCACCATCATATGATATGTGGCATGCGTGTTTGCATAATACCCCGGGAATAAAATTTCTTCTGTTGCAAGACCGCCGCCGGCTTCATACCGCCTTTCAAGTAAAATAACCTTGAGGCCCGTCTTTGCCAGATAAGCTGCTGCCATTAATCCATTCGGCCCCCCGCCTATTACAGCCACATCACATGCGAGTTCACCCGGCATTTGAGGAAGCGTTTCAATATTCAGGTCGATCGTTGTATTGTGTATATCACTCTTGGTTGACATTGCAGTTCTCCATACGTTTTATGAGGATAATCGAAAAGGGGCTTTAACCGCATTGCATCAGGCATCGGATGGTATGAAAAATTCCGATGGATACCACCAGTCCCCCGGTTCCAGGTTGAGATCCTCAATCAATATATGCATAAGGTTATAAGAAACCGCTTGCAGCGCCAGGCCGCCTGGATAAGAACACTGATGACAGAGATACAGGTTTTTTACAGGGGTTCTGTATCGTGCCAGTTCAGGAAGCGGCCTCTTGTCATACCATTGGTCCGAAGACTGGCTGAGCCCCATCCAGCCGCCGCCCACAAAGGCCATATTCCTCAGTGATGAGTCATAGGGCGTATTGACAAACTTGGCCACGATCTTATCGTCTGTCAGGTTCGGTGCGACAGATCTTATTTTCGTGAGCATGGCGTCTACAATCTCGTCTTTTGCATCATTAACGGCGGTCGGGCCGTCTTTATGATATTCAGGGGGAGGCAATTGCAGGTAAATTGGCGAAATAACATACCTGCCGTCAACCGGACGATGGGTTTTATCGTAAAGGCTGTGCGTTGAGACAGAGAGAATCATATCTTCCTGGTTGACCGGATGGGTGTTTTCTTCATAACAGATCCGCCCCATATTCAGCATCGCTTCCCTTGAATCGATATTCATCAGGATGCTTGACGGCCATCTGCCATTTGCAAACGTTTCATTTGCATCACCTATAAATTCCGGCATTTCACTGGTGACAAGGGAAAGCACGAAAAAATTTCCACCGTGTAAACGAAGTGCCCCGATTCGTTTTAAGAAATCATTTTCCAAAGCACTTGACGGGATTAAATCAAGGAATGTCGGTTGGACATGAATATTGGATAAGACCGCCTTTCTGGCCAGTATTTTTTTGGTCTTTGCGGTGGTGAAATTGTCTAAAATAACCCCCTTTGCCTCTCCGTCTTCAACAATAATCTCTTCAACGCGGCTGTTCGTATATATCCTTGCACCGTGGTGCATGGCACACCTTACCAGCGCATGGGCAAGGGAGTGCATACCGCCACGCGGACACCCATTGCTGTAGGTCATCAGCAAATTACACGTCAACCCCTGTATGGCCGTGCCTTTCCATTCCGGATAGGGCCCGTTAAACCAGGCGCCCATTTCCTGTAGCACTTTGACGGGTTCACTATCCCATAATAGATCCATCAACTCCATTGTGGACATATCGTTCCAGCTTGGATCATATATTCCCGGAAGCATTTCATTTAAAACTTTACTCCAGGGAAAATCCTCTTTCTGCAATTGAACATGAGGCGGCGGGGGCGGGGTCCAGTAGATGGATCTCAGCAACTTTACCGTTGCCGGCCGGTTTTCCCAAATCAGCGACGACAGCATTTCAGCCAGGCTGGCATCTTTTTCGGAAAATTTTCGTACACACTTTAATGTCGCATCCATATCGTGCTGGCCAAAGGAGAACCCGGTCCCATCTGATAATACGCCGCCAACCTGATTTTTATAGTAAACCATCCGGAAACCGAATTTGTGTAATTCCAGCTGTTCAAAAGCCGGGGCCGCGCCGCCGTACAGATAAGTGGCATGGGGATCTATCCTGACGTCCGGTATCGGCTCCGTATTTTCAACACCGCCCCCGCATTCAGGCCTGGCTTCGCAGATACAGACAGACAGGCCGCACTTTCCCAGATAGGAAGCAATGCTCAGGCTGTTTGTCCCCCCCCCAATGATGACAATATCATATATTTCTTCCATTGAACCCTCCTCCTGGATGATCACTGTTTCACGCCATAGGCAAAAACCACATCCGAGGTGATACTTGTAATATTATTTTCATTAAAAAAATTACGGACCTTATCAGACTCCACCTGCCTTTTACTTTCCGGCACTCTTTCTATCCACCATGAACTTGATGTTGAGGCAAAAAAATCATAGGCTGCTTCGCCCCGGTCAAATTCCTCTTCCCAGACTTCATTAAATGTCTTAAAACTTTTTAACGGTTCCCGGGACAAAAGCTTTTCAACGCTTTTCTTACTTTGAGGCCAGAATTCAACTCTATAGCCTAATGCGTATCGCTTGGGGGCGGCCCTTAGCAGGCCATCGCATGCCTCCATATAATGCCCCGGCCCATGAGTGGAAAAGGCGAGCGTTCCCCCTGGACGGAGAACGCGAACCATTTCTGAAATGATACCCTGCTGATCGGGTGTCAGGCCCAGCATCATACCGGATACGACAACATCAAAACTGTTGTCTTCATAAGGCAAATTATCAGCATCAAAATTTTTGACCGTTACTCTGTCTGCTTCATAACCTGATGATGACAAATTGTTTCGACACCGACTGAGCATATTCTCTGCAAAATCGCCACAAATGACTTTGGCAGCGCCATGCTTTAAAAGGCTTAAGGTTAAGATACCTGTTCCGCAACCAACATCAAGCACGCGCTTTCCCAGGACATCTATTCTTGAAACAAGTTTTTCAGCAACATTGGAATAATGCCCCAGACCGAGTTCATCATAACGGGTCACATCATCCGAAAAAACACCGTCATATCCATTTTTCATCCGCAATTTCATGGGCTCTTTATTCATGGTGTTTCCACACAAAAAGGCAATAAAATTGGATGCATTCATTAAACACATCGTGTCGAATGGCAATTTCCCGCTCCAGAATACTTTTGGCATGATCAAGCTCCTGTCTAATGAATTAGTTTCCATCCATAAATGGCCTTTTTCCGCAATATCTGCGTCAAACTGCGGGCTTGCTTGTGCGGCGTACGCCCAGTACGCCTCCGCGCAACCCCTTGTTTTCCTTGATCTTGCGGAAAAATTCACATTTCTGGATTGGAAACCCCAGATTGTGCCATCCATGTGAAATGGATGGACACGAATTAAATTATGATCGTAAAATCAAACTGCCTGCCCGGCATCCTGAAAGGAGGCACATTGGCCTGGCTGACCGGGGGGCTCCCCTCCCCCGCTCTGGTCAGTCAATTGGCAGAATAACGAAAAAACTTGTTTCACAACCGGCGTTACCGGCTGATTCAGTGATACCCGCAAGTTCACCCTGAAAATCGATAGGGAAGAATACGGCTGCAGAGAAATCCCGCTATTGGGCTTTTTGTTCTTTCAATGGCCGGATACGTTTTGATCAGGCAGTAAATGATCAAACATCCCGTTACCCACCATGCAACAACCTTCGGCGATTTCGTATTCAATGCCCAGCTCATTGCATTTGGAAAAAATATTATCAGAGGAAACATTCGCAATTCGATTGCAGCCCATGCTTAACGCCAGTTCTTCCATTTGTTCACCATATCGGCCGATCGGCCTCATGCACCCCATTGAGTGGACGACCTTTGGCAGTTTGACTCTCCCATAAGTCATTACCCGAACGACTTCTTCGATTTCCGGTGAACTCAGCCCTGCCATTTTTGTTTTTGGCATTGGTACAAGCATTATAAAAGTAACATACTTCAAAGGGTATTTTGCCAGCATGTCAATTGCGCTGTATTCCCCCTTGATTTCACCATAATGAAGCCCTATACAGATATGGGGGATGACATCGATTTCCTCTTCAACGGTATATCTGATGACGTCATCGATTACGCTCAGCGGCCGATCAATATGATAAACCCTTTTCAAAGTTTCCTGATCACCGATAATGTCAACCAGTAAGCTGTCCACGCCAAGATCTTTCAGTTCTCTTACCCTCTGCCGCGAAATATATCCGACGTGTATACCGATATACAGATTGAACTCTTTCTTTATCCTGTAAATTATTTTATCCATTTCCGGTTTGATCATGGTTGTACCATCCTTATATGAACCACCGGACAAAAGAATCCCCCTGGCCCCGTTTGAAGATGCCAGCTTTGCTGTTTCATACAGTTTCTCAGGTGTTTCACTCATCTGCATGGCCCAGAGACTTAATCTGTTGCAATGATCGCATCTCAGTTCACATTCGAGTCCGGATATATTAATAATAGGGGGCACATAACTTAAAGACCCCCTCAGTTCTGTAATAAAATCCTTGTTATAATTTTCTTTTACATCTTCAGTCATATTTATTTTAAGTGCCGTGTCCTCATAATAGGAGTAATACAGTTCAACTTTTTTACCAAAATGATTCCATGATATCTGACGGCTCTCCTCTATAAGCGCATCCAAATCAGCACGCTGATGCTTTTCCCTCAAATCCTCTTCTGCCAGTGTCAGCATAATATCCTCCCTTTGTGTGTTATTGAGCCAGTTGAAATGACTTCGCCAGTTTTTTGGAGAGCGCCATTATGGCGACAATCGGCGGTTTGCCCAATGATTCCGGAAAAACACTGGAATCAGAGACATACATATTGTCTACATTCATTACTTTTAAATTTTCATCAACCACCTTCCCTACCGCAGCCACACCTCCCGGATGGGCGCCTCGCGGACTGGTGACGATAATATTTTCCTCCCGGGTGCCGGATTTGATCAAAATTTCCCGCGCAATATCAATGCCTGTTTTCATGGTCTTTTTGTCTTTTTCCGTTACAGACTTATTGATGGTTCCGTCCGGGTTAACGGAACCGCTGGGCTCATCCTTCATTTTGATCATCAGCCCGTCAATATTTTCACCATTCAACCAGCCCGACATCTTTCTGTGGCGAAGCGCAATCCAGAGTTCGGGATCAAGGTAAGGCGAGATTAAAAACGCATCGTCCGGATGATGGTAAAAAGCCGGCATGGGCAGATCCCGCTCGTTTTGGAATTTTTTGTTTTTCCCATATACCACCGTATACAGATCCAGAAAAAAATTGGACCCCGCTTTGATACCCGATTTCTGAAGAATTACTGATGAGCCGAGTGCCCCGCCGGCAAGAACGAATGCGCGTGCTTCAATTTTGACAGGCCCATTGTCCGTAGTGCCCAGCGCATATCGGGCAACCCCTTTTTCGATAACGATTTCTTCAATCTTGAGGCCGTCCAGCAGCATGAAACGGCCTTCCGCTTCATGGGACGCCAGCAACTTTTTTGATGACCATTTGGCCCCGTTCGGGCACAGCGACTCACACTTGGCGCATGCCGTGCATTTATCAAAATCGATAAATTTAGGCATTGGATTCATTTGAAAACCCAGATCCTGCGCTGCCGAAATCATGATGGCGGCGTTGTCGCCAACATGAGAATCCGGAAGTGGCGTTATCCCCAATTCCTTTTCTACTTCCGCCATTTCGTCTTCAATATCGATACCGATTTTGGCAATATCCGTTTTCGAGGCTTTGACTCCGTTTGCGCATGAAATTTCCAGTGTCCCGCCAAGGCCGTTATGACGATAATAAATGACACCCTCAATGCTCTTGGGGAACGACCCGTTTTCACGGTAGATATTTCTGCATCGCTGCTCTGTGCTTTTCCCCCAGTTAACATTTTTTTTCCCCTTTTCCGCCACAATAACGCTGTATCTCTTCTTTTTAAGCAATTCATTCAGAAAAGCGGTCGCGCCGGGACCACTGCCGACGATAAGTATGTCGGTATTGTAGTTTTTTTGTATTCCTGCCATCAGCAGACCCCTCCCTGAACACTTTCACGTTCAGGCATTTCCAGGATATTTTTAATCCTGTCATAATCCTCGTCGCTATAGTATTTGTAATCATTGTGGAAGGGAGCGATGTCAAAGCCATGCTCATATCCCTTCTCGATCAGCAGGTCGACATTTTCCAGCGGTATATCGTCAAGCCCGACAGTACATAAATCCGGTCGGCCTTCAAGACCGAGCAGTATGCCTTCGGACAGGCACCCGTAACAGATATTGGTTGTGGGAAGGCCCATCACATCCAGATTTTCAATGTGATCGGGAAGCTTGGCAAGGCCGCCGGAAAGAACAAGAATATCATCCCTGTGACTGCATGCGGCGGCAATGTTTTTCGGAAACCCGACATCACATATAACAGCGCCGCTTTTAAACGCATCGGCTTTAAAAATAGATTCAATGCTGTTGGTAACGCTGACCACCAAATCCGCGTCCGCAACCGCCAAATTATTATCCACAGCAAGAACCAGATTGTCATAAATGTCCTGATATTGGCCCAGGTAACGATCCAGTTTCTCTTTCTTTCTTCCCGTAAGCGTGAGTTTGCCTGTCTTGCCCATGAAATATCGGGATACGGTCCGGCCGATACTGCCGGTTGCGCCGATTACCGCCAGATTTGCCCGGCCAATATCAATACCAAGCGTTACGCACATCTTTCGAATTGTCTCGATGACCATCGCTGATGTATAAGTCGATCCATTCGTAACGGCCATGGACGTGACGACCTTGGACACATTCTCTCCCTGCCGCCCATCCGCTATTGACGTAAATGCACCGAGCGATGCGACGCAGGCCCCCGCTTTCTCTGAAGCACGCAGTGCATCTTCAATTTTCTCAAGCACAAGCGGATAATTGGTAAAGATCATCTCTGGCAGAAAAGCGGCATTCATACAGAATCCATCAATTGTATTCTGCCGGTCGGCGTGACTCGTCATTGAAAAATCAATCATTTTGACTGCCGGACACCACCGCATCAACTGAGCAATCAGTTTTTCATTGAACTTTTTTTCACCAAGGTTTTGCATGGCTCTTTGTCTGCCGATGTAATCCGTTATCTGTTCAACCCCCTTGGGGTGAACGATCAACCCGACCTTATTCCTTTTCGTCATGTGTCACCTCCTCCAGCTTTTCTTTAATGCTGTTCAGCATGGTATAGCTGTTAATTTCAAGCTTTTCCCGCAATACCGGCCCAAGCACTTCCTCAATAACCGGCATCCCCAGACAAAAGTCTGCCTGAAGCTGAATGGTATACCTGGACTCATCATTTCCGACGATCCATGCCCCTTCAAGCATTTCCAGATCACCATCAACCAGACGGAACCGTACAGCCCTGCTGTCGGCATCGGCTACTGTTTTCTGTTTCCACTGCAGATCAACGCCTTCAACAAAGACTTCCCAGGTGTGATAAATTTCACTATCCTTTTCCTCCTCTGTGATACCTGTCACATTCTCCATATAATTCTGAAAGGATTTGAAATCTTTTAGATAATCAAATGCCCTGTCAAGAAAATCAGTAATTTCTGCAGTCTTTGGTGGCACTATTTCGACAGTTGCGTTATAGTTTTCAAGTTTCACAGAAGACCTCCTCAGTTTAGATGGGTTGCTCTCATTTTTGATTAAAATATAATTAATATAAATACATATAGATACTTTAAAACAGATGCCGACGATTTGAGTGCAATATTTATTATTCTCCCCTGAATCATCCGCATGAACGAATGTTTTTTATATCTTTAAAATAAATTTTAATTGTTAATTAAATATTTTTATTTCTATCAGATATCATTAGTTTTTTTCAACTACTGTGAAAAAATATTAAAAAATAAATTTTAATTACGAAAAGCAAAATACATGCCAACCGCCATTTCAATTCAATTATCTGATTTTATTTATAAAAAATATAAGGCTGCGTCAATGCGTTCATATTCAGACGATAATGTGTCCGTATTCAGACAATTTATTGCCTGAATTGAATTTATTAAATTGAAATTTATTAATTATAAATTAAACAATGTTTATCGACAGGTTTTATGTTCCTTATTTTGCAAATGGAGACCGGTTTTTTTAAATGATCAGCTTTAATATTTTTTTAATTTACAATAAGCGTAAAATCGATGTCAGCCGCATAATAGATATAACATTCTATTTTTATTGATATAAACTTAAATAGCTATTTTAAGTTCAAATACAGACTAAATTATGCCCTTATTTAGACACTTTTGCCGGTTCCACTGAAAAATTATGGCAAAATGATGTACTCAGGAAAGGAGAGAATATGCGCTTCTTGGATGTTAAACAGTGAGGGACAAAACGGGGAAAGCGTTTTACAACCAACTAGAGATCGCAGGATGCGCCGCTCATCTCCCTGCGGATACATCCATCAAGGAATTGGGTAATGGCGGCGGCATCCTCCATGGGCAGGACCTGTTTCAGGCATGCCTGGGCGTGACTCCGTTGAATGGCGCGGATAAATTGTTTTGCCACGGGAATGGCGGCGGGTGCCATGCTGATACTGGTCATGCCCATGCCGACCAGCAGATAAATACAGCGATGATCGGCTGCGGCTTCGCCGCAGATACTGACGGACTTTCCCAGCCGTTGGCAAGTGGCGACAACTTCCGCCACTGTGGCAATCACCGATGGGTGGAGCACATTGTAAAGACCGGCGACTTTTCGATTGTTCCGGTCAACGGCCATCAGGTATTGAATCAGATCGTTGGTGCCGATACTGACAAAATCCACATACTGCAGCAGCCGCTCCAGGATGATGACGGCAGACGGGACTTCCACCATTATCCCCAGTGCGATATCTTCATCAAACCCGATGCCGGCACGCCGGAGTGATGCTTTTTCATCTTCAACAATCGCCACGACCTTTTTCAGTTCAGGCACGGCCGATATCATGGGAAACATCATCTGAACCCGGCCGTGGGCTGAGGCCCGGAGAATGGCCCGGATCTGGGTGCGGAATACATCTTCCAGGTCCAGGCTGATACGAATGGATCGCCATCCAAGAAACGGATTGTTCTCCTTGGAGTAATCCATATAGGACAGAAACTTGTCACCACCCGCATCAAATGTGCGAATGGTCACCTGCCGGTCCCCGGATTTCTCCAGCATGCTGCAATACAGGTCATACTGCTCTGTTTCGGTGGGAAAGGTCTTGCGCAGCATAAAGGGAAACTCCGTCCGGTAGAGACCGATATGATCGGCGTTGTATTTCTTCACCAGATCGGTATCCGACAACAGCCCGATATTTGCGCCCAGATGGACAAGGTGCCCGTCCAGGGTCTCGGCCGGCAGATCGCGTATTTCGGCCATTCGTTCCACTGCGGCCTTGCGTTCTTCAAGGCGCAGATCATACTCCCGTAAAATCTCCTCCGGGGGATTGACGCACACCAGCCCCGAGGTGCCGTCCAAAATCAGAAAATCGTTTTCCCGAACCGTTTCCAGAACCCCTTCGACTCCGATGACCATGGGGATTTCAAAGGATTTGGCCAGAATCACCGTGTGAGACGTTCGCCCCCCCTTGGCCAGCACAATGCCTTTAAGGTTGGGCTGACGAAGGGCCATCAGATCAATGGCCGAAAGATCAGCCGCAATCACGATGGTCTCCTGCCTGAAGTCTGCTGCATCGTGATCCATTCCTTCGGCGCCGATAAGATTCTCCAGAACCCGGTGGCCGACATCCAGAATATCGGCAGCCCGTTCACTGATATAGATGTTTTCCATCCCCCGAAACATCTCCACATAAGAATAAATCGCCTGCTTCAGGGCGTACTCCGCGCAACTGCCCTTATGAATATGATCTATGATCTTCTGCTTCAGTGATTTGTCCTGGAGAAACATCAGGTGAGCCTCTAGGATCCCCGACTCTTCCGGCGACAATTCCCTGGCCTGATTGGCGATTTGCCGGATGTGGCTCCCGGCACGGTCGATGGCTTTTTCCAGACGGGCAATTTCTGTGTCAGGCGCCTCGGAATAGGCGCACCGCACCTGGTCAAAATCAATGGTCTCGGGCAGATAGTGGGCGTATCCTTCGGCAACGCCCCTGAATACGCTTACGCCTTTCAGATAATTGCGCTTCAGGGTGCGGTCGCTATCAGCAGAGGAAGCAACCGGCAATATATCATCCGCCTGGGGTCGATCCGCCAGTCCTGCAGTCAATCCGGTATAGGCCACTGTGGCCGAGATCTGGCTGGCAATATTTTCAAAGACGGGAATATCCGCTTCACTGATGCCATCGGGTGCCACGGTCTGGATCACCAGCACTCCCAGCACCTGCTGATGATAGATCAACGGCAGGCCCAGAAATGTCCGGTATTGCTCTTCACCGCTGTTCTGATAGTATTTGAATCGTTCATGAGCGGCGGGGTCCACCACAAAAACCGGCTGGGAGGTCTCCAGTACCAGCCCGGTAAGCCCCTCGTTCACATCCATGGAAACATTGCCCACACTGTCCGGATTCAGACCCACTGTTGCCTGCAGCACCAGTCGATTGGCCGCAGGATCAAACACATAGACCGAACACACGTCAATGTCCAGTTTTTCAGCGATCAACTGAACAATCCGTTTCAGAGTATGTTTCGGGCTGTCAGACTCGGCAATGGTCTGAAAAATATTTTCCAGAATCCGTATTTGCTCCCTGGACATTGCTGATTCACCTGTTAAAAATTACGTTTAATGGCGTTATACAAAAACACTGCTGAAAAATCAATAATTTAAAAAGCCATTCACGAATAATAATTCCGCCCCTGAAGGGGTTATTTGGCGATGAAACAAAAAAAAGGCCGCGCTCTGTGCGCGGCCTTTTTAACAAACGTATCGGCAATCTACCGACGGGGAATTAATGAGCGCCCGTCAGCAGCCCGGTGACCGTTGCCGTCATGGGTGACGCAAAGATCAGAATCAGGGATACAACCAGCGCATAAATACAAAGTGATTCGATCATGGCCAGACCGATGAGCATGGTCACGGTGATTTTACCGGAGGCTTCGGGGTTTCTGGCAACACCTTCAGCCGCAGCTTTCAGGCCCAGGCCCTGGCCAATTCCGCAACCAAAGGCGGCGATGGCAATACCGAATCCTGCTGCTGTCACACATGCAATAAAGAAACCTAATGCTTGAGCTTCCATTTACACTTCCTCCTTCTTTAACAGATTAGTTGATTACTTCTTCCTTCTTCCCATATTTAAACCGATAAACGGTCTTTAACAATTAGTGCGCATGCTCCATTGCCCCGGAAAAATACATGACCGAGAGCAGAAAGAACACAAACGCCTGCACAAACGCCACAAAGATACCCATGGCCATGATCGGCAGCGGGGCAAGGTAGGCGCCGGCCAGCATGAACAGAATGACCAGCACGGACTCATGGCCCATCATGTTGCCAAAAAGCCGGAAGGTTAAGGACAAAACCCGCGCCAGATGGCCGATAATTTCAATGGGGAAAATCAGCGGGGCCAGCCACCAGACCGGGCCGAGAAAATGCTTGATATAGCCGGCACCGTGATACTTGATGCCGATATAGTGGGTAAAAATAAATACCACAATGGCACAGGACAGGGGCGTATTGATGCTGGCCGTGGGCGGAAAAAATCCCGGCACAAGGCCGATCAGGTTGGACAATGCGATATAAAGGGCGATTGTTGCGGCCAGCGGGAAGAACCACCGGCCTTCCTCACCGGTCACACCGACCATGAATTCTTCGATGCCCGACACCACCACTTCCAGAAAATTCTGCGCCTTTGTGGGGACGATCTGGATTTTCCGTGTGCCAAGAATGCCCACTGCGATGAGAATTGCCATAACCACCCATGAATAAATCACGTGAACATTGGCATGGGCAAAGTGTTCAAACCCCAGAACCTCAAACAGCTTTACAAAAAACAGATATGGATGTTCCACTTAAACCGCCTCCCTGAATAATATTTTTTTGATTTCACACAGGGTTGCCAGAAACAGGCTCGCCACGACCACCGAGAGCCCGGCCACAAGACCGATCGGATCAACCGCATGTGTTGCTATCAGAACAAACAAAACAACCCCGCTGGCAATAAACCGCATATAATACTTGGCCAGAATCATATTGCTGGAAGGAAACTGCCGACGGGCAAACGCATTTTTTACCGTCCGCGCCATTAAATGGAAATTCACCGTGACGACCAGCCCGCCGCATATCAACCCCGCAGCCACCTTCAGATCTCCCAGGATAAGGCCCGCCATCGCCAGGGCCACGAACAGGACCCAGTTGGTCCGGGTCACAAAGCGAATAATGCCCTGCTCTGTTTTTCCATAATTGTTTTTCATTGCGCACCTTCCGCCGTCCTGTTCATTATTTATGACGGTTTGTGTTCTCGTCTTTTGGCTTGTCCGACCGCCTCACCTTGTTCATTGCATGGAAAATATTCCTGAATCCCGCTGCAATGCCCAGGCCCAGAAACACAAAGGTCAGTACCGGCTGCGTACCAAACTTGCCATCCAGATAAATACCTGAAAACAGACCGATAAATATCGCCAGGACAATCGAGAATCCCAGACTGCTGTAATAGGCAAGATCCCTTACGGCCTGTTTTGTATCATCTTTCACGGCATACCGCCAAATAAAGGGGATATTATTATCACAACCGTTTCATGCAAGTCAATAAAAATCGTTTTTCCCGGGCGGCAAATTCTTTTTTTATAAAGCCATCACTGCAAGACAACCCCGCCCACTGCATTATCGCCGGCAACCGTTCCGATCAGGGCTGCCGCTACACCTTCCGCCTGCATCGCCCCGACACAATCGGCTGCCTGCTCCGGATTTACCGAAAAAAGCAGCCCGCCGGATGTCTGGGGATCAAAGAGCAGATCCACCAGCGGTACATGCAGGTCACTGCCAATAGTGGCACGGGGCGCAAAATGCTTTCGATTGGCATAACAACCCGCCGGCACCAGCCCCATTTCCGCAAACGACAAGGCATTATCCAACAGCGGCACCGCATCAACGACTATTTCCATCTGCCGGCCGCTTGCCGCCGCCATTTCCAGCAGATGACCGCAAAGGCCGAATCCCGTTACATCGGTGCAGGCGCTGACATCAAAGCGGGCCATGATACCTGCCGCTGTCTTGTTCAGCATGGCCATGGTTTCCGTCAATTGACCAATGGCGGCATCATCCGCCAGCCGGCCCTTAATGGCTGTTGCGATCACACCGGTACCCACCGGCTTTGTCAGAATAAGGCTGTCACCAATGCGCGCCCCGCTGTTGGCCAAAAACCTATCCGGATGCACAATGCCGGTGACTGACAGTCCGTACTTAAGCTCCTGATCATCCACACTGTGGCCGCCCACCAGCAGGGCACCGGCTTCATTAACCTTTTCCAGCCCGCCGGCCAGAATGGCCTTAAGCACCGAATTGGGGAATTGCCCGCAGGGGAAACAAACGATATTCATGGCGGTTTTTGGTGTGCCGCCCATGGCGTAGACATCACTCAAGGCATTGGCAGCCGATATCCTTCCGAAATCATAAGGGGAATCCACTACCGGAGTAAAAAAATCCAGTGTCTGCACCAGTGCTGTCTCCGCATTGATCCGGTACACCCCCGCATCATCGGATGTTCCCAGCCCCACCAGCAGATCCGGGTGGGAGGGGCGGCCGAGGTTCTGCAAAACCTGGTCCAGATCCACCGGACCGATCTTGCCGGCTCACCCGGAAGCCCTGACCTTCTGGGTCAATTCGTAGTTAATGTCTGCCTTTTTGTTCATTATAGATTGCCCCAGTCAATCATCCGCGAATCAAACACCGGCCCGTCTTTGCATGCATGCAGGTACGGCGTTGCATCCTGCTTTACCGGAACGGCGCACCCCAGGCATGCACCGATACCGCACGCCATCATGGTCTCAAAAGAGACCTGGCACAAAATACCCCGGTGCTGCGTAATTCGATCCAGTGCCGCGATCATGCCCAGCGGGCCGCAGGCAAACACCATATCCGGCGGCTGACCGCCCTTATCCAGGGTGTTTTCCAGTATATCGGTGACCATCCCCCTTTCCCCCTCACTGCCGTCCTCTGTGGCCACCATAACCGGCATTCCGGTTTTTGCCAGCACATCCCGGCATAAAATATCCGTTTGCGTCGCCCCGCCCAGAAAGGCAGCCCCTTTTGCCATTGGCATGCCGGTATTTGCCATTGCTTCGGCCAGAAAAACCAGCGGGGCCACGCCCACTCCTCCGCCCACCAGAATGGCACGCTGCATGTTATCTCCAAATGCAAACCCCTTTCCCAGAGGCCCGACAACCTGGAGCACTCCCCCGGCCTCAAGCGAAGCCATTTGCCGGGTGCCTGCACCCACCACCTTGTACAACAACTCGATGCCGTTCGATTTTATGCACCGGTGAATGGAAAAGGGCCGTGGCAAAAACGCGTCTGCCCCGCCCTCAACCCGGACCATCACAAACTGGCCCGGCACGGCATCACCGGCAATTTCCGGGCAGGCAATGCCCATACAAAAATAAGGGCCGCCCAGCGCCTGATTGTAGGTTACCGCTGCTTTTTGCTGAATCATCCGCCGCTCCCGCCGCCGGCCTTGCCTGGTGCTTTTTCAGGAAATATCAGTTTCTTAAGTAATGGGGCAAATATATACAACAGCGTATTTTTCACCCATTGCCGGTATTCGTCGCTCTCGGGCGCCATGTTCATGATTCTGGCCTGACAGGTATCCGCACCCAGATAAATCACCACCAGATTGTTGAAACTGCTGATAAACGCACTTATTTCATCGGCAGAGGCACGGAGAGAGACCAGACGCTCAAAGTTTCGCCGGACCCTGGCCAACACATCCGGTACATAATCGTAGCCCGGTATCTGAATGGGGTCATCCTGGACCACCGAGTTGATAGCCAGTATCTTCATTGGCGCAGGATCGCTGAAATGGTAATCCAGGAACCGGTCGATGAACAACCGCAGCCCCTCTTCCGGCGGCAGTTTGTCCAGTCCCTCAAACCATGATACATGAGCGGTGTAAAACGCCTCACAGGCTTCCTGAACCACTGCCTTGAACAGATCCGCCTTGGCCGGAAAATAGTACCGGATCAGGGGATGGTCAAACCCGCCCTCAGCCGCAATCATCCGCATCGTGGCGGCTTTGTAAGGATGACCGGAAAAAACCTTTCGCGCGGCCGCAAGGATTTTCTCCCGGGTGACATCGCTTTTTCGCACGGCCGGCGATTTTTCACATGCTTCCGGATAGTTGTTTTCGTCTCTCATGGGTAGCCAGTTTAATGGGTCGGGAAGATCATGTCAAGACCGGCTGTCACCGGGTAAATCACAGGACAAATCTTATTGAGCAATGAATTTTCACATGCTATAATACATTCTCTTTTTCGTTAAATCATTTATTCCGGTGGAGCATCCAACAATGGGAATTATCAAACGGATTGGACTTGTCTGCCTGTTTTGCTTTGTAGTGGCACTGTTTGTCCTTTGCGGGTATATTTACCATTTCGCCACTTCACCCGCCGTGCCGGAAGCTGAAACCCGTATTTTCGAAGTGTCCCCGGGGACCGGGATTAACGCCATCACCCGTCAGCTCCATGAAAAAAGAATGATTACCAATCCCCGGGCGTTCAAGTACCTGGCCCTGTTTCAGACCCGGCATAGCAAAATCAAGGCCGGCGAATACCGGCTCTCGGCGGCCATGTCCCCCGTGGCAATTATCGACAAAATGATTCGCGGCGATGTCATGCTCCATAAACTCACGGTTCCGGAGGGATATACCATTTCCCAGATTGCGGCACTGGTGGCCGATGCCGGCCTTGCGCGAGCGGATGCCTTCATCCGTCTTGCCAAAAGCCGGGCCATGGCCGAACAAATGGGTATTCACGCAGACACACTGGAGGGCTATCTGTTTCCCGAAACCTACTTTTTCCCGGCATCCCCCGGTGCGGAACGCGTCATTTCAGCCATGGTCAACCGTTTTAAAACGGTATTTACGGATAAGTGGAAGCACCGGGCTGCGACCATGGGCTTTACCGTGCATGAAATCGTCACCCTTGCGTCCATCGTGGAAAAAGAGACCGCCGCAGATGAAGAGCGACCGTTGATCGCTTCGGTGTTCCACAACCGGCTGCAAAAAAACATGCGCATTGAAAGCGATCCCACTGTGATATACGGGATAGAAAACTTTGACGGCAATCTTACACGTGCCCACCTGAATACCCGAACCCCATATAATACATACCGTATCCGCGGACTGCCCAAAGGCCCCATTGCCAATCCCGGCGCCAAATCCCTGGAGGCGGTCCTCTACCCGGCGGACACCCGTTATCTCTACTTTGTGGCCAAAAACAACGGCACCCATAAATTCTCTTCCGACCTGCGCAGCCATAACCGGGCAGTGCGGAAATATCAACTGCACCGGTAGGCCTTAACCGTCCACGAAATGCAGGAGACCCCCGAAAAGGGCTGCGGCATGACTGTCCTTTATTCGGGAAAATCCGTGTCCATTCGCGGGATTATTGCCCGCGAATGGACAGGAATTTACACGGATTTTACTCCGGCACGCCGCATGAATCGGCAGGTTGCCCGTGCCCGGAAAATATTATATGATTCAGAATAAAAGACACGCAAGGCAAACGGGGGAGACATGATCAATACCGACAGCATCATGAAATATATCCTGCTGATTCTTATTGGCGGGATGCTGACAACCACCGCATGGGCTCAGCCCGGCCCACCAGGCGATGTATCCGGTGTTGCCGCACGGTTTTCCGACCGGGTGGTGTCGGTGGTCGCCTATCAGGGTGGCAGTGTATCCCGGACAGGCACGGGCTTTTTTGTGAACAACAGCGGCACCGTGGCCACCAGTGCCCATGTGATCCACCAGAGCGGCCGGATCGAAATCAAAACCATTGATGGCCGGACGGCGCCGGTGGTCGCCATCATCAGAAAGAATCTTGACACCGACCTTGCCGTACTGGACACGGGGCTTTCAGAGACGGCTTTTATTGACCCCAAAACCATCATCCGCCCAGGCGCCGGCGAAAAAGTGGTGGTCATCGGCAGCCCCCTGGGCCTGGAAAACACCGTGAGCGACGGCATTATCTCCGCCATCCGCCGGTTTGACGACAAAGGCCCCTTTTACCAGCTCACCGCGCCGGTATCGCCCGGCTCCAGCGGCAGTCCGGTCCTCACCATGGACGGCAGAATTGCCGGCATCGTTACATTCCAGGCCGCGAAAGGCCAGAACCTCAACTTCGCTGTCCCGGCCTTTCGCCTGACCGAATGCCTGAACCCGCCCCCGGCCGATAAAATCAGAGTCTATAAAGACAAACAGGGTGTAATGGTGTTTGAAGATTAATGGCTTAATTATGTATCCCGTATTTCATATTGACAACATATCCGCCTATTATACCTTCATGCTGACCGGCATTGTGATCGGTTATTTCGCTTTTGTTTTGAGCGATCCGGTATTCTGGTCTTCGTCTCCGGCTTTAAAAAAAACAGGGACAGTGGCCAGACTGACCATTGCTTACCTGATCATTGTCGTCCTGTGTATCCAGGGGGCCAACTATTTTCATTTTCTGTTTGACAATATTCCGGCACGCGTGGCAAAGGCACTTACCTGGCAAGACATTATCTTCACCCCTCTGCTGGGCACCACCAAGGTATTGTATGGTGCGGTCTTCTTCTATCCTCTGGGCCTGACCATTGCTGCGCTGATCATGCGTTCTCCCGTTATTGACATGATCAACCGGAAAACCTTTGTTTTGTTTATCGTATTGGGATTTGCCCGGATCGGGTGCTTTTTCAATGGATGCTGCTACGGTATTGTTTCTCATACCTTTGGCATTCGCTTCCCCAGAGGTTCGGCCGCTGCCGCCGAACACTGGCGGCGTGGCCTGACCAGCGGATTTATGCCCCCCTCCTCCCTGCCGGTCATTCCCACCCAGGCGGTTTCCGCAGTGGTGCTGTTAACACTTTCCGTGCTGGCCTTCTGCCACTACCGGAAAAATAAAAAAAGCACCTTCATAATTTTTGTATTTGCCTACGCAGTCTTCCGGTTCCTGATCGAGTTCATCCGGGATGATGTGGACCGGGCATACTGGGCCGGGATTTCTACTTCCCAGTGGATTTCGCTGGCAATCTTTGCGGGACTCGGCATGTGGCACCTGATCAAACGGAAAAAGGCGTCGAGGCAGACGAATTGATCAAACTCCGGACCATACCGCTGCTCAAAAAAAGAGACAACATCCTATACTACCTCCTGTTGTGGGCACCCTATATCGCCATTTATCAGCTAACCAACCGGTTTCATATCATCGAGCCCCGGTACCTCGCCCTGAGCCCTCTGGACAAGGCCCTTCCCTTTGTCCCCTGGATGGTGCCGGTTTATGTCAGTTATCTTGTCTATGTCTTTGTGTTTATCTATCATTGTGATGATGATCGCGACCTGACCCGAATCTTCATCCTCTCCTATTTTCAGATATTCCTGTCCTCCCTGTTTTTCATCTTTTTTCCCGTGGCATTTCCGGTGGAAGTATTTTACAGCCAAATGGATGCAACAGACGTATTCAGCCGTTTCTGGCTATGGTTTGATGAACCGGCCAATTGTTTCCCCAGTCTGCATGCCGCAAACAGCCTGCTGGTCATTTATCTCTCCCAAAGAAAAAAGCCGGCCTTTCGGGCCGGCATGACCATCTGGGGCACACTCGTGATCGCCTCCACCGTGCTTTGCAAGCAGCACTATATCATCGACATTTCAGCGGGATTCGGGGTTTTTGTGTTTACGATTCTTCTTGAACCATACGTGGAAAAATTGCTTCCCCGGGCCAGAACCCGGGACCTCATTGAAAGCCACTAAGGTTATTCGCTGACAACGCCGGGAATCATGCCGGTCTGGCCGCCTTCGAAGAACCGCCAGTACCAGTCTTTGAAATAGGCTGTTTCCGTATCAGAAGTGCCTGCCGACGAGGCCGCGCTGACCCCCAGGGTATGAAGGCCGATCTCGGGGACACTGATACCGGTATTATCAAAATAGGACTGGTAATCCTCAGTTACCAGAGTGCCGGTATAAACAATTGTGGGATCGTCATCCGCATCCAGCCCTTTTTCCACCAGCTTGATTTCAGAAGCATCACCGACGCACCCGTCGGTATCATAAGGGTTATCCACCATCATGCTGGTATATCCCCCGTCGGTGGGAAAAACAGGCGCATCAGAACCGTCAATCCCCAGACCATCCCACATCGCCCGGGTGAAATAGGCTTTGTCTTCAATCCATTTCACGGGATAGTTGGAATAATTATCAACCGTCGAAGACGCATAAGCGGCCCGGGCACCGTCCTTTAGATTGTCCCCCGGATTCGTTCCGGAAGATTCCGGCGCACCGAAAAATGCGGACACGGCATTGATCCGTTCCTCACCATTGCTGTCGCCGGTAGCGGTGTTGCAATCCAAGTCGCCTTCCAGCTCAAAAATCTGCAAGCCCACAGTCACCCACTCTTTCAAATAGAGCCGGTAGTTCAGGTCCCGCTTGTTGGCCTGATCAGAATCACCGGTATCTCCGGGAAACACGATATAGGCGGTATTTTGAACCGGATACGGCCCGCCGTCATCGCCGGCTGTTGCCGGGTCCATAATCGTCACCGCACCGGGCTTGCCCAGCGTCAGAATGGTGTCATCGCCGTCATAGGAATAAGTTTTAAACAGATTGTATTTGTCCGTGAGCTTCCAGGCCGCATATGTTTCATCGGCTGTAAAACCGGACACTTGTCCGTCATACCACCCAGCCTTTAGTGTATCTGAGCCGGTGTATTCGACAATCAGAGAAGAGACTTCATTTCCCCATGAACGGGGAAAAGGGAACAAAGATATATAAACCAGGTTAAGATTCTGATCACTTGTCAGTGTCCGGGAAGCTCCACCAAAATTATCATCTTCATAAATGGTAACCCGGAACCCCGGTTTTACCGCCACTGCTTCGATATCATCGTTCTGCATTCCCATGGCTTCACATTCACTTCTTGTATATTCCCCAACCGGGAAATCCGCCTGATGATCGGCCCACGCCCCACCCAGCAGCGTGCCTCCATAGACACTCACCCCTTCATTGCTGTCATACCGGTAGACCATCGTCTTTTCCGCCTCCACCAGCGGCATGTACGACAGCCACTCAAACGGAGAATTGTTGGCGGAGGAACCACACCCATAATCGCCACCCTCGATATATTTCTGCCAGAACAAAAGATAAGGAATACCGTCCAGCATGGGGTCGTCGTTCCACTCGGTGGGGGTAAAATCCGAATCCGGGCATGTGCTCATTTCCGGCGGGTTGCTGTTGGTACTATTTCCTGCATATAAATTGTCCGGGATATCATCGTCATCCGATGCAGTGGTCGGGCCGCCGCATCCGCTGCTGGTTGTTGTCGTTCCCTGAACGCCACGGGTAAAAGACATGCCGTAAAAAGTGGCCCCCTGGCTGTCCGGATATCGCAACCGGAATGCAATCCCCGGCATGTAATTTCCCGGGTGATTGACCGGGCCTGAATCATCATCATCCTCAACATCGGTAAACTTCACCTTTACCTGGGTCTCGTAGGAAAGTTTCCGGCCTGAGCGTTCCCAAAGGTCCTCCAAAAAACTCCCGCTCCAGCCTGCATCTTCCCAGTCGTAGGCGGCAAGAGACTCCTGAACACTCACATCAACGGCCCCGACCGCAAAATAGGTATCCTCGGTTTCCGTGACCTGCAGAGCGCCTTCATCCGCGTTCCATTGATGCTGGCCAAGCACTTCTTCAACATGCTGCTCAGCCGCTTCCGTATTGTAAATCACCTTCATAAACTCAGCCACATCCAGGGGCTGATGGAGCGTGAGTTCGGCCTTGCTTTCCATCCTGGTGCCTTCGGCCACAACCCCCGTGGACTTGAGCCGGGCATATCGACCCAGCACAATCGGGGTATTATTCTGGATATCAATGCCGGCCGTGGGCAGAGCATTCTTTCCCGGCACATTTCTCAGGTCTCGCAGGGTGCTTCCGTCCTTCCGTTCATAGATCAGAAAGACCTCATCGTCATAACTGCCATCGTTGTCCGCGTCGGCCATAAAGGAGATCAGCCCCCGAACCGGCGGGAAAAAACTGGTGAGGCCGTCAATGGTAATTGTTGATCCCGTTGCAGCCTCTCCGAAATCGGCGGCCTGAATCCCGTTAAGTTGGCTGGTGGCGCCATCCACTGTTGTAACCGGAAGGACATAATCGCTGGTTGACACGGTTAATCCGCTTGTATTGGTGTAATCAATCGTATCCGGGCCACTGCCGTGGTTTATTCCGTCAATGGTCACACTCACCACCGCACGATTGCCCGTGCCCGCGTCCCGGACCTCCAGATATCCGGATAACCCTCCACCCACTATTGTGTCCACGATTTCTGCCGGGAAATCATCGCCATAAGATTGCAATGTATCACCGGACACAGGGTCAAAATAAAAACATTGGGCTGCCAGACGGAAGCCGCCCGATCCGGTAACATCAAAAACGGCACCCTCGGACAGGTCACTGATGAACTGGTCGTCTTCGTCCTGGTGTGCCATAAAACGGGACACAGCGTACCGCAGCCCGGATTCGGCAAAGTAATAGGCCTGTTCCCCCAGCGCAGATGAGACGCCGGTCCCTTGGGCCGTGTTCAACACGGAGACCAATGCGCCGCCAAGGATTGCCAGAATGGTCATGGTCACGGCAAGGCTCATCAGGATGCTGCCGGCAACCCGCCGGTAACGGGGTGTTCGGACCAGCAGCGTCGGGGCATATGCCAACAGCCGTGCCACCATTCGACCGATAAGCCATGCGGCCGCAAGCAGGGCTAAAAGCCCCACGGGGAAATACGCCAGGAAAAACAGAATCGCCACCAGGGGCGCGACAACCCAACCGGCCACATGCCGGGTCCGGGGGTGGGCGTTGATAAAATTACTGGCCTGGCTGCCCACACGGTAATATCCCTTGATCACTGGTTTGCCCAATGGCATGCGTTGCAGCCGGCTGTCCCGGAAATTTCTGAACAACTGCCATACCAGTGGTGTATCGGGATAGATGGTCTCCAGCAGGCAAAGCCCCTGGGCCGCCGTGGTGCCGCTGCCCGACGGCGTATATATCCGGTCCGGGGTAAATGTGTTGCGCGGCAAGATCGACTCTGAAAAATTCAGGGCACTGTTTTCCGGTCCCTGCATGGCAAAGTTGATCATGACTTCCGCCAGATTACCCAGGTCATCCCCAAATTCCCAGGTATTGCTGTCTTCGTCAGAATAGGAAAAGCTCCCCGAAATACCGGACATCAAAGAGACACCATTAAGGGTCAGGTTGTCCGCCCCGAAAGTGAAGGTCTCCACTACCTGCGCACCATCATCTTCAATACGAGTCATGGTCAGAGAAGCCGGACTGGCGACTGTAACATCAGTCAGGTTCCGAATGCTTTTGCGCAGGCGAGTGAGCACAAACTCGCTTTTCAGAGCGATTTCACCGCTCGCCCGGGTCAACACAAAGCCTCTGGCAATCTGGACAATGCCGAGCCCGGCAACAGCAGTCAAAAGGCCCACAATCAAAATCACGGCAATTATCTCAATCAGGGTAAATCCCTTTTGCGTGGTATCCCTTTTCCTGCGTAACCGGATGTGGGCGCGTAAATCCATCATAACCTAGTTCCCCGACCAGAAAAGCGATGTCAAACTGCCGTTGGCACCGCCAAGCGAGAGCGTGACCTTGAGAAAATCATCACCGGTTTGCCTTGTTGATTCATGACCATGTCCGTCATCAAACGGCGAGCCCGTATACCACCGGTAATCAAAATTAAATTCATCGTTACTGTAGTGATTGACAAGGTGGTCATAAAGCTCATTCAATGCGTCTGTACCGCCGGATGTTGACCGGCTGAGATGAGCCTGGCTGTTATAGTAAGCAGTAATCTGGTCCATGGCCCGCGTCAGTTTGTGAACATTCCCCACCGCGTTGATGGGCTCGCCGCCACGAATAAACACCGAATGCATCAAGGTAACCAGCATGGTGCCGAATACCGCAGCCACCACAAGGGAGACGATCAGTTCAATCAGGGTAAAACCTGCATGTGAAGGGGGCCGCTTCATTGAATATAACCGGTGGTCTGATTGATAGTTATTTCTCCATCTGCCGCACTATATGGTATTGATGTCCCGCTGCTGTTTATGGGCCTTCCCCATTCATCGAAATAAACATCGGTTGAAATCGAGAGGGGACTTATTTGAACATTTTCAAATTCTTCCCCGGGGAAAAACAGCGTTTCACCGGTCCCGGACGGGAGCCGCTCCAGTTCATACGTACTTCCGTGAAAATTTATTCCCCATTGCTCCTGGGAACTCATGGATCGATTGCGGGCATAACGCAGATGATTCCTGACCTTTGACAGCACGGCCGTTCGGGATGCCGTGTCCCGGGAATCCATGCTGTTGATTACCACCACGGCAGCCAGAATACCCAATATCAAGATTGCCGCAACCACTTCGATCAGCGTGAATCCGGCCTGGGGGAATTGGTTGTTTCTCGGCATGACGGCAATCCTATGGGCTTAAGGTTCCTTTTTCTTGAAGAATACGCTGTTCAGGGAAAAAATGTCAAGGAAAAACCAGTGGTTGACAAGGGCGGCCGGACCGGGCCAAAGGGATGAGCAGCTTTGCCATAACACCCTTCACCTTCATATCTCTCTGAAACTGTACCTTTTTCGTGACCGGATTGTAAAAAATATGATATGAATAAATCAATGAACGGCCACAAACACGCTTTTTCGTGCCTTTCGTGTTTTTCGTGGACAAAACGCCTGCAGGCGCATTCACCAGGAACTCTGAAAAACACAACAACATAGAATAACAGTGAAGGAGATATCAGACCATGAGCGTGGGAAAAAAGATCCGGCTCAAGCGGATCATGAACCGGCAATCCGGCAAAACCGTGATCGTGCCCCTGGATCACGGTGTATCCATGGGCCCCATTGAAGGGCTGGAAGATATGGACGCCACGGTCAACATGATTATCCGGGGCGGGGCCAATGCCGCTGTGGTCCACAAGGGCATTGTCACGGCCACCAACCGGAGCGAGGATACCGATATCGGGCTGATCATCCATCTGTCCGCCTCGACCTCGCTGACGCCCAAGCCCAACAACAAGATCAGTGTGTGCGATGTGGAAGAGGCTATCTATCTGGGCGCGGATGCGGTATCCGTTCATGTGAATGTGGGGGCCGCCACCGAAGCGTCGATGCTGGAGGCGCTGGGCAAGACCGCAAAGGAATGCAACCGCTGGGGCATGCCCCTGCTGGCCATGATGTATCCAAGGGGCCGGGATGTGGTGGAAAATCCCGAAACCATAAAGCTGGCCGCCCGGGTGGGCGCCGAGCTGGGTGCGGACATTGTCAAGTGTCCTTATACGGGCAGCAAGGAATCATTTGCCGCGGTGGTCCGGGGATGCCCGGTGCCCGTGGTGATTGCCGGCGGGTCCAGGCTGTCGGACGAGGAAACCCTTGCCATGATTGAAGGCGCCATGGCCGCCGGTGCGGCGGGGCTTTCCATCGGCAGAAATGCGTTCCAGCACGAAACCCCGGAGCTGTTTGTCCGGGCCGCCTCACGCATGGTGCACGAAGGGCTGTCCGCGGCAGAGGCCATGAAAATCATACGAGATAATTGATGCAGCTTTTTCATCAATGACAACCAGACAAACCACCATCTCAATCATCGGGGGCGGGCCGGCCGGGCTGATTGCCGCCCTTTATCTGGCACGGCTGCCGGATGTGAGGATTGTGGTCTATGAAAAGCAGACGCAAGACGCCTATACGGCCACTCCCTGTGCCGAAGGCATATCGGCACGCACGCTCTTAAAACTGGAAACCGACACCGGGTTTTGTTCAACCCCGTTCATTGTCCAATCCATTGCCGGCATACGGGTTATCTTTCCCAACAGCACCTATTGTGTCTATCATGAGCCCGGCGCGACCTTGAACCGGGATACATGGCAGCGTGCCCTGGCCCTTTATGCCACAGAGCAGGGCATCGAAATCGTATATAATGCAAGGATTCAAAATATTGAAGACCTGGACAGTGACTATATTATCGGCGCGGACGGACCGGCATCCCGGGTTCGGGCCGCTATGAATCAGAAAGTGGAGATGGCTCCGGCCTGTCAGTACCGAATGGTCCTGAACCGCCCGGTGGATTATTTTGAATTTTATTTCCACCCCATGTTTCACCAATCCGGCCGGGACCGGGCCGGATATGGGTGGGTTTTTCCCCGGGACGATGTATGCAACGTCGGGGTCAAGGGGACTTACAGAGTGCTGGCACATTTTCTTGAAACCTTTCACATCACCGGCACAATCATTGAAAAGTCAGCCGCGCCCATCCCCATCAATGGCAGTGTTTTTGAAAATGGCCGTACATTTCTGATCGGCGATGCCGGGGGCATGCCCAACCCGCTTACGTTTGGGGGGCTTTCCCCGATTATCCATTGTGCAGATTATCTTTTTCAGGCAATTGGCGGACAGCCGGGGATGTACACCCGACTGATTAAAAATCACCATTTTTACCCGCCATACTGGGCCCAAAAGCGACATCTGTTTTACAATCACGACCTCATGAACCGGCTTGGCACCATTTACAACCAGCTCAGTATCTACCCGCCATCCTTCAAACTCATCAGCCGCACGTTGCGCCACCCCGGCCTGCTGCTTCCCAACCTACGCCTGGTTCGTCACCTCCGCCGTATCAAACGGGTATCGTGGTAGCGCCTCTTCCCGTAGGAAAAGCCGCAGCTCCGGATGCTCGCCCCCCCACAATCGTCCGCGGCCCGGAGGAGCAAAAACAAATTGATATTTCTATATTTTTTTGATATTCTGATATTATTTCCACATGTGAAAATTCTGAAGCACGGTCCCTGTTGAACACTCCCCGCCTCCAGACATCACTTCCGGAATCTTTAAAAAAAGACTGTGCAGAACGATAAGCCAGACACAACCGCATGAATTATAAGGCGTGTACGATGTCACTTCGATTCCCGATCATTGCCCCGGAAAACACCAGCCCTTTCTTTTCCCATGCATTCAAGCTTATTGTACTGGCAGTCCTGTTTGCCATTTATGCACTTTCTCATGAATGGCTGATGAATACTCTTGGGCCGGCCAGCAGAATACTGTCATTCGTCCATGTCGGGCTGGCCGCCCTGTTCTGGGGATTATGGGGCGGGATTATCGCCGCCATTGTCAATACAGGACTGATGATCTGCCTGCACACACTGTCCGGCCGGACCTTTGAAGGGGGGGCCATCGGCCCGGTCTTTACCATCATGATTGCAGGACTGATCGGCCGTTTGAGAGATATGCACCTGCAGATTAAAACCCAGCTTCAGGAGCGTGATACCACCATGCGTTCACTCAACAGACTGAAAACGGCAGTGGAGCAGTCTGTGGACGGTATTGCGGTTGTGGATATGCAAGGCATAATTGAATTTGTCAATACCGCATGGGCCCGAATGCACGGTTTTGACAATGGTGAAGAACTGATGGGCCGCCATTTGAAGATTTTCCATACGGATGAACAGTTGCGTACCGATGTGGTGCCGTTTAACGAGATCGTCCTGAGGGATGGTGCTCACCATGGCGATGTGGGACATGTCACCAAACAGGGGACCACCTTTCCCACATGGATGACATCTACCGTTCTGAAGGACGAAAACAACCGCAGCGTGGGTATTGTGGGTATTGCCCGGGATATTACCGAACGCATAAGAACCCGTGCACAATTAACAACCGCCCTGATCAATGCAGAGGCTGCCAATGTGGCAAAAAACGAATTTCTCGCCAACATGAGCCATGAATTAAGAACCCCTATGAATGCAATCATGGGAATGGCCCAACTGTTGTCTTTTTCGGGCCTGGACGATGAGCAAAGGGAACAGCTTGACATCATTCAACTGGCCAGCAGAAATCTGCTGTCCATCATTAATGATGTGCTTGATGTTTCAAAAATTGAAGCCGGCAAACTTGCCATCAGGCATGGGGATTTTGATTTGGTGTCGCTTGTTGAAGAAACGGCATCTCTGATGGCACTGCAGGCCCACAAAAAGGGGGTGGAATTGATCTGCAAAATCGATCCCGATATCCCCCGGATGCTGAAAGGCGATGCTGACCGGCTGCGTCAAATCATACTGAACATTCTGGGCAATGCTGTCAAATTTACTGAACAAGGCGAGATTGTTATCACTTTAATCTGCCTGAATGAAACACAAACCCATGCGACACTGAAATTTATCATTGCCGACACCGGCATCGGCATTCCGGAAGATCATCTGAACCTTATATTTCAGCCATTCTCCCAGGTTGATGGATCATTGACACGCAGACATGGCGGTACAGGCCTGGGCCTGGCAATCACAAAAAATCTTGTGGAGTTGATAGGAGGAGACATCCATGTCACCACCGAAATTGATAAGGGTGCTGAATTCTCTTTCAAACTACCGTTTACAAAGCAGCAGGACGTCATGGCCCCCTCCTTGACGATACCCGGCACCATGAAACGCCATCGCATTCTTGCCATTGATGACAGCCAACACAACAGGGATATGCTGACATCTTTTTTCAACCAGTGGGGAATATCCGGTGATGTTATTCCGGATGCAGACACCGCCCTGAGGCACCTGTACCAGGCTCACGATCAAGGCAACCCCTTTTCTGTCATTATTGCGGCACACCCCTTATCTGAAATGGACAGTATGACCTTTTTGAGCATGCTTCAGGCAGATGAAAAATTAAATACCATCAAACAGATCGTTTATACTGAAAAGAGCCTCGTGGAACAAAAAGAAAAAGCCCCTTTCAATCGTGTTGATGCCATATTGACAAAGCCCATTTTCAGAAACCAGTTGTTTGAGTGCCTGAAAACGATAACAGAAAACACAAGTGCTCCCCTACGGACCGTTAAAACACAGAACATTCAAGACAGCGATAATCTCCAGAAGAAAAAACCAGCAAAAGATGCTGATCCACTGCGGGTCCTCATTGTGGAAGACGATAATGCCAACCAGCTGATTTGTAAAAACCTCATTGAAAAGATGGGATATAGCGCCACAGTTGTGAACAATGGGAAAGAGGCGCTGGATGCGATAAAACATACATCATTTGACCTGGTGATAATGGACATTCAAATGCCGGTCATGAACGGCATTGAGGCGACAAAAGCCATTCGGGCACTTGAGCAGGAGCAGGAGGGCAATGCTTTGTCGTCTCGACAAACACGACTGCCGATTATTGCGCTCACTGCCCATGCCATGAAAGGCGAACGGGAGCGTTTTTTAGCGGCCGGTATGGATGATTATTTCCCGAAACCGATCAACATTCCCCCGTTCAAAACAATGATAAAAAAACATATTTTGCAAAAACCGGCGACCACACCCGATACGCACCGGTAAGCAGCCGGCCACCCGCAGTCCGCTGGCTACCGCTTCACATCCTGCGCCTTGTATCTGTGTCTGCGCCGAATCGACTCGTGAATGATCCGGTTGGTATTCCACGCTGTTTGTAATTCCCGAAATCTGGACGGGTTGAATTGTCTCATTGATCCCCATGTGTTATATTTTCATGAAATATCCGGATCAGCGGTACGGGATATAATCAGAAAGGCCTCGCAATACATCCCACCGTTACACGGTGATTGGTCTTTTTATGAAGAGCCATCAATGGAGCGCTGAAATGATAAGCAAGGAAATGCAAGCTGTAATCAATGTACTGCAGAAAGGAAAAGATTCAACCCCTGCGGATCTGACAGCGGAGATGATGCGTAAGGGATTTGAGCAGATGGCCGCGCTGAACAGACCGCCCGATAAAGGGGTCTACAAACCGGATACATTGGCCGGTGTGCCTGTGGAGTGGGTGGCGTTTCCTGAAGCCCCGGCAAACCGGATTATGCTTTATCTGCACGGCGGTGCTTATGCCGCCGGCTCCATGAACACCCACCGGAACTTGTGCGGACGACTGGCAAAGGCCACGGAGATGACAGTGTTGATGGTGGATTACCGCCTTGCCCCGGAAAATCCCTTTCCCGCGGCCCTGGAAGATGCTGTGGCGGTATACCGTTGCCTCATCGCCGAAAAAGACATTAAACCCGCAGACATGGTTATTGCCGGGGATTCCGCGGGCGGCGGCCTGACCCTGGCAACCATGCTGAAACTGAAAGAAACGGGAGAACCACTGCCCCGGGCGGCCGTATGCATGTCGCCCTGGACAGACCTGGCGCTCACCGGTGAAACCATAAAAACAAAGGCTGAAGATGACCCGTTTCTTATCGCCGAGGCCATCGGCCGTTTTGCCGGCCTCTACCTAAACGGGGAAGACGCAAAAAATCCCATGGCATCCCCGTTGTACGGCGATCTGTCCGGGTTGCCCCCTCTCCTGATTCAGGTAGGCGATCGGGAGTGCCTGCTTGATGATTCACGCCGACTGGCAGAGAGGGCAAAAGCCGCCGATGTTCCGGTAAAGCTGGAAACATGGGAGGGGATGGTTCACGTATTTCAGATCTTTGCCGGCATCGCCACTGAAAGTGCCCGGGCGATAGAAAATATTGCCGAATTTCTAAAATCGGAAATGACATCTTAACGATTTATTTTCACCGCTTCGACGCGGAGGACGCTGAGACAACATCGCCCTGGCGATCCCCCCTTCCGCGCTTTCTGCGGCGCAGTGTTAAATTTATCAAAATGAGAGCTGCCATGACCACATCAATCCCAAAAACAAAAATAGTTTGCACGATCGGGCCGGCCAGCAGATCGGCCGCGGTTATCCGGCAATTGATCGACAACGGCATGCGCATTGCCAGATTGAACTTTTCCCACGGCACTCATGCCGGCCATGGAGAAAAAATCGATTTAATCAGAAACATATCCGCGGATGCGCAAAAGCCGGTGGCGATTCTGCTGGATCTGGCAGGCCCTAAAATCCGCACGGGCGACATACCGGACCCCGGTATCCGCATTGAGCCGGGAAAACAGATAATCCTGACCACCGTCAATGAAAGCGGCACCCAAAACCGGGTATCGGTCTCTTATCCCCAACTGACCGAAGATGTTAAACCCGGCGACCGCATACTGCTGGCGGACGGACTGATGGAGTTACGCGTGACATCGGTGTCTGAAACCGACATTGTCTGCAAAGTGATCACCGGCGGGGTTCTTACCTCTCACAAAGGCATAAATCTGCCGTCCAGCTCCCTGGGGGTTTCATCCATAACGGAAAAGGATAAAGCCGATCTGGCCTTCGGCCTTGAGAGAGGCGTTGACGTTGTGGCACTTTCTTTTGTGCGCAGTGCCCTAGACATTCAAACAGTGAAAAAAATCATCCATCAGGCCGGCAAGACAACACCGGTTATCGCTAAAATTGAAAAACATGAAGCTATTAACAATCTGGACGGCATTCTTGAAGAAGCCGACGGCATCATGATCGCCCGGGGGGATCTGGGTGTGGAAATCCCGCTGGAAGATGTTCCGGTGATCCAGAAACGTTTGATCAAACAGGCCAACCGCATGAACAAACCCGTTATTACCGCCACCCAGATGCTGCGCTCCATGGTGGATTCCCCACGCCCCACAAGAGCGGAAGCATCGGATGTGGCCAATGCTGTCATGGACGGCACCGATGCGGTCATGCTGTCGGAGGAAACCGCCAGCGGCAACTATCCGGTTGATGCGGTCCGCTATATGGCACGGATCGTGGAAAACGCGGAAAAGGCATTTCCCGGCGATTATTACAAATCAATGGAACCGGCAAAAGAGATTTCCGATTCCGTTACCTATTCGGCATGCGTGCTGGCCGACCATCTCGACGCGGCCGCCATTCTGGCCCCGACCCGCTCCGGCCTTACCGCCATCGGTCTTTCCCGGCTGCGGCCGAAGCAACCGGTTTTTGCGTTTACACCGGACGAACAGGTTCTCCGGCAGCTGTCGTTATATCGGGGCATCTATCCCCGTTTTATCACTGCCCCCCGGGATACGGATCATATGATCGAAGATGCCATCACCATGCTTAAGAAGGTCCACAACCTGTCCCAGGGCGATATCACGGTGATAACATCCGGTCACCCCTTGTGGGTAGCAGGCAGCACCACGATGATACGGGTTAAGAAAATTGAATAAGGATCGAAAGGACGCCTTCATGAAAAAAAACAATCGTTGGACAATTGTTTATCACTATTTTAACCATGCTGTTGCCGGCCCTGTCGTGGGTATAATTGCCCTATGCATTGTTGGCATCATGTTTACGGGATGTTCCCCGGCAAGCGTTCCTTCAAAACCGGTTCTTCGCGTCGAACAGAAACCCGACGCCACCTTCTGCGTGATGCCGTTTTTTAAAGGTCGGCACCCGGAACAGACCGACCGGTCGCTTTTGCAGACATTTACCTGTCCGCTGAAAGACCTCTCCGTGAATACTGACTCCCTGGCAGGTGAAGCAGACCTTATTATTTACCAATATGTCCATCAGGCCATGGCCAACCGGTTTGGCAGCCGGGTTGCCCCTATGGCAGCGACACGATCGGCTTACCGCGAATCAATGAACAATTGCCAGGGAAAAACCATTCAGACCATGGCCACGGAAATCGGGGAGCGCCTGAAAACCGACTACGTGGTTGCCGGAACAGTCTGGCGCTTCAGGGAACGCGAAGGATACGCCATGTCCGCAAATGCACCCGCATCCGTGGGGTTTTCAGTTTTCCTGCTCAATACCCAGGAAGCGGACATTGTATGGACCGGCGTTTTTAACCACACTCAGCAACCTTTGAGTGAAAACCTGCTCAATGCCGTCAGCTTTTTCAAACAGGGCGCCAAATGGCTCACGGCAAGCGAACTGGCAAAGGCCGGGGTACAGGCAGTATTTGATAAATTCCCCATCCGTGGGGATGGGGAAAGGCGGGAAATGACAAATTGATCATCTTTTTAGAACAAACAGGAAAAATTACTGTTTGCTGTAGCTTTCGCGACAGTTTACTGCGTTTTTGATGTCCTGATTTTGCCGATTAACACAACCTGATAAAGACCATCTTCGGAATAGCCCAAGTCCAGGATTTCATACCCGCCGAGAAGGACAGCCTGCGCTTTTGCTTCGATAAAATCTTCATAAAGCGCCAGGTTTTCGACCTTTGATATGGATTTAATCTCAACCCCTGATCTTTCAATAGCCTCCCGCTTGGCAAAAAGTACAGCTTGCTTGTAATCCTCCTGCCGGCTGGACTTTATGCCATCGTCAATGCCTTTCAGCTTTACATCAATTGTTTCTAATCGGGCAATATTGGGGGATTCACCATTTTTCTCCTTAGTTACACTATCATTCGCCAATGAAATAACGGCCGTCACATATCCACCATTATCAAGACAACTTGAAGGCGGCTCATTCATTCGTAAATATAAAATACCATCTTGCTGTGTGGTAAACTGATATTTATTCCCGATGGCAAAGGGATTACCTGACTGCCCGACTCTCCCGATTAGCGTCGAAATACTCCAACCCGGGATTATACTTAAAAAGCATTGTGTGCCCGCCCCCTGTCCATCAGGACCGGTCCAGCCACAGATAGGCCCACCATGCCATCGCCCCTCTGCTGCCACCTTGTATACCACACCTTTTTTTATGATGACACCGGTATTAAGCCATTCAGAAGCCTTGGCCAGTACACGGACCTGTTGTTGTTTCCGGATTGACTGAGTAAAGTCGGTCAGCGGATAGAGTTTTAGTTTACTATTGTGATTCATAATAATCAATTTGCGGATAAAGGAGTGCTGATGCAGATTAATAAATTGAAATATCAATGGCGTTCCTTTCTGCTGATTGCGGTATACATCACCCTGTCCATCGTCTTTTCAGGATGTGGTACATCCAGGATGATAAAAGATTTTACAAGCGATGGATGCAGCCTGTTTCCGGATGGCTCCTGGTGTGAATGTTGCTTTGAGCATGACATTTCCTATTGGTACGGCGGGACACCGGAAGATCGCAAGGAAGCAGACAGGGCACTTCGGCAATGTGTGAAGGAGAAAACAGGGAGTGGCATCTTAGCTTGGATGATGTATCGCGGAGTGCGTGCCGGCGGTCATCCGGTCTTCCCCACCTGGTATCGGTGGGGTTATGGCTGGGACTATGGAAGAATGTATCAAACACTGACAGAAGAGGAATTTAAAGCTGCGGAAGAAAAATTGATCCAGTATTTTCTGCAACATCCCGAAACCTTCTGCGAAAAATAAAAGGGAGGCGAAAGAAATAAATTCGCCTCCCTTTTTTAATCTCATACTATCCACAAGCCGAATCAGGCTTACTTCTTACTTATTCTCCCTGCCCGCATAATTGCCATACCCAAGGGCCACTGTCCGGTAGACCAGATGAGCCAGCTTGGAGAAGGGAAGAAAGGCAAACAGGTTAAAGATAAAGATCAGATGAATGTAGTACATGAAGTAGGTCAATGCCTCTGCACCAGCCAGCCGGGTCAATTCGGTAAGCATACCGGAAAGTCCCAGCCCCAGGACAAGGCCGATCAGATACCAGTCTTTGTAAGACGTTGACTGATCCTTCTTGGCCAGCCGGTTCTTGATCATCATGATGCCGCCGATGATCAGGGCAATACCGGCCACATTGGCCAGAATCTTCACCGGGTTGAACTGGGAATAAGGCCCGGGAGCACCCAGCACGTAAAGGGCCACAAAGAAGATATTGGTGACCACAAACAACGCGATAAAGCTGAACAGCACCATCATGTGCGGGGTGGCACGGTCCGAATTCTCGGAACATTCGGAGAATTTGTCATGTTTCAGAATCATGGGGATCACCGCAACGATACCTTTGACCACCCCCATGTAATCCAGGTTCTGTTTCGTGGTCTTTCCGTCTGCCAGTGCTTGTGCATGAATGTCATTCACAAACCGGTACAGGCCGATGGCAAATGCCAACACCACCAGACCGGCCAACGGCACAAACACCATGTCCACAAACCAGGTTGAAAAGAAGTTCGCATGGGCGAGCACGTGCTCCCCTTCATGAGCATGACTCCATTCCAGACCGACGGCACCGAAGATGGATTCCATGACACCGCTGAAATTCACATTAATAAAGGCCAGCACTGCAAACAGGATGGCCGGCAATGCGATGAGCAGGGGCAGCTTTTTGGGATCATTCACTGCTTTCCCAACCCCTTTGAGCGGGGCGTATTCCTGAATCGTGTAAGAACGGACCGCCGACAGCACATCACCCGGCCTGGCCCCGCGGGGGCACTTGGTCGAGCAGTCACCACACTCATGGCAGAGCCATACGTCCAGGTTTTTTGTCAGTTTGTCGCGAAGCCCCCAGGACGCCGCGATCATCTCTTTCCTTGGAAATGGTTTCAGGTCCGGTGAAATCGGACACACCACAGAACATGTGGCGCACTGAAAGCATTTCTTTAAGCTATCTCCACCAAGCCCGATGACCTCATTCACAAATCCCAGATCAGGCTCAGCAACAAATCGATCAGTCATGTTATGCCTCCAATAATCTGCATATAATTGTTATTCATAGCGAAAGAGCAGCCACGGCCCCTAGAAACCCTTGAACGGGTTGGGACCCAGCGCCTCGATCTCTTCCACAAACGAATTGATTATCTCCGGAATCTTGTCATAGTCATCAATGGCGACCTCTTTCTGGGTGACCCGCTCTTCTTCCAGGGCCAGGCTTGACAAGGCATCCCCGATCTTCTGCATACGGATGTTGGCAAGCTCACTGCCCTTTACAAAGTGGCACTGGTATTCATCGCCATGTTTGCACCCGAGCAGAATAGCGCCGTCCATGCCCTGGGAAAGGGCATCCTTGATCCATATAACGTTGACAGACCCGAGGCACCGGACCGGAATGATACGAACGTCCGCAGAAAAAGAGAGCTTGTTCATGCCCGCCATATCCAGGGCCGGATAAGCGTCATTTTCGCACACAAGCACCAGAATCCGCAACGGCGGTTCGGTATAGTCGTCCTCGGAGGGGACCTGAATCGCTTTTACCATGCTGCCCACGCTGTTGACATTGTAGTCTGCAAACCCGATAATCCGTTCCGGGCATGCGCCCATACAGGTACCGCAGCGACGGCACCGGGTCGGGTTGGGCTTGGGCGTTCCCTTTTCGTCGTCATCCAGGGCGCCAAAGGGGCATTCTTCTGTGCAGCGTTTGCACTGGGTGCACCGTTGGAAAAAGAAATCCGGGAAGGTCATATCCCCGGACCGCGGATGGACCGCAACGCCCCTGTTGGCAGACTCCACACACTGGATCGCCTTCAGGGCGGCACCGGCCGCATCTTCCATAGAGTCCTCAATGGTCATGCTGCGACGAACCGATCCGGCGGCATAAACGCCGGTTCGCTGGGTTTCATAGGGGAAGCAGATAAAGTTGGAGTCTGCGTACCAGTCGAAAATTTCATTATCACGGAATCCCGGGCCCTGTCGATAGGCCAGGTTGACCACCGGGTTGTCGGCGGTTTCCGGCACCATGCCGGCGGAAAGTACCACCATATCCGCTTTTACTTTTATTTTCTCGCCAAGCAACGTGTTATCCGCTTCAACTGAAAGGCCGTTGCCTTCCTTGCCCACCTTTAGCACTTCACCCTTGGTCATGAAAATACCCGGGTCCTGCTGCATGCTCTTGTAAAAATTCTCGGCCATACCAGGTGTACGCATATGCTGGTAGAAGATATATGCCTTACCGTCGCTGTAGTCTTCACGAACGTATTTGGCCTGCTTCAGGGTTGCCATGCTGGTAACTGCCCCACAATACTGGAAGTCGCTGTCATCTTCGTCCTTGCCCGGGCTCTGGACGAACACCACGGATTTGGCTTCCTTGCCATCGGACGGACGGGTAATTTTCCCCTTTTTGGCAATTTCTTCAAACTGAGAATTGGTGACCACATCGGGGATTTCGCCGATGCCCAGATGGGCGTAGGCTTCACCTTCGATTTTTGCCGGACGCCAGCCTGCCGCCAGCACAACCGCTCCGAACTTTTCACCTTCAGGATCCAGGGTGAGCACGTCTTCACGGCCTTCATTATATTTCTGATAAACCTCGAACTGCTGTTCCGCTGTCAATTCCTTCCCGTTTTCGTCAACCTTCATCTCTTCGGGCAGGGGATAGGGAACATCAAACGGATGCTTTTCACCGGGATTTTTCAGGGTAACAGTGAACTCACCGGGCTGCCCGGCAATACGTGCCACAACCGTCTCGGTTTTTATCGTGATGTTGCTGTCCGCCTCGACCGCCTGAATCATGCTGTCAACAACCGGCGGTATCAGATTATCATAAGGGTCGGACACGGGCATCTGCTTGCGCATCTTAGTGGCAAACCCGCCCAGGGCGGCTTCTTTTTCAACGATGGTGACAGGATAGCCGGCCTTTGATGCATCAAGGGCTGCGGCCATACCGGTCACACCACCTCCGATCACCAGTATCTTGTTGGTGAAACTTTCCAGTTCATAGGGTTCCGGCAGCTTGATCTGTTCCAGCCGGGCCATGCCCATCCGGATATTATCTTCCGCCATCATCTGAACCCGATCGAAATTGTCCTCGTCCTCCTTTTCCTCGTCTGTGAGTGCCGGATATTCGGACCTGGGATGTGCCCACACCACCTGCTCTCTTAAATTTGTGCGGTCCACAAGACAGCCGTCAAATGAAAAGACATCAAAATTGACCCGCCGGGAACATGCCGCGATGCACATGGCATTCACGCCATCGTCCGCGATGTCTTTTTTAATCAGATTTACGCCTTCCTCGCTGCACAGAAACGGATGGGTCTTTACAGGAACGCCTTCTTCCTCGGGAACCCCGCAGAGGGCATCCACATCCAGCGACTCCCCGATTCCGCAGCCCGTGCAGATATATACACTATATTTCTTATCCATGGAGACCTCCTACCTCTTCAGGGTTTGAATGGCCTTCAGGGCCATGCCGGTTGCGTTCTGGTTTGAAGTGACCACATCCGCCGGTTTGTTGGCGCATCCGGCGGCAAACATGCCGCCGCTTTCAAAGTTGTTGACGATAAAGCCGTCTTCATTAAACTGCAGATCCGCCGGTAGCTTATTGCTTGCCGCAGTCGGCTGCATGCCCGTGGCCAGAACCGCCATATCAACCGTCTGCTCCGTCTTTTCCCCGGTCACGGCATTTTCCGCCACCACAACAACTTTGTCGCCGGACGCCTGCCGTACCTCGGCCACCTTGCCTTTGATCAGGAATATGTTTTCATCTTCCTTGATCTTTTTGTAGAACTTCTCGTATTTGTAGCCAGGGGTCCGGAGGTCGATGTAATAGATATAGATTTTCGCCTCTGGAAAACGCTCCCGGATATAGGTGGCATGCTTCAGTGACGCCATGCAACATATATAGGAACAATAAGGCAGATGATTTTCATCCCGCGACCCCGCGCACTGCACAAACGCCACAGTTTCGGGCTCCTTGTCGTCGGACGGCCGGACAATGTTGCCCTTTGTGGGACCGTTGGAAGATGCCATACGCTCAAGCATCATGTTGGTGATAACATTTTTGCAGACACCGTAGCCCAGGTTGTCGATTTTGGCCGCATCATAGGGCTCCCAGCCGGTGGCCCAGACAATGGATCCCACATTCAGCTCGATGGTCCTGGGTTTCATGTCCAACTCGATGGCGCTGTATTTACAGGCATCGACGCATTTGCCGCATTCGCTGCCCTTACAGACGGCGGGATCGATGGCATACCGCATGGGGAATGCCATATCCGAAGATTTGTACACCGCCTTGGTTTTGTCCATGCCGAAATTGAAATCGTTGCTCCGCTCCACCGGGCAGACGTCAACGCATTCCCCGCAAGCGGTACAATTCTGATTGACAAACCGGGGGTTCAACTGAACTGTCACCGTATAATTGCCGGGCCCGCCGGCAACCTTTTCGATGTTGGCCAATGTATAGGTTTTGATCTTCCGGTTGTCCTTGACCCGCCGATAATTGATCTCAAGACCGCAAGTGGGGGGACACAGCTTGGGGAAATACTGGTTGAGCTGCGCCACCCGACCTCCAAGGTAAGGGGCCTTTTCAATCAGAAAGACCTCATAGCCCACCTCGGCGGCCTCAAGGGCGGTAGTCAGACCACTGATGCCCCCTCCAACCACCATGATGCTTCCGTTGGCAGAGGTAGAATTATCTGTTGCCATACCATACCCTCCGTGCATTAAATTGTTATTTTATCTATCAAAGCTCGTTTCTAATATCCTCACCACTATGGGTATCCTTCCGGTTGCCCGGATTTTTACGAATCTGGCGATGATTTAAAACACACCTCCGTTGAGACGACCCATCCTGTTTAAATCATCGCCGCACTCGTAAAAAACCGGGCATATTCCTGCCCGGCCACAGTCACCCCGCACGGCGTCATGCTTAATAAAAACCTCCAGGCGGCAAGCGCCTGGAGGTTTGTCGCCGGTTAATCAACTAACCGAATATTACTACAGATGATTACGCATCAGGGATAATCTTGACGTAATCGACCTTCTTCAGGCTCCACTCGTTGTTCTCTTTGTTGTAAGAAGAGTTGGTGAAGCAGAACCAGTTGGCATCATCCTGACCCGGATGATCGGCGTTGTAGTAGAAGCCCGGGTAACGGGTTTCTTTTCTGAACTGGATGTGACGACAGTGGGCTTCCACAGTATAGATTCTGTGGTAGATTTCCCATGCTCTCATCAGTTCATGCAGATCGCCGGCAGCCAGTTTTTCACAGTCTTCACGCATGGTCTCGAACAGGTCCATCAGAACTTCAAGGGATTTCTCGGAAGTCTGGTAGTAAGTAGCGGTACCTGCGCCATACTCATGAGTGGCTTTCATCAGCCGGTACATCATGCCTTCGGGCTTGATGTAGCTCGGGTTGATGTCAATGGCTGTGGTGTATTCGCAGTTGTCAAGGAATACGCGAACCGGTTTGTAAACCATGTCAACCAGCTCTTCCTTGCTCTCTTTGATGCTCGGAGAGAAATCGGCATTGTCACGTACGTATTTCGCCATTTCCTTGCCCGCGATACGGCCTTCGGCATGGGACCCGGAGGAGAATTTGTGGCCGGAGCAGCCAACGCCGTCGCCGGCAGTGAACAGACCGTCAACCGTGGTCATACGGTTGTAGATCTTGCCGTTTTTCGCCTTGATTTTGTATGAATCCGGAACCCAGTCATAATCCGGGCCGGAGGTCCAGATACCGCAGCAGCCGGAGTGTGAACCCAGCAGATACGGTTCGGTGGGCATAATTTCGGAGTTCTTTTTCTCAGGCTCGGTGTTGGTGGCGCACCAGAGATTGGCCTGACCACAGGTCATGTCAAGGAAGTCTTCCCATGCCTCGGATTCGAGGTGCTTGAGCTCTTTCTTGTCCATGGTGGAACCGAGTTCTGCCAGTGCGGTCACGGTATCCATCTGGATCGGGCCACGGCCTTCTTTCATTTCGAACAGCATCAGATGGTTCCGCAGACAGGTCGGGGTGATCGCAGCGGTTCCGTAAGGTGCGTAATTTTCAAGCTCAGCCTTGGCAGCGTCACTGGCAACATAGACTTCGCCCAGACCATTCAGTGCTTTGGCCTTGAACAGAAGGAACCAGGCACCGACAGGACCGTAACCGTCTTTAAAACGGGCCGGCGTGAACCGGTTTTCCATCATGGACAGTTCGGCACCGGCGCGCAATGCCATGGTATAGGTGGAGCCGGAGTTCCATACGGGGTACCATGCACGGCCTTTACCTTCACCTACCGAACGGGGCTGATAAATGTTAACAGCGCCGCCGCAGGCAACCATCATGGTTTTGGTTTTGATGATGTATACTTTGTTTTCACGAACGGAGAAGCCGACGGCACCGGCGATTCTGCCGGGATCGTTGGCGTCGTTGAGCAGTTCAACGATGAAAACACGCTCGAGAATATTGTCATCGCCAAGTGCCAGTTTTGCGGCTTCGGCAACGATTCTCTTATAAGACTCGCCGTTGATCATGATCTGCCATTTACCGGTCCGTACCGGGGTGGCACCGGACTTCAGGGTCCCCATCTTCTGGCCCTTTTTACCGTCCAGGTTTTTGCCATCTTCGGTTTTCTTCCATACGGGCAGCCCCCACTCCTCAAACAGATGAACGGAGTCATCAACGTGGCAGCCAAGGTCAAAGATCAGGTCTTCGCGAACGATCCCCATCAGGTCGTTACGAACCATGCGGACGTAATCATCCGGGGTGTTTTCACCAATGTAGGTGTTAATAGCGGAAAGGCCCTGAGCAACCGCGCCACTTCTTTCCATGGCGGCTTTGTCAACCAGCAGGATCTTCTTGTCCGCAGCCCATTTCTTAATTTCAAACGCGGTACCGCAGGCAGCCATACCACCGCCGACGATCAGAATATCAACTTCGCGCTCTTCGACTTCGGGATCTCTTACGGCTTTGAGTTCACCCTTGGGTTTATTCGGTAATGCCATATTATATCCTCCTTAAGATATATCAAAAATTAATTGCATACAGGTCATGCTTCATAAACAATTGTCCAAATGATCTTAGACAGTTGCCAGCGGTTTGGGAATCTCATAGCCGTCCGCTTCTTCTGTGGAAAGAAGGCCGGAATCCAGGTCTTTGCCCTGCAGATCCGCATACGCATTGGCGGTTCCTTCATCAGTGGTCCGGATGGGGAACTTGAAGCGCTTGACAACGCCATTTCTGAACTTACAGGTCCACATCACATCTTCCGTACCCATCATCGGCATGATGCTGCTTCCCAGCGGAACAAAGTCGGCATAACCGCGAACCTCAATTGCCTGGCTCGGGCAGATTTTTACGCAAGAAAAGCATTCCCAGCACTGATCGGGCTCCTGATTGTAAGCCTTCATTGCATCCGCATCAAGGACCATAAGGTCATTGGGACAAATATACATACATGCGGTTTTGTCCCCGCCTTTACAGCCGTCACATTTTTCAGCAATTACGAAACTTGGCATCTAAATACCTCCTGATTTTGATTTAATCGTCAATAATACAAAGTCCTTCGACCAATATCATTCGATACAACGTATAATATTCGGCTCCTGGTTGCACCTCCCTTCTGATTTTCACATTTTCCCGGTTGTCTATTGGTTTTCATAAAGACAATATCCTTCATTGAAAACTGTAGATTTCACAAAATCTTCAAATAGTTAACATATATCCATAAAAATAAACTGTTAGTCTACAAATAAAAAAAACAAAAGTCAAGAATTTTACCGCAAGATTTTTTAATCAAATCCTAATCCCGAACGCATCAACCGGACACGCATTCACCTTTGAATTTGTTTTTGTTTATGATATGAATCCCATAATATGAAAAATCACTACTATATTGTTTTCAATCCCATTGCCTTTGATCTGATGGCCATGGTGAACAAGCCTTCGGCCACCATAATGGATGTACTCTCTCATCTTTCACGGCTGGACGCCGGCACCCTGAACGAATCAAACTATCTCCAGTTTCTGCAGTTTGATCACGGCAAGGAACGGGTGGGGATCAATGATTTTTACGGCATCGATAATTATGCGACCCACTATATCGCCAATCAGATCGGTAAATTTGATCACGATGCGGACATTGTCGTCGCGGACGGCAAACGGGTGCATATTGATACAATAATCCGGGACAGGGGCAGAAAGCCCCGGGCGGTATTTATCACCTCCATCAGCGTCAGCTTTCCCACGGCAGCCCTTGCCGCCATTGTACTGAACCACGGAAAAATACCCGCCATTCTGGGCGGCATTCATGTCTCGTCATCACCGGATGATGTGGCGGCACTGATTCTCCCTCATGCCCCGCATCCGGAATTGATCGCCCAGGTCCGCGGGCCCGGGGACACCACCGTTATCAGTGATATTATCAACGATCTGGCAGCCGGCCGGCTGAAACCTGAGTATATCGGTGCCACCACCATTGAAGACCGGACCTGGGGTAACAGGCGGGTTTTTCCACTGCCGGAACTGGAGCCTCCCTATCTGAAAAAACTGCCATTAATCGGCAACCGCTTGAGCCGTTTAACCCGGGGGAAGGTGGCAGCCCCCTACCTGGGATGCCCCTATTCGTGCAGCTTCTGTTCAGTCTCTTCACTGCCGATTAACCAACGCAAATTCATGGCCCGGTCGCCAAAAGATTTTGTGGATGAACTGGTATTCAACCAGAAAGACGGTGCCAGCTTCAAAAACCGGTTTTATGTTTTCCTGCCGGACAACCTGCTGCTCAGCGGTAAAAAACTTGAATCATTCCTGGATGAACTGATTCAACGAAGAACACTCAAGATTAATTATATATCCCAGATTTCCATTGAAATTGCCGACAGCCCTCATCTTATGGAAAAGCTCCGGCAATCCGGGGCATCCCACTTTTTCATCGGATTTGAATCCCTGAACCTGGACAATCTTAAGGCCATTCGCAAACCAGCGGTCAAGGCCATTGAAAAAAGCGGACAATCCGTACCCGCCTATTATGCGGAACAAATCAAAAAAATTCAAAGTTATGGCATATCGGTCCACGGCGCTTTTATAACCGGCATGCCGTACGACTACTTCAACGATCTTGCCGACCATTCGGGCATTGATGTGGCAAATTTCTGTATTGACAACAATATTTCGATTCAGGCAACCATTCTCAATGACCTGCCCGGGTCCCGCAATTTCAAGGAAAGCCAGTCGGACGGGACGTATCTTTACGGCGCCCAGGGGACCGTTCCCTATTTCTGCGCCCTGTCCACATCCGACCTTATGGAATCCAACCGGCAAATTCCGGACACCCTGAAAAACAGCCCGCTGGTGACATTTTACATGACCTACGATATTGTTCAACGGGTCTGCTCACGCCAAAATGCCCTGAAAATTGCCCTGGCATCCGGTAAAAAGGCATGGCAGCACCCTACCGGAAAGGGACGGCAAAGCATACGGGAACGGTTTTACGATGCAACGGCGGCCATCGGCTTTCAACTGGGCGTCAGCTCGCATAAGGAGCATATCGAAGCCATTGCCTATTCCAATCGTGAGAAGGGATATATCGGCTGTTTTGAGCGGCTCTATGAACGGGAGACCGACCCGGCGTTACGGAAGATGTTTCGGGATTATGTCCAGACGTTTGTGTGACGACGTCGTTAAAACACCCGACTCGATACGTTTTTTGGCAGGATGGAACATTTCGGGTTGGCGCAGTAAACTGTTTCGCCGGTTGGATCTTTCGTGATCGTAATCATCGTCGTAATCGTAACCGGCTGCTGTTCGATTACGATTACGAAAAGGATCATCTTGTATGCAGCGACAACTGATTGTGGGCATAATGGGCGGCGGGGCCGCGGACAAGGCCTTGCTTGATAAGGCATTTCATCTGGGCCGTCTGATTGCGGAAAACAACTGGATACTTTTAAACGGCGGGAGGGATGCCGGCATCATGGGCGCATCAGCCAGGGGCGCGGCCGAACACGGCGGCATGATCATCGGCATACTGCCCGGCGATACGCTGGCCGGGGCATCTCCCTATCTCACCATTCCCGTTCGAACGGGAATGGGCAATGCCAGAAACTGCATCAACGTCCTTTCCAGCGACATCATCGTGGCCTACCCGGGCGGCGCCGGGACACTGTCTGAAATCGCCCTGGCCCTGAAACACAACAAACCGGTCATCACCCTTGGGTTTTCCCTGCCCGATCTGCCGGGTCTTCACCTCAACCGGGATCGCCTCTTTTCCACACAAACCCCAGAATCAGCCATTGAGATCATTAAGGACCAGGCATTCTGATACCGGCCACTCCGTCAACAGCGCTCAAGTCCGCCGCGGAAACATATCAGATTAAAAACAGATAGTCCCGTAAAAAGTCAATTTTGGGACGGCAAAGTAAAAAGTTCAAGTTCGCGGCGCGCAAATCTCGAGGAATGGAGCGTACTTAGTCGTACGTGACATGACGAGAGATGCAGCGCAACAAAGAAATTGGACTTTTTACGAAGCCGTCAAAACAGATTGTTGACAAAAAGCACCCACTGCCGGCTGTATCCCGGCTTGCGTGGGGCATGCGGACATCCGACGACAGATCAATATTGGCATCTCCAGAAGGCAGCGGCTGATAATCATAGGCCCCCATGTCCACCCCATCCACCCGGTCGTTGCCGTCAATGTCGATCTCCGGAACATTATCCGCATGATTATCACCGGCATCAATACAGGATGACATCACCCTCAGGTCCAGATCGCCAAATCGATCATCATCGGTACCCCATATTTCGTCACGACCAGGTGTCGGCGGATCAACAAATTCAGGGTCGATAACGATATTCCCGCCATTATCTTTGCCAAGGTCACTGTTCCAGTCCATATCGTCAGAAAAAGCGCCCTGCATATCCGAATGACTTATGGTAACCTCGGTTTCATCAACTTCACTGATATTCGCCAATTCCTCTTCTCCTTCGACTGCTGCCCGATCTTCCCAGAGGATACAGTTTACGATTGTCACGGTTGCGTCAATATTCATCATTCCGCCGCCACGCCCGGTCTCTTCAGGGCCGATTTCATCGCCCGAATACGCCTCATTGCTGCTAATTGTGCAGTTTGTAAGGTTCACCGATGACGCAACATTCAGAAAACCGCCTCCGGTTTCGGCACGGTTTCCCACAAACAGCGCGTTGACAAACAGCGCATCCGCACCACCATTCACGACACCACCGCCCATCACACCGGTATTCCCCAGAAAGTAGCACTCCCTGACCGTTGACGAAGATGACGGACCGTTACCCATCCCGCCGGCTGAGAGTGCATCATTTTTTTTGAAAGTGCATCTGGTGAAAATGGAGGAGGATGCCTCACAATAAACACCACCGCCCTTGCCGGTGCCTTCATCCCAGTTACCGATAGCCGCATTGTTTGTAATTTCACAATCCGTGACAGTGGAATCAGAAGACCCGGAAATGCAAAGCGCTCCGCCATAAGCGGCCTCATTTTCAATGAAATCGCATGACAGAATATCCGATGTTGATTCAAAATCAGTCACAGCACCACCAAAAATTGCCCCGTTGTTTTCAAAGCCGCAGTTCGTAAGAATCAATGAGGAGGATTGATTATAAACAGCGCCTCCCCAACCAGTGCCGTCTCCAATGATTCCGAATGCGATATTATCTGTAAACGCACTTCCCGTGATGACGGACTGGGATGATTCATTACATACACCGCCACCAAACAAACTGATATTCTGACTGAAATCACAGTTCTCGATCAGTGGCGAGGCACTCATATTGTATACACCGGCACCGCACATTCCCGCAAAATTGCCGGTCAAGGTGCAATTGCGTATTACTGGCGAGGAGGCTTCATTATACATTCCCCCACCCTGAAGCATATGCCAGACGGCATCCACGTCGTCGCTGTAGGCCGACCCGCCACTGATCTCAACCCCATCCAGAACGGCTGTATTGTCAAGGGCCAGATCAGATGGATGGTAAAACACATGATAGCAATTATCGGTATCATCGTCGGCTGCACCTCTCTCACCACTGATAATGGTCGTGTGGCTCTCCCAATCGCGATCCTCCCGCACGGTTTCCTCACCCGAAAAGCCGCCATAAACCGCCACACCATTTTTCAACTGGAATGCCGCTCCCCTCGGATCATCATCCCCGGTCTTGATAGCCGACGGTGTATACGTGCCTCTGGCAACCCATAGTTCATCGCCAGTTGTTGCCGCGACCAGGGCACTCTCCAGAGAGGTGAACGCATCTTCCCAGGATGAACCATCATTCAGACCCGCGACAGAATTATCCACATAAATAACATCCGCCCAGGCAGTCGAACCGACCAATACCATCAGCAAAATGGTAAAACCAACAATCCTCTTAAATCGAACAAACAGAAACATCTGTATTTCCTCACATCTTTCGGTAATGCAACAAAACGAACTCTCGCCTTCATTAACACTGCCCACCTCTCCCCAAACGGGTAATATAATATACAAAAAATTTCTATAAAAATCAAGGATTCAGGATTGCACGGGCAAGGATCAGATCCTCCGGTGTGGTGATTTTGATGTTCAGGGGGGAGCCGGGGATGACGGTTACCATTTCACCGGCTTGTTCCAGAAGGGCGGCGTCGTCCGTTGCCGTGACGTTCTCAATTGCGGCAGCCTCATGGGCGCGGCGAATTGTTCCGTAGTGAAAGGCCTGGGGGGTCTGGGCAAGCCACACATTACCCCGGTCGATGGTATGAGCAATCCGGTTGCCTGATTCGACAGCTTTCAGAGTGTCGGACGCGGGAACAGCGGCGATGCAGCCCTGCGCATGGCCCAGCCCCTTGATGCAGGACTGAATCATCTCAGGGGTCACAAAGGGCCGGACCCCGTCATGAATGAGTACAATATCCTTTTTTGTACCATTGACCGCCTTCAGGCCGTTGTAAACCGATGCCTGACGTTCCGCCCCGCCGGCAACCACCTGAATTTCCCGTTCCGGGGTACAATGGGGAAGAATCGCATGGCAACAATAGTCAATGCCGGTTTCCGGCACGACCAGAACAATCGCATCAACCGCTTCGCAGCTGCAAAACACCGACACGGTCCGGCTTAAAATCGGCATGCCGCCAAGATCCAGGTATTGCTTGGCTATATCCCCGGGCAGCCGCGTTCCCCGGCCGCCCGCTACGATAATCCCATAAACCATTGTCTTCACAATCCCGTAAAAAACTTACAATCCCCGACATAATCTGTTCATACTCTTCTTTGCTCGCCCAAAGAAGACGGCTTCGTAAAAAGTCCAATTTCTTTGTTGCGCTGCATCTCTCGTCATGCACGTACAATGACGCCCCGCAAATGTATTTGAAAATTCAAGTCTGGCGCAAAAATCGGGCAAAACAGCAAATATCTGGATGGGCTTTATTTTAAATAGTCAAGCTCTTTGGGCAGAGGTATGCCCTTACCCATGGTATTTTCTCCGTAATTCACGCCGGCAAGAATCTCAATATCCCGCAGCGCGCGCACATCCCCCTCAAATACGACCCTGTCGATCTTCTCCTTGTCGATCTTGCCGCCGGCCCACTGGATATCAAGCACACTGCTGGCATCGAACTTGTCATCGCCCACCCAAAGGTTGACTTCGCCTCCGTAGTGCTGGGTAATCTTTGCCACCAGAAGGCTGGGACGGCTGTGGAAGCCAAGCTTCACCGGGATCCCGACCTCGATTCGCCCCCGTTCAATGTTGTCGTTAAGAATTTTCTGGGCAAGCCGTTTGCCGTCGGAAAGAAAATGAAACGCATAATAGAGCCCGTAGTTCACAATCCTGTCAAGCAGGGCATCCACATTAATCAAGTCGGAAAGCCCCTGCTGGACTTCCTTGTAAATGCTCTTCTGCGCGCCTTTGGGACCGTAAAAATGACGCTCATAAAAATGCAGCAACTTCCCTGTTAATTCAAACAAATGGAAAACGATTGAAAAATAGCTGCGCAACTGTTTCAGCTTCCGGTCCCCGAAGCGTAACCCGCCATAAATAATATAGGTATCAAAGGAGGACTGAAGGTTATGAACCAGCATTTCAAATCCCCTGATCTCCACTTCATTGATCCGGCCCGGCACCATTTCCTCAATGGCGGCCTTGTCACATTTTTCATAAATTCCGAACTGTTCAAAATCTTTTGCAATATTTAAAAACTCACTGGTGACCTTGACAATGTTCTTCTGCTGCTGCCGGGGCTTTTCATCGTCAATATCGAACTCAAGCATTTCACCGGTAACAACGCTTGGAAAATCGTACTCGGAGTAACCGGTGTCGGGAACAGGGATATCCAGGCTCTCCGCCTCAGCCACAATTACGGGTGCCAGCCGGAGCAGTGTCCGGCTGAGGATCTCCCGGGTTGCGGCCCCCTCTCTTTCAAATGATTCAATGTCCATCAGATCATAGAACACCAGCCGGTTGGAGATATGCTCCTGAATATACCCGGTCAGGCTGAGATGCCGGACCGCCGCGGTCAATTCCCTGTAGAAATACCATTTCTTATTGTTCTTTGCGCCGTGAAAGTCCAGAAAATCCTCAAGTAGATGGGAGGAGGCGATCAGCTTGGAATAGAGTTTCTTGGTGAACAGGCTTTCCGGTGTATCGCAGATGGTGAGGTATTTACAGCACTGGTGATACTCGTATGAATAGACCTTGAGCTTATCCAGAAAATTAATCGGGCAGGTCTTGTTATTGTCAGTCACGATTCGCCTCTCTGGGGGATTTCAAATGAAGAACGGTCAAAGCCGGGCATAAGCCGAATTCTGTAGCCGCCAGGGGTTGCCCCCTGGCGGCTGGCGATCATTCATCTAAGGCCACCGGTTGCCCGGGCCTTCAGCGACCTACCCGGGAGCTTGGACGGGCCGCCCTCAAACACTCCTCTATTTGGTCTTGCACCGGGTGGGGTTTACCAAGCTTCCCCGGTCACCCGGAGAACTGGTGCGCTCTTACCACACCTTTTCACCCTTACCCGATGGCCGCATTTGCGTGCATCGGGCGGTATATTTTCTGTGGCACTTTCCTTCACGTTACCGTGACTTCACGTTATGAAGCACCCTGCCCTGTGGTGTTCGGACTTTCCTCCGGAACCATTGTTCCGGCGATCGCCTGCCCGACTTCAACCGTTTCCAATTAATTATCCTCTCGGAAATAAATCATCCTACTACAAAACGGGCAGTTTCTCAATGCATCCGCCTTATGCAGATCATTGTACATCTGCGCCGGTATATTCATAAAACATCCCTGGCAGACATAATTCTTTACGGCCACAATCGCCTTGCCGTTATTGACCTGTCGCCTCACTTTGTTGAACCGTTGCAAAAGCGCGTCCGACAATTGGGCTGACATATCCGCCCATTCAGCATCCAGACCGGCGAGCTGATGCTCCCTGTCAGCCCGCTCTTTTTCAACGCCGGCCTTTTCCTGCTCAATACGGTTTTTTTCAGCTTCCCACACCTGCTTTGCCGTATTCACGAGCTGATCTCCCTCTTCCAGGGCATCCAGCAGCGCCAGCATTTCATCTTCCAGCCTTGATGATTCCCGCTTCAGATCCTCAATCTCTTTTAAAACCGCCTGATATTCCTTATTATTTTTAATGGAAAAGAGCTTTGCATCACTGTTTTTGATGCGCTCCTGCTTTGCCTGAACCTCGCCCTCATATTCCCGGTACTTTTTTTTCTGCTGCGCCAGTACATCCTCTTTTTCCCGGAACAGACGCTCTGCTTCCGCCATTGCGCTGTCAAGCACAGCCAGCCTTTCCGGCACCTGATCCAGAAACAGCCTGATATCCCGCCGCTTATTGTCGTTCTCCTGAAGGCTGATCAGTTTATTGATGTCATCGCTTGTTATATCCGGCATTCTTTTTCTCCTGTTATCATCTTTTCAGTCCAGTCAGATTCACATCCGGGTGTAGGGGGTTTTTTCCGCCCGAAACCCCTCAATCAATACATCCATGCCTGCTTCTCCGGCGAGCCCGTTGAGCCGCTCCTCAAGAAGGTCAACGACCAGACATTCAGTTTCGAAATGGCCCACATCCACAAGCGCCCGACCCGCATCCACCGCGGTCATGCCATCGTGGTATTTCAGATCCCCGCTCACATAAACATCTGCCGCAGAAGCGATAAAGTCGCGCATCAGACCCGAGCCGCTGCCGGAGCAAAGGGCGACGGTCCGCACCTTCATCCCGGGATCGCCGGCGACCTTCACGTCATTCACGTTAAAAGCTGTTTTAACATGCGCGGCAAAATCCGCAAGTGCCATGGGGGCCGACAGACGACCGATACGGCCCAGCCCCTGGGCATTGCCAACAGGTCCGGACAGGGGGAAGATATCGAAGGCCATGGTCTCATAGGGATGGGCATCCTTCAACACCTGAACCACTGCATCAACATCACGGGCTGCCACAATGGTCTCGATCCGGACCTCTGCCACTTCCGTTACCTGCCCGGCTTCACCGATAAACGGGCTGGCCTGATCCGACGGCTTGAAACGGCCGGTACCGCGAACAGCAAACGAACAGGCCGAGTACTCGCCAAGGGTGCCGGCCCGGGTTGTTTCCAGCGCCGCCAGAATCCGCTCTTCATGGTCTTCCGGCACAAACACCGCAAGTTTGACATATGGTTCGGGCTTTGCCTCGGCCAGCACACGGGTTTCCAACAGGCCCATGCGTTCGGCACACAGATCGTTCAATCCACCGTCCACACTATCCAGGTTGGTATGGGCGCTGAAAATGGCAAGATTGCTGTACGCAGCCTTGCAGATCGCCTGCCCCGGCATGCGGTCAAAGTCCAGGGTTTTCACATTCCCCATCAACAACGGATGATGGGTAATCAGCATGTCGACCCCGTTGGCGCAGGCCTCGGTCACAACAGAAAGCGAGGGGTCCAGCGCGATCCAGACCTTTTTCACGGTCGCACCCGGACTGCCGACCTGAAGTCCGCAATTATCCCACGGTTCCGCCAGTTTCGGCGGTGCAATCTCATGCATCAGCCCCATCATTCTGGCCACGGTTGTCGGCATCTTCCCTCCACATAAAAAAGGCGCGGGACCGCTCCCACGCCTTTTTACCATATTACCAAATGGTTTGTCGCCAAACCGGCTGTTTAGTGCTGTGTCTCATACTGTTTCAACGTTTTTATCATGTTTTCCATGTCGTCTCTGGAGTGGGCCCACCTGGGATCGAACCAGGGACCTACCGGTTATGAGCCGGTGGCTCTGCCAAACTGAGCTATGGGCCCGTCCTTAAAAAACAATGCATTATAATCCCGGTATTTGACCGCATCCCTTATCTTTTGTCAAGAGGATGGTTTCGTAAAAAATTCAAAATCCTTTTACGAAACGGGCGTCGGTGCATCTCGCGAAAACCCTGTAGCGGCGAACACAAGGTTCGCCCCTGCATTGTATGCGACATCACCACAGATGCATCGTAACGCAGTCGGCCGTCTTGCGGCAATTGGGCTTTTTACGAAAACTGTCAGGCTTCAGGATTCGATAAAATGCTTCAGCTTTTTACTCCGTGTGGGGTGACGCAGCTTACGAAGGGCTTTGGCCTCTATCTGGCGGATCCGCTCACGGGTGACGGCAAAATCCCTGCCCACTTCCTCCAGGGTATGATCCGCTTTTTCCCCGATACCGAACCGCATGCGCAACACCTTTTCCTCCCGGGGCGTCAGTGTGGCCAGTACCTTTCGGGTCTGCTCGGACAGATTCATGCTGACCGCCGCTTCCGAGGGGATCATAAACTTCTTGTCCTCGATAAAATCACCAAGATGGCTGTCTTCTTCCTCGCCGATGGGCGTTTCCAGGGAGATGGGCTCCCGGGCAATCTTCAGTACCCGCCGGACCTTTTCCAGGGGGATCTCCATCTTTTCGGCAATCTCCTCCGGAGAGGGCTCGTAGCCGCGCTCCTGAACCAGATACCGGGATGTACGGATGAGCTTGTTGATGGTCTCAATCATATGCACCGGAATCCGGATGGTGCGCGCCTGATCGGCGATGGCGCGGGTAATGGCTTGGCGGATCCACCATGTGGCATAGGTACTGAATTTGTATCCCCGGCGGTATTCAAATTTATCCACCGCCTTCATCAGGCCCACATTGCCTTCCTGAATCAGGTCAAGGAACTGTAGCCCCCGGTTTGTATATTTTTTCGCGATGCTGACCACAAGCCTGAGGTTGGCCCGTACCAACTCCCCTTTGGCATCCTTTGCCCGCGCATAACCATCCTCGATCTTCGTCATGGTGCGGCGCAATGACCGGGTATCGGCCATGATAGAATTTTCCCGTGCCACGATCTGGGCTTCAATGATTTTCATGGTTTCAAAGAGATCGCCCAGCTCGACTTTCGTGGCACTGGCCCGGTCATAGGCCCAGTTCACGAAGCCGGTTTTTGTCTTCAGGTTGGCACGGATGGTGGAGGCTGCCATATTGAGGCCTTTTTCCCGGCCAAGCGCTTCCATGCCCTGTCCTTTTTCATCAAACCAGTCGATCTCAGCCTTGAGACGGGCTTCGATATTGTCCAGCACTTCATTTTCAATCCGCCACTCGGAAAGCAGTTCAAAAATTTTGGCGTTTCTGCGGGCCAGTGTATCGGCAATGCGCTTTCGTTCCGCCACCGGCATTTTTGCAGATGCTTTTTGCTCGCGATAAGCCCGATTTTCCTCGTCCAGCTGTTTGATCTGACGAATGGTTCCGGCAAAATGCTCTATCTTCAGGACCTCGTCCTCATTAACATCCCCCTCGTCCACATCTTTGAGCACATGCTTGGGACGGATATTGCCGGATTCAATATTGTCACCCAGGGCGATAATACTTTCAACGCCGATGCATGTTTCCAGCATCCCCCGCAGGGCCTCCTGTTCAGCCGCCTCGATCTTCTTGGCAATCTCCACTTCGCCTTCCCGGCTCAGCAGGGTTACCAGTCCCATTTCCCGAAGATACATTTTCACCGTATCGGTAACGGAACCCAGATCATTATCCGTGGACGCCTTGCTCGTTTCCTTCTCCTTATCTGCGGTTTTTTTACCGCTGCGCTTATCGCTCTTGCGCACCACGGTTACATCCAGATCATCCAGATGAGTGATCACATCATCCAGGCAATCCGGGTCCACACCATTGTCCGCGATGGCCATGTTAATCTCTTCATAGGTCAACTCACCCTGCTTCTTGCCTTTGGCGATCAGTCCCCGTAACTTCTGCTTGAACGCGGGTGCCTTCTTTGCAGCCGCCTTTTTGGGTGCGCGTGCCGGGGTGGACGTCCGTTGTTTCTTGGCCGCAGTGGATTTCTTTGCCTTTGCATTCGCCGAGACCGTCTTTTTGCCGGCGCGGGATGACGCCGCCGATTTTTTCACGGTCGTGCCGGTGCGGGCCGCACTCTTGGCCGGAGCGGCCTTCTTCGCGGTGCGCCGTTTCTGTGCCGTGGCAGTTTTCTGGGTCTTTTGCACCTTTTTACTGGCAGAGGCTTTTTTTGTCATAGAGCATTCTCTCCTTCACAAACAATTTTTTGCCGCCTGTTGCGGATCTGCTCCTGTTTTTCGCGAAGCAGCGCATCAAGCAGGGCGCCATCGTTTTTCTCGGCAGCGGCCTTGATCCGGCGGGACAAATCCGCATCCCGGTTGTACCGATGGGTCATAAACTGATGTATCAGCTTTCGGCATGCCTCCCTGTCCCAGTCGGACAACTCATTGCCCACCGCAAGGGAGGTAATCAACCGCTTTTGCGCATCGGTCTGGGCATGCATAGCCAGATCATTGACCGAATCGCCGGCCGAATGAAGCGCACCGCTCTTTTCTAATATAAGCATTCCCGTTGATTTTAAAATGTCATTTGTAAAAAAATCGAGTACGCCGTTATCGGCGATTTCCTTTATTGTTTCAGGAACATGAATCATCATGGCCACAATCTGCCGTTCGATCGGGGGCGCCACGGTGTTGCCCGCCGCTGCTGCTGCCATTGCTTGATCACTCCCGGCCCCTTGTGCTGGCTTGCTTTTTTTTGCCTGTTCTGCCGTTCGCACCCGTTCCAAAACAGCCGCTTCTTCAACCCCGAGCCGTTCCGCCAGCTCTTTTGCATAAAGATTGCGGGCAATGGCATCGTCAAGACGGGCCAGGGGGGCGGCCATTTCGGCAACCACTCTGACTCTCCCCTCAACGCTCAGGCCGTGTGTTTGAACAGCGGATTCCATTAAAAATGACATGGCACTGTATGCACTGCCGGCAAGCTCCTCAAACGCTTCGGCACCGTGGGTCTGCATATAGGAATCCGGATCATGCCCTCCGGGCAGCACGAGAATAAACGGGTCCAGTCCTTTTTCCCGGTTAAACACGTCAATGCTCCGCCGGGCAGCCTTGATACCCGCTTCATCGGAATCAAATACCAGGATTACCTTGTTGGCATAGCCCTTGAGAAGCCGCACATGCGCTTCTGTCAGGGACGTCCCCAGTGTGGCCACCACATTTTTCACCCCGCTCTTATATAAGGCCAGAAAATCCGTATAGCCTTCCGCAATATACACCGTTCCTCTTCTTCTACATGCCTGTTTGGTCCGCCCCAGCCCGTAAAGGGACCGGCTCTTGTTATACACAGGCGTCTCCGGTGAATTCAAATACTTGGGAAGGGCATCATCCAGGACCCGGCCGCCAAAGCCGATTATTCTGCCTGCCAGATCTGTAATGGGGAATATGACACGCCCCCGGAATCGGTCGTAATAACCGCCCCGCTTGCCGGCAATGATCAAGCCGGCCTTTTCCACCACTGCCAGTGGCACCTGTTTCTGCCGGAAAAATCCGGTCAGGTCTTCCCATTGATCCGCGGCATAACCAATCTGAAATTCATCAATGATATCTTTTGAAAACCCCCGTTTTGTTAGATATTCAAGTGCTCGCCGGCCACCGGCCGCAAGCAGCCTGGACCGGAAAAACGCAGCCGCCTGTTGGTTCACCTCATACAAGGCCTCTTTCTCGGACGCCGCTTTTTTCTGCGCCGGGCTCATCCGGGGTGACGGCAGTTCGATGCCATAGCGCCGGGCCAGCATTTTGATCGTTTCGAGAAAGGTAAGCCCCTGATGCTTCATCAGAAAATTAAACACATCCCCACCTTCACCACACCCAAAGCAGTGAAATATCTGCTTGTCCGGACTCACGGTAAACGAGGGGGTTTTTTCTGAATGAAACGGACAGAGGCCCAGATAGTTCCGACCCGATTTTTTCAAAAGCACTGCCTCTGAGACGATATCGACAATATCTGCTGTATTCCTGATATCCGCTATTTTATCGTCGGGGATTTGAAATGCCAACCGATCCACTCCCTTACGAAATTCGACGTTTCACGAATGTATCATTTTATCATGCCCGGGCAACGGCTATTGCCGCTTCGAGATCCAAACGCCCGTCATACAATGCCCGGCCCGTAATCACACCCGTTACGCCATATCCGCTGACCGCCAACAGGGCTTTGATATCGTCCAGGCAAGAAACACCACCGGATGCCACCACAGGGATATTAACGGACTCGGCCAGTTGCCGGATAGCATCGATATTAGGGCCGGTCTGCATGCCATCCCGCTGAATATCCGTAAAATTGATGGCAGCCACACCACAGTCCTCGAACTGCTTTGCCAGCGCCTCGGCGGAAACGCTGGTCGATTGTGTCCAGCCTTCAATGGCCACCTTACCGTCACGGGCATCTATGCCCACCACAATACGCCCGGGAAAAAGCCGGCACGCCGCTTTGACCATGGACGGATCATGAATGGCTGCCGAGCCTATCACAATTTTTTCCACACCCCGATCCATGTACATTTTTATTGTATCCAGATCTCGAATGCCGCCGCCCACCTGAACACCGGCCGACACCCGATCAATGATCCGTTCGATCTGATCAAGGTTGCGAGGCTTTTTTTCCACAGCCCCGTCAAGGTCTACCAGATGGATCAGACGGGCACCCTGGTCCGCCCATTTTCGGGCCATGGCCGCGGGGTCATCTGAAAAAACGGTCTCGGCATCCATCCGGCCCTGAAGTAACCGCACACATTTACCGTTCTTGATATCAACTGCCGGAATGATCATCATAGCGCAGGCGCCTTTCAGATAGCCCCTTTGGTGGAAAGCGGACCGGATATCCGGTTATCAAGCCCCGACGCCACATCCAGGGCCCGGCCCACAGACTTAAAAACAGCCTCGAGAATATGGTGCTCGTTCTCTCCGTATTCAACATTTATGTGAAGGTTCATGCCGCTGTTAACGGCAAATGCCCGGAAGAATTCCTTTGCCAGAAATACGCTGAAGCCGGTCTCACCGGAAATGACGGACGGCACGTTGTACACCAGGAATGGCCGGTTGGAAAGATCGATCACTGCCGATGCAAGGGTTTCATCCATAGGGGTTGTCGCATAGCCGTAACGTTTAATGCCCGCACGGTCTCCCAGCGCCTGCTTAACGGCCTCACCAAGGACAATCCCCACATCCTCCACGGTGTGGTGAAAATCAACATCGATATCGCCACTGGCTTCAACGGTCAGGTCAAAAAAACCATGGGCGGCAAACAGGGACAGCATGTGGTCAAAAAAGGGAATGCCGGTTGTGATGTCATACACCCCGCCTCCGTCAAGACCGATGCTCAGGTTTATCCGCGTCTCTTTCGTATCTCGCGCCACGGAGGCAGTTCGACCCATATTCATCACACCCCTGTCGGATATGTCTCATATCCTGTATGATTCGCCCGGCAGACGTCCGGATCTCGCATCCGACCCCTGATGGGCACCGGCACCGGCAAAGGACCGACATCGGCTGGTGGAGATGAGGGGGATCGAACCCCTGACCTCGGCATTGCGAACGCCGCGCTCTCCCATCTGAGCTACATCCCCACGTAAAAATCGCAATATAAACCTAGAACCTATAACACCTGAAAAATATACTGTCAAGTATGAAAATACTTTTTTATTTCATGGGGCCGCACTGCCTTGGCGGCCAGGCACAGTGAAGATTGCCTGCCCTCCCCGCCATCACTTGAAAATGATTATAATTCTCCTATTTATACCAACTATATACTCAAAAAATTGTGTGTCAAGGAAAATCAAACACAATATATGGTATTTTTTATTTTTTACCGCATTATTGCGGACAAATTTCAGGAGACTTCACAGTATCAGGAGATTTCAGGTTTGATGAATAGCCTGTAAAATTTTAAAAAAACGGCCATCAACGCAACCTCTGCCGTAAAAGATATTTACAATGTCGGGCAGTTATGGTATTATTAAGAGGTTTTGAAGATTTGTCCCAGCCGCAGCCGATCCCAATTATACGGATCAAGACGCCGTACGGCTTCCGGCATCGCACCTTCACACTTATCCGGCAACGATCTAAAATTGTGTCCATCCATTTTTATGGAAAGACGCATTTTTAAGTTTCCAATTCATAAATGTGAATTTTTACGTAAGATCAAGGAAAACGAGGGCTTGCGCGGAGGCGTACTGGATGTACGCCGCACAAGCAAGCCCGAAGTTTGACGCAGATATTGCGCAAAAAGGCCATTTATGGATGGAAAGTAAAATTATTACAACCTCCCGCCCACGATGAGAGCGCTGCATGACAAAGCTGAAAGTTGGCAATTATAAAATCGTCGAAAGAAAAGAAACCGGGGGTATGGCCACAGTCTACCGGGGTGTGCAGGTTTCACTGAACCGGCCCGTAGCCATCAAAATCCTTCATGAAAAGATGTTTGATAATCCGGATATGGTCAAACGATTCAACCGGGAAGCCGCGATTATCGCCCGGCTGGATCATCCCCATATTATCCGGATCATCGACAGGGGAATCACCGAGGGCGGCAGGCCCTATTTTGTGATGAATTATGTAAACGGTCATACCCTGCGCCACTTTATCGGCAACAATGAATGTTCGGTAAACCACAAACTGGGATTTATGATTCAGGCCTGCAAGGCGCTGGCCTATGCCCACAAAAACCGGGTGATTCACCGTGACATCAAACCCGGCAATATTCTGATTGACACTGAAGATCATGTGTTTGTCACAGATTTCGGGATCGCCCAGTCCCTGAACCTGGAACAGGGATCGGATGAGATGACCCGGCCTGGTACGGTCATGGGCAGCGTTTCCTATATGTCGCCGGAACAGCGAACCCATTTTGCCAGCCTCACAGCAGCCAGCGACCTTTACTCCCTTGGCGTCGTCCTCTATGAACTGCTGACCAATGAAAAACCCCTGGGGCACTTCAAACCACCGTCTGCATTGAACCCGGAAATTCCCCGGCCCGTCAACGACCTGATTTTAAAGTGCCTGATGCCCAAACCCGAGGAGCGTTTTACATCAGCCGACGAAATCAAAGACATCCTTCTCCGCACGCTTCAGGGCGACCACATCGGCCCCACTGCCCGGAAAAAAATGGCAGACGAAACCCCGAAAATGGAAGACCACTTTGTTCTGCTGGATATTATCAAAGAACACAGTTACGGTTCCGTATATCTTGTTCGATACAAAAAAAACAATACCCTGATGGTGGCCAAGCTTTATAAAAGTCCGCTGGGCGGCAGAAAAGAAGCGGCCATTCTGACAACCCTGGAGCACGAAAACATCATCGACATTCACGGCGTCTCCACATACAACGGGACGTATCTCATTCTAATGGCCTATATCAGCGGCGGAAGCCTGGCAGAGCGCCTGATTCGTCCGTTTCACTGGAAACGGGCATTGCGGGTCACCCTTCAGATATGCCGGGGCCTCTCTTTTGCCCACAAAAATCGAATCTTCCACGGAAACCTTCGCCCCAGTAATGTGCTGATTACCGTTGACGGCAACGTTAAAATATCGGACTTTGGCCTGACCGAGCACTATACCAATGATAATAACAGGCGTAACTGGTACAGTTCGCCCCTTATCACCGATCCGGAACGCCAGGATATCTTTTCAGCCGGCACGATTCTTTACAAAATGCTCACCGGCAAAGTGCCATCAATGAAAGATGCCCGGCTGAACGAAAGCCGTATTTTCAAAAAACATCCCCGGGAAGTACAGGCCATTATTTTCCGCATGCTTGCAACCGATTCTGAAAAAGGTTACAAAACAGCCGACCAGGCACTGGCCGATATCAACCATCTTCTGCAGCACCCGCCTGCACAAAAGAACTCGACCTCATCGTCACAGATCATTACTCCCAAAAACATGCAGCAAACCCTGCTGCTGGTAATTCTCCTGTTGTTTACATTCTTGGCCTACCAGATTTTCACGGGAAATGGACAGTGGATCACAGATTTGCTAGACAGGACGTTCCAATGGGTTGGACAACTGCGGGGCGGATAAGCGGTATTTTCTCACGAGGCGCGTCTACCGCAGAGGCCAGGTGCAGCAGACCTGCGCCGCTATCACCCAATCTACTGCCGGGCATACGGGAACTTCGCTGCAAGGGAAGAGCGGGCGAACCGATGGCATCCTCAGTACGCACGCGTTACTCATCAGTACTCAATTCTCAATACTTCCCGAAATCATCATCCTCCAGCGAAATAATATCTTCCGGCTTACTTGGAGGCTGATCAAGATCGGCATCAGGGCGGCCTGAAGCGGACGCCCGGGGAGGCATCGGCGCAGCCTTCTGCCTGGATGCCTGTGGCTTCTCAGGCTTCCCCCAGGTACTTGACAAATCCGCATCATCAGTATTGGGCATTGGTTTGTTTTTTAAGGGCACCGGTTTTTCTTTCGGCTTGACGGCGGCGGGCTCATGGCCCGGCTTCTCTCTTGAAACCGCCTTCTCCGCCTTTGGTGCGGGTTGAGGGGCCGCTACCTGTTGCTGTCTGCCGGTTGGTGCCGTCTTTTGGGACAGATTTTTCACAGGGACAACATCGGGAGCGGTGGCCCTGGAGGTCCGTGTCTTCAGCTTAAACCGGGAGAGCAAATTTCTCACATACGCCGACTGCGAAGACAACTCTTCTGATGCAGCAGACGTCTCTTCGGCATTGGCGGCATTCTGCTGCGTGGCCCCGTCAATTTGGGAAAGCCCCTCACTTACCTGCGAAATGGCCTGGGCCTGTTCGTTGGAGGCGGCGGCGATTTCCCCCACCAGATCCGCGGCCTTTGATACATTTTCTTTTATTTCGGCCAATGCTTCGGCGGTCTGGCTGGCAATCTCATCTCCCTCTTCAACCTTTTTCACCGACCCTTCAATCAACGCTGTTGTTTCCTGAACGGCTTTGGCGCTTCTGGCCGCAAGGCTCCTCACCTCCTGGGCAACCACGGCAAATCCCTTACCGTGTTTGCCTGCCCGTGCCGCCTCCACAGCGGCATTTAAGGCCAAAAGGTTTGTCTGGAACGCAATATCATCAATCGTCTTGATAATTTTTTCAATTTCTTTACTTGCCTCACTGATCCGTGCCATGGCTTCCATCATGGCTGCCATGCGGGTGGAGCCGTTTTGGGAAGCCTCGTTGGCCCGGTTCGTCAACTGATTGGCATGGGTGGCATTTTCCGCGTTGGTTTTTGTCTGAGATCCGATTTGTGTCATGGAAGAAGTGGTCTCTTCAAGAGAGGATGCCTGTTCCGTTGCTCCCTGGGAAAGAGCCTGACTGGAATCCGCCACCTGACTGGCACCGGCATCAACCTGACTGGCGGTACTCATCAGTTCAGCCACTATTTCGTTCAGATTGTCAATCATGGTCCGCAGCGCCTTTCCCAGCGTGTCCTTATCCGATGCCACATCCACGTCGCAGGTCAGATCTCCGTTGGCAATCCGTTCGGCGGATGCGGCCTTTGCGTTCAGGCTCGCGGCTACGGCGTTCAGAGCCTCTGCCATCTGTCCGAACTCGTCATCACCGGCGTTGATCGTTGCCGACAGATCGCCGGCCTTCAAAGACCGGGAAAAATCCAGAACGCGATTAATCGGCTTGATAACAATCCCGCCGGTCAACCACCAGATTACCAGAGAGAGGACGATTGCAGACAGAACACCGATTACCACACTGGTATTCCGCAGGCTGTAAACGTCTTTGAAAACCTCATCATGAGGTGCCCCCGCAGCCACAGACCAGCCGGTGGTTGAAATTTGCTGATGGGCCACCCGCTTGCTCTCTCCCTCCCAGGTATAATCAAAAATACCATTTTCCTTTCCCAGCATATTGGCCCCGAAGGAATAATTACCCAGACCATCCGCCAATACTCTCGACTTATCAGGATGGCCCACAAACATTCCATCTTCGGCATAGACATACGCATACCCGGTTTCGCCAACAGTTACCGGCAAAATGAAGTCATTGGTAAAAACAGAGAGGTCAACCACCCCCAGCAGTGCACCGGCAAAAACATTGTCGATCAGGACCGGCGCTGCGATTGTAAACACCGGTTCACCGGAGAGCTTGCTCTTAACCACATCGGAAACAACGACCGCTTTCCGCTGTACCTGCTGAAAATAATCCCTGTCCGCCACACTGATGCCAATGGCAGCGCTGTCTGAAGCGGCAATCGTTTTTCCCTGGGCATCCAAAAGGGCCAAAAGCTCATAAAAACCGTACTGCTCCTTCAAATGCATCAGATTTTCCGTTACCAGATGTTTGGAAACATCACCATCCATGCCCTGCTGCAGCGCAGACTGGTATGTCCCCTCCCTACTCCACAACTGGATATCCTTCATATTGCGGCTCACCCAGGAATCCAGATGAGACGCCAGACCGCCGACCAACTGGTGCAATTCATTGTTAATGGATTTCTGCAAACCGGCTCTGGCATTGAAATAACAGGTGGCTGTCAGTACTGTCAGCCCCAGAATGGTCAGGCAGAGAACAGGCAGAAGAAATTTGGAACGTACATTCAATTTCATGGTTATACCTCCATTAGAAACGAGGCCTCAAGTGGCATTTACAATGTGACCCACGGGTAGCGCGTAGAGACAGGAATTGACATCATTTTCAGTTGCTTACAAAAATAAGAGAAAATACTTTACGGTTATGGGGTCTATGGATTGGCTTGGATGTTATTCAACAACAGGGAAAGAAAAATTTTATACTTTTTAAGTATACCGAAAAAACAGTAATAACGCAAGGATAAAAAAACGCCAGGAAAAAGACTTCAAAAAAGTGAACTACTGCCTGGCCCTGACGAGGTCAATCAACGGGCTTATACCCGGAATCCGGGCCATAAACCAGCCGCAAAACCGCCGTACCGGCAGGATGGGGCCGCCGGAATGAACCGCTGAAAGCCGTTCATAATCCTCAGACTTATGTATTTTCGCCACTGCATCAAGGGTCGTCATCTTGACGCCGTTTGCCTCAATAATGTGCCAGATACATGCCCGCCCCGGATCTATAACACACGGGCCCGATCTTTCAGGCGCATTTTTACAGGGGCCGTATTTCTTTTTTGCCGGACATTCGGTAACCGGGCAGATTCCCCGAGTATAGGAAACCACACAATGATCACACGTTGTACAGATGCCCGCCTCTCTGACCGGGCGGCTGGTCGCCACCACCCCGCTGCCCGTCGAGTCAAGTGCAGCAATCACCGGCATGCCGGGACCGCAAAAAAAAGCACATTTTACGCCGCCGGCACAGGCCAGCATCACCAGGGCATCACATTTTTTCTGAACCGGCTTAAGATAAATGCGGATACACTGACGCATAATTTCTTCCGAGCAACAAATATTAACGGTTCTGGCCATTACCACCGTTTTTCCCCATTGCGACAGCAGCCGCTTCATTTTCCGCAGTCCTTTTTTGCCGCCTGTACCGTTCAGATTGGCACAGACATTACACGAAAAGACCGCCACATTTCGTGCATCAGAAAGTGAATATTGAATCTCCTGAGCAGACTTCCAGACAGATACCAGCATAATATTGCCCCTTTACCAACCACGCAGCCATCTTTATTGGAACATCAGCATGGGGAACCGGATTGCCACCGTCTTTGCCACCTGAGGCACACGCTCTTGCAGCGGGACGGCAATGTCGTCCCCGAATGCAGCCAGCAGTTCATCCGGCATATACCGGAGACGCTTGCCGAACAGCCAGTTTGAAAACCGCAATGTGATAAAACATCCCGGGCAGTTCACTGCGATATCGGTTACACCGCTTTCTGAAACCTCCCGGTATTTTCTTCGCTGTTCTTTGAAAATACTGGACATGACATTCAGGTTTCGAACTACGCTCACTGCGCCGCATGACAGGTTGCAACCGCCATGATGGGCCAGCTCGACGGTTTCGACACCGGCAATGCGGTACAGCTTTCGCAGGGTATCTGCAAAATCAGGCTCAAGCTCAGTCACATAGCAGGACTCATGAATCGCTGCCGTAAAATCGCGCGGCGCCGTTACCGTCAGGCATCCTTTTTCATACTGCTCCCAGAGCCACTGGTACAACGAAACCAATTTGAAAGGCAGTTTTTTGCCATAAACCTTTGGCAGGATATTTGACAGAAAATTGTAGCAGGAGCCGCAATAACAGACCATCCGATCGATCTCCAGATTCTCGAAAACCGTCAGCGTCCGTTCAATGGTTGCCGCATACATTTCCCATGAACCGATCCGGTATGCCAGTTCACCGCAACACAGATCCGGCGGACCAAACTTGGCCAGCGGTGCCAGTACTTTGGAATGCTCAATGTCCCGGCAACTCAGTTTCCCCACACACCCGACCCACAACACTTCCCGGCTGTCCGGCAATTCCGACCATTTATTCAGAATCGATTGTTCATTCTGATTTAACTTTTTATAGAGGGCTGCAAACAAGTTCCCTGTTCCCCGCCCATTGGCCAGGTATTTCAACACACCGGGGACCTTGCCCCTATGCTCCAGGGCTCGCTGCAATATTAACTCATGGGGCCGCAGTCCGTTTACCGGGCAATATTGATTGCAGTTAAAACAAAAAGTGCATTGCCCAAAAACCCCGGGCACAGGAACGCCGGCAATGAGCTTTCGTATCGCTGCCACGGCATCGGATTTCTCCATCTCCAGCACCGGGCACTGCATGAGACACTGGCCGCACTCGATGCATTGACGCCAGTCACAATTGTCGATGTAAGCCATGGGGCCTCCTTTAGGTGTTTATTATTGACGGCTTCGTAAAAAAGTCCAATTTCTTTGTTGCGCTGCATCTCTCGTCATGTCACGTACAACTAAGTACGCTCCATTCCTCGAGATTTGCGCGCCTCGAACTTGAACTTTTTTACTTTGCCGTCCCAAAATTGACTTTTTACGAGACCATCATTATTGACAGTCTTGTAAAATTGACTGACGGATCAATCATTTTTCAGGCCTGAAAAATTATTAAAGTGCCATCCCCTCCAGCCCCAGTCCGCTTAGGATAAAGGTACTTATGCCTCGCTCAAAGCGTGCTTCATCATAATCGTCGTTGATTAACAAAAAATAAAACATACTCCGCTGAAATACACCGAATATCATTGCCGCGGCCATCTCTTCGTCATCGAAGGCCACAATCCCCTGTTGCCGTGCCGATTTCACAAACATTTCGATCAGCGAAATAAAATAGGCGATCACCCCGCTGCAGATATCGTGAAACGGCCCCACCGATCCGGCCCCTTCCCCGAACACCAGCTGAGCGGTCTCAATATTTTCCCGGCAGCTTCTCAATAATTGGCGGATAAAAAGACGGAATTTCTTGACCATTTCATGAGGGTCCATGGCCTCCTGTTCAGCCCCGAACAATGCTGCCGCGTTTTCGGCAAACAACCGACCGTAATGGTTCATGTAATTATCTGCAATCTGTTGAAAAATTGCTTCTTTTGATTTGAAATAGTTGTAGAACGTGCCCTGGGCAACACCCGCCGCTGCAACAATGTCGGATATTCGGGTATCATGAAGTCCTTTTTTATGAAACGTCTTAACCGCTGCTGTCAGCAACAGGGACCGGGTCTCTTCTTTTTGCTGTTTTCTGACTGACATGTCAATCAAATATCAGACCTTGCCAGCATGTGCAACTTTTTTCTAATGGCTTCGTAAAAATCTGGTCCTCGGGCCAAGCCAGCGTCCAGTGGTGGCTTTACGATCGGTACCGTTTAATATTGTCTTTCGTTTTGGAAATGACTTAACGCTGCTCCGTGAATCATGTATAGTTGTTACAGATGACAATCACAAAAACCGTAAAACTCAGGCTCTGCAAATGAATTTTTACCCGCCTGCTACACCCGGCAAATGGATCAATGACGGGCTTAACCTTTACAAAACCCATTTTTCCCTTTTTTTATCGGCTTCAGTGATTCTTGTCCTCTTGAGTATTTTATCCCTGGGGATTCTGTTGCCGCCCCTGGCTACCGGGTTTGCACGAATTACCACCCGGCTGAACCGCAACGACGCCCCCCGGCCAAAAGCCGCGGATATTTTCGACGGGTTCCGGTTCTTTATCAACGCCTTTTTGTTTATGGTCTTCTGGGGATTGGTAATGCTGACCGCCATGGGCATACTGGCTGTTTTCCCGGTCATCGGCCAGGTGGCGGCACTTTTCGCAGGTTATTGCCTGCAAGCCCTTTTAATGTTCGGGCTCTTTCTGATCGGCGACAAAAATATGAGCTTCTGGCAGGCCTCCAACGAAAGCATGGCAGTGGTCAAAACCGATTTCTGGCCGTTTTTTGGCGTCACTGTTCTCGCCGGCATACTGGGCGGCATCGGCGCCATTGGTGCGGGTATCGGCATCGTGCTGACCCTGCCGATCCAGTTCTGTATTATTGCCAGTGCTTACAAGGATCTATTTCAGCCATGAGAACCTATCAACACCCCCAATTGAATACGCCCATAACCGCCATCGGCGGACACTACATTCTCACCAGTGAGGTCCGGCTGCCCTATCAGGACCGGGAGGTGCTCTATCTCACGGGGATGGCGGTATTTGACACGTCCTGCTGCGGCACCGGCGGGGCCAGTTACGCCACCGTGCCGGGATTTATTGAAAAATGGAAATACCACCAAAACGACAACGGCCTGGCGGTATCCGACGTGATCCCCGTAACCAGCCCGGCAGATCAAGAGGCCATCCGGAAACTGATAAAGTCACGTGAGCAGGTGCTACAGATCGATTTTCAGTAATAAGAGGGTTAAATCGCGCCATCCTTATCCAGGGCGCTCAGCACCACGTTACGCAGCAACTTTTCTTTTAATCCGGCAGGCCGATCCAGGTCCATGCGCTTCAGATAGGGCATTGCCGCATCCGGGACTGGCTTCACAAAACGTCCGAAAACACCCTTCATCGCGGCCAGCTTGTTTGCGGCAGCATCCTGTTTGAACCGGCGAAGTGCCTTGGCCAGGACCACTTCTTCTTCGGTAAAATCGGTCCCGGAGGGAAAGGCCTGAAACCGGCCTTCGGCCCGAAAGGGCGCAAGTTTTTCCGCAATGACCCAGGGATAATTGTTCCGGGACGCTTCAGGAATCTCATAGTCCTGAGGAATCTTGTTGACTTCCTTGGCTTTGGCCAGCAGTTCATCCTGAAACCGGGAGTCCGCTATATTGATCAGCGCCTTGATTACGTCCTGATCCACCTTGCCGCGCAGATCGGCGATGCCGTATTCCGTCACCACAATATCTTTTAAATGACGGGGGATGGTAGTGTAGCCGTAATTAAAGACAATATTGGACTTAATCTTACCGCCCGACTCTTTGGTGCTCTTGATCATCATGATCAACCGGGCATCTTCAAGGGCATGGGCCATGGCGACAAAATTGTACTGCCCTCCCACACCGCTGATCACTGTCCCGTCCTCAAGGGCATCTGACGCAATGTTACCCATGATGGATATCTTCATACCGGCATTCACAAAACGCCCGTCTTTCCGCTGAAGCCGCTTGATCTCCTCGTCGCCGTAAAGCTGGTTCACGTAATTCACGCCGGTCATGATAAATTGGCGGCGTTCTTCATCGCTCATGGACCGAAGGGCCTCATAGAACTTTTGGGCACCGATAAAAAAACTGCCATGTGCCACAATACCGTTTTTCAGGCATTCCCCTATACAGTTGTCAAGAATGGCCTGCCGATTGGCATCTTCACGCAAATCAACCGAATAACGGTGAGTACCGTCCACAATACAGTAATCTTCGTACCGCAGTCCTTCTTTGAAAAACCCGCAGAACTGCAAGCCTTCAAACCACTGCTGCCTGATTACCGGATTGAGTTCATCTGCGAGCAAGACGGTTTCCGCAGCGTTTCTGGTAATTGCATGAGAAAGCTTGCCTTCATTAATATGCCGCTGAATCACGGTATTCGGGTAAACTTTCCGCTTGAGCACACCGCCTTTATATAAATCGATAAACACACCCACCAGCATCTCTGTGGAACCGTAAAGACCTGTTTCAAAGCTGTCCAGCCCACCAATTCTCTCAATCAATGTACGATAGCGATCTGCGATACCGAGCTCATTCACAATCCGACGGTACGCATCCGGCTCATTGTGCCGCAGCAACAGGCCATAGGAAATGGCATCCCCCAGAGAACCGATCCCCACCTGCAACGTTCCCCCGTCCTTTATGAGCGTACTCACATGAAGGCCGATCATATGCTCGGCATCCATCACCGGTTCCTTTGGAACGGTAAACAGTGGGAAATGATACGCGTCATTATCGATGATAATATCGAAAAACCCGGCGGCATGCACTGCATCCCCGTACATGAATGGCAGGTTGTTGTTCACCTGTCCGACCAGCAACCCACGAAGTCCTTTTTTTTCTGCAAGGGGAATCAGGCGTTCAAGGTCATTGTTCAGGTCGGCATTGCAGCTGTCACTGTAACAGACGGTGCCGTTGATCTCTTTCTTGGCCACAAGCTGACAGGCAATAAAGGCCCAGTCCGGACGATTTTCAATAAGCTCGTTGATCATATCTCTCGGCACGTGGGTATAGTTGGAACTGTAGTGGTTCTGCTGGGCCACAGGGGTTTTGACAAATGAACCGGCCCGGAAATAAAATTCTTTGAGGGTAACGTTGGGCGGAAGGGCATTTTTACGAAGGTCCAGCATGTACTCAAAATCGGGTACACCGTCCCACATGCGCTCGGCAAGCGGTCCGATAATCCGTTTTTCAAGCTCGCTGGCACCGGTTGGTTTTTCCAGCGAAAGCGCTGTAACAATGAGCAACTGCATTTCGGGATCGGCCTTTGCCCGCCGGTAGAATTCGTTGGCCATCTGGTAGGATTTCCCCAGGGCCAGGGGCATGCCCAGCACAATCTTCTTGCCGTACTGTTCGATGATATGATCCACACATTGGGCGGCATCCTTTATATATAGAGTCTCCTTTTTCGTCACCACAGACCTCCTTCAGGGCTTCCGTTAACCGGAAATTGAAACGTTTTTCAAGGCATTTTATTGTGCCCGCTCTGCTGACATTAAAAAAGGGTTAATACCGGCCTTGCCGAAAAAAGTCAATAAAATTCAACTGAAATGCGACACGAAACCACAAAGAGACTTGAAAACACTGTAGGAAACGACAACCACCGTTCATGCGCCCCCGTTCTTCAATAACCGCTGCAACTATAATCACATGCGAATAGTAACGCATCCGATCCGACGACCTTTTACGGTGCCAGCATGTCCCGGTATTCCGACATCGTCGGAATCCGCCCGATCTGGGCAGTCACGGCGGCCAGTTCTGCGGACCCCAGATAAACCCGGGTATTGTCGCCCATTCGGTTCGGAAAATTTCGCGTTGAGGTTGACAGGACAACCGTATCCGGCGCCACCCGGGCCTGATTACCCATGCAGAGAGAACATCCCGGGATTTCGACGCGTGCCCCGAGGCGATCAAACAGGTCGATATGGCCTTCTTTGGCCAGAGCTGCCCGGTCCAGAATGGTGGGCGGCGTCATCCACAGGCGACAGGCCAGCCTGTCGGCTCTGGAAAGGATGGCGGCAGCCTTTCTGAAATGATCGGCATTGGTCATGCAGGACCCGATAAAGACCTCATCAATGGCCTGCCCGGCGACATCAGACAAACGCCGGACATCGTCCGGATCATTGGGGCAGGCCAGAATGGGTTCGTCATACGCAGAAAGGTCAATATCCAGCACTGCGGCATATTCTGCGCCTGGATCAGCCTCGATCAGCCCCGGTGATTCCAGCCACTGATAAATCTGATCGATCCGTCGCCGCAAGGCGTCCCCGGACTGGTATCCCTGTGCAACAAGATTCTCAAGCACCGCGGCATTTTCTTTCATCTGAGTCACCACCTGCTGTACATCAAGCTTGATGGTGCCGGCAGCGGCCGATCGTTCCGCCGATGCATCGGTAAGTTCAAACCCCTCCTGGACGCTCAAATCAGACACCCCTTCAATTTCCAGAATGCGGCCGGAAAAGATATTCTGCTTCCCTTCCTTGGCCACAGTGAGTAGACCGGATTCAATGGCGGCAAGGGGAATCATGTTTACCATATCCCTCAGGGTAATACCCGGCCTTCGGGTTCCGGAAAATCGCACCAGAACTGATTCAGGCATATCAAGCGGCATCTTTCCGGTAGCGGCACCGAACGCTACCAGTCCGGAGCCGGCAGGAAAGCTGATCCCTACGGGGAAACGGGTATGGGAGTCACCCCCCGTGCCCACCGTATTGGGCAGCAGCATACGATTAAGCCACGAGTGGATCACGCCATCGCCCGGCCGTAATGCCACACCGCCCCGTTCCTGAAAAAACCGGGTCAAATCGGCGTGCATGGCCTTATCCCGGTCCGTGGGATAAGCGGCAGTATGGCAAAAGGACTGCATGACCAGATCGGCAGCAAAATCAAGACAGGCAAGCTCTTTTAACTCATCCCGGGTCATGCTGCCGGTGGTATCCTGTGACCCCACCGTGGCAAGTGCGGGTTCGCAATACTCCCCGGGCATCACTCCTTCCTTTCCACAGGCCTGCCCCACAATTTTCTGGGCCAGTGTAAATCCGCTTGGCTTTTTTTCCGGTTTTACGGGCGTCCGGAAAATCTCAGAGGGTTCCAGCCCCATGGTCTGGCGGACATTGTTGGTCAGAGAGCGTCCGACTATCAGGGGAATCCGGCCGCCGGCCCGGACTTCATCAAGAATAACCGGCGATTTCAGGGTAAATGTACTGATCGTTTCCCCGCTGGCCTTGTGAACAATTCGCCCCGCATGGGGGTACACGGCAATCACATCGCCGTTAGCGATCTCAGACACATCGCATTCCACGGGCAATGCGCCCGCATCTTCAAGGGTATTGAAAAAAATCGGGGCAATCTTACCGCCCAGAACCACGCCGCCGCGGCGCTTATTCGGCACATGGGGGATATCCTGACCGATATGCCAGATCAGGGAGTTGGCCGCAGACTTTCGGGAAGACCCGGTACCCACCACATCCCCCACAAAGGCCAGTGGCAGCCCTTGCGTTTTCAGGCGCTCAATCTCTGCAATAGGATTCTCCGTCCGGTATTTGAGCATGGAAAGGGCATGCAGGGGAATGTCTGATCGTGTGCCCGCTTCCCCGGCCGGTGAAAAATCGTCGGTGGTGATTTCACCGTCCACACGAAATACAGTCAGCTCCATCATTTCAGGGACCTCGGGCCTGGCGGTAAACCAGGTCGCATCTTTCCAGGCATCCATTACCTGGCGGGCGAATTCGTTGGTTTCGGCCCGACTGGCAACATCTGAGCAGGCATCGAACACAAATATTGCGTTGGCCAGTTCTTTGACCGCCAGCGGGGCCAGTCCGGGATCATCCAGAAACGTGATAAGCCATTGAATGTTGTAGCCACCCAGCATGGTCCCGAGTAGTTCCACCGCCGCCGCCGGGCTGATCAACGGAGATGTGGTTTCGCCCCGGGCAACAGCACCGAGATAATCCGCCTTGATCTTTGCGGCATCATCCACCCCCGGCGGCACCCGGTTGGCCAGCAGTTCGACCAACCGTTTTTCACTGCCTGCAGGCGGGGCTGCCAGCATCCGGCAGAGTTCCTCTGTCTGAGCCGCCGACAGCGGCTCAGGCGGAATATTGTCTTTAGCCCGTTTTTCTCCATTGGCAAGGTATGTTTCGATCATGATACCTCCTGTTATCTATATATAATGATGCGTCATGTCACCGGGGATCTTCCTAGGGTTTTGTGCGCCGCGTGCATTATCGCAAAAACAGGCACGGCTCACAAGATTTATATTGACAAAAAATATGTTTGATTCTAATCTAACTATTTTATATTTTGCAGATTTAAAGATGCATAGACCTTAATGCAAGTCAATTGCTTTTGGAATAACCCAATCAAACGTGAAAGGAGATTGTTAACAATGAGCAACCTAATCCCACCCCATGGCGGCAAAGGTTTAACCATCTGCCTTCTTGAAGGCAGCGAGCTTGAAGCGGAAAAGAAAAAGGCCGAAGGCTTGAAAAAAATTCCCCTGAGCCCCAGGGCCAAAGGCGACCTGATCATGATCGGCAACGGTGGTTTCAGCCCGCTGACCGGTTTCATGACCAAAGCCGACTGGAAAAGCGTATGCGACAACTACCTGCTGGCCGACGGCACCTTCTGGCCGGTGCCGGTATGCCTGGATGCTTCCCAGGAAGACGCGGATGCGGTTAAAGAAGGCGACGAGGTCGCACTTTATGATCCGGCCAAGGACGAGATTCTGGGCACCATGAAGGTCACCGAAAAATACGAGATGACCAAGGAAAACAAAGAATATGAATGCGAAAAGGTCTTCATGGGCGAAGGCACCCCGACCCCTGAAGAATTCTGGAAGATCGCCGAAGATGATCATCCGGGCGTTCAGATGGTAATGAACCAGAAAGAGGTCAACCTGGCCGGTCCGGTTAAAGTCCTGTCTGAAAGTGACTATCCGGAACGCTATCCCGACATTTACCACCGTCCCGCAGTTGCCCGCAAAATTTTTGAAGAAAAGGGCTGGAAGGAAATTGCCGCGCTTCAGCTTCGGAACCCCATGCACCGCTCCCATGAGCATCTGTGCAAAATCGCCGTGGACGTATGTGACGGTGTGTACATTCACTCCCTGGTCGGCAACCTGAAACCCGGCGACATTCCTGCCGAAGTCCGGGTCAAATGCATCGACACCCTGGTGAAAAACTATTTTGTGGAAGAGAATGTGGTTCAGGGTGGCTATCCGCTGGATATGCGGTATGCCGGCCCCAGGGAAGCACTGCTGCATGCCACTTTCCGTCAGAACTACGGCTGCTCCAAAATGATCATTGGCCGTGACCACGCCGGTGTTGGCGACTTCTACGGCATGTTCGAAGCACAGACCATCTTTGACAAGATCCCGACCCCGGAAGAGCCCGGCAAGGCGCTGCTCTGTATGCCCCTGAAGATTGACTGGACCTTCTACTGCCACAAATGCGACGGCATGGCATCTCTCAGAACATGCCCGCATTCAAAGGAAGACCGGGTGCTGCTGTCCGGCACCATGCTCCGCAAGGGCCTGTCCGAAGGCACCCCGCTGCCCGATCATTTCGGCCGCGAAGAAGTCCTGGATATCCTTCGCGAATACTACGCGGGCCTCACTGAAAAAGTGGAAATCAAAGCTCACAAGGCAGCCACCGGCGAATAAGAAACGCCAGCGGCATTGTGCCGTATCGATACCTTAAAAGCGCCGGGCCAACCCGGCGCTTTTTTATTCTGATGGCTTATTGCCGTGAAACTACACAAATTTTGCGGAACCACTTGTTTACCATTCATCGATTTTATGATATCATTTTCTCTATATTGCATACCTTAACCCGAATATTTCATGAAATTTTTTGAAAATGGTTGCTTTATTTCATTATTTCATATGTTTATATTACATTTAGCAGTCATTCTAAAATCACAAATTGTAATTTGGGATTTGCGGAATAAAAACAATTTTATATCAAAAAATTTCACCCTGCGGGCGAATCACACGCTTTTCAAAACAACATAAACTGACCGGAAAAAAACCCTGGAGGTTGCCAACCATGAAACGTTCAACGAGATTAATGAAAGTTTTTGGCGGTGTATGCATTTGTGCACTGATGATCGGCCTGACCGGCTGCTCCCCCTTGTTGATTGGGGACATGAAATTCCAGATGGGGGACTATCCCGCTGCCACTACTGCACTGACCACTTACCTGGAAACACACCCCGACTCTTTTCAGGGACATTACATGCTGGGCCGGACCTATCTTGAGACAGGAGATACGGAAAAAGCGCTTTCCATGCTGCAAAAGGCATTGCAACTGAAACCCGGCGACCCCGAGGCCACCATCTACCTCGGGCTGGTATATGTGGCGCAGGACAACTATGAAATGGCCATTGCCACCCTTGAAAAATTCAATGACAAAGACCGCCCCGTTGTTGAGTCCGCCGTCAAAAAACAAATCACACTTCTCAAAATTGCACAAAGCAAAAAGCTGGCTAAAGAAGCCCTGGCCGCAGAAAAATCACTGGCCGCGGCCAAGCCTGACAGCAATACGTATGCGATCTGTTATTATGCCGACATGACGCAGGATAAGAACTTGCAGGCATTCAGCAAGGCGTTGGCTGCCATGACGATCAGTAACCTTTCCAAAGTCAATGCTATCCGTATTGTCGAGCGGTTGCGGCTTCAGGCCCTGATGGATGAAATGGCATTGGGTCAGAGCGGCGTGGTGGACCCGAAAACCGCCCCGCGAACCGGGAAACTCTTGGGAGCTGAGAATATTGTGACCGGCACCCTGTCCCAGGATATTCAAGCCGTTACCGCTCTTGCGTCAGCTTCCAGAGGCCGTGTTATCGGCAATGCCGCGGTCACCGTCAAAAAAGATAATTTCTTTCAACTGCCCGGCGCCATTGCCGCGGATGTAGTAAAGATGAACAATATCCCCTTGAATCCGGCCGAAGCAAATGCCATCGGCGCCATTCACACAAAAAATATGGATGCCGTGCTGTATTACGGCAAAGCCTTGGATGCGCTGGATAAGGAAGACTGGAAGACTGCCCTGAATTACTTTAACAAAGCCATTGCTGCAGATCCGGGCTTCGAACTGGCCATTCTCGGCCGGGAGACCTGCCCGGATGATTCCAGCGATGGCATGTCGTCACTGGATAAAATGGAACCGCAGCAGATGAAGGCCCAGATTGAATCCAACTTTAACGATGCCGTGGAAAACCAGAATGCAGCGGATGAGGCAGTCAAGGATTCGCTGAGTGGCGGCGGCGGGCATTAACAGAGATATCAAAACTGTATCATTCTGGCGGCATGGCAACGGCCATGCCGCCCTCATTCACTGATAATAAGGATGTTAAGCCGTGAAATTCCGCAATCTTTTTGTTCTCATAATCACACTGACCGTTTTCCTGTCAGCGGGCATCCAGGCTTCGGCAACGACCCGAACCATGGCCATCCTCCCGTTTGAGAACAATTCCATCACCGATGCCCAGAAATACAATCCATTGTGCAACGGCCTTTCTGTCATGCTGATGACCGAACTCAGCAACATAAGCACTGAGGCCTTTAAACTAATCGAACGGGAAAAGATCCGGGCCCTACTGGACGAGATCGCTCTGGGGCAAACCGGTACCATTGATCCTTCAACAGCCGCCAGAATCGGCAAGCTGCTGGGGGCTCAGTCCATCGGTTTCGGGGCATTCATGGTGTTGGGCAAACAGGTCCGGATTGATCTGCGTATTATTCAGGTGGAAACCGGGGAATTGATCATGGCCGAATCCATTACCGGCGACACCGAGGATTTTCTCTCCCTTGAACACGACTTGGCCCGGAAAATTGCCAAAACAATGGATACAAAACTGACCGAGGCAGCATCTCCTTCAAAAAGCAGCATTGATGCGGCCCTGCTCTTTGCCCGGGGCGTGGATGCACTTGAAAAGGGGGATAAAACCGAGGCAAAAAAATTCTTCAAAAGAGCGGTAGCCCTGGACCCGGCCTATCAGGTAAAGATGGATCAACTTATGCAATAACAAAAAGCCGGCCATAGAGAGTCCGGCTTTTGTGGGGCTTTTATACTTTTTTCGTGATTCTTCAAAAATGTTGGGTTTCGCATGCGCTCAACCCAACTTATATGGCTGCGAATATCTAGTGAAACGCCAAACTCGAGATGGAGGTCTAAAGACCTCCGCTACACGGGCTGCGACAATTGCCTCAAATTTTGGCATACGCCCCGGCCCATGTAGCGGAAGCCTTTAGCCCGAATATTTCACGAGTCCATTCGGACTACCAGCCCAGGGTGAGAAAATCATCCATCGAATCCGCCGCAATCCTTCCCGCGCCCATGGCCAGGATAACGGTGGCCGAACCGGTGACAATATCGCCGCCTGCCCATACGCCGCGACGGGTGGTTTTGCCGGTTTTCTCATCCGCCACGATATATCCCCGTTTGTTGAGTTGAAGTCCCTCGGTGGCATTGGTCAGCAGGGGGTTTGCACCGGCACCGATGGCGATGATCACCAGGTCACAGTCAATGGTGAATTCAGACCCTTCAACGGGAATGGGCCGCCGCCGGCCCGAGGCGTCGGGCTCACCAAGCTCCATTTTCAATGCCTCCATTCCCGTTACACGACCGTTTTCATCCCCAAAAAACCGGGTCGGGTTGGTCAAGAGGCGGAACTCAACGCCCTCCTCTTCCGCATGGTGAACTTCAGCGGATCGCGCCGGAAGCTCATCCTTTGACCGACGGTAGACAATATAGGAATTTTCAGCGCCCAGTCGAAGCGCGGTACGGGCCGAATCCATGGCCACATTCCCGCCGCCGACCGTCACCACGTTTTTACCCCTGATAACCGGTGTGTCATACTCCGGAAACCGGTAAGCCTTCATAAGATTGGCCCGCGTAAGATATTCATTGGCGGAAAAGACCCCGGCATAGTTTTCACCCGGAACATTCATGAACATGGGAAGCCCGGCCCCGACGCCCAGAAAAACGGCGTCGTATCCCTGCTCAAACAGTTCGTCCACCGTGAGGCTTCGACCGATCACCATATTTGTTTCCAGTGTAACCCCCAGAGATTTGAGCCCCTCTACCTCTGAAAACACGATCTCCTTTGGCAGACGGAATTCGGGTATACCGTAAACAAGTACCCCGCCGGGTTTGTGAAATGCTTCAAAAATAGTAACGTTATGGCCTTTCAAGGCCAGATCGCCGGCCACCGTGAGTCCGGACGGGCCCGATCCAACCACGGCCACTTCCTTACCGGTTGCGGGGGCTTTTTCCGGAATGCCCGCTTTGCGCTCGGCCCGCTCCATGTCTGCGGCAAACCGTTCCAGGTTACCAATGGCCACGGGCGCATCCTTTTTGCCCAGGATACACCGCCCTTCACACTGGAGTTCCTGGGGGCAGACCCGACCGCACACCGCGGGCAGGCTGTTGCGTTCCCATATCTTTTGAATGGCACCGGTAAAGTCACCATCCCGGATAAATCCGATAAAGCCGGGAATATCCACATGTACCGGGCAGCCTTCCACACAAGCCGGCTTTTTGCACTGCAGGCAGCGCCGCGCCTCCATCACCGCCGCCTCCGGAGAAAGTCCCAGAGGGACCTCGTCAAAATTTCTCGCCCGCTCTTTGGGGGGCTGTTCCGGCATGGGTTGCCGCTCGATTTTCTTCTTTTTTCCGTTTTCCGTCATTGGTCTCTCCGATACCGGTATGTAAAAAAGCCATCACATTTACGCGCCGGTTTTCTGCTTCAAATAACACTGATGGCTCTCTTTTTCAGTTTCCGTGTACGCTTTCAGCCGAAGGGAAAGCTCGTCAAAATCCACCTGATGCCCGTCGAACTCCGGTCCGTCCACACAGGCGAATTGGGTCTTTCCGCCCACGGATACCCGGCAGCCGCCGCACATACCGGTACCGTCCACCATAATGGGATTCAAACTGACCATGGTTTTAACGCCAAACTCTTTTGTCAGCGCGGAACACGCCTTCATCATGGGCACCGGCCCGATTGCCACGGCCAGCTTCATATCACTGTTTTGCGTCAGCACATCCCTGAGTACATCCGTAACAAAGCCGTGGTGTCCGTAAGATCCGTCATCCGTACAAATACGAAGATCGTGAGATGCCGCTTTCATCCGGTCCTCCAGAATCAGCAGATCCTTATTCCTTGCACCGATAATACAGGTTACCTGATTCCCGACTTCCTTAAACGCCCGGGTGATGGGGTGAAGGACTGCTACCCCCGTGCCGCCCCCGACACAGACCACCTTTCCCACTTTCTCGATATGGGTGGGGGCGCCCAGCGGACCGATAACATCCATATACCCGTCCCCTTCCTGCAGGTCCGCAAACAGGGCCGTACTTTTGCCAACCACCATATATATAACCGTAATCGTGCCCTTCTCTTTATCTGCCTCCGCCATGGTCAGGGGAATCCGCTCGCCGGTTTCATTGGCTTTCAGAATCACAAACTGCCCCGGCTTTGCCTTGGCGGCAATCAGCGGTGCCTCGATTTCATTGAGCACCACCGTTCCCTGTGCCATTTCCTGGCGTTTTACAATTTTAAACACGACGAGCCTCCTTCCGGTTCAGCGTCAAACAATCGATATATTGCGTTAAAACAACCGTAAGCATTTATAGCGATAACAGAAAATTTATGATATAGCCTGAAACCGGAACTATAACACAGATGTGGAGATAAATAAAGAACCATGAACGAGACGGCTACAAGCACTTTGGGTATACTCAAACTCTTTGACAGCCATTGCCACCTCGACGACAGATGTTATCGCAAGGACTTTAATGATATGCTCTCGCGGGCTCGCGCAGCCGGTGTGGTCGCATGCATGGTGGTGGGGATAACGCCCGAAAGCTCACAAATAGCGGCAAATCTTGCGGATCAATATGAAGGGCTATATGCGTCGGTGGGGATTCATCCCCATGATGCGGCCCATTGCAGTGAAGTCGCCATTGAAACATTGCGGAATATTGCCGGGCGTACAGAAAAGGTCCGGGCCTGGGGAGAAACCGGGCTGGACTTTAACCGCATGTTCTCGCCGCAGGCGGACCAGGAAAAATGGTTCATCCGGCAGATAAACGAAGCCATGGCATTGGATCTGCCCCTGATATTCCATGAGCGCGATACCAGCGGCCGGTTTCTCGATATTCTCCACTCCGAGGCTGCCGGCGGTTTGAAAGGCGTTGTTCACTGCTTCAGCGGGAACCGGAAAGAACTTTATGCCTATCTTGACATGGGGCTCTATATCGGGATCACCGGTGTGCTTACAATAAAAGGCCGGGGAAAGGCGCTACGCGAACTGGTGACTGATATTCCGGCAGACCGTCTGCTCATCGAGACCGATGCGCCATATCTGACCCCCACGCCCGACCGGAACCGGGTCAAACGCAATGAACCGGCCTTTGTCAAAACTGTCTTTGAAAAGCTGGCTGCGGTGAAGAATCAACCGCAGGCACAACTGGCAAAAACCCTGTGGGGAAACACCTGCCGCCTGTTCGGCATTGACCTGTGAATCACTTTTTCTCTTGCAAAATCAACCTGTTTTATGTATTATAAAAATATCTGGATGAATGTATTGCACTGTTGTTATCCTGCATCACCCCTCTCACGGCATTAAAACCAGAAAGCCGCTTTTTCAAAAATACAGATGACGGTCCCCCAAAAAAGAGACAAGGAGGCGCCATGAACATTTTAAAAAAAATTATGATGTTCACCTTTTGTATGGTTCTGATATCGTCTTCAGCCAGTGCCATGGAGACAAAGATACTTAATTTCTCCGTAAGCGACGATACGTCCGATGTGATAAACGGCTATCAACGATTTCTGGAAATGGTTTTTGGTGAGACCGGTTATGGCATCAGCATCGCAAAAGAACCCATCAAACGGGGGATTCATGGTGTGGCAACCGGCACTAAGGACGGCATTGTTCTGCTGCCCGCGTATGTGGCAGAAAAGTCAGAAAAGATCGTGACCGTGCCGGTTCCGCTGGCAAAAATCGAGGTGGTTGTTTATACAAAAGGGCAGACATTCGCCGTCAATGGGCCGGAGAGCCTGAAGCCATACAAAATCGCTTTTTTACGTGGGTATCCCGCAACAGAAAAAATCACAACCGGCCTTGACCGGCGTATGGTGGACAGCCTGGATTCATTGTTTGCTATGCTTCAGGCAGGCAGAGTCGACGCAGCGCTTGTGCTAAAACGCGAGTCAATACGCTTTCTGAAAGCCAACCCCCAATTTGCCGGTTTCACCATGCTCGAAACACCGCTGCTCACCGTTCCTCTGCACCTCCTGCTGAACAAAAAACATGAGGCCCTGATCCCCCGGATACAACCGGTCATGAAGCAGAAGATCGCCGATGGGACCCTTAAAGAACTACTGATGCCGTATGTTGTAAAATAACCCGTGCAACACCACATTAATAAAACCGCTGTACTTTTATGGCACGGCGGTTTGCCCCCGGCTTTCCGCCCGTGCTTTCAAAGCAGTATTCATTTTCACAAACCCCTGCCGGGCAATGGGCGCAATCCGCCACCACAAAAAGGGGATCAACAGACCGCTGAAAGTCTGGCGATGAACCATCCGGGTCCGGTTCCTGCTCAGGGGCACCAGCGAAAACACATGAAGGCCATCCGCAATACCGGGCATCAGGACATGGCCCTCCCAGGCAAACTCCCGTTCTTCAACAAGGCGGGTCACCACCGGCCTGAAAGTAAATGATTTACCGGTTTTTAACGCGGGCCGGCAGACAAGACGCTCTCCCACCATTGCCCTGCCGTGCGATTCCAGAATAAACGGATTCCACTCCCGGTATGCCTCAAGATCAACAAGAATCCGCCACACCGCCGCCACGGGCGCATGAATGTCTATTTCTGTATATACTTCCCGCATTGGTTGGAATTATCCCGCTTATCCGGATCATAACCGGTCACATGGAATATTGGCCAGCTGGGATTCAAGAAACTGGTCCATCAAATCCTTGTATTTTTCAACCGGAAAATCGGTGTTGCATGACCTGCAACGGAGTAAAACAGCCGTTCAGGTTCTGCGAAGGTCAATGGTACCACCGCATTTAAGGCATACCGGCCTGTTCGTATTGTCATCTTTTTTCCACAAAGGATGCATTCTTGACTCTCTGCAATAATCATTTTAAGCTGTCTATTCTGAGTGGCAGTTAAAAAGATGTCAAGACAAATTGGAGGTAAAGGAAATGCCGAAAAGCAAACCCTTCTGGTACGGAAACATGGCCGGCGCCATTTTCGGTTGGGGATTTGTCCTTCTGGGCCTGATCGTTCCGCTGACAGGTCTCATCCACACGCTGTGGATTGTGATCGCGCTGTTGTGGATAGCAGGCCACCCCCTGGAACTGATCGCTGCCCTGCCCATTGCCAAAAAAGCCGGATATACACCGGGAAAAACGGTAATCAACACCCTTGTTTTCGGTATCACATGGTGGATCCCGGTTAAACTCGGCGTCTTTCAGCCGGACTCAACCTGAAACATCCAAACCAGCGCCTTTCCATCAATCAGATATTTCGGGTCGCGTTCAAGAAAAGCGAAAGTTCCAACCATAAAGAAAAGTTGACGCACGCGGATGGTCCAAAGCAGAACCGAACGCAGAAAACTGGGCAAAATAGCATTATCCGGCTGAATGCGGGGCAGTGGATGTCACTGGATATCCAGCGTCTCCATCAGATCCGACAGCTTGCGCATAGAAAACGGCTTGCTTATATAGCCGTCCGCCCCGCGTTTTATTGCGGTTTGCTCATTCCCGGGATACCCTGACATAAGGATACATATTTTCTGAGGATATTTCTGCTTAACCTTTTCAAGAAATTCAAGCCCGTTCATGCCGGGCATATTAATATCAGAAAGAATAACGTCAATCCCATTGAGTTTTTCCAAATGATCAAAGGCTTCCTCCCCGCTTTCAAAGGACAGTACATCCTGCTGCATCTTCCTCTCCAACACATTGGATGTGGTTCGCCGAAACAGATCGTCATCATCTACCACCGCAATGCTGTAGCACTTTTTCTCCATACCCAAAGCCCCTTCCTTCTGTCGAAAACAACAATAATGATATAAATGGAATTAAAAACAGATGAATGATTATTCGAACAAACAATATGCTGAGTAAATTACGGACATAATTACCGCCGTCCGTTCAGGGGGGTATTCGTCGAATATCCGGATTAATCAGTGCAGACCGTTAATCCGGATATTCTAACGAACCTTAAAACGTCACATTCATTGGGGAAACAATAAAATGTTTGTTCGATACAGTTCTTTTGAACTGCACGTATGTTTTAAATGATCTCCGCGGCCTCGTCAAACCGTGAAAATCCCAATTTTCCCATTTAGGCAGACGCCATCTGCAAGCCATTTATCTCATTGTTTTTTAACAAAAAAAACATCATTAAAAATCATACAACTGATTTTTTTATCAATTTTATTCTTATTGGTATTCTCATCCATTACCGACAGTTAAAACGTTATGAACATTTTATCAACACCCGGTAAAATTACTGTAAACTCCCATTTTCTCCTTTTTTCTATTATTTTTGCCATATTTTTAAAAATCGCACCTCTTTGAGGCAGTCTGATCCAATGGATGGGAAAACGCTGCGCCAGGTGAGGGGGTGGGGGGATATTTTTACGAAGCAGGCAGTTTTTCAAACCACAAAAAAGATAGTCCCGTAAAAAGTCAATTTTGGGACGGCAAAGTAAAAAGTTCAAGTTCGCGGCGCGCAAATCTCGAGGAATGGAGCGTACTTAGTCGTACGTGACATGACGAGAGATGCAGCGCAACAAAGAAATTGGACTTTTTACGAAGCCGTCAAAAAAAAGGGGAGCATTTTGCTCCCCCCTTTTTTTGCTTATGTTTAAGCCGTAGTGGCTTATCCACCGATCAGCTGGATCGCCAGTTGCGGCAGCTGGTTGGCCTGGGCAAGCATGGCGGTTGCCGCCTGGGCCATGATGTTGTTTTTGGTGAACGCCGTCATCTCGTTTGCCACGTCCACATCCGAAATACGGCTTTCAGCCGCCTGGGTGTTTTCGGCCTGAATGGTGAGGTTGGTAATGGTATTTTCAAGCCGGTTCTGCTTGGCACCGAGGCTAGCTCGCTGTTCATCCTTGGTCTGGATGGCCGAATCAATGGCGGCCAATGCCTGCTGAGCACTATCCTGTTGTCTCAGCGAAACGCCATAGGCGGAAACCGATGCCTGAGAGGCCACCGACCCCTGTGCGGTTACAGCTGACTGGGAGGCAACAGATGCAACGGATCCCTGGCTGGCCAGACTGGAAACCGCGGCATAAGCGGCTTCGCTTGCTATAGCCCCATATGAAGCCACAGAACCTCTGGATGCACCGACGGCCTTAGAGCCGACACTGGCCACTGAACCGGTCGAAGCATAAGACCCCTGGGAGGCCACGGCCGCTCTTGAGGCCACCGATCCCTGAGAAGCCGTAGAAGCAGTGCTTGCCTGGGAGGCAACGCTGGCCTGAGATGTCACGGCGCCCTGAGAAGCGGCTGACGCCACAGATGCCACTGTACCGATGGCCGCTGCTGAAGCGCGGGATGCCAAAGACAACTGAGAACTAATAGACGCCTGACTGGCCACTGATCCCTGGGAAGCGGCGCTGCTCACGGCGGCCTGAGAGGTCACAGATGCGATGGCCCCAAGGGACGCCTGCGATCCTACCGATGCCCTTGAAGCAACGGATGCGAGTGATCCGGCGGTTCCGGCAGATGCCACAGAGCCCGCAGATGCTGAAGCCGCCACCGACGCCTGGGAACCGACTGAGGCGATACTGGTCACAGCACCTTGACTGGCAATACTGGCATAAGCAGCTTGGGTGGTTACCGCCGCCTGACTGTCAACAGCGGCCTGCTCTGCATTACCTGCATTGACGGCCAGGGCTTCAGCGGTCATGTTGCCGATGGCGACATAATAGTAGTCCTGAGCCGAGTCATTGCCCGTACCAAAATGAATTTTCAACCCCGAAGACAGATCACCGTTTAACAGCTGCCGGCCGTTAAAGTCGGTGGCTTCGGAAATACGGGTGATTTCCTGGGCCATCTGATCGTATTCATCATGCATAATCTGGCGCTGGGCATCGGTATAGGTACCGGTTGCGGCCTGTTCCGCCAGTTCTTTCATACGAATGAGTTTTTCGTCAACAACCTGGAGCGCACCTTCTGCCACCTGAATCATGGAAATGGCGTCGGACGCGTTCCGGATACCCTGGTTAAGAGTGGCGATGTCTGAACGCTGCTGCTCCCGGACTGCCAGACCGGCCGCATCGTCCGCTGCCGAGTTTACCCGGAGTCCCGATGACAAACGCTGGGTCGATTTCGACAGGTTGTCATAGATCGTTCCCAGGTTCCGTGCGGCGTTCATCGCCATCATATTGTGATTAACATAAAGAGCCATACGCTTATCCTCCTTGATCAATCAATTTATGGTTTTTGTTTCAGACGAAAGCCCGAAACGGCGTGACATATGAAGCTGACGGGATCCTCCGGCTTCCGTGCCGGAAGAAGCAAACAACCTGCGTATCACCTCCTTTGTATAAATTTGATCAGCATATTGATGTCATTGTCTTATTAATCCTTATCGGCATGGGACGCGCAAAACTTGAGGGATACCGGGGAATAAATGGTAAACAGGCATGCTTTTTGCCATACCTGAATAAAATCCCTAATAAGAGGAAGGGCAGTCGACACCCAGATATTTCATGAAATTTTGTGTTTAAGTTTTTCATATAAACTGCCGATGAGATATTAAAGGAAAATACCTGTTTTTCAGGACGAAGACGTCCGGGGAGATGATAATGGACATAAAATCAATTAACCCAGTAAAACCACCGGAAATAAAGCCGGCAGAACCGGAGATCCGGGCCCGGAAGGAAACCAATGGGCAACAGGACGGGCTGAAGATTGTAGAGGCAAGTCAGAAAAAAAATGGCCCCAAACATGGAGAAACCGGACAGCTCACCCGCCACCTCGAACAAATTGCTAGGGCAGTTGATGAGTTTCTGAAAACGACCGGATGGAATCTGAAACTGAAGGTAAATGGCAAGACCGACAGGATTATTGCACAGATTGTCTCAGAAGAGGAGGGAAAGGTGATCAAGCAGATTCCCTCAGAGGAGTTGATGGAACTCTATGCCAAAATGGAAGAAATGGTGGGTAAACTGGTTAACGACAAGGCCTGATGGCTTGAAACAGAGGCAATAATATCAGTTTCTTCTGAAAACCGGATGGATATGGGAGTAGGGACTGTTGTAAACAATAAACTGGACCGCTTCCCGGCGGGTTGGATTAATTACGAGCGGGCCCATGAGATTAGCGGTAATCTCATCGGCCTGTTTTTTTGTCACATTGACAATCGCATATACCTCGAGTGAGGTTTCCTCTTCTCTGGCCCATCCCATTTCGTCGATCACAGGCCGGGTATCCAGCACATAATCATGAACAAAGAGCCAGGGATTGATAATTGAAAAAGCCAGATTCGGGTCACTTACACTCTGATACCACAAAAACGGATGGGTGCGGGGAAGCGCCAGTACGACAAACTGCTTTCGATCCGGGAAGCCGGGCATGCCCGCCGGCATATCAATGATCCGATCTTCGGCCACGTCAATAGTACCGAATTGAACCGTCTTAAGTTTCACGTCTATTCTCCGTCTTTTTTTGTTGCCAGATTTTTGCGGCATCTTCAATATCGCCGGGCGAACCGGTGGCTGACCGCACATTTGCGTGACGAATTTTCTCATACACCTCGTCTCTGTGAATCGGTACATGCTTTGGGGCGTCAAACCCCAGCTTCACGCTTCCTTTTTCCAGCTGAACCACCGTCACAACGATGTCATCGCCCAGCCTGACCTTTTCATTAACTTTTCGTGTCAGCACCAGCATTGCGCCCTCCATGGCTAACATCAAAATTCTTTTCCCGAATTTTCAGACTTACAGATAATCTGCCAGACTCATACTGATCACCTTGGACGTGGCGGCCAGTGAAGCTTTATAGGCGAACTCTTTTTGAGAAAGATCTGATATGGCTTCCGTGGCATCCGCATCCTCAATGGATGACTGGCGGTCCGTATACTGCAACTTCAGGTCTTCAATGGTTGTTTTTCGGAGTTCAAGCCGAAGCGCCTTGGAACCGGCTTCCGACATGGTGCTGGTAACGCTGTTGTAGTGGGTACCCAGAACCGTCATCAGCGCGGCCACACGATCGGCATCATCGGTTTCCAGCGCATCTTTAACATCAAGCATTGTTTTAAATATCCCCCATTGAATGCCGTCACTGCCGGCATAGGTATCACTTCCCGTGCTATCAGCCGTTGCGGAAAAGCCCAGAACCGCGCCAATACTGTTTGCCGAATTTGTGCCGCTGTTCCAGAGCAGCTGCACTTCTGCAACATCGCCGGCAAAAGGACCATCCCGAATCATAAAACGGCCGCTGGCTGCATCGTAACTGACCTCATAATCCACACTGTTGGCTGACACGGCCCGCATCTGGGTTTGAATTTCCGCGGCCAGTTCATCGGCTGTATAGGTACCATCGGGAATCGTGGCGGTCAGTTCGGTGGCCCCATAGTCTTCGCTGAAATCGAGGCTGTTGTTGTAGGCATCGATCGTCACGGTGGTCGTGCCGAATACGGCGGCCCCGTCAAAGCCCACCACTACATCCGATTGGGGACCGGATTTGATGGAGAAGGGCGAATCATCCCCGGCATAGGTCACCATTTGCGGATTTGATTCGTTGTCAGTGGTAAACGGCCGGGTATCGGTCCGACCGCCGCTGAAAATATACTGGCCGTTTACTTCGGTATTGGCAAATTGAACAATCTGTTCGAGAATACCCTGAATACGTTCCGCGGCTGATATCCGCTCGGAGGCACTGTAGGTACCATTAGCCATCTGTTCACAGATGACTTCTGCCTCTGAAATGAGATTATTAACACTGTCCAGGGCGGTTTCTCCCGCCCCCAGCCAGGTCTCGCCGGCACCAATATTCCGTTTATACTGATTAATTGCGGCCACGGAAGACTTCAGTCCAAGAACCTGGGCCAGCCCCACAGGGTCGTCTGCCAGACGGTTGATCCGTTTACCGGTGGATACAATTTCATTGGCTTTTTCCAGATCTGTCAGATTCTTGCCGAGATTATACTGGGCAGTATCATAAATGGTACTGTGGGTCACTCTCATGGTCCATTCTCCTGACTATCGTGTACTGATCAACGTCTCCATCATTTCATCGGTAACAGTGAAAAGCTTGGCAGCCGCGGAATAAGCGTGCTGGTATTGCATCAGATTGATCATTTCTTCGTCCAGAGATACAGCGGAAACGGCGTCCCGTTGATCGGTCACCTCCAGCACCATGGTTTTGCTGTACTCCACCTCGCGGGCGACACTTTTGGCATGCACGCCGATAGCACTTATTAATGACTGATGGTATTTTTCAATTGAGGCATTCAGGCTGGTGGAAGTGGCATCACTGCCCCTTGCAAACGACCACTCGGCGCGTTCGTCTGCTGCCTGCTGCAAGCCTGCCATTGCCAGCGCATTCCGGTTGTCTCCGGCAGATATTTCTCCGGAATCGGCATCAATCATTGCGGCCGCTATCCGGCTTTTGTCATCCATCACATCATTGACTGCGATGGTACTGGCGTCTTTCCCTGTGAAGAAAGTGTTCAGCCCAAGGGCAGCCGCAAGGCCGGAATCGCTTGCCTCATCATCGGAAAACGCGTAGCTGTAATCACCCCCGGCCACACTGGCGATATCAAACTCGATATAACCGTCATTGGCCACGGACGCGCCAAATTCAACGGTAAATGCCCGGACGCCGTCCAGGGTCACATAAAACCCGTTATCCATATCCAGGTCATCCAGGGCCATTACATCCACATCCACACCCGAATAGAGCGATGCGGGAACGGACCACTCATCATCCTGGCGCTGCACCCGGAACCCGGTTGCCGCCGTTGCAAAGGCATCATAATTATCCACCGTCACGGTTGTATTGCCCGGATCAATGCCGGCATCTGTTCCGGAAGGCTGTTCGGTGTCCACAAATCGCATATTGGTCAGCCGTAGCCCCTGATCGGTTTCTGACAGATTCAATTTATTTTCAGCGGTAACTTCTGCCTGGATGCCTGCAGATTGCCGATTGAACTGGTCCTTGAAAGACTCAAGCGTCCAGTGCCAATCTGACGCATACTGGACCGTGGCACTGCCGTCTTTGTCCGTTGTCATGGTAAATTCATCCCCGTCAAACAGCGTACCGGATGAAAAATCGATAGTCATGCCGTCGATAAGCCCGTCCTGAGGCGTTTCAATCCAGCCGTTGGTATCAAGGGTGATCGTCCCGGAAGTAATGCTGTTGGTCCATTCCAGTTCAATGATATCGGTCCCGATGGTCCCGCCGGAAACAGCTTCAAAGGTATAGGTATCAAGCACACTGTTGGCAACGCCGGAAACGGACATGGCAAGGGGATCCACCGCGCCTGTGCCGTCGGTGTTTACCGTAAAGGTATTGCCAGCCACCAGTGATCCGGTGTCAAAATCCACGGTCAGTGTGCCGTCAACGGCAAACGGGCCGTCTCCCGATACGTCAATGGTACCGCTGTCACCGGTAGGATTGCCGGTATCTGTGAATTTTTCCCAGGCTATCGTTCCGTCGGAGCCGTAAAACAGGGACGTGGCCGAATCGGTCCCCCCGGCATCCAAAAGTTGGTTATCCGGTCTTGTGGTTCCCAGTCCGGTGCCGGTACGTACCGCAAGCGTTGCGGCATTGCCCGACCCGGAACCGTCGTCGTCGGCAAAATTGGTGATGCTGATGGTGGATCCGTCGGTCCTCAAAATTGATACAGACGCGTTGTTCCGCATGACAGTGTAGGCCGCGCCCAGACCCGCGGCGTTCAGGGCGGTTTCCAGGCCCGCCGCATATTCTGCCGGCGTATCATCCCCGGCCCCCACTGTGTAACTCACGGCTGTGCCATCCACATCAAAGGAGATGGTGTCACCCACATCAAAATTGGCGAATCCGTTTTCTCCGCCCAGGGTGATGATGGATTGTCCGGTGGTGGCACTGACGCCGGCGCCGGCATTGAAAATTCCACCGGCACCAACCACATTTCCCGCTGTATCCGATTCAATCGTATACCCCGGATCCATAAATATCGTCACCGTCCCGGTCACCGCGGCACTGTCCGTACCACCCCCTTCCGTGACTGTAGCTGTATTAAAGGAGACAGAACGGGCGCCGGCCGCTACTGCCGCCGCAAGGACATCTTCGTCCCCGCCTTCGGTCAAAGAAACCGGCGTCACGGCAGCGCCATCCAGGGTCGTTGCGCCGGCATCCTGAATGTGCACATCCGCCGTGGCAGCCACGCCACCATTGTCATCCCGAAGATTGTCCACGGCAAAATCACTTCCCCCGTCCCGATGAATAACCACCCGATCATTGACCGCGTCCAATCGAAAGGTATAGCCCGTACTGGTCAGTGCTGCCGCGGTGCCGCCTGCGGTCAGCGCCGTGTACAGATTCTGTGCATCCTCGGCTGCTGTGCCGCCTTTTACAAATGAAACCGTAATGCCGTTGGTGCCGGCCGTATCATCGGCCAGTTCAAAGGAGACGGTATCACCCACCGGTGTACCGCCAAAATTGCCGATGGCAACAGCCGTATTATCGGTATAGGAAAAATTTTCGATACCCAGCGTGGTTCCGCTGTCGCTGGTGATTGTCAGCGTATCACCACTGCCGGCCAAAGCGAGGTCTTCGTCATCATTCAAGGTATTGATTGCATCAACAGCCGTATCCAGAGCATTTAAAAAATTGCTTTGCGTGGTGGCATCGTCTTCACCCACCTGGAAGGAGACCGCCTGGGATCGCCCCCCTGCATAAAGCATAAACGTCACGTTGTCGCCTTCACTGCCGGTGAGTGCGCCAAGGGAGACGCCCCCAAGGTCCATACGACTACCGGATGCATAGGCCGTGACCCCGTCCAGCCGCGACAGCGCTTCGGCAATGGCAGTGGCCGACCGGGTGGCATCGCCACCGCTGTCCGCAATATCGATGGTATAGGTGGAGGAGCCGTCGGAAACCGTAACGGTCTGACTGGCAATGGCATTATCCAGAGCGTCGCTGAAATCCGTTCCGGTCTGGTCGGCCCCGAGCCCGATACCATCGGTTTCGGTCACCAGAATATCACCCGATACCCTGCCGCCTTCCGTTACCGTAAAAACGTATTTATAATTGGTGGCACCGGCGGCAGCGCCGGCCCAGGTATCCGCGTCGGCACCGGATAGCCCCATATCGATATTCACCGTCGAATACTGCGGAGTGCCCCCCGCGGTATCTTTTATCCACAGCTTGAAGTCCTTTGTATAGTCAATTTTATCACCAAAGGTCAAGGTAGACAGCAGGCCGCTGTTGTCTGTGGCATAGGTTCCTGCCTGATCGCCTGTGTAGTATTCAAGCCCGGCACCGGTGCTTTGTTGTTTATTCACCGTCCAGATCAGGGCCTCTGCCAGCACATCCAGATCAGCCTTGTATTTGGCCAGGTATCCGTCCCGCATATCCAGCCAGCCGGCAATACGTCCGTCACTCACTTCATCCGTGACATCGACGCTGCCACCATTGGGCGTGGTGTAAAGCAGACGTCCGCCCCGCCAATCCAGGGTATAGGCATCGGCCCCGTTCACAAGGGGTTTACCATTGGCCGTATTCACTGTTATGGAACCGTTGGGCTCCTCAAACGTCTGCACATTAACTGATTCTGACAACTCTTTGATTAAGGCATTGCGTTGATCCCGCAGATCATTTGCGTTCTGAGAGACCTCAATGCCCACAATACTGCCGTTCAATTCAGCAATTTCTTCAGCGATCTGATTGACATCCGGTACTTCGGCGTTGATCCGGCGCTCAATCTCGATTTCCAGATCATAAAGCTCGGTCCGCAGGTTGTTAAACCGTTCAGCGATCAGCGTGGCCTTTTCATACACCGCCACCCGCTCTGCCGACCCTTCAGGCATATTGGCAAGGTCGCTCCACGCATTCCAGAAATCCGACATCAGATTGCTGATGCTGTTTTCGGCATCCTCATCAAAAATGCTTTCCACCACAGTCAGGTATTCGCTGCTCTGCTCAAATGCTGCCAGCGCCGATGTCTCATCCACAAGACGGCTTTCCAGCATCTCGTCACAGCTTCGGATGACTTCCTGGATTTCAACGCCGAATCCCATCATAAATCCGGCATAACTGACCGGCTGCTTGGCCGTATGGGGAGTCTTTTGACGGGAATAATTTTCCGTGTCCACATTGGCAATATTCTGGCCGGTCACCTGCAGGCTGATCTGCTGGGCAAACAATGCAGACTTGGCAATATCCAAAACAGCATTTAATCCGCCCATAATCAGGCCTCCTTATGAAGAAACATGTTGACGCCCTCGGTGTCCCGGACAGACCCGCCGGGAAACCCCTGCCCGTATCCTGTCTGAGATTTTGCATGGCCGGTAATGATCGCCATCAACCCATTCACCATGTCCAGCTTCTCATTGACAAATTCTTTGTTCTCTCTGGCCAGGGCCATCACGTCCCGCTTCAGTGCCATCAACGATACCTGGTACGATTTCATGTTCCGGCTTTCGCCACCCGGCAAAAGCGAAATAACCGTGCTCATGGAAAAATTCTCCGGCGTCATCTCATGGTCTATCGACGCCTCGGTCAAAACCGCCAGAATCTTGCCGCGGACCTTTTCGATCTTGTGGACCGTGTCCTGCTTCTTTCCGGAAAACCCCCACAGGACATCGGTATCCAGTTGTCGATCCAGCAGCATGCGACGCTCCTGCCGCAGCCATTCTTCCAGATCCCGGTACAATAAAAATTTTTCATGCAACAGCGTTTCAATTGTTTCAACTATTATCATTGCACTTCCTCCTGTGGCAATCTGCCGGTCCGCCAATGACGTCATCATGCCGCCTCATCAGGGCTGAGCTGGCCATACAACGCGGCCGCCAGTCCCATCCCGTCTCCTTCGGCCCCGCCCTGAGCCAGTTTCTGATAGTACATGGAGTTAAAAATATCCTGCTGCAGGCTGTCGCCGAAGATGCCGTCTCGGGGAACTGTCTTTTGCATGGCCTGGAACATCATATTCATCAGTACGGCCTCGAAATCCACACAGGCTTTTTTCAGGCGGTCATCGTCACCGCCATTGCCATCGGATTGATTTGCCACAGCAAATCGTGTGTCGCTGGCCTGCCGGACAGCGGCGATATCCCGTTGGAGCTTGGAAGCAACCGCGCTTCTGCCGACAATTCGGTTCAAGCTGGCAGCATTCAGATGAGTGGCAACGCTTGTGCTGTTATTGACTGTCATGGATCACCTCTTTGTGCATTGATGGTTAAAACGTTTCATCGCATCATCAGATAATCTGGAGCTCGGCCTGAAGGGCGCCGGCCGCCTTGATGCTCTGAAATATACTGATCAGATCACGGGGCGACACCCCGATGGCGTTCAGCGCCCTGACCAGATGCCCGATGGTCGGTCCTTCGGGCATTAAAATCACATTACTCTTGTCCTCTTCCACGCTGATAGAAGTCTGCGGTACGATAACCGTCTCCCCTTCCGAAAAGGGCGCGGGCTGAGAAACCTGCTCAGTCTCCTCCACCGTTATACTCAGGTTGCCGTGGGAAATTGCCACTGTTGAGATCCGGACATTTTCGCCAATCACCACGGTGCCGGTCTTTTCATTAACGACAATTTTGGCGCACATATCCGGCACCACTTCCAGGCTTTCAATATCGGCAATAAACGCCGGTACTCCATATTGACGGGATTCCGGAATATTGATTAGCAGGGTGCCGGAATCGGCGATCTTAGCCACTTCCGCCCCGGCAAAAGCGTTAATGGCGCTATGAATTCGCCGGGCAGTGGTAAAGTCGGGATTAAAAAGGGCCAGTGTCAGGGTTTCCCGGCCGTTCAGTCGCAGAGGGACTTCGCGTTCCACGGTGGCCCCTCTTGTCATCCGGGCCGTAAGCAGATGATTCTTGGTCACAGATCCGGCCTCGCCGGATGCCCCATAGCCGCCCAGCGCAAGTGGCCCCTGGGCGACGGCGTATACATTGCCGTCAGTTCCGCGCAGAACCGTCCGCAACAGAGTGCCGCCCTCAAGACTCGTTGCATCACCCACGGAAGATACCGTGATATCAATCTTACTGCCGTTTCTGACAAACGGCGGCAAATCGCCGGTCACCATAACGGCAGCCACGTTTTTCACATTCATCTCGCTGTCGGTAACGTGGAGCCCCAGGCGGTTCATCATATTGGCGAGGGCCTGATTGGTGAACTGGGTCCGCGACTTGTCGCCGGTCCCATTGAGCCCGACCACCAGACCATATCCCATGAGCTGATTCACGCGGACGCCCTTGATCGCCGCCAGATCTTTTAATCGAGCGCCTCTGGCTTCTGGATGTACCGCCAGAACCAGCAGCAAGAGCACCAGCAGGAAATAAATGCCGCCCTGAAGGTCTGAAATGGTCAACATGCTCCTCATGGTCATTTGTTTCGTCATCTTTTTGTCATTTCTCATCATTATAATCATTCCGGCGCTTAAAAGGGCCAGACCCGCGACAAAAACCGGGACAACCAGCCCGGCGCCTGGGCCTCAGCCAGCACACCCCTGCCGGAATAGGTAATGGATGCATTCGCCAGATAGGTGGACTCGATCCGGTTGCCGGGACCGACATCTTCGGGCCGGGCTATGCCTGAAACGGTGATAATCTGCGTCTCATGGTTAACCTGCATCATGCGCTGCCCTTTAATGATCAGGTTCCCGTTGGCCATCACCTCCACCACTGTGGCTCCCACCGAAGCGGTAATCCGGCCGCTTCGGTCACTTGATCCCTTGCCTTCGAATTCACTGGCCGTGCGGGCCGATATCAGATTGTCGGTCAATGATCCCGAACTGTCTTTATTCAGATTTCTGTTCATTGCTTCCAGTGCCCGCATATAGCCCAATAGATGGGGAATGCCCAGATCGATTTCATTGGATTTTTCCGTTTTGGTATTGGCATCCATGCTGGACGAAGTGTTTTCCACAATATCCACGATGACGGTATCTCCCGGCCTTCTGGCTTTCCGGTCCACAAACAGCAACTCGCTTGTATCATTCCACAACGACCCTTCGGCCGGCGGCGTAACAGAGACCGGCTCAATGATTTGCGGGATTGCTGAACGGTCATTCTGGACCGGAGGCGCGGTCGCCGGGACCGGCATCTTTTTCCCGGATGCAGCACATCCCGCCGTTATCAGCATCACGATCATCAGCAACCCGGTTGTTATTTTTTTACACATCTGCCGCATTTGTCTGTATTCCTTTTTACCGGTATGGTTTACTGTGGACGCCATTACAGTAAGCTAAAAACTTACCCGTACCGAAGAAGCATCGGCCACCCGGGCGGCAATAACCTGGCCGGAATTGATATTTTCGACCTTTATCTGATCGTTCTGCCGGCCGTCATCTCTGGCAATGCCGGTGGTAATCACCTTCAGAAAACGGTTTTCCGCAATAATCTTGATACGGTCGCCCTTGTGAATCAGGTAGGGAACCGACAGCATGTTGTCCCGCAGGTAGTCGCCGGCCATCAGGTCACAGGCAAGTTGTTTGCCGGCTGCATAGGTTTCGGCAGTTACAATATTGGACGGCGCCTTGGCAACATTGATTTCCATCATACACAAATCCGCTGCAGCCAGGACCTCTCCCCGTCGCATGCGGTGCCGTACAGTCACCACCGGCTCGTACCGGTCCACCCATGCCGACAGCGTTACAGAACCGAAAGGATTGCCGTCAACCACCACATCCACGCCAAGACTGACCCGTTTCATTATGGGCCGGTCATATTCGGGAAAATCAAAAGCAAGATCACCCGCCGGGAAAACCGTATGGCCGATAATTTTGAAATCAACAATTTCGAGTCGGCTGCCGCCGGCTTTTTCTTTGACATAGGCGGCAAATTGTTTTTGCAGCAACGATTCAGAGAGGATCTGGCTTAACCGGCTGACAAAAACATATGACGGTGTTACAATGCGGGTCTGCCCGGGAATCCATCTTTTGGCCCGAACAATTGAAACAATGCGGCTGCCGGCGATGGCCGTATCCTCACCGGGGCGAGGGGCCGCATTGATACGAATGGCGCCGGCTTTTTCCTGAAGCACCGGCGTGCCGGCAATTTCGGCAATATCTTTCAGCAAAATGGTATCGCCTTTAATGGCAACGCTCTTTTTTACATCTATTTTCAGATAATATTCCTGCTGGTTTCCGGCCTTTTGGTCATCTGCCGCCATGGCAGTCGTCAAAAACATGACAGCAACCAGAAGAGAGCTGACGACCAACCTAAAAACACCTTTTTTTCTCTTTTTAAGATTCATGATATGTATCCGCTTTTCCATTGGCATCACCAGACACCATTAACGCTTCACATTGTTGGCCGTATCCAGCATGGCATCGGCTGTCTTGACAGCTTTGGAATTTGCTTCATAAGCCCGCTGGCCGGTTATCAGGGCCACCATCTCCTCTACAACACTGACGTTTGACTGCTCCAGAAATGTATTGGAGATGGTACCGAATCCTTCAGTCCCGGGTGTCCCCTCAATGGCGTCCCCGGAACCTTCTGTTGGTCGGAACAGATTGCGGCCGACGGAATAAAGACCGCCCGGATTGGCAAATGTATAGATCGACAACTGGGTTGAGGCCAGCACCTCGTCTCCGTATCCGTAGGCTGTCAGTTGGCCGTTGGACTGAACCGATATGACAGTCGTTTCCTGGGGCAGAGAGAACTCGGGCTGTAATCGATCTCCGGAATGCGTGGTGATGTAACCTTCACTGTCGGTTGTGAAGTTCCCGGCCCGCGTGTAAAGATCTTCCCCGCCGCTCTGCACCCTGAAAAAACCGTCGCCCTCGATGACCATATCAAGATCGTTTCCGGTCTGGACAAAGTCACCCTGCGTAAACACTTTTTCGACACTGGTGGTTTTTGTGCCCATCCCCACCTGAATGCCGGTGGGCAGCTGACCGCCGTTTGCCGTGGTAGCTCCCGCGATCCGTTGCGTCTGGTAAATCAGGTCCTGAAAATTGGCGCGACTTTTCTTAAATCCGGTGGTATTGACATTGGCCAGGTTATTGGAAACCACATCAATATTTGTTTGTTGAGCAGCCATACCGGATGCTGCGGTCCAGAGTCCTCTGATCATGGGTTACCTCCTATTTGAACTGAGCAATTTTGGTCGCCGCCGTTGCGTTCAGCTCATCAAAAGTCTGCATCATTTTCTGATAGGTCTGGTAGAGCCTTTCCGTTTTGATCAGCTCCGCCATTTCTTTGACAGTCGTGATATTGGCCATCTCCAGGGCGCCCTGCTTGACGGAAACCCGATCCGGCGCTATCTCCTGAAGCGGTGTGTCATCAGCCGGTGCGAATAAGGTATTACCGTCTTTTTTCAGGTTTTCGTAGGAATCAAAATCGACCACCGCCAGGATCCCGGCGGTTGTATCCCCCACCCGGACCTCACCGGTTTCCTCAATCACGACATCGTTTCCGTCAATGACAATGGGGCCGCCGGTTCCCAGCACCGGATTGCCGTCCTGCGTCACCAGGGTATTGGTATTGTCCAGAGTGAAGTTACCGCTACGGGTATACCGGATGCCGTCTGCAGTCTGTATCTTGAAAAAACCGTTGCCGCTAATGGCCATATCAAGGCGGTTTTCCGTGAATTGCAGGGGGCCTTCAGAAAAATCCGTTTTCATACGGGTTTCCAGCATATCACCGAATGTGAGAACATCTTTCTTAAATCCCGTGGTGTTTGCATTGGCGATGTTATTGGCAGTTATCGCGAATTTCTTTTCCTGCCGAAGACCACCCTGCACCGGCCGTGTCATCTCATGCAGCATCTATAGCGCTCCTTATGTAATCGGGTTGACACCTGCGATCTTTCAGACCGTCATTTACTCATCAAGCAATAAAAATGCCAAGCCGCAAATTGTCCGAAACGCGATGAAAATAATATAAAAATCAAATGGTAACGAAAAAGATGGGAAGAATGAGAAGAATCCGCCGTCACAACAGGAAGGAAAAATTTGCCGAACCGGCAGGGCACCCGCCCGGATCATTCGGACACAAAATATTCGAATTGGCCCGCGTTGCGGATACCGGTGACAACCAGTCTTATTCCTGTCCGGAACTGTCAACAGGCACCAGCCCCTTTCAGCCCGGCGCCAAAATTACTTACAAACCCAATCGAATCATAATTATTTTATTACTCCGAATACCTAACCCGCATATTTCATGACTCTGTTAAAAATGATCAAAATGGGCTCATTTTCTCTGTTAAAAGTCAAAATCTGACAAAGCGGACGCTTATATCACTCAAAACGTGATTGTGGTGGACG
>JAXHTY010000018.1:0-105343 GCA_034189905.1 Thermodesulfobacteriota bacterium
AAAGGTTTGTTCAAACAGGTTGTTGCAAATCTGGAAGGTGGATAAGTTCTTTATGTGCCATAAACTCCTGCAAGCCGTGTAACGGCAAGGAGAGGTACGTCAAAAACAGGTAAATTCAGGGTTTGACGGTGATTTTACATCCGCCACCGTCAGGTTTTAAATGATAAAATAGTCCGTATTGTCAAATTTTAACTTTCAATAGAAAAAATGAGCCCATTTTGATCATTTTTTATGAGGTCATGAAATGTTCGGGCTAACATTCCCCTCACAAAAAAAATGCAGATTTCATTTTAACAATTTCCTAACAATACATTTATCTTTTATTAACACCTCCCAGATAACCATATTGAGTTTCATATTATGAAAAAAATCAGCATAAAAGAAGGTTTCGACATGGGCGATGGAACCCAGGAGGCGGAGCTATGCCCAGCCTTCGGGATTCCAGGAGAAAACTTTCTACGAAAGGTTATTAACATGTGGCGAACAAACAAGCCGGGATCTAACAGTGCAAATGGCGTCATAATATTTTTTATGACACTGCTTGTCATGGTACTTTTCTCAAGCGGCTGTTCACTGTTTCACAAAAACAAAGCGCCAGTAAAGCCAATAAAAGAGACGCAACAAGTCCCCGCGCAGAATACCGCCTATCTTATCGGGCCGGATGACATTCTCCTGATTTCCGTCTGGAAAGATCCCGACCTTACACGGGAGGTGATTGTCCGGCCGGACGACTATATCTCATTCCCCTTGGTGGGCGATGTAAAGGCAGGGGGGCTTACCGTTGCTGAACTCAAAAACTTGCTGACCCAAAAAGTCAGCGAATACATCCCCGAGGTCAACCTCACGGTCATGGTGACCCAGTTTAACAAGGTCAAAATCTACGTTATCGGCAAGGTTAACCGGCCCGGCGAGTTCAGACCCGGGAAAAACCTTAACGTGATGCAGGCCTTGACCCTGGCCGGTGGCCTTACCCCGTTTGCCGATAGAAATGACATCATCATCCTGAGAACAAATGGAAATAACCAACAAACCCAAATCCCTTTCAACTATAAAAAGGTAAAAAAGGGAAAGGACCTGACACAGAACATTATGCTTCAAACCGGAGACGTGGTGGTCGTCCCTTAACGATTCTTCCTCTTTTCTTCTCAATCACCAGTCCTAAAACCCAAGAATGAAAAAGGTTATTTATGGAAAACAATACGGAAAAAAACCCAAATGAATTTTCGTTTGGCGATTATTGGGCAATTGTCAAAAGACGGAAATCTTGGATCCTGTTTCCTTTTATTGGGATTCTGCTGATCAGCCTGATTATCGCCTTTGCCCTCCCCCCCACCTACAAATCAGCCACTACCATTCTGATTGAGGGGCAGCAGATTCCCAGTAATTATGTACAATCCACTGTTACGGAATACGTGGAAAAACGGCTCCAAACCATTACCCAACGGATCATGAGCAGGACCCGGTTGCAGGGAATTATTGAACAGTTCCACCTGTATGAGGAGGAATTAAAAAAGGTGCCCAAAGAAGAAGTAATTCAGAGAATGCGGGACAGTATTAAGCTGAACTCCATCACTGCCGATGTAATGGATCAACGTACAGGCCGCCCCACCGTTGCGACGATTGCTTTTGCCCTTTCATACGAGGGCAGAAATCCGGAGAAAGTACAGAAAGTGGCCAATCGCCTGGCATCGCTTTACCTGGAAGAAAACCTGAAGACAAGGGAGGAGATGGCGGAGACCACCACCTCTTTCCTGGAAAATGAACTTCAGGAATTGCGGCAGAACATCAATGATCAGGAAGACAAGATTGCCGAGTTCAAGAAAAAACATGCCGATTCACTGCCGGACATGGAAGTGATGAACATTCGTGAAATTCAGCGGATGGAACGGGAACTGGAATATCTTGAACAGGATTTGAGTTCCGCCAAAGACAGAAAGATAGCACTGGAAGGCCAGCTTGATGGAATTAACCCGGACATGCCCGGGATAAGAGGGCCGGAGGGAAAATTCAGTGACCCCAGACAACAACTCGAGTATCTTCAGACGCAGTACACCGAGATGAAAGCTTCACTATCAGAAAAGCATCCCGATCTGATAAAAATGAAAAAATCCATCGATGCTTTAAAAGAAGTCGTCAGCTTAAATGATGAACTCCGCCTGAAACAAAATCAACTTGAAAAGCTTCAAAAAGAACTGGCTGTGGCAAAAAGCCAATATTCCAATAAACACCCCGATGTAATCAGCCTAAAGCAATCCATTGAAATTATTCAACAAGACATTGACGAACGTGTCAAAGAGAGCAACACCATTGATGATAAGCAGTCTACGCCCGAAAACCCGGCGTACATCAACATTACTACTGATATTGAGCGTATGAGCAATCAAATAGCAACACTTCTTGCAAAGCGTAAAACGCTACGCTCCAGAATCGCCGAGTATGAAAACCGCCTCGCCATGACACCCCGGATCGAAGCCCGTTTTCGAGCCTTGTACCGGAACTATGAAGATGCCCAAAGACGATACCAGGAAGTGTTCAGTAAATTAATGGCAGCAAAGACAGCAGAATCTCTTGAAAAGGGCCAAAAGGGGGAACGGTTTACGATTATTGATCCCGCCATGTTCCCCTCTGAACCATACCAACCAAACCGTCTTGCCATCATTTTTCTCGGACTGGTTCTCAGCATGGGCGGCGGGATCGGCATTGCTGTCATTCGGGAGATATCTGACCAGGCCATATGGTCTGAAAAAACACTGGCTCAGTTGACCGACAACCGTATCTTGGCCCTTATTCCAGACATAGAGACAGCAAAGGACCGTAGACGAAAAAAACAAAAATTTATTATTTCATTGCCCCTAATCGTGATCACAGGAATTCTTTTGATTGTTGTGGTGCATTTTTTTTATCAACCGCTTGATCTGCTGTGGTTCAGGCTCCTCGACAAGTTGCCCATACAATGAAAACTTCGCCGTCTGGCCCGCAAGTATCCAGTAACTATTTCAAAGGTAAAGTTTTATGAATTTATCAGACAAAAACGGTCACTACCCTGCCTCATCATCGGCAATGGCACTGCCAATACAATACAACCAGACCCGTATTGTTGACGTATACCCAAATCTTCTTAGGGAAAACAGGCTGGTAGCTTTTTTTGAGGACGCGCCTGCAGCAGAGCAATACAAAATACTGCGCACACAGGTGCTCCATCGAGTAAAAGAACAAGGGATGAACACCATCCTTGTGACCAGCCCGGGCCAGGGGGAAGGCAAATCACTAACCGCTGCAAACCTTGCCGCCAGCCTGGCCATGGATGTGGCACATACGGCATTGCTGGTAGATGTTGACCTGAAAAAACCCAGACTCCACCAACTATTCGGTATCTCTCAGGACTATGGTCTGGCAGACTGCCTTGTCAACGATATCCCCCTCTCTCAGATATTGATCAATCCAGGCATCAGCCGTCTCACCCTTCTACCCGGCAATACCGGCCTGCCGGATTCAGCGGAAATCATCGGCTCTCCAAAAATGACCGCGCTGATCAATGAAATCAAGCATCGTTATCAGGATCGGTTCATTATCTTTGATACACCGCCGGTTCTGGAAAAAGCAGACGCCCTGATTCTGTCAAAACAGGTGGATGGCGCCATTCTGGTGGTTGAACAAGGCCGGACCACGAAAGATCAACTCAAAAAAGCCATTGATCTCCTTGAAGCAACCAGGCTACTGGGGATTGTCTTTAATAAGGTCATTCACGTCTAACCCGAATCTTGCATGAAATATTCGAGTGAAAACCATCAACTGTATGAGAATCCCAAATGCCTTCCGGGCGACGAACAAATACCATATTTTCAAATACATTATTCGCTTTTCCGTTTATTCTGTTCATCTATATCGCTGTCGCTCCCGGGACTTATGCAGCGGAATCCAGAATAGACAGCCACATCTCCCTTTCACAAGCGTATAATGACAACCTGACCTTCACGGTGCATAACCCTATGGATGACTTGATTTTTATGGCCGAACCCGGCTTGAAATGGGATTATCAAACAGACAGGACACTTACCACCACATCAGCGGAATTAACTCACTATGGCTACAAAGACGAACATGAACTGAACCGTACGGATCAACAATACAACCTCAGGCATACATGGGCGATAACGGAAAAATCAGGGCTTTCAGTCGCTGGAACATATAAAAAAGACAATACGATCAGCCAGAGGACCGAAGATACAGGCATCTTGTTTGATACAAGTGATCGTACCATTTATCAGATTGCACCGAGTTGCTACTGGAACCTCACAGAAAGAACCAGGGCGGAACTCGCCGGGGGGTATGCCGATGGAGATTATGAGAGTAACAGATATTCTGATTATACCAATAAAAAGGCGACAATTTCAGTCACCCACAGACTTTCCAGTCGAAACACAAAACTGTTGTTGGAAGGCGATTACGCCCATCAGCACTACCCCTCCTATTATACAACCATAGACCAATACCGATTCTATCTTGGATTTACACATCCATTCAGTGAGCGTCTGGCGATAACAGCCTGGAGCGGAGCCAAATACACAGAAACCGATTATCAACAACTTGTAAGGGAATTTCTGGGGTACAATTTCTATCTGGGTTTGTTTCCATACCCTGTTTTTCGGGAAAGAATTGAGAGCAAAACCGAAAAAGACTGGGGTTATATCGGACTGATTCAGCTCACACAGGCATATGAAAAAGGTGATATCACACTCACCGTGCAAAGAGACATTGGTACATCAACCGCACTTGGAGAAACAATTGAAAAAGACAGTATCGCCTTGAATTCTTCCTATCAATTCATACGACACCTCACAGCAAGCCTATCTGCGGAAATTACCAACGAAAAATACAATGGGACCGGAAATTATGCTGAACGGGATATCTATAGATTCTGCCCATCACTGAACTGGCAACTAAAAAAAGACATATGGGTTGATTTATCGTATCTGTATCTAAGATCTGAAGAAAAAATTGAATCAACCAATATGAAAAATACGGCTGAAAGAAATAGAATAGTGCTCAGCATCGCCATCAGAAATGAGAAACGCCTATAATTGAACTGGATCAAAAAAGTAAAATTTCATAAATCATGTCGGCCCATATGACGCCATTAAAAATTTTATATTTAATAAATTCAGCAAATCTGTTTGGAGGAACACCAAAAAAAACTTTGGATTTAGTAAAATATACAAACAATAAAGCATATATATATTTTTGGTCAGATCAATATGGTGAGAATCTCAAAAAATTTACAGAATCAGGGGCTACAGTTTACACCGGCAATTACGGCAGGAATATACCGAGACATCTTTTTTCCATTATAAAAATTATTGATGAAAATAAAATCGATTTAGTTCAGACACAATTTCTGTTTGGTGAATTGTTATCATACTTCATCAAATTATTGCGTCCGAAGATAAAGATTGTCATTGCCTTTGTTGGCCCATTTAACCCTTCCGGAATTAAAAAATTCCTTTTTCAAAAAATCTATAAAAAGGTAGATGCATTTATTTATATTTCAGAATACGTAAAAAAAGAAAAAATCAGGGCATTCAATATTCTCGACAAAAAACATTCTGAAATTATATACAATGGGACAAATTGCCGATCAGTTATAATCAATAATCCTATCAGAATAAAACATTATGCACTATGTGATATTGCGGGCCTGATTGGCTGGAAAAACATTAACATCCTTGTGGATGCCATGAGGATCATCATTCACGAGTACAAACAGAGCAATATTTATCTTTATATAGCTGGTGACGGCCCGATGAAAGGTGTTCTGCAACAAAACATATCCGCATCCAGCCTGGACCGTAATGTTTTTCTACTGGGGTATCAGGAAAACATCGGGAGCCTTCTGAATCAGTGCGATATTTTTCTACACCCTGCCTACGCGGAGGGTTTTGGAATTGCCGTGGCAGAAGCCATGTATGCTAAAAAACCAATTATTGTATCAAATGCCGGTGCGTTACCTGAACTCATTGAAAATAACAGGTCGGGACTTGTTGTTGACCCATTTGATGCCACAGAATGGGCAAACGCGATCATGCAGTTGATTAACAACACAGCACTGGCAGAAGAATTAGCGACAAATGCAAAACAAAAAGCAGAAAAATATTTTTCCGTGGTTCAATTTGTTTCCTCATATAACGCTTTTTATACAAAATTACTGCGCCAATAAAGTTGAATAGAGACTCACTCAAAAAATACCTTGTAAGATCATTTTCAACCGGCATACTTTCCAGTATCGGCACGGCGGTCATAACCCTGTGCTTTATTCCACTGTTAATGAAAAATTTAGGTGCGGCCAATTACGGAATTTGGGCCTTTTTGGCTTTCTTTACAGGTATTGCAGGACTCGGCGATATCGGAATATCAAAATCCCTGGTTATCTTTTTAAATGATCCTGAACAAAAAACACGACAAAGACAATTCCTTGGCGCATCACTGATATTGGGATTTATACTGGCTGCATGTGCTGCATGCCTGGTTTATTTTCTTTTTCCAATCGGTTTTCATTCGCTTAAAAATAATGTTTTGCCTGATTGGCAACTGGATGTGCTCACACATGCCGGCACCATACTAATTTTTGTGACAATCATGACCTCCATTATGAGGGCTGTACAGGAAGCAAGACTGGCAATAGACCAGGTAAACATTATCTTTTTTCTGACAACGGCCTCACGATATGTGCTTGTATGGTGGGTCACCAGGTTGGAAAACAACCTTGGCCTTGCCTGCTACGCCAGTGTTCTGGTTAGTATTTCAGGATTTCTCATCCAGGGTTTTTTCGCATTCAAAGGGTATGTGAAACCGGCTATACCAGAATTGCAACACCTTAAATCAATGCTAAAGAAATCGATTGGCTTTTGGGGACTATCTGCCATCAACTTAACTATTCTCCCTTTAAACAGGTACCTGGTGGTAATTGTGGGCGGCGGCATGGTTGCCCATGGCATATTCGACGTGGGCGTAAAAATTGCTCTGGCTGCAAGAAATGGTTTATCCACCCTGAGCATCCCCCTCTTTGGCGTATTTGCAGAAATGGGAGCCCAAAAGCCCAACCTGCGCCGAACATCAAAAATTGTCAATCAAATAAGCTTGACTGCATTATTATTTTATGGCCTGGGAAACGGTCTGTTTTTAATCATCGGCAAAAAAATTTCTAATACCATCATGCCGGGCAATTCGCACGAACTATATCTTGTCACCATAATCCTACTTGCAGGTGTTACTTTTTACGGCGTTGCAGAGCCTGGCATGAGGGCTTTATGGGTCATGGGAAAGATTCATATCTGTATTATTTCCAGACTTATCCTCATCCTGATGAATATTCTTCTTATTTTCAGCTTGGCCGGTATTGTCGATTTTTTGAGATTTCCAATAGCCTATTCACTATCTGCATTTTTATCATCACTGATGTTAATAACGGCAAGCAGAATTCATTTAGCACTTGTCAAATAGGACCAGATAATATGGATCAATTACTTAAAATGCTGACCATAGAACTATTCTTTCAATGTTACTACGACTTAAACTGTATACGTAAGCTCAGGAAGGGTGATCCGCTGATTGTTTTTCAAATGGGGAAAGTAGGCTCAAAATCAATTTACAACTCCTTAAAAAAATCAGCCATTAAATCTATTTTTCATACTCATTATCTGAATTATAACCATCAGTATGCATTTATCAGGCGACTTTATGAACTGGTTGTCAATCAAAAGAAACCAACCCGAATAATATCATTAACCAGAGAACCTTTTAGTAGAAATGTATCGGCTTTTTTCGAAACCTTACCGCGATATGCAATATCAAATACGCATCATGTTAATACGGATGATTTAGCCAACATTTTTTTTCATAAATTTTATCACGATGAACCGCTTTTATGGTTTGATACGCAATTAAAACGAGTTACAGGTTTTGATGTTTATCAACACCAATTGATCGACAATCAATATATTGCCGGTAGTTCCAGAAATTTTAAGATACTGGTTCTTAAATCAGAATTATCGAATAGTCTCAAAGAAGAGATCATATCAAATTTTCTCAATATCAAGTTTAAAATCAGGAATGCCAATCTCACTAAGGACAAACAAATTAGTACAACATATACCGACTTTAAAAAAAGAATTGCTTATGATGAAAATTTTGTATCTGCAATTATAAAATCCAGATATTTTGATCATTTTTATGGCAGTGATCAAAATGAAATATTATCCAAGTTAAATATAACATCCAACACGATAAAATAAGCTGAAAGTGATGGAAGGACTGAACTACTGAATGAAAGTAGCCGTTGTAACAAATATTCTCAGTCCATATAGAATCTCCTATTTTGAAGAACTAAATAAACAGGTCGAAGAGCTCACTATTGTTTTGATGGCCCGGTCGCACAAAGGCAGGGACTGGGAGTTGGGACAGTATGGTTTTCGGACCATATATCTTAACGGTTTTCATGTAAAGCCCAAAAACCATCCGATTTCCCTACATTATATTAATTATGGCGTCATCAGATGCTTAAAAACGATAAACCCGGATATTGTCGTTAATGGCGGCTTTGGAGCAACGAATATATTAACTTTCATCTATTGCAAATTGTTTAAAAAAAAATATATCGGCTGGGGAGAGCTCAGTTATTTTGACAATGCCCTAAGTTCATATTTAAAAAAAAGCATCAGAAGAATTATGTCTACCCGTTCAGATGGAACCATTGCTTCCTCCATAAAATCCAAAGAGTGTTTCGAATTTTATGGCGCAGACCCTTCAAAAATTCTTGTTACAACCATGCCCGTTGATATTCGCAGCATTTCAAGACTTGCTGAGCAGTACCGGTTAGACAGCGACTATTCAGCACTAAAAAATAAATTCGGAACCCCTGTCCTGATCAGTGTTGGAAGGCTTTCCAAAGAAAAGGGGCTGGATCACCTGATCAATATTTTTGAAAAAGTAAAGGCATCATTGCCTGATGCAGCGTTGTTAATCGTGGGAGACGGTCCTCTTCGCAGCCACCTGGAAACAACCGTTCAAAAGAAGAATTTAAGCCAAGTACATTTCCCTGGATTTTTACAAACAGAAAAGTTAATCCAATACCTTGTTATATCGGATCTTTTTTTATTTACAACCATGCGCGATCCTTTTGGGGCAGTACTGAGCGAAGCTATGGCGTGCAGGGTTCCTGTCATTGCTTCACATCATGCTTATGCAAGTTGGGATCTGATTGAGGATACCCAAACAGGCTATCTCATTGACCCCACAGATTATGATGCCTCTCATGGCAAGATCATGGAATGTCTTTCACGGACCAAGGAATCAAAAAAGCGTATGACTCAGCTTGCCTATGATAAAGTTTATCCGAGCAATTGTGAAAATACTGCAAAAAAAACAGCCGAATTTCTTCACCAAATTTTAAACACCGGACAAAAAAAATAGTGCATGCCAATACAATCCTGTGAAAAAAAATCACCGGTTTTTTACTTTTGGTTGCTGATATTGCTTTTCATCACTAACACAGCTGTTGCAAAAACGCTTGACAGTTCATGCTTTCAAAAAACCGGTAACATATCGGTTTTAGACTTTGATCATTTTCCAGATCTGATAAAAAACGAAATTAAAATAAACGCATCGGCACTGGTCAAAGGGAAATTCAACAATGCGCTGTTTATCGACCACAAACAAAATTTTCGACTTTGCCCCCCACACCCTTTATCTGCCGATGAAGGCGCCATTGCTTTCTGGCTCTGCCCATTGTGGCCGAATGAGACAGATACTTCTCAAACGTTTTTTACATTTAGATGGGAGCATCCGAAAAACAGCTATTTTGCTTTGTCATGGGGTTGGTGGGAACCGGATTTTAAAAAGAGACTGGTGTTTGTACTAAGCAACCAGGAGCAAATGCATTGTATGGCCTCACCGCCATTTCGATTTGAAACCGGCTTTTGGTACTACATAGCGGTCACATGGCAAAAAGGTAAAAATGGATATTGCAGAATGTATGTCGATGGGCAACAAGTTGCCGCATCTGAAAAGCCTTTTATCGGCGGCTACCAATCCAAGGAACGGATATTCCTGGGAAGTGATGAAGGAGCAACGAATAAAAGGGGAAGATCTGCCAAGATGCTGTTTGATGAACTTAAAATTTACGATATGGCCCTCTCTGCACAGACAGTTAAAAGGCTGTATCAGACTGCTGAAACCGACCAGGACTCGGTGGAAGCAAAAAAATGGAAGTGGCTGCAGGAAGGATTGGCAATAGAAAAAATCGAAAGCCGTTCCGAAAAAGGAGAATTAAACGAACCCAGAGTGATATTTGATGAAGGCATTTTTTGGGCAATATCGCAAAAAGAAACGGATAAAAGGCTTCAAAAAATAAAACAAGCCGGATTTAATGTATATGTACCGTGCGTATGGCATGGCAGAAAAACCTATTATCCATCCCCATTGGGTATTTTAGATGAACGGCTGAAAAAACGGGTGCATGACAACGATGATCCACTTCAATATTTGATCACAAGCGCACATCGCCTGGGGATTGAGGTCCACCCATGGTTTACGGTTGTCCGGCGCGAAACTGATAAAATGAAAGCATATTATGAGGAAGGGGTGCCGGACAATGCATTTAATGTACATAATCCTGAGTTCAGAAATTTTATCATAGCGTTGATCACAGATGTTGTCCGGCGATATGAGGTCGATGGCATTAATTTAGATTATATACGGACAATGGGTATTTGCACATCTGAAGTGTGCCAAGAAAATTATTTTACAACAACAGGGGGCTGCTTGGGCCATGACCTTCCATATAAAAAAATCAACTCAGCCAACCGTGATCGCATACAGGATTGGCAGGACACAGCAGTGGACAGCATCGTTCAAAGACTTTCAGAAAATATCAAAAAGATTAATCCGGATATTGTGCTCAGTGTAGATGCCCACCCGATTCCTTTCGGTGAAACAAGGCCGCTCCAGGGTTGCAATTCTCTCAAATGGCTCCAGAATGGATGGATTGATATTGTATTCAATATGGACTACAGGCAGCAAATTGATGTTAAAAAAATGGACCGCATTCGAAGGCAGATTTCTGATCAACGAAAAATAATCCAGCTTTTCGGTAATTATGACATCATCGACGGCAAGGCCATGCCACGCAAAGGTCAGATAATTGCAAATTACGCTGCATTCGCCCAAAGAAAATGGCCGCAATCCGGACTGGCTTTTTACATGTACAAGATGTTGTCTGAAGATCAGATACAGGCCCTGAGGAATGGCCCTTTCAATGAAGATGCTTCCCCCTATTGGCCCAAAAGGCAATAAATAATGGACTTATGGGTTTTTGCAACAATAATTGCCTTCGTCCTTATAGGGGCAATCATTGTATTACTCAACAGGCCGGTGGCGATCCTGTTTATTTTCCTTCTGGCATCGCAATTCATGGGACTGGTCAATCCCATGGCATACGCATTTGCAGGCTTTTTTGACATACAAGCCATGATAGCCGTATTCATGGCGCTTTTTCTTTTAAGTTCGGGGCAAAAATTGCCTGACATCAGAAAAGGCAAGTTTTTTTTTCCAATGCTGGTATTTGTTTTTTATTACATCTATGGCGTTCTTTTACCAATCATTCGAGAACATTCAAGTTTATTCCACGCCGTTAAAGCTTCAGAAGATTTTATAATGATATTTATGTATTTTAGTGTTTTTGCCTTTTTTCAATCAGAACAAGACATAAAACGAGCATGGGGGATAATCATCGGTTTTGGCATTTTCTACTCGTTATTTGAAATCATTGCACAATTTGCCGGCGCTCATCTACTGGCCCATTTCCACTATCATTTCAGAGCGGACCGATTCTTTTTCTGGAAAGTTTACCTTCCTTTTTTTACTGTCATTTTAATTGCTTTTTTTTATGTATTCTTCTCATTGTCCTTCCGTATATCTAATAGGATTATTGCCAATATTATTTTGTTTTTCGGCCTGATGTTAACTTTCTACAGATCCTATGTGCTTGCGACCATCGTATCTTCTGTTTTCACTGTTTTAATGTCAAAAAGAAAATTAAACCCAATGATCTGGGGCTATGGATTGGTTGTGGGTATTGTTGTTCTTTCCATTTTAATTCTTACTTTTGCAGCTCCCGGCAGATCAACAACAATGATGCAGTTTTCCGATACCTTTTTTATTTCCGGGATTGTGGATTTTCTTTCGCATAGCGGTCATTCCCTGGAAGTACGGGATAAAGCAGCGGCTGACCGAAAAAAAATTTTAAACCAAAGCCCTGTTTTGGGCTTTGGTTTCATTGATAAGGAATCTTCCTTTGGGAAAAGGGTGCTGGGCAAAAACCTGCTGGGTTTTATTGATAAAGGGGATCTTGATCTGGCTTTAAAATTTGGTCGATTAGGCGCGGCCACCATCTACCTTACCGTCCTGTACATGATTTTTGTGATGATAAAAATCACCCGGACAACGCCTTATACCTCAATTATGATAAAAGCCTCCACCCTGTCCGCTACACTATTGGTTTACCTCCTGGTTATACCTGTTCATGGGACTTTGACGTATAGTTTTTCTTTAATGCCGTTTCTTATATGCCTTGGATTGTTGGAAAAAGAAATTTATTTGCTCAGCCATAATTAAAATGTAAATGAAACGATTCATTAAAAAAATCATACCGTTAAACTTTTACTCACCATATTCACCCGTCAGAAGATTTTTAAGGTTTTTTCTTTCATTCAGATATGTGGGCAAAAAATACGAATGCCCATTTTGCAATGGGAAATTCGCAACCTTTTTATCAGCGGGTGGCGAATTTTCTGTTCTAAGCGAAAAACAAATTGTTGGTGCAGGCATACGTTTACACTCAACATGCCCCCGTTGTCTGTCATCTGACAGGGAGCGCCTGGTATACCTGTATTTATTCAAAGAAAAAAAATATATTTTGTGTGACACCCTGAAACTCCTCCATGTTGCTCCAGAGTACAATCTGGCTATTAAATTGAAATCAAATTCTAAAATGCATTATCTTTCTGCTGACCTTAATGCCTCGTTGGCAGACACCCAAATGGATATTACAAATATACAAGAACATGATGAAACCTATGATGTGATTATTTGTAATCATGTTTTAGAACACATTCCTGATGACCTTCAAGCAATGAGCGAATTATATAGAGTTCTAAAAAAAGGTGGGTTCGCAATATTGCAAGTACCGATATCATTAATTCTTGAAAAAACATTCGAAGACCCTTCTGTTTCAACGTCAGAGGAAAGGGAAAGCGTTTTTGGTCATAAAGAACATGTGCGTATTTACGGCAATGATTACAGATTGAGACTTGAAAAGGCCGGTTTTTCGGTAACCGCCCATCCACTTACTGACTATTTAGGTTCAGTGGATGTTGCAAGGTTTGGGCTGAATAAAAAAGAAAAAATATTTGTATGCTCAAAATTATAACCAAGATATTCGTTACCATCCTATTGAAAATAGTCTCTGGTCAAAATATTTCGAACCAATGAATGTTACAACTGAAAAGCAAATAAGGAATCCGCTGTGGACAAAGAAAGCATCATTTTAAATCACTGCCGAGGCAAAAAAGTGATTGATATAGGTTGTGTGCAGGAATTATCCGATTTTTCTTCAGAAACAATGAAACAAACGCTTCATTATAAATTAAAACAGGAAATACCTGATTTAGTGGGTATTGATCTGGAGCCGGAGGGTGTACATGCGCTTAATCAATTAGGATGTGATTGTCATGTTGCATTTGCTGAGGAAGTTCAAAAATTAGCATTAGGTTCTTTTGAGGTAATAATACTGGGCGACATTATAGAACATATTCCCGATCCATGCATGTTCCTTTTCTCCCTGCGAAGTATATTGAAAAAATACGGTGTAATCGTATGCACAACACCCAATGCTATGAGTTACATCAATTCTGTTTTTCTGTTTTTGAGTAAAAAAATTACACGCTATCAACATGTTGCCTGGTACTGCCGGGTGACATTAAGAAACATGTTCAAACACGCCGGCTTTGAAGAGCAACACTTTTATTTTTTGGACTTTCATAAGACAACCAAAAAATTTTGGAGGGTCTGGTTGGAAAAGCCCTTGTTCGCTTATTGCCAGGAATTATCACCCCACATTTGCGGTGTATATTCAATAAACCCGGATTTTTCTTTTGAGACAAAAAAAGAACTCCAGCAAAAAAGACTCCATCTTTAGCCCAATATTCCGCACATGAAAATATGTATTGTTCATAATGAATACGCAAGGCTGAGCGGAGAAGAAGTGATGATCAATAAGATCGTCAATCTGCTTGAGGAGCAGGGCCATTCCGTCTCCCGGTTTACACGCACAAGCGCCGATATTCCGGGCATGCGTTTTGGCCGTATTCGTGCTTTTTTTTGCGGGATTCATTGTCCATCAGCAATACATGACATGCAGAACCAGTTTAAAGCAAACAGGCCTGATGTCGTTATGATTCAAAATGTATTTCCATTTATCTCGACTGGAGTTTTCCCGCTCATAAAGAAAATGGGAATCCCTCTTGTTTTCCGTTGTGGGAATTTCCGTCTGGCGTGTCCAAACGGCCTTTTTCTTTCCCATGAAAAAATTTGTGAAAAATGTGTTGGCGGCAGAGAATATTGGTGTGTTTTAAAAAATTGTGAACGTTCCTTCTTTAAATCTTTCGGTTACGCATTGCGTTGTGCCTGGACAAGGCTGTCCGGTAATGTAACAAAAAATACTGACATGTATATTACGCAAACCCAATTCACCAGGGAAAAATTTGTGGAATGGGGATTACCAGAGCAACGCATTGCAGTTATACCAAATTTTATAGATAACTTTGATGCATTCAACAGTAAACCCGACCCTGGTAATTTTATTGGTTTTGTGGGACGCGTGAGCCCGGAGAAAGACATGCCCACGCTGTTGGGTGCTGCGGCCAATTTACCGGACATTCCTTTTAAAATCGCGGGGGACTTTACCCGCATGCCCTGGATAATCAATGAGGCGCCTGAGAATGTAAAATTTTTAGGACGCCTTGATTCTGAAGCACTTGACAAGTTTTATGCAGACTGCCGTCTTTTAGTATTAACCAGTAATTGCTATGAAGTCTTCCCGGTGGTTCTTGCAGAAGCAATGGCTCGTGGCATTCCGGTTGTTTGCTCACGAATAGGCGGTTTACCAAGCATTGTTGAAGAGCACAGGACAGGGCTTCTGTTTGAACCATCAAACATTCACGATCTGACTGAGAAAATCAGCATTTTGTGGAGCAATCAGGAGATGTGCCGGGAGATGGGTGAAACAGGACGGCAAAAATCATTACTTCAATATACAGGGGATTGCTACTATAAGAACCTTATGACAGTTTTTGAACAAGCCATACGAATAAGCCACAACCAGACACCACAGCGTCATCTATAATACACCACATTATTTTTCCTGTCAGAATATAAACCATCAAACCAGCAGGCATGGAATAGCCATGAGACAAAATACACTGTTTGATTTTTTGGGGTACCCTATCAGCCACAGCGGTCTGAACGGAGACGTTACACAGGCGCTGAAACTGATTAACAGCGGCGCCAAAGGAGCCTACATGGCATGCGCCAATCCTCATTCACTAGTCACTGCCTTGAAGGACGACATTTTCCGGGAAGCGCTGCTACAGGCTGACATTCTCGTGCCGGACGGAATAGGCATCGTTATCAGCGCAAAGTTACTCGGCCTGCCTATCAGGGAGCGGGTGGCCGGGTCTGAATTCTTCAACCGGTTGTCGGAAAAGGCCCAGCAAAGAGGCGGCATACGGTACTTTTTCCTGGGATCTACGCCTGACACTTTAAGTCTCCTGGCAGATCGTTTGAACCGGGACTTTCCCGACATCTATCTCTGCGGTGTTTATTCGCCGCCATTTAAGCCCGTTTTTTCTGAGCAGGATAATATAAAAATGATCCAGGCTGTTAACGCAGCAAAACCGGATGTCTTATGGGTCGGGATGACGGCTCCCAAACAGGAAAAATGGATATATGAAAATCGCCATCGTCTGGAAGTGCCTTTATCTGCGGCTGTGGGTGCGGTATTTGACTTTTATGCCGGAACAAAACAACGATCTTCCGGCCTCTGGATCAGTTTGGGCCTGGAATGGCTACCCAGATTACTCAGGGAACCACGGCGGTTATGGGAAAGAAATCTGAAGTCAACTCCGGTTTTTATGGGACTGATTGCCAAAGAAAAACTAAAAGCAAAATCATTGAAAGGATAGCAGGTTTTTAATGATAACATCACGTGATATTGTGAAGTTCAACACCGGTGGTCATCTTTTGCTTGCCACAGTTGTTTTGGTAATAGTGTATTTTCTCCCAATTAAGTATCTGGTTTCCGTTGACTGGATGCGGGAAGACTTTGATTACTGTTTTTTGATTCCTTTGGTTATCGCCTACCTGATATGGGAGGAAAAAGATCGGCTGCAGACCATGCCATCAAGACCCTCATGGATTGGCTTGGTGCCGGTGTTTTTAGGGATTATTTTCTTTTTGCTGGGAGAATTCGGTGGTGAATATCTCTCTTTGTATATTTCATTCTGGTTCGTAGTTCTGGGGCTGTGTTGGACTCGTCTTGGATGGCAGAAAATTAAAATCATCCTTTTTCCAATTGCTATTCTGCTCACTACTTTTCCGCCGCCTAGCTTTTTGTATTCCAGGTTAACCATGGGCATGCAGCTCATTTCCAGCCGGATTGGAGAAAAAATGCTCCAGGTGATGGGGGTCTCCGTATATCGTTCCGGAAATGTTATCGATCTTGGTGTGACTCAGATGCAGGTGGTGAATGCATGTTCGGGGCTGAGGTTTTTAATACCAATGCTCATTGTAGCCCTTTTGCTGGTATATTTTTTCAAAATCAGACTGTGGAAACGCCTGCTGGTTCTGGCTTCTGCCATCCCATTGGCCATAGTGTTGAACGGATTTCGTATCGGAATTCTGGGATACCTTGCCAGTGAGGTCAACCCGAATCTTATTGAAGGAGTGATTCACGGCACAACAGGCTGGATCATGTTTTTCGTCGGCACGGGTATTATGTTCGGAATGATGATTACGATGCAAAAACTGGAGAGCCCTTCTCAACCCCGACAAATACCAACTGCTCTCCCAAAACCTTTCCAACCGACTGACACTTTAGCCGCCATCTCTCCTGTGTCTGCCCCATTCATTCTGGCCCTGAGTTTCATTCTTACTATTTACGGCTTTACCCAGATACGCCACCATGATACCGCGAAAACTCCGGTAACCAAAAACTTTGCTGCCTTTCCAGATCAGCTCGGACAATGGGCCGGGCAAAAGCAAGTGCTATCTCAGAGTATTATTGAGGCACTGGATCTCACTGATTATGTTCAGATTATTTTCAGAAAACCTTCCATTCCGGAAGTCAATCTTTATGTGGCCTGGTATGACTCTCAGGCCAAGGGCGAATCGATCCATTCTCCGGAAACATGCCTGCTGGGTGGGGGATGGCAATTCCAAGACAAAAGGGAAGCAGAAATCGACATTCCCGGTTATGCTAAATCACCCCTTCGGGTGAGTCAAGTCGTCCTCAGGCAGGGAGAGAGTCAAATGCTTGCCTATTTCTGGTTTCCCTGCCGGGGCCGCACACTGGTTAACGCATACGAGTTGAAATTTTATACCTTCTGGGACAACCTTACCCGGGGCAGAACCGACGGAGCACTTGTCAGGGTGATAACGGCTATCGGGCCGGACGAAAATCTTAGTACAGCAGAAAGCCGGATAAAAACATTCCTTAACAAAGCACTGCCTGTGCTGGATACTTTTCTGCCAGACAATTAACCCGCATATTTCATGACAAAAATCTCGAAATCAGCGTCCATATTCATCCTGCTGCTCTGGGGGGCGATGATCTATGCCAATACGCTCCACAATCCGTTTGTTTTTGATGACAAGCCGAATATTGAAGACAATGTGCTGATCCGCATGGACCGGCTGGACGCGAACGAATTGTTTGCAGCGGCATTTCAAACCAACAAGGCCGGCAGAGAAGGATCTTCATCAAGACGCCCTGTGGGTAATCTCAGTTTTGCATTAAATTATTATGTTCATCATAATGCGGTGCCGGGATACCATATCGTCAATATTGCTATTCATTGCCTGTCCGCCTGCCTGCTCTATCTTTTGATCTTAAAAACACTGAACCTGATGGGGAACCAGATGATACGGGGAATACCCCCCCAGTGGATTGCCCTGCTCTCAGCCATGTTGTGGCTGGTGCATCCCCTGAACACCCAGTCTGTAACCTATATTGTGCAGCGCTACAACAGCCTGGCAGCCTTGTTTTTTCTGACGTCGCTTCTTCTTTATATCAATGGGCGGACCACAAGTGCTTCCGGGGGCAAAAGATGGGGCTGGTTTATCGGTGCGGGTGTGGCCGGCCTGTTATCCCTGGGGGCAAAAGCAAATGCCGCCACCCTGCCCTTTTTTATCTTTTTGCATGAATGGTTTTTCTTCCACGACCTTGACGGGAAATGGCTGAAACAGCATATCCGGTTTATACCTTTGGTGGTCGCTATGTTTCTGGTGATTACCCTTGTTTATCTGGGAAGGCATCCCATGGAAAAGCTGACCGGCATAACAGACTTTGCTGACGGCAAGTTTACCATGGGGGAACGGCTCCTGACCGAACCCAGGGTGGTCCTTCGATATATTGCTTTATTTTTTTTCCCATACCAAAGATGGCTGAACCTTGACTATGACTTTCCCCTTTCCCATTCAATTTTGAACCCACCGGGAACATTGTTGGCCGTTGCAGCCATTCTGGCAGCACTATGCTTTGCATTTTTTATCGCAAAAACACACCGGTTAATGGCATTTTGCATATTCTGGTTTCTGGGCAATCTGGTGATCGAATCTTCGGTGATTCCCGTTGCGATCATCTTTGAACACCGTACCTATTTGCCCGGCATGATGCTCGCTGTGGTTCCGGTATGGTTGATGCTGCAATATATCCAAAACAGGTGGGTGTCAGTCACAGTTCTCTCGGCAGTCGTACTCATTTTTTCCATGTGGACGTACCAGCACAACCAGGTATGGCGGGACAAGGTGCGCCTCTGGTCGGATGTGGTGGCAAAATCGCCAGACAAGGCCCGCCCCCATGTTCGGCTGGGAGAAGCCCTGGTTGAGAAAAACCAAACCAGTGACGCAATTGCCCACTATAAAAAAGCGATTCTGCTTGAACCGGACAATGAAATGGCGCACAACAACCTGGGATACGCGCTGGCGCAAAAAGGGGAAACCACCGAGGCGGTTGCCCATTATCAAAAAGCCATTAAAAGCCGCGCCGATTTTGCAACACCGCACAACAACCTGGGTGTATTGATGTTCACATCAGGCCGCATTGAGGACGCCATAAAGCATTACCAGGATGCCATCAATATCGCGCCACACTATTGTGACGCAAAAAACAACCTGGCCTCGGCCTTTGTCGCCAAAGGCCGGATAAAAGAAGCAATACCGCTTTTTAAAGCCGGCATCGATCTGTGCCCGGATAAAAGCACGGCATACGCAGGCTTATATGGCGCATTCCGATTATCGTCAAATCACACTGCCGCTCAGGAAACTTATGCACAACTGCAGCAAATGGATGCGGATTTGGCCGTGGAAATCAAAACCGCCATGGATAAACTTGTCGTAAAGCAATGATTCTTTTTTTCTCCATACTCATCGCTTTTTATATCGCCGTAACGCTCATTCCCGTGCTTCGCCGGTTTGCACTGAAATGGCGAATGACGGACTTACCGGATGAACGAAAGGTCCATAAAAATCCCACACCCCGGGTGGGTGGAATCGGCATTGTAACCGGGGCGCTTATTCCCATTCTCGCGCTGGCCGACTATTGCAGTGAATCCATCGCGTTTTTATCCGGCGTGGCCGTCCTGTTTATCGCCGGGGTATGGGACGATATTTACGGGCTGAATTACCGGATGAAATTTCTGGGCCAGATCCTGGCGGTGGCCGCTGTCATGACCGTGGGCCGGGTCTTTATCGTCAACCTGGGGTTCTGGGGCGGTGCGGAAGTGATACTGCCGGTGTGGATTGCCCTGCCACTGACCTTTTTCTTTATCCTGGGCATTACCAATGCTATCAACCTTGCTGACGGGCTTGACGGTTTGGCCGGGGGGATCTCCATTCTGATTTTCTTTTCCATCGGGCTGCTGGCGTTTCTGGATAACAACACCTTTGCCCTGATCTGCTGCCTGAGCATTTGCGGCGCACTGCTGGCCTTTCTGCGGTACAACACCTACCCGGCCTCCATTTTCATGGGGGATACGGGATCCCAGTTTCTGGGATTTTCCGCAGCGGTGCTTTCGCTCTACCTGACCCAGCATCAAAGCACCGCCATTGCCAAAACCCTGCCCATCATCATTCTGGGCTTTCCCATTCTGGATACCCTCACGGTCATGGCCGAACGAATAACCCAGGGGGTTCCGCTGTTCAAGGCAGATCAGCGCCATTTCCATCACCGCCTGCTCAAGCTCGGCTTTACGCACAAGGATGCGGTGCTCAGCATCTATGTGATGCAGTCATTGATGGTTTTTCTGAGTATTCAGCTATGCTACCATGCGGGGTTATGGATTATTGTCACCTATCTGTCCCTGGCATCCATTATCCTGGGATTCTTTTATGTCACCCATCGCACCGGATGGCACTTGCAACACGGCATGGGCACGGACCTGTCTTTAGACCGGCTGGCGGAAAAACAACTGGACAAAAGACTAAAAGCCCTATCCCTTGGCACCCTTCGTATACTGCTGCCCCTGGGGCTTATCTGGTTTGCCATGACATCCTCACTGACGCTTCAACAGGGCCATACGGTCATTTTCATGATGAGCGCCTTGACACTGGCCGCTTTCTGGCTTTACCGGCCCGCGTTTGCCATTCTTTTCCGCCTGACCGCCTATGCACTGGTGCTGTGCCTCTTGTTCACCTCCCAAAAGGCTGCCGGTTTTCATGTGCCGGTTTCGCCACAGATAGTCCACCATCTGTACTGGGGGGGCCTTGCCGCCTTTGCCCTGATATTTCTGCTGGTAACCCGGTTTGAGTCCTTTGAAATCACCCCTTTTGATTACCTGGTGCTGCTCCTGGTCATCAGCATTCCCTTTCTGCCGGTGGGACATGTAAATACATTGCATCTCGGCACGGTTGCCGGCGGAATGGTGGTGTTTCTGTGGGCGAGCGAGATCCTGCTCACCCATCAGAAACAATGGCGGTCCGCATTTCCGGTTTCCTGTCTGGCAGCTGTTGTGATACTTTTTATACGCCATATGGCGATGGGATGGTAACAAGCGGCCAGCCCTGGTGTCATGTCAATCGTCAAATGTTACTACAATCCGGGTGGAAGGCGCAGCCTTCCGCTACATGTGCATTCGTAAGCCGCCATCGGCAAGTGTAGCGGAAGCCTTCAGGCTTCCAAATTTCATGTGGCAAAAACGACATTTCTCTGTTGCCATGACACCATTGGGGTGTTGTTGATTGCGCCATCACCAAACCATTTTTTGAGTTTGTCATGTTAACGATTCTATACAACTGTTTTTGCAGATACGGAGGTTAGAAATGAAAATGAACCGTTTCTCCCGTTACATCCCATGGATACTGGTGGGTTTCCTTTTTCTGGGGCTCACGGCCTGTGCCAGCAAGGAGGAAAAGCGTGACGCCTACATGAAAAAAGGCGAAGTTCTTCTGGGAGAAGAAGACTATACCCGCGCCAAACTGGAATTTCAGAACAGCCTGAAAATTTATCCGGATTACGCTCCCGCCTATCATAAACTCGGGTATTGCGAACTCAAGCTTGAAAACTTTCGCAAGGCCTACGGGTATTTCAACAAAGCCGTGGACCTTGACCCCACCTTGTGGGAAGCCCAGCTGTCACTTGCGGAAATGCTGCTTGCAGGGAATCAGAATGAGCAGGCATCGGAAAAGATATCCCTGGTACTGGACAATAATCCCGAAAACGCCAGGGCCCATCTGCTCAACAGCATGTTGTTGATCCGACAGGAAAAACTGACCAGGGCCGAAGAAACCCTTAAAGACGTCCTTCAGAAAGACCCCGGTATGGTGGACGCCTATATTATGCTGGCACGGCTCATGGAAAGTCAATCCCGGCCGAATGAAGCAGAAGCGTTATTGAAAAAAGGGCTTTCCAGCACAGAGAACAATCCTTCCCTGATGATCCATATTGCCAATCTTTATGAACGGCAGAAGCAATTGTCCTCAACCGAATCAACCTACAAATCCCTGGTTTCTTATTATCCGGACGAAAATGAATATGTTCTTCGGCTGGCCAAATTTTATGAACGCAGCGATATGGCGGAAAAAGCAGAAGCCGTTTATCAAAATATGATCGAAAAAGAACCGGAGACAGTGGCCCACAGAGCCCAACTGACCTATTTTTATGAAACGCAGCAAGAACGGGAAAAAGCCATCCGTACCATTGAAACCGCAATAGCCGATCTGCCAAAGGAGTTGCGGCTGCAACTGCTGCTGGCTGAAATATACACCAGAGACGAACAGATCGACAAGGCCCTTGTCACTTATCAGCGCCTGGTGAAGAACCACGACCCGTCCCCAGAGGCGATCACAGCCCGCAATGCAATCGCCAGAATATACTATTTTCAGAAAGAAACCGATCTGGCCATGAAAGAGCTGGAAATCATTCTGGCGGAAAACCCCCGGGATTTTGACGCCCATTTCCTGAAAGGCACCATCCTGCTGAGCCAGGGCAAGGGAATGGACGCGGTCAATGAATTCCGGGTGGTGGTGGAGGAAGAACCGGACAATCCCAACGGCTATGTCCAGCTGGCCCGGGGCCATCTGCTGAACAAGGACAAAGCCCTGGCCATCAACAACCTGAAAAAGGCGGTTGAAGCTGCTCCCCGCCATCAGCAAAGTCTTGACCTGCTGCTCAGTGTGCTGGTGAACGATAAAGCTTACGACGAGGCCACCTATATTTTAAAAGACATCGTAAAGAAGGATGCGGAACACATCGTGGCCATGAGCCGGCTGGGGGATATTCAAATGATGCAGGGCAATATCGATATGGCCCGGCAAACCTATGAAAAACTGAAAAAAGCCGCGCCGGACAATCCCAAGGGGTTTGTCAAAATGAGTGCCGTTTACCGGGCAGAAAAGAATATGGAAGGGGCGCTTGCAGAACTCAATAAAGCCCTGGACCGACAGCCGCTGAACATGAAAATCCTGTCCATGATCATTCGGCAGCACCTTGCCATGGGCCAGCCGGCCCGGGCCATTACCGCATGCCGCGACCACATTCAACAGGTGCCCGATCGTGAAGCCCAGATACAACTGATGATCAGCCGGATATATGGGGGACAAAAAGAGTTCGACAAGGCAGAGGCCGCCATTAAAAAATCCATCGACCTGGCGCCCAAAGCCCCCACCCCCTATGCCACTTTGGGGCGTCTATACAGCCAGCTTGGAAAAGTGGACCAGGGAATAGCGGAATTTAAGACAGCCCTGGAACAACAGCCCGATAATGCGCAGCTGATGTTTCCCATTGCCATTCTGTACACCCAGAAAAAGGATTATGAGAACGCCATTGCCTGGTATGAAAAAACCATTGATACGACCCCGGACTTCATTCCCGCCATCAACAATCTGGCCTATTTATACGCTGACAATCGCCCCACCCCGGAAAACCTGACAGCGGCATTGGCCCTGATTGACACAATCCCTGAAAAAACCCGGAACGACAGCATTCAGGACACGCTGGGCTGGGTTTATTATCAACAGGGCAAATACGCAAAGGCCGGTGAAATCTATGATAACTTGAAGGATACAGAAGACAAGCCCGCCATAGTCCGCCTTCACGAAGGCCTGACCGCATATAAATTAAACCATATTGCAGAGGCCCGGGCTGAACTTGAAAAAGCGTTGAAAGACGCCGGTCTCTCAGAAGAGGAGCGCAAAATGGCGGAAGCGGCTTTGGAAAACCTTTAAGCCGATTATTTCATGAATTTTTTGATATATAATTGCAGTTATTCCGCATGACAATTTGCAATTTCGAAATGACTGCTGAAATAACATAAAAATCTTGTAATGAGGTATCTTTTTTCTGCGCCTTCTGCGTCTCTGCGGTGCAATACATCATACATATCTCCGGGCATACACCCCTATCCCGAAGGCCAGTAGCATGACCGGGATAAAACCGGCAATCCCCAGCGCCGGAGTAGCATGGGGTGTGATGTCGGATCGGAGGGGTCAGAGCCCCTCGCGATCTCAGTGCCATCCGAATACCCGTCGTCATCCGAATCCGGGTCAACCAGATTATATAAACCGTCCTCATCAACATCCCCGTCCCACTCCTCCCCCCAGTATTCATATTCCGGGCCATCATTGATCAAATCATTATCCGCGTCCGGGTCAACCAGGTTGGGCAGGCCATCTTCATCCGAATCCTCGCAACTGTTCAGCCATATCGAAAACTCCTCATACAGCACGAGATCCATATCATAATAAACGGCATCTCCGTTGAACAATTCCGGCCTTCCTCCGTCAATCGCTACATGCCAGACCAGCGCAACGCTAACACGGCTGTGCTCCGCATCTCCCGAAAAGTAGTAAAGTGCCGTATCGCTGGATCCTTCAAGTCCGCCGAATGCTGGATTGTAGTCAAACCCGTATGCTGCAATAGTACTGCCGCTGTCCTGTTCACCGGCGGCAATGATATGATAAGCCGTATGGATGTTGATCTGCCCTGCCCCGAACCGTTTATCAAGGCCGTTATCCGCATAGTCGGCTTCTTCTGCCCGATAGTCGCCGATATAATCGCCATCGCATTGGCAATCTGTTATCCTGTCGGCCCCGGCCATGAGGGCGGCCCTGATCACCTCTGCCTTACCGGCATTGGGCATCCCCTCTTCGGCATCCATCAGCAACGCCACAGCAGAAGCTCCCGCGGGCGTGGCGACACTGGTGGTCCCCATCGGGGCCACCACATCCGGTTTAATACGGACCGGTTCATAGACCGTATCCACATATGAATCACTAAGAGAAACCGAAGTGCGGGAATGGTTCCCATCCGTGCATCCCACGGACGGCAAACGCCGCATTCTGTCCATTTCCGAGCTCCTGGGCATGCAGGAAGGCGAAATCGCTACCCAGCCGGTATTTGTCTTTAAACAAAAAGGCGTGGATGATGACGGCAACATATTCGGATTCTTTCAGGGCGCCGGCGTCAAGTCCTTTTTTTTGGAGCATATTCGCACCCATGGCGTGGCCCTGGACCCATCCATATTCGATAAGACCCAGGAGGTTTAAAAAGCATCATGCCCCTCTTTATCGCAACACTGATCGGCATAACGATTCTGCTGTTCGGCATATCCATTTACTATATTGTTCAGGACCGGGAAACAGTTGAAAAGGAAAAACTGCTCAAGCAGTTCGACGCTTCGGACCGGTCTTCGGACCGGGCCGACCGGATCATGCAGCAGGAAGCTAAAAAAAGCGGGGTCGAACGTCTGCTGGGCCGGTTTCTTGATTTAGCGGCCCTGGAATCCCTGCTCATGGCCGCGGATATGCCGCTGTCCATGGAACGACTACTCACCATCAGCCTGGGCATCGGCCTTTTGTTCGTCATACCCGTTCTGGTCGTCCTGCAAAGCGCGTCCGCCATTATCCTGGCCCTGATCGCCGGCATTGCTCTGCCCTTTGCATACCTGCTGTATCGAAAACGCAAACGGGAAGCAGCCCTTGTGGATCAGCTTCCCGATACCCTGGACATGATTGTACGCGCCATTCGGGTGGTGTCAACGCTCCATGACGAAGCCAAATCATGCGGTAACCAACCCGCGCATATCAGAGTGATCAACCGTCGTTGCAGGTGGCCCTGCCTCTGACAATGATCTGGAAACCGAAACATATTAACTTTTTGGGGAGACCCACAAAAGAGGTGGTGGCGTTTTTTCTCTTGACAAGAGTCAACCATATCAGCCCGAATATTTCGTGAAATAATCGGGTTAGGATTCCCACAGCTTTCGTTATCCCCGGAATTGTCCGGAATTCCCGGAATTCAATTTGTAAAAAAACATTCACCGGTTTCTCATTTTTTCCTAACATCCGGTCACTAAATTTCAGGTCAGTATAGGAGAGACGGGAGCAAATTTTTTTATCAATGTTTTTGTTCAAGTAGAGGGGGATGTTCACGATGAAGCGCTTACGGTATGTTCTGTGTTTTGTTCTGCTGGCAGGGTTGATGGCGATGGGTCCGGTGACGGTTCTGGCCCACGATTACACGCCGGTTCCTATCGATATTGGAGGCGTTGGCACCAATTTTACCGTGTCCATGCAACATGATGACGATGCTCCCTGGGCCGGGTGGATCAATCTTGAGGTCACCAACACGGGGAACGACGCCTGGGGGGATTTTCATTTTGAGGTTTATGAAGTAGCGGGTTTTGGTGCAGTGGACAATGTGGACTGGGACGTTACCACCCATACGCCCACAAGTTCTCAGGGGCTCGATACCTGGACTGTAAACAACACCGTCGTCGGCGCCACCCTGGACCTCTATTTTTACGGCGACCCCGTAAATCCCGGGGATACGGCCACTTTTTCAGTATACAATGTCAATCCGGATCAATTGGGGTTTTTCGGGGTCAAGTTTTATCCCACACCGGTGCCCCTGCCCGGGGCTTTGTTGCTGTTCGGCTCAGGGTTGATCGGCCTGCTGGGGTTTCGAAAATACTGCTGAGCATGATGATGCTGACAATTCCAGCCTGGGTTTGATTATGGGCACCACAAATTATGGGATTATTCTGCCCGGTAACCCGCATATTTCATGAAATTTTTTGATGAATACTATTTTATACCATTATTTTAATATATTATGTTATTTTCAGCAGTCATTCCAAAATTGCAAATTGCCATGCGGAATAACTGCAATTTTATATCAAAAAATTTCACACTTCGGGCGAGCCGATTTCACCGCACCTGCATTGTTGCAGCATGCTCGCAGTAGATTTACTACAGCTTCGCATGCTACGCCGCGCATTTGCGACGAAATCAACTCGTGAAATCTCCGGGCTAAGGTTATAGTTGTATTAAAAACCTTGACATCCCAAAAAAAATTGATGTCCCCGAAATTACAATTGAACTATCTGGCGGAAGCCCGGGCCGGGTTGAACAAAGCCCTGGAAGACGGCGGGCTCACAGAAAGAGAACAGAAAATGGCGGAAGCGGTGTTGGAAAAGCTGTAACGGGTTTCACCGCAGGGAGTCGGAGCGTGCGGAAAAAGAAGGGCGGTGAAATCCGTCATGCATATTTACGGGCATACACCCCGATGCCAAACGCCATCGCCATGGCCAGAAGAAACCCGATGATCCCCATGGCCGGTGCATAATTGGGCTGGGAGGCCGGATCGGAGGGATCGGCCCCCCCCGCGATCTCGGTCCCGTCCGGAAACCCATCCCCATCCGAATCCGGGTCAATCAGGTTATACAGACCGTCTTCGTCAGCATCCCCGTCCCACTCCTCCCCCCAGTAATCATATTCCGCGCCGTCATTGATTGCATCATTATCCGCATCCGGATCAATCAGGTCGGGCTGGCCATCTTCATCTGAATCCGCGCAACTGTCCTGCCAAAGCCCGAACTCCTCTCCGTCATTCAATCCATCCCCGTCCGTGTCCGGATTGGCGGGGTCGGTACCACGGCAATATTCCTCAAGGTTCGTAAGCGCATCTCCATCGTCATCCACCATGGCATCCGCGATGTCGCCGGAATCAAGACCGTTCTGGGTCTCCCAGGTGTCCGGCAGACCATCCCCGTCGCCGTCGCCAGGATCATCCGCCACCAGCCGCCAGGCCAGTCCATAGTCCCACAAAAAATCTGACTGCCCGCTTCCCGGCGTCACCCTTATTTCATAGGCATGGCCGTCGATCACCGGCGCCCAGATGTTCTCTGTGTTGTCCCATGCAGCCCCACCGGTCGCCACCGCCTGATCGGCCGTGACATCATACAGCACAAGGTCCATATCATAATAAGCGGCATCACCGTAAAAAAATGCCGGCGTTCCCCCGTCAATGGCAACATGCCAGACCAGGGCCGCACTCACGCGGCTGTGCGCCGCGTCCCCGGTAAAGGAATAGAGGGCCGTATCATTTGATGCTTCCAGACCACCAAATGCGGGATCATAATCAAATCCGTATTCGCCGATCTGGCTGCCGCTGTCCTGTTCACCGGCGACAATAATATGATAGGCGGACTGAATGTTCATCTGCCCCGCCCCGAACCGCCGGTCAAGGCCATTATCCGTCCGGTCATCAACCGCCGCACGATAATCCCCGATATAATCATTGTCACACCGGCAGTCGGTGATACGATCCGCGCCGGCAATGAGGGCGGCCTTGATGACCTCCGCTTTTCCCGCATTGGGCATGCCTTCCCCGGCATCCAGAAGCAGCGCCGCCGCGGAAGCCCCCACGGGCGATGCAGCACTGGTGGTCCCCAGGGGCACCACCACATCCGGTTTGATGCGGACCGCCTCATATACCGTATCCGCGTATGAATCGCTCAGGGACACAGATGTGCGGGTATGGCTGCCGTCCGTACATCCCACGGTGATTGTGTTAAAGGCGCTGCTCAGCACAATGGCATTTGTATCGGGGTTGTTGCGCAAGCCCACACACTGGATATACTCGCTGGTTTCAATGATCCAGTCCAGCCGGCGCAAGGCCTGGGAATCCATGTCCGTGCTGCCGAAACTGCCCACATAACTGTGGTTGGCGATTCGACAAAAAGTTGACAATGGCGGTTCAACAGACCCGAGATTTAAAAAACCATCCTGCAGCCAGTGGTCAGCAAGGTAGACATCAATATTCTTAATACCCGGGCTCAAAGACTGACTGTTTCCGTAAAAGTATTTGCCAACACCCGTTGCATGACCTGAGACACCGGTATCGCCGGTGGTTTTATCGGTAATGGTTTTATCTGTAAATTCCGAATGGGTAATGTCCGGCATCCAGTGATCACTGGAAAGGGCTTCCACATGGGTCACGTCAATGCCCGTGCCGTCGGGTATGGCCGTTCCCAACTCGTTGGACAGGTCGGTATAGCCGATGTCATCTTTGTAATCCGCGTATACTTGCCCAAGCAGGAAAAACCATGACACAACCAGTAGAATCGTTTTTTTCAATGCCGGCATGTTCATTTACCAAAGGCTCCCTTTTTTGAATACTTCATCCACACCGAACCCACAACAAGAAAAGCAATCACTAGGAAAAACAGGTTCGCGCCCGGCACCGCCCCGGGATAATCAGAGGGATTGCCCGGGTCGGTTCCGGCCAGGTATTCCTCCAGATTGGTAAACCCGTCTTCATCGGCATCCTGATCCGCATCATCAATCAATGGTTCCAGTCCGCTGGCCACCTCCCACCCGTCGGGCATCTGATCATCGTCGGTGTCACCGTCAAATTAACAGATATGACGAATTACTTCAGTAAAATTCATCAATGTTAGAATTCAATTAAAATTTCATGAAATATGGGTTACCGGTATTGACGAACCCTCGCCAGTTTCGTATTAAACTAAAGAGCAACGTGGCACCGCCGTCATTACGAGAAGCGCCAGCGACGAAGCAATCCCGGGCGCACACGTTTTATCTTGCACAACACCGTGCGGCTGAGTCAGAAGCGTTTGTAAGGAACACATGATATATTGAAAATCGAAAAAACAATGAAACCCGCTTCCCTCACATTCATAACCCGGAACCAGACCTTCAGGTTCGGCGGGGTCTTCCTCCTGCTGGCCGGCGTGCTGTTTTTTCTTCTGAACTGGTTGCCCAGCGGCAACATTGACCCGCTCAATGTCTATACCGCCCGAATGACGGCCATGCTGGTGAAGCTCATGGGGATCGACGTTGTGGTGCGGGAAGCGTTTGTTTCCGCCGGCAGTTTCAGCATCAAGGTCATCCCCGAATGCACCGCCATCTTTGTGGTCATTTTATATTTTGCCTTTGTCATGGCCTATCCCGCATCGATCCGGCAAAAGGCAATGGGCCTTCTGTTCGGCATTCCCGTCCTTGTTGTCGTCAACATGGTCCGGCTGGTGGGCATTTTTCTGATCGGCATGCACTACCGGGCCCTGTTTGAATACGCCCATGTTTATATCGGGCAGATATTCATGATCCTGCTTGTTCTGAGCATTTCTCTGATATGGCTTCGGTGGGTGGTCCATGTTTCCACAGAAGATGCCCCATTCGGCTTTATCGCCCGTTTCATCGCCTTTTCCAGCATCCCCTTCATCTTCTGGCTTTATATTGACGAGGTATACGTCTTTGCCAATCTCTGGCCGGTCAGATGGGTTTTCGGCCTGTTTAACGTGCCGTTGACCATTCCCGAGACCCTGGGCCTCTATCCTTACACTTTCAATACCTTTCATCTGATCGCCTATACCGCCCTGATCCTGGCCACCACATCCCTGGATTGGCGCAAAAAAACAAAAAGCCTGGCCATGGGGCTGGCCATCCTCATGGCCATGCATCTGCTTTTCCGGTTTCACGAAGCCCTGTATTACACCTCCCAAAAACCGTACACCATGCCCCCGTTTGTGGCCCTTATTATCATCAACCAGTGGATCCTGCCCTTTCTCCTCTGGATCGCCATTGTCCGCAAAGAAATTTTCAAAAACGGAAAAAAGGCAACCCCGGTCTGCCCCCTCTGCGGAGAGGAAAAAACCGGCCTTGCGGACCATATCCGTGCCAAGCACGGCGAGCGTGCCCTGAATGACCCGCAGATGAAGGCCGCGCTGGGGGATCTACACAAGGAAACATAATGCCATAGGGCCAGGAACGTGTTGCGGAGATATCAGAGATGGCTTCGTCGCTGACGCTCCTCGCAATGACAGTGACACCCCATCATTGCAAACAACAAAAGGGGCGAAGGGGAGCGTTACCTGCTGCCCCTTCAATGAAAAAAGGACAATCCTGATCAGTAACCAGAAAGTACTGGCTGGTCCGAATATAGGACATATTCCGTCTATACGACGCAACCTCTTCGGGTTTCATGGGGGTTATGTTTTGAAAATTTAAATATTCGAATTTAGAATTTGTTTCGTATTTCGTGCTTAATGCTTTATCGGCAATGCCACTTACCGCTGATATGGCCCAGAGGACCAGATTTTATAGACTGAATAAAGCACCCGCCGCCACCGCCATCAAGGGGGGAGGCAAAGCCGCCTGCCTGCACCGCACTTTTGCCATTGGCGCCGATGTACTCATAGGCTCCGATATCGATCATGCTATCCCGGCTGCTGCCCGCAATATCAATATCCGGAATATAGGTACCACTGGTCGCACCGGCATTGATGCACGGCGACTTTTCCTGAAGGCTGAAATTGCCATACACGTCGTCCACTGTGCCCCACATCTGGTCCCGGCCGGCATCTGATTCATTGACAAACAGCGGATCACTCGCAATGTTATTGCCGTTGTGACTGCCCAGACCCGAATCCCAGACGCCACCAAAAAAACCATTGTGAATATTCGAATTGCTGACAATTGTATTGGCGTACTCATTATGAATTTCAGCCCCGTCCGTGTCTGCCTGGTTTTCCCATAAAATGCAATTGGTGATATCCACATCCGCATTCACATTAAGCAGCCCGCCCCCGAGTCCTGTCTCGGCCATCTGGTCGCCGGCATGGGCCTCATTACCCGCGATCGTGCAGTTAATAAGGGATAATGTTGATTGCTCATTGTATTGCCCCCCGCCCAGTTCTGCCTGATTGCCGGTAAAAACCGAATTGATAAAAACCGCCGTGGCATTAAAAGTAATTGTGCCGCCGCCGACAACCGCACCATCACCAAGGAAACGGCACTCCCGAGCCACTGTGGCCGAAGATTCCCAGTTGGCCATGGCCCCACCGGCCACGGCAATGTTGCGCATGAAAATGCAGTCAGTATACAATGGACTGGCCGATTCACTGTACACCCCGCCACCGCAACCGGTCCCGTCATTAAAACTTCCCATTGCCACATTTTCTTTAAATATACAGTCCATAACCGTCGGGGAGGATGACGCGACATTGCACATGCCTCCGCCGTAAATCGCCAGATTATCAGTAAAATCACATGCAGACAGGGTAGAGGTGGAGTCCATTTCATATATGCCGCCGCCATACACCGCGGCATTATTATTAAACTCGCAATCCGTGACCGTCGGTGCGGAACTCTCATTATAAATACAACCGCCCCTCCCGGTGGTATCGGCCACGCTCCCATTTGCGATATTGTCTGAAAATATACAGGCTTCGATCACCGGAGCGGACGACTCCAGGTTGCAGATACCGCCGCCGAACATGGTCAGATTTTCGGTAAAATTACAGTTTTGAATCACCGGGGATGCACTGAAATTACAGATACCGCCACCGCCAAACGCCTTGCCGGCCGTAAAGGTACAATTCCGAATTGTCGGGACTGCTTGTTCATTATAAATACCTGCTCCCACCAGCTTGTGAAAATCATCGGTCCCATAGGCATTTTCCGGAAAATCCCAGTCATCCGGCTCAAAAAGGGCCACACCGTCCTGAATCACGAATCCGTCCAGCACCGCTGTGTTATCAAGTCCTAAAGCCGGTGGATGATAAAACACGTGGTAGCAGTTATTTCCATCCGCATCCACGGTGTCCGGATCATCACCCAGTTCTCCGCTGAGAACAGTCTGATTTAATTCCCAGTCACGGCCGTCCAGGGTGGTTTCATCACCGTTAAACCCGCCGTAAACTTCAACACCGTTTTTCAGTTGAAAGGCTTTTCCCCTTGCATTGTCTGCGCATTTTCTTTTTTCAGGGATATAGACGCCGGCCGCCACCCAGATCTGGTCGTCACTGACTGCCGCATTCAGGCCGTCTTCCAAGGAGTTGAAAGCGGCCTCCCATGACGTGCCATCACCGCCATCGCCCGTCCCGGCATCTACATATATGGTAGCTGCAAAAACAGGTGGCCATACCATTAACATTATTGCCAGATTGCCGAAAACCACAAACACCGTCAGCCGAAATCTCCGTAACAGCCGGCCGCCTTTGTGTTGCATTCCAAACGTCCTTTCAACCCCTTTTCCCGGGCGGGGCACCGCACAACAAAAATCAAACGTCAATCACTTGATCCTTTTATCAGCAAGGTATGAGAGATTTGTTAGGAATTGATAAGGATTCAATTAGGATTTCAGACGGTCGGCAAATGTTTCATGAAAAACTCGTGGCCCCCGGCTGAGAACCAACACGCTATTCCATGTCCTTCCGTTTATTCCGTGCTTTAGAGTAATAATAAGGAACTATTCGGATATTGTTTTTTTGTATTGCCCATCATAAATCTTGATAATCGCGTCGGTGATATCGGTTTCCTCATCCGCAGCAACCACCTTGTCGGCCTCGAAGATCATTGTATAGCCTTCATCCTGGCGGTATTGATTAACGATTTCCCAGACTTCCTGAAGAATCTTACGGGTGAGTTCCATATTCTGTTCGTTCAGCTCTTCTTCCAGGTCCTCCTTGAGACGGGAAAGCTCCTTCATCTGTCTTTCAAGAGCATCGCTCTTTTTCCGGTAGGTTTCCACATCAAGGGTGGCCTGCTGTTTACGCAGTTCCACGCTCAGGGTCATGACATCCGCCTGTTTCTCACTGAACATGGCCTGTTTTTCCTTGATCTCCTTGTAGATATTACTTCTGGCGTCTTTTGCGGCCTGGGCATCCCGTATCACCCGTTTGGTATCAATAAGGCCCAACTTCACCTTTGAGGCGGCGCCCGCAGGCACACTCAATACAATTAGTAAAATCATCAAACCAACCAGCTTCATACTGAACTGTTTCATAAAATGACTCCTTGTTGAATTAATTATACACGATCTTATCCGCTTCATCCCGACTACTCAACTGCTTTTGCTGCAATTCACGGATACGCTCGTCATAGTCCTTCTTGATGGCGGCAAACTCGCTCATATCGGCCTCGTTCAACGGTTTCTGGGCCAGCAGGGCGTCGGCCACACCCTTTTGGTAATACTTGTCCAGAAGATCCTCACCAATCCTGCACAGCCACTGGTTTCTGGCATATGCCTTGTCAAATGTCCGAACATTCTCATCCAGAAGATTTCCCAGGGCCGCCTGTGTGACCAGCAACTGCTCTTTTCTGGCCGTATGGCCGGCCACCGCGTCGGCGTGCTGCTGCTTCAGCGCCTCAACCTCTGCCTGAAGCTCGGTCAATCGCTGTGTATGCTCGTCCTGCCGGGCCTGCCAGGCGGCAAGGGCCTCCTCAAACTTGCCGATTGTCTGTTGAAGGGCATTGTTTTCCTCAGTGACGGCAGTCAGTTCCTCTTCCAGTTGCGCCTTTTCCCGGATAACGGCCCGCTTCTTGCTCAGCAGGGTCATCTCTTTACGCTGGGCCTGGGCCACAAGGTCTTTCTGCCGCTTATAATCCTCCTTGAGCCACTCCTGCCGTTCGTTGGCGGCATCGAGTCTGGCCTGCATGGCATCCCGCACCCGAACGTAATGAATATAGCTGTATCCGAATCCGAGGGTCAGGCCAATTCCCAGAAACAACACCATAAATCCTGCTATTTTCAAAAACCGCTTCATAATTTCACCACATCAATAGTGCCGGTCCCACTCCTCGGGATCCTGCCTGAACTCCCTTATCTTTTCCTCATAATGCTGAACCACCTTCTCAACATGCACCTGCCGCAACTGGGTGATGGGCTCTTTTGCCAGCAGACTGGAAGCCACGCCCTTGTCTTGAAACGCATCCTGAATCCCGTCAATAACAAGGCACAGACCGGCATTTTTGGTCAGGCAGCCCTCAGCCACCCGAAGGGTGCCGTCAAACCGGCGGGCCAGTTCCTTGTTTTCCGTAACAAGCTTTCGCTCTTCGGTTTCATGGGCCGCCACCAGGGTTTTATAGTCTTTTTGCCGTGTTTTCTGTTCTACTTTCAACAAATCATAATCGTCCCGCAATTGCTCAATAACCGATTTTGCGGTTTCAATCATCTGTTTATCCGTTTCCAGCCGGGCCGCCAGAGAAGCCTTGTGGTTTACAGCCGCGTCAAGGTCTGCACTGACGAACGTTGTCTCCTGCTCAAGGGCTTTTGTCTCTTCTTTTATCCGGTCGGCGGTCCGCTGCATTTGCGCCACAATGGCCTTTTGTTCGGCATGCTTCTTCTGGTACAGGTCATTGCGGCGATCCACCGTGTTGATGGCAAATTCAAAAGACGCCCGTGTGTTGGTGACCCGCATATGGTCGTACACCAGACCAACAGTCAGACCGGCCACCACCAAAACAACGGCAATTATATGTTGTTTAGATATTTTCATTTAGAACTTCGCATTCAGGTCCACCTGCAACGTATCAACGGCCAACGGCAGGCTCTTTATCTCGTCACTGGTCAGCCATCGCGTGGTCAGCCACACATTCCTGTGAATGCCCAGATCCACGCCAAACAACCAGCCCTTGCAATCGGTGCCGCCCAGATGAAAATCCGAATCCGTAAACGCATCAATCACCGCATCCGCTTCCAAATACTTGTAATAGGAGTACAACTGCCAATCCCCGAACCACCGCACCTCGGGATTACCGATGCTCAACCCGATGCGGTATCCTTCGGTTTCCTCATTTAAATCCCCAAGATCAATGCCGGTTCGTTGGGACACTTCCACTGCGTCAAAACCGATATTCTTTACATACTCCCCGGTCAGAATCACATGGTTGGGATAGGAGTAACCGTAGTCCAGCTTGCAGGTGACGGCCATCTCCTTGTAATCCGCTGCCAGGGCCATCTTATAATTTTCCACGCCGGGACGGGGGGAGATATTGATCAGGGAATTACCCTTTTGCTGATATTCCGGAGCAGTCCAGTCATAAATGCCGTTGCCGTCCGCATCCACCTGGTCAAGCCTGTTTTTAACACCGATGGTGTTCTTGAAATCATACAGTGCAACCGCCAGGGTGGCGTTCAGGCCAAAGGGCTGTTCATATGTCACGCCGGTCTGGACCCCGTAAAACCACTTGTCTTGCTGGAAAAACGCTTCTTCCTGTAGCAGATAGGCGCCAATGGTAAAAAACCCGGCAAATGGGTTAAATTCATCCTGAACATCGGTCTTGAAGCTAAGCGCGCCCCCCTCAAATCCCAGGTCACTGTCCCAGATCAGGTCCGTGCTGACAAAGGGGCTGCCAAACCGGCCGGCCTGGATGGTGAGTTCGGGGATCTGCCCCCAGATCATGGTTCTGGGCTTATACGCCCATTTCAGATAGGCCCGGTCCAGCACAATGGAATCCTTATTATCATAATCTCCCAGGGTTTCATTGGTGGAAACCGGATCATTGACACTGCCCGTGGAAATGCGGATACCGGCCTGCATCTTGCCGGTGTTGATCTCTTCAGGTTTGAACACCGTGGCCTTTGCATTCAGCCGGGCCCGGATGCGGCCCCGGTGCCGGTCATTTCTGGTATTCATCAGTTCGGAAGGATTGTCCGACTCTCCAAATTCAGCGTTTTCTTCACCAAAATAGTCGGCCTGGTATCTCATGCGCAGATCGCCGCCCCAGCTGAACCGCTGGGCCCATGCGGATTTACGCAATTGATCGTTAACCTCATACCGCAGCTCATACTCCAGCAGATCCCGGTGGTTCTTGGCCTCCCTTGCCCGCTGGAACAGATCCCGTGTGGTATCGTCCACATTCTCTTTGACCGCGTCCACCTCCTTTTGCAGTTCCCTGGAAAGCTGCTCCGTAATCGCTTCCAGGGTGGCGTCTTCGTGTCTTCCCGGAATTACGGTTATAACAGACCCGTCGGTCTTTGCCTCCTGGTATTCCTTAAGAAACGCCTCGGCCTCCTGTTTTGAGATCAACCCCTTTTCCTGCATCAATTGTATCAGGGCCTCGGTGCTGCTAAGGCGGGACCGGGATACCGGCGGAAGGGGCGTTTCCAATGTTGCCGGTTGATCCGTTTGCTGGTATTCCTGTGTTTGTTCGTCTGTTTGCAAGATATCGGATGGTTCGGCTGTCGGCTCCTCGCAAAACCCCGGCAATCCGCCACCGCACAACCATATCAGCGCTATCATCATCCAAACCCTTACCACACGTTTAATCATTCAGAAACTCCTTACAATCACGTTCAAGGATTAACACCCATCACTCGTTGTGCTCATTAAGAGCTGAAAATTCCAAATTCGATATTTGGTTGTTGCTCAAATTTCTAATGTCCAATTTCAAATTTCATCCATCAACGCCAATAATAACGATGACAATAAAAAGTTCGCTGCCGCCGCCTATCCTTTCGAACTCACTCGTATCCGCAGCGATGCCCGGCGCATGTCCCCGGGAAGGGGTTCGCTAAACCGGGTGATTCTGGCCAGGGTGGCCTCCACGGCCTCATCCATGGCATGGTTGCCGGATGGCCCCACGATCTTGTACTCCACAACCCGTGAATCCCGGTCCAGAACAAGCTGAACCTCGGTTTGAACCTTCTCTTTCGGAATGCCCCCGTTTCTTTCCAGGTGCGCCCGTACATCCTGCTTGATTTCTTCCTGCACGATGTTGATATACCATCGGTATTTGCGCATGAGCGCGCCGGAGCTCATGCCGCCGAGAATCGAGCGGCCGCCCTTGTTGGCTTTGAGGCCGAACCCGTCGGCCCCGGCCGTGCCGTCCGCATCCAGCCCCAACTGATCCCCGGCCGGGGTATCATCCTCGGCCTGGTCCGGGTTCTCCTGGGGCGCTTCCTCGGGCTCGGGCTGTTCAATGATCTCTTCCTTCACCTCAGGCTCCGGTGGTTTTTCCTTTATCTCGGGCGGCGGGGGTGGCGGCGGGGCAAGGGTCACCATTTGTATCCGGCGCTGCCGCTGTTGTCCGCTGTCTGCAAGCAGCATCTTCAGCAACATCATTCCGCCGCCCAACATCACCACGGCCACCACACCGGCAACGATCCAGATCGATGCCATGGACTGTTTTTTCTTGGCCATCGTTATCTCCTATTTGACCAGTTGCTGCGTCACCAACCCCAACTGTGAAATTTCAAGCTTCTGCATCAGGTCCAGCACATCAATAATCTTCTGATAGTAGACCTTGGCATCGCCCTTGATGACCACGGGAAAGTTGGGGTCCACCGCCTTGAACTGCCGCAGCCGGGTCTCCAGCTCTTCCATGCTTACCGGATAGGCATCCAGGTATATCAGGCCTGAATCCCGAATGGTAATGGCACGGGTCTTTGGCTTTGAAAGGCTGGGCGCGGTACTGGCCTTGGGCAGGTTCACCTGGATGCCCTGTACAGCGGCGGTAATGGCGATAATAAACACCACCAGCAGGGTCCATGCCAGGTCAAGCAACGGGGTGACGTTGATCTCGTCATAGGGTTTTTCGTCAAACAGGTTGCGTCTCATCAATTGCCTCCGTATTCCTCATCTATATCCTGCGCAAAATCATCCACAAACACATTCAAATCCACCACAATGCGCTTGATCTGGCTGGTCAGGTAGTTGTACCCGAACAGCGCGGGAATGGCCACAATCAGGCCGAAGACCGTGGTGGACAGGGCCGAGGCGATACCCGGGGCAATGGCCATGATATTGGCCTCGCCTGCCTCGGCCATGGCGGCAAAGGTATTCATAACGCCCCACACCGTCCCCAGCAACCCCAGAAAAGGCCCGCCGGTGATGGCCATGGTGAGCACCACCAGCCAGGCATTGAGGCCCTGGGTTTCTCTGAGAAGGGACCTTTCCAGGGCCGCCTTGACCGCGTTCAACCCTTTGGGGGACAGGGTGGTTTTACGGCCGTCGGCGTCATGCCCGGGATTGCCGATCCAGGCTTTCAACTCCTCGCACCCGGCCTTGTATATGCGATAAAGCGGGGCGTTCGGGTAATCGTCTGCATATGGCACCAGCCCGAATATGTTGTTGTTCTGCTGGTCAAATGCCGTTTGAAATTCCTTGTTGTCCCGCTGGTTCATATGCAGCATCACGGCCCTGGCAATAAACAGGAAACAGGTGAGCACGGCAAAGGCAAGCAAGATAAAAATGATGAACATGCCGTCCAGGGTGATGTTCTTGACAATGGTGCCCAGGTAAAAAGTGGGCAGCCCCCCGCCCTCATACACCTCTTCCATGCCAAAACCACTGAACGCAATCTCCGGCCCCTGGTTCTTGAATCCCGTGAGTATCCATCCATCCGACCGGGCCATATTGGAAAGCCTTACCTCGTCCAGGTCACCCACAAAGGAATGCGATCCATCCAGCGCCGCACCCATGGCCACCGGACCGGCCGGCATGGTAAAAGAATTTGCCAGATTCATCCAGGTAATTTCAAGGTCGTCCAGATACAACCCCACCCGGCCGTCGGGAGTAATGGTAACGGCCAGTCGTTGCCAGGTTTCAAGGGCCAGGTCAGCCACCTTCTCCGTGGTTCTGGCAGTGCCGGCAACCGCATCGGTGACACGGCAGTATACCTTTGTCCCGTCCACGCCGATCACCAGCGACCCGTTTTCGTCCTGCCGGGAAAAGAGCCAGGCATCGGTCTGGGGCTGGGCAATGCGCACCCATGCCGACCAGGTAAATCCCGCAGAAAAGTCCTCAAGCGACGGCGAGGGTTGGGTGACAATGCCCTCACCCGCGCCGTTGAGCATCACTCCCCGGCCGATCACAGACGGCAGTCCCTGGCCGCCCTGAAACGACACGGCATGGTTTTCATATGCCGTGGCATCACGGGGCATCTGGTCCACTTCGCTCAGGTTGTAAACCAGCACATGGTTCTTGTCATAGGTGGATGCGGGGTCCTGGCCGCCCATGGCGGATTTGTTGCCATAGTACATCCAGATATAGTTCTGGTCCGAACCACCGGCCAGCCGGGGCAGCTTCAACCAGAGCAGGGCGATTTCGTCGATGGTGTCATAGGTCTCCATGTGATACTTCAGGAGCGTGGTGTCGTCACTGCTCACAAACCGGATGTCCGTGCCGTCTTCCTTGGCGTTGACAAAATTGAAGTTGCCGGAATGAAGCCGCAGCAGCACCGGTACATTGCTCAGGTTTTCCATGATGTCCGACCCGGTGGTGGTGGTATCAAAGGTGATCTTTTTCCGGTATTCCCAGTCCTCGTTCCACCATGCATGGGCGCTACCAACACCAAGGCCCGCCATCAAGAAAACAAACACCATTGCCCCCAAAACGCCCGGCCTGATTTTGTGTCTTGCTCCTGTCATTCCTCTTTTCCTTTGTTTGTTCGTCTTTATTTGCTATGTATTATGTCAGTTATTGATTGTTTGTGACGCCTTTGCTTTATTGGGTGGCACGGGCCAACCGCCAGGTTGCCCGTGCTGTTCTTCCGTAACTATTCTCCACGGGCAAGCCTGCCGGCTTTGCCCGTGCCACCCCTTTAAATTTGCAATTCAATCTTCGTCCGTTTTTAATGGAAGCCTGAAGGCTTCCGCTACATTGGCCGGGACGTTTACCAAAACTGTGGTAACTGCCAAAGCCGGTGTAACGGAAGGCACGGCTTGGCCTTCCAGTAAACAACCCTCGTGGATGGCTTTGTAAAAAGTTCAAGAGCAAGGCGCCGGTGTATCTTGAGGAATGGAGCGTACTGATAGTACGTGACATTCCGAAAGATGCATCGCAACGCAGCTATTGAGCTTTTTACAAAGCCATCACACATCCAGATCTTCAAACAACACTACCTTCACATCCAGCCCCAGAAACGCCTCCTGCAGGGATTTTTCCAGTTCCTGCATGCGTTTTCGGGCTTCGGCCGCGCTTTCCGCGGCCATATCCGTGGTCTGGGCCGCCATATCGCCGGCATCGGACACATCGCTGGTGCCGGAAAGCGCGCCCAGACTGGCCCCGGCCGTGGTATTGGGTACGCCCACACTTACACCGGCCACCTCGATGTTCTGTACATTGAGCACCTCCACTGCGGCAAGGGTCACGTTCCGGGCCGCGATCCCGGCCTCACCCGCATCAATGATGCCGGAAGGCGCAAACAAATAGGCATCCCCCAGCAAGGGCGCGGACTTCGGTCCTTCCACGCCATCGGGGTCATAGGTCAACGCCCGGATACCCGAGCCCACGGCCGGGGGAGTAAACGCCACCTCATAGTAATCCACCACCCGGCTCAGGTTGCCGGTTTCATATCCCAGGCCAGCCCACTCCGCCTCGGTCATTTCCAGTTTTTCGTGACTCTCCTCATCGCATTCCTTACACCGGTATAAATAGTCATCTCCATCCTTCTTGTAAACCGGATTAACAACAGGCGGATCAGCGTTTACAGCGGTTCTGGCGCCCCGGCCGGCGTTGATATCACCTGCATGGCTCCAAGCCAGAATATCTCCGCCCCGGAAGGTCATGACCCGTGACTCGTTTACGTTGATATCGCCCATGGAAAAAATTTTGATATCCCCCCCAAGGGCCGTATAAATACCGGTATCCCGGGCTTCGCCGGTGCCCGGCGCGTCCATGGCGGTTTCACCCACATTGATATTGCCCCGGGCCACCAGGTAGATGCTGGAGGAGCAGGCATATTGTCCCTGGCCGCCGACCTCGGTTTCCAGGATCGCGCTTGAGGTTTCCCCTTTGGCAGCAATCTGGGACTCTGCCATGTAGATATTGCCCTGGCCAAGATCGCCGCCGTCAAAAAAAGGCAGAATCGTCTCTGTTTCGATCTGGTCCACCATAGCCTGGGCCGCTGCTGCCTCGCCCTCTGCCTGAAGCGCGGAAAATGCCTCACCGCCTTCCTGAAGGTCCTGAAAAAAAGTCTGGATGGTGGAGAGATTCATCTCCTTGAACAGCCCTGCCACCACGGCCAGTGCGCCGGCGCCGGCCGCGGTTTCGGAAACCGGCAGAATCGTGTTGTAGGTATCGCCCACGGAAAAAATGCCCTGGGTCACGCCCAGGTCGATATCATTGCCGGCCTGGACCAGAAAATAACCGGGACCGGAAAAGTGGAATCCGCTTTCCGCATAATTATCGGTCAATGCGCCGCCGCCCTGATAAAAAGTTGTGATGGGTTGAATCTCCGATTCCAGATCAATATCCCCGTTGGCCCGAATATATGTTGTGTCGGCAGACACGCCCAGGCTGGATACGGTGGACAGGCTCAGGGCCGTGGTGTGTTGAACCATGAGAAACAATCCTTCGATATTCAGGCCGGCCATCATATCCATGGCTTTAGGGGAGTGGATCATCAGCTCGGTGATGCTGCCGTCTGCATGGATGGTCACGGGGTCCGGATCATTGGCATGAAGGATCATGCCACTGGCATGGGCGTCTGTGAGATAGTGGGGGGCAAACATGTCAAACACTTCCCCGGGCGACCGGTATGACATTCCACCCTGCTGCTGAAGCCCTGCCTCATATCCGTAAACAACAGTCGGATCCAGGTCTGATATATACATGCCCGTGCGGGATGTGCGTGTTGCACTTGTCACCCAGGTTGTGATGTCATCGCCGGCAAACAGGCTGAGATTGCCCGTAGCAGACGGGGCCAAAGCCATATCCTCTTTTAAGCGGATATCCCCGCCAGCCGCCATGGTCACCTGCGGAGGCAGAACCCGATAGGTATAGTCAACTGCCGGATATTGCGCGCCTTCGGCGGTATAATAGCCCCACACCAGGATATCCCCGTGTACCGCGGAAACGGAGACACTGCTCGGCGTTTCATAATCATAGGTCAGGACCTGGGAGATGAGATCATCATTACCCGCGTCATCAACATTGCCCGGCGCAAGGGTGGGGTTGAAGACCGTACCCAGGTTCATATTGCCCTGGGCTGCCATCTTTGCAGATCCGTCAAGCAACGCCAGGCTGGTTTCAAACTGCAATAAATTGTTCTGTTCAAATTGGGAATCCATATTGCCAAGAGCCGTGATAACACCTTCACCACTGCCCACCTGGAACAACCCGCCAAGGTCACCGCCGGCCATCACCGTAAGATCGCCTTCCTTGAACGTGCCGATCTGGGTCATTATATTGCCGCCTGCAACCACAGATACGTCACCGCCTGCCATGGTGGCGATACCGGCCGTGGCAGTGTCGTCATACCCGTAATCCGCCGACCACCATGAACCAAAATTCTGACCAGTCGCCCCACTATCATTTGTTCTGTCGTAAAAGTGATCCCAGAATTGCAGCCCGGTAGCCCTGCCTCCCTGCTCAAGTGCAATTGTTTTACCGCCCATTATGTCCCCGCCAATGGCAAGCGAGATATCTCCCCCGTATTGGGCCAGTAACTCAATTCCTTCACCTGAAAAAATCGGGTAGTTCCCCGTGGTTCGAATGGCATTGCCTTTGTTGGAAGGAAGATCCAAATCCTCGCCTACATACAGGTCAATATCGCCTATGGCAGATTGAATGGCACCCAGATCTCCTTCAAAAACCAGACGTCCCTTTACCTCTCCCTGCATACTCCCGCAAAAGGTACCGAGGTTATAGACCAGATTTTGATGGAGCATATAGGATCCTGCGCCATCGCCGATATACATGTCCTTTCCGGAGGCGAATTGGATATCACCGTACTGGGTATAAATCATGTGATCGTCGACATTCAAGTCCCCGCTATTATCAACCGTAGCCATAATATCCGCACTCTCCAAGTCAGCTCCGGCCACCAGGTTGTAATGCCAGTTAAGGGAAGCAATTCTATCAAAATTAAATTGGAAGCCCCACTCTTCAACAGGTAATTCCGCCTCAAGTGCATCGAGGTCAAAAGTCCATGCTGTCCAGGATTGTGCGTATTGCTCTGGGAATGCAGCAGACAAGCCATAATAAGCATGCATGGGGTCATCTGTTAAATTTTCCGGATCATAATAATCCAGCAGATCGCTACTCATAGTCAGATCACCAGCAGACCGGATAGTGAGAATGCCGGGGACCTCGTCGACAGCATAAAGGGTTTTTGAAATATTGGTCAGGTCCCAGTCGCCAGACACGGTCAGGTTCCCGGTAGAGCGCACCTCAATGCCGGACTGGGCATGAGTTTCCGTGTCACCTCTGGTGAGCGCATCAAAATCCACTGTGGCCGGGTCATCACTGAGATGACTTTGGGCGGTACTCAAACTGGTATAAACTTCCACAGTTTCAGCAGTAATGCGTTCTGCACCGGTGATTGTGCCAATGAGGGTCATATCGACGGCATCGCCGCTGTCCCGGTAGGCCCGGAAATGGACATTGCCGTTTGCTGCTTCGCCATCATCGCCAATGGCACCGCCGCTTACATCAATTGCGCCATCAAAGATCAGCGCACCAGCCTCGTCATCCGTACTGTTATTGCCGGCGCTCAGATAGACCTCGCCGCCTTCGCCTGCATCACTGCTTACGTCAACGGCACCGCTCACGGTCAGATCGTTCCAGGCATAGAGTTCCACAGACCCGCCGTCTGCATGGCGCGTGCCTTCTGCGGATGCGTCCAATTGGCCAATGATGGTGATATTGCCGTTGCCGTCATCATTGCGGTCATCCGCTACCAGCTTGATATGGTGAGCCACCAGAGCATCACTTGCAGCCAGACTCAGATTGCCGAATCGGGTATGAACAATAATGTCGCTGGTAAAGCCATTGTCAGACAGGTCCGCCCCCAGGCCGCCGAGCTCGTTTTCACTCAATTGATCGGTGTAAAGCGCAAAAGCCCCGCCCTTGCCCGTATCAGATGTCCCGCGCATCGCACCGTTTATGGCCGCCCCGTATTCCGGCGCGATCAGGGTGATACTGCCGGCATCCTGGCCAGCATCCGCCGATACATCGACCAGAGCACCATCTTCAACAATGACTGTCCCGGTCTCCGCAGTCAGGTCCACGCTGCCCCCGGCATAGGCATAGGTAAAGTTTTCGCCGCCCACGGTATAGGCCAGCTCCCCGCCGGTTGCGTCAATCCATGATCCCTCATGCAGGGTAATGCCCTGTGCTGCACTATCAGCCAGAGCGTCCATGACCAGGCTGCCGCCGGGCATATAAAAGCCGCCATGGTGGTCAATGGTATGACCGGTTATGGTCAGTTTACCGCCCACCGTGGCGAGGTCGCCAAGTACTGTATCCCCCCCAAAAATGGTCACCGCAGCCTGGTTGGCCAGTATCTGGTAATCGGCCTGTTCATATGTGGACACCCGCCAGGTTTCAATGTCATCCACCAAATCTTCCCGGATATCAGCCAAGTCACGTCCATTGGTTGAAACATCCATCCGAAGGTTGTCCTCAATAAAGGCGGTGATTTCATCAAGGGTCATTTTCGAAGCCCTGGCTGCCAAAGCTTCCGTATCCAGGCGATAGGGCGCAACACTCAGGCCGTTTACCGCATCCATGGTAACACTTACGGCCTGGTTCGCCATGAGCATGCCTTCACCGCAAAACACGATATCCCCGCTGCTGTTCAGGCTTGCCGTCTCAAACCCATCCAATTGAATGATCCCGGGGTCGAGGAAAAGCGATGAACCGGCATTCACAGTGAGTATGCCCGTGTCATCAAGGGAAGCAAACGGGTGTTCTGCGCCGTCTGCTTCGTAAACAGTCAGCCCGGGCTGTTCGGTTGCTTCCCCGGTATTGGTCAGGTACACGGCATCACTTGCCAGGGTGACCTGTGACTGGTTGTTCGCGTCAGGGTAAAGGGCCTGGAATTCCGTTGGCTCAAGCCCGATGATCCGCTGGGCGTTCAGGATGAGTTTCTCCTCGGTTGCAATATCATGGTCACCCAGAAACACCAGGTCGGTTGCGCTGTTCAGGGTGATGGTTTCAAAGGTGTTGAAATCACCCCACATGGAATCGGTGAGATAGAGCCCCCGGGACGGGTCGCCTGTAAACCCCTCGGGCACAAACAAAATGGCGTCGCCCCGAAGCTGAAGCGCGCTGTTATCTGCGGACAACACCCCGCCTTGCAGGTCCAGCACACCGTCCAGGATTACCTCGTCCGTGGCATGGACCCGGCTGCCGGAAAGCAGGGTCAGCACCCCGGCTTCGGAAACAAGGGTGGCCGCGCCATAGGGGGCATTAACACCTGCGTCAAAACGGTCCGGCGCCAGGTCCAGGTCTTCCGACGCAATATTCCAGGCCAGGGTATTGTTTGCCAATATAAAATCAAGGGGGATATCCCCGTCGCCGGTGCGGCGGGTCATTATACCGGTAACTGAAAGGGTGCCGGTTACAGTTTCAGTGTCATCTGATTGAATGATATCGGTCAGAGAAAAAGCATTCAGCCCGTTGCCGGCGTCATCGGCATTCAAGGTGTATTGCAGAGTTACATTTGAGACTTGCGGACTGTCTTCAGTGGCCAGGATTTCAGCGTCGTCATTGAAGATTACATCGCCCGCCGCAGCCAGGATGACTTTGGCAGCGTGCAGACCGCCCTCATAAAGCCGGATCTCCTGCGTGGCCATATCCGAAGTCAGGGTTGCGTCACCGATGTAGAGTTTCTCCAAGTCCAGGCCGGCCAGTATTTCAGAGTTTAGCTGAAAATCCGCCTCAAACCCGACTGTGGGGTCGCCCACAGCCATGGTGCAGCCGCTCACTTCCAGCACTCCGCCCTGAAAATAATCCAGCGAATCCATGATCAAAGTGCCGTTTAAATCCACTGTCCGTCCTTTTATGGAGATCAATCCCGCAGATCCGTCCAGAGACTGGGCAATAGAGAACTCACCCTCAGCCAGTACATCCGCGGCCGTGCGCACGGCATACAGATGGTACTGGCTGTCCCGGTCGTCCGCACCGGCTGTGGTTTCATATCCCGGAACAGCAGGGTACCCGTCCTGTGTCATTGCGGTTTCCACCAGTTCTGTTGTCGTGTCCCGGTCCTCGATAATATATGCACCCGGCAGGAAAGCATATTCTTCGGACAAAATAGAATATTCACCGGCCGCCAGAATGGCACCGTCATCAAGGGCAACATCATCAATAAGATAAACCGCCTCACCATATTTAGAGACCCCCGGCACAATCACATAACGATCATCCACTTCAAGAGGATTTTCAAGGCCGTTGATGCCGGGCATGAACTGCCGACCATAGATGCTGCCGCCGCCTGAACTGTCCAACAATGCGCTATCCGCCACAAGAATATCGGTTGCCTGAAGAGAGATCCCCTTTTCAGGCACGGTTTCAATATCGGGCCAGTATGACACCGTAGTTATAGCACTGGTTAGTGCCTGCATTGACTGATTCTTGTCCACACTCTGCCAGGTTTCGCCCTGGAGTAAGCCGTATTCCACGGCAATATTACTGCTTGTGGTGGTGATACTGTTTGCCCCCAGCGCCAGATCATTGACGATTAAATCCCCGATATTTTCATCTGCGATGTTGGAGGTAATTTCGATCTTGTACTGGCCGTCTTCCGATGTAATGGCCAGCTCTCTGGCCGGCACCATTTCACCGTCCACCTCCACCAGAGGGCTGGTAACCAGTGCAATCTGGCCCATGGGCGCGGCCAGATAGCCATTTTGATTGATTTCCGGAGCCACAACAGCCAGGACTCCACCTGCAGAATAGATGGGACTGTCATCAAAAAAACCACTGGACTGAATGTTCACAGGGCCGCTATCAGCCAGAAAAGTAAAAGCCGTTGGCGTAAGAAAGGTTTCGCCGTTTACTGATGAAGTTGAATCATTCACAACGACCGATTTCATGACCGGGTAAATCCGGGCCGCATCCAGAGTCAATGCACCTGCTGCCTTCAACAACCCCTTCCAGACCTGACCCTCTTTAGCTGCGAGGTTATAGTGGGCTGCATACTTTTCATCCAGGACCTGCATATCCTGGCCGGCGGAAAGTGATACTGTCTCGAATCCCTGAACGGCAACAGCGCCTTCCAGGTCAATCCACTCACCGGCAATGATCAGATTACCATTACCGGCATCAAGATCTGCATTATCAGACACAAGTCTGTCTTCCAGATAATAACTGTTGCTGAACTTTTCGTTGGTATTGGACAGGGTGATCCGGGTGGCAGTAATGTTGACATCAACATTCCCGGATTCAGCGGTAACCAGAGGCGCATCAAGGGTAAAATAACGGCCCGCATCCAGGGTCATAGAATCCGCAAACAAAATTTCTTCTTCACTGGCAAACCCGAACCCATCAAATCCTTTTCCCTGAAATTCTTCAATAATGGTTGCGTCAATGGTTAATGGGTTTTGTTTGCGAAAAATTTCAAGAGACGCGCCGTGGCTGTCTTCTACATGGGCCTGGCCATTGATAGTGCTGCTGTTGAACAGGAATTTATCCCTGAAGGTCACCTCCAGGCCGCCGCCATTGCTGCCAATGGTTTCAGCCACAGGAAGGCCGTTGGCATCCAGCACATAATTGGTTACGACATTGGATCCGGACACATCAACCTCGGCCTTTTCCATGATGTCTACACTGCCTTGAGAGGCGGACAAGGACACGGTTCCAGCGTCAAAAAGGGTATGGTTGATCGGCAGCCCCATCATCAGAGCCGTGGTTTCAGGAATGGCGGCGCCGTTGACCAGGATTTTGCTGTTGTCGGCCAGCACCACATCCGCTCCGTCTGCAGTGGCGGACAGGCTCACATCACCGCCCAAGGCGATCAAACTGCCCTCCAGGGTCAGGGTACCGGGCGACGACAAGGTAATATCCCCGCCAATAGCAACCTGCAAAGTAGTATTTGCCGGCACTATCACCTGGGGGCGGTCCTCTTCCGGCATACTGCCAAAAGCATCATCCTGAAAGAGTGCCACTTTCTTCCCGGCTGTAGCGGAAATTCCGCTGCTGTTGCCCTGGTACTGGGCACCCACCCGGATCAGGCCCTGGTCCAACAGGGCAACACTATCGGCTGTTAAGTCGATCCCATAGGCACTTAAAAGGCTTATTGTCAGGGTTTCATCTTCACCCAGCAGGTCGGGCGGGGCCAGCTTGACATCAGACGGGGTAAATACAATCCCGTTTTCAACGTCCTCAAAAATCAGGTCATCATAGCTTCTTAGATTGATAGCGGTGAACCCGGTGTCGGAAAAACGGTCATATGCAACCACAAGCCCGGCATATGCAGTATCATCAGCTTCATTGATATGCCATTCCCAATCATCATCTTGCGGCAAGGCTCGATCAACATCAAAATCATCCGGCAATGTTGACCGGGAGGGGGCCGCTATTGTGACATACCCGGCATGTAGGGTTATGGTACCGCCGTCATTGCCGGGCAGGCCATATCCTCGAAGGTCGCCGTCCAGAACCATGGTGTTGGCTGTAAGCTCGAGGCTGCCGGCTTCGCCGGCAATCAGGCCGCCGGCCATGTCCCGTTCATAGCCCGCACTCACATCCAGAATTGCGCCATGCCGAACAATCATATCACCGCCATGGCTTGTCTCATCTGCGATCACGATATCCCCGCCGTCAATAAACCCGGTTTCATAATCCCCGTAAAGATCGGCATTCAGGTTATCCAGCCGATCACCGGCCACGCTGATAGTACTGTTTTCCCCTAAATAGACACGGTTGTTCAAGGGCGTGGCCAGAACTTCGTTGGCCGTGGTGTTTTGTAGTGCCACGTACACCCGACCGTCCGGCATGGTAATGGTACCCTGGTTCTCAAAGGCAGCCGCAAAAATATTCAGGGTGGCGGGATAATCGCCATAACCGTAATTTTGAAAATAGGTAACCGGCCAGGACGGCTGGTAGTCTACTGAATCATCCAGAAGGTATCCCCCGGGGTTCAGGGTGATGTTTGCATCCTCGGCAATGGTGACCTGGGTGTTGGTATAGATGCGAAGGTCGCTCAGGCCCGACTGATTCAGCATGTTCGTAGAAAGAATGGTCCGGTAAAGGAACTCGCCATCATCCGATAAAAATGGCGAGGCAAACAGGGTCTCCCAGGTCTCGCCCCGGATATCATCGCCCGGCGCAAAATCTTCCGGCAAAGGTGTGCTTTCGGCAGCGATGACCACTTCGTCCACGTCATAATCGTAATATTTCTCACTATATTCATCAATTGGGTCGGGGTCGGAGGCCGTCGTGCTGACGCCGATTGTGAGCCGGCCACCCCGGGGCATGCGGGTGCCCTGAAGATATTCAAGATAAAAGTCGCCGAACTGCTCCTCCGGAATTTCAACGTCTGTCTGGTAATATCCGGCCGCCACCGACCCGATGAGCGAGCCGTTAAACGCAATCCCCCGTGCCACGAGATTGAGTTCACCGGCGTCATGGCCTTCCACATGGGCGGGGATATAGTCCATCACCGGGTTGGCGCCGCCCAGATAAAACCCGTAATATTCGTCAATCAGGCCGTACCGGTCGTTGGCTACCGAGTGGTACCCCAGCACCTTGTCATAGGCCAGCCAGGCCGGGGCCTCGCTGATATCATAGATCCGGTTGCCGGCCAGCAGCTTGGTGCTTTCATAAAAGCCCTCGTTATAGATATTGCCACCCCCGGCGATGTTCAGAACTGCACCATCCCGGATAACGATCTCCTGAAGGTTCTCCAAAACAGTATCACCCTGCATCAGGCCGCTGATGGTAATCTGCCCGCCCGTGGTGTTCATGCCCTGGGCGCTCAAATACTGAGAGGTCAGGGCTGAGGAGAGATCGCCGATATCCGTGCCAACATACCCGATGATATTGATTTCCTCGCCCTGTAGGGTGCCGTCCTTTTGATTATAGTCGTTTTTCAGCTCCACAGAATTCAATTGCAGGGAATAGACCGCATCTTCAGCCGATAGCGTCACCCACTCCCCACTCACGTCAATCAGACTACCGCTGTCCAGATAGATCTGGTCTGTTGCAGTCATCTGAACCAGACCGGAGGGCGCGATAATCTCGCCCTGATGAACAATCAAACCGGTGGCAGATGCTTCAAATACATATGCATCGGTGTTGGTGCTGTCCTCGGATACGCTCCCCAGCCCCCGAATATAGATTTCCCCCTGCTCACCGCCAAAGCTTTCATGATAGGTCTCCGTATCATCGTCAATGGGGCAGACGGTGAGACTGCCTTTTGTAAGATAAGCCGAATCACTGGCATGCAACTCAATGGTGCCGCCCTTTTTTACGGCCGTTACCGACCGGATCATCCCGGACTGGGTGAGACTCCGGCCGTACATGCCCACTACGCCGGAATCAGCCGACATCATGGCGGGGTCATCCATTATGACATCAGGGTCTCCATTCAGGGCATTGCCAACAAGTTCCGGATTAACCAGCAGGGGCCGGCCGTCATCATAGTCATTGACCAGCACACAGGGATAGGTGCGGTCCGATTTTGTGACGACCTCCACATTACAGCCCGCCACCAGCCCGATCTGGCCATAGGGGGCGTCTATGATGCCGTGATTCTCCACATTGGGGGCAATCAAAAAGACCGATCCGGCCTCGTCGGTATAGATACCCGAATCATCGTCACTGCCCGATCCCGCATAATTGTACACCGGCCCGGAGAGTTCAATTTCACCCCCATCCTCCGTGCCGGCCATGTAGAAAAACAGATCTTCGGGCCAGTCCTCTTCCGCTATTCCCTGTTCAACACGGTAGACTTCCCGGTAATCTTCTGCGGAAAACGTCAGGTCTGTACTGGTGTAATCATCGATGTTCAGGGAGGAGGCGATCAGGCTGTGAACATTGACCCGGGCATTCTGACCGAAAAGGATGCCGTTCTGGTTGATAAGAAAAATTTTTCCGTCCGCAGAAAGCCGGCCAAGAATCTGTGAAGGGCTGGCATCATAGATCCGGTTCAGGGCCACCCAGTTGCTCTGGCCCTGCTGGTCAAAATGGGTCCAGGCGTTTTCTCCAATATCAAAGGATTCCCACTCAAAAAGCGCGGACGCATCCTCCTGATGAACAGTGAGCTTGTGGTTATCATCGTCAATATCGGCCCATTCAGGGCCATCAATCATCGGCACGGGCAAAGCAGTGGAAGACGGGCTTCCCACGCCGGTAAACACTCCGTTGTTGGCGCCATAAAGGGTGGCGGGCAGGACCGGTTGGGGGGAAAGACCCATCATCAGCATGATGATCATAAAAACCATCAGGACAGGCCTGGCCTGTTGCGGTATGGGCACTCGAAAACCTGTTTCAGTATTTTGTACAACCATGAGAGAAATTCCCCCATTCATTATGGCTTTGTAAACGCCCGTCACGTCATTGCGAGCGCAAGCGACGCAATCCCGTTCAATCTGCCGTTATTGCGAGCGCAAGCGAAGCAATCTCAAACAATTTACCGACAATCTCCATTGCCCTTCCCTGCTTTGTGTGGCCCCATTCGTGTCGATTCGTGTAAATTCGTGGGCCATCAAACCCGCCCACGAATCTTCACGAATATGGGCAACACTCCTTTTCGTGCCGTTCGTGGTTATCACCGTTTCACCATCACCTGAAAATGGACCTCGGTATCCCCCTGCTGGATATTGTCCGTATCCGTTAAAGCAGTGGCCCAGTCCACCCGAAAGGTGATATATTGTGTCAGTTTGCCGCGCACGCCCATTCCGGCGCCGTCAATATCCGTATACTTGTCCTGGCCTTCCAGGACATCCTGGGACATGAGCCAGGCATAATCGTAAAACCCGTAGGGAATAATCTCCACATTCCCGTTCAGACCGAAAACATCCCAGAGGTTGGGCGCGGCCAGCTCCACGGTACCGTGAAACGCATGGTCCCCCGTGACCTCGCTCTCCTTGTAGCCCCGCACGCTCTCAATACCGCCGGCCGAATACTGTTCATTGGAGATCAGGGGCTCGCTGGCGATCTGGCCGTCCACCTTGCCCAGGAGCTCAAATCCCCATAACAGGTCCTGAAGGCGCTCCAGTCCCAGGGTGACGTACAAATAGTTGCCTCTGGCACGCCGCCGCTTGATCTCGAATTCCGCCTGGTCGGTCACAATGCCGCGAAATGCCATGTTCAGGGAGGTGTTCAGCCGGGTCATCCCTGTCTCGCCGGCATGGGACCCCCGGTAGGCCAGCGACAGCGGCAGATAGGTGACAGGGGTCTTTAACGGCTCTTCATCGCCTTCGGCAAACCCCAGGGTCTCGTCAAAATCCTTGTAATCCAGGCCCAGGGTAAAGGTATGATAATAATTGCCCCTGGAATCCAGGGGAATCACATACCGCGCACCCAGAAGTTCCCCTTCACCGGTCACCTGGAAGCCCTCGCCAAAGGCGGTTTCGCTGTCCGAAGCCACGCCGAACAAGGCGATGAGATGGGAACTGACCCAGGGCGACGGCAGCACATAGGAAACGGCCAGCACCTGGACCTCCTCGGGCTCTTCCGGGGCGGTCTGGTACTGAACGGAAAGGGCATGCTCCTTCTGCCAGAGGTTCTCATACCGGACCATGGCGTTGAGCCTCAGGTCACTGGTGGTATGGGTGCTTCGGTTGTTGGTCTCCAGACTGGCGTGCAACGGCAGCCGGTCTTCCACCTTCAGCTCCACATCAATAAACCCCAGCTCCCGGGCCGGCTTTAACACCGGCGTTACCTTGAAGTCCGGGTTGGTGTTCAGCCGGGCCAGGTCCTCCTTGACATGGGGCACATATAATATGGTACCCGACCGGAACGACGGAAGGGCGGCCATGATCTTTTCTTTGGTAAAATACCGGTTTCCCGTCACCTTGACCCAGCGGATCCGACTTTCGATCACCTGCATGGTCACAAGACCGTCGTCAACCGTCTGTTCGGGAATATTGACCAGAACCGTGGGATAACCCATGTCATGATAAAAAGACTCCAACACGTCCCGGGCTTCTTCCACGTCGGTGGACAGCTTGCCCTTACCGGTAAAGCCTTTCAGGGCATCGTAAACCGCCTGTTCCTTGAGAACCGTGTTGCCCTTCACTTCAAACCCCCGTATTTCGAAGGTAACAATTTCTTCGTCCGCCTGGGCCCGGGCAGTAGAGAGCATGGCCCCGTATGCCGAAAGCATGAATATAAGACTGAAAATAATGGCGATTCTACCTGAAACCGCCCTCCCCGGTACGTGAATGGTCATTAAATTACAGATCCGATCTCCTTTTGAGGAACTTGTCGGCTAATATCTTTGAGATTGTTTCGCTTTGCTCGCAATGACCGTCATTTCCCCGTCATTGCGAGGAGCGACAGCGACGACGCAATCTCCGTGGCAAGCTGAACCAAAATTGGTTAAGTGCACTACTTATTCATATTAATGTAAAAATTTGGTTAAGTTTTTGTTAGCATAATGTTAGTGAAACAAAATCCAATCATGTGTTGTCCCGGATTGCTTCGCTTGCGCTCGCAATAACTTCTTATGCTCCGTCATTGCGGGAAACGGCAGGTCCCGTCAAGCCCTTGCAACTTAAAAAAAGCGCGGATGCATGGAGGTCTAAAGACCTCCGCTACACTGGCCGTGACAATGGCCCCTGGTTTGGGCATATGCCCCGGCCCATGTAGCGGAAGCCTTCAGGCTTCCATTAAAAACTGACCCGGTTCCTTAAAAAATCCAATTTTACAATAAACCCGGACACGCCGGTTCTTCCATCCAATATCCAATTTCCAATCTTCAGCCCCGCCTTACCCCGAACAACGCTCATTTTTCCCCGGCCTTGCAGGAAATTACATGCCCTTCTGCACCATCTTTCCTTTGTCTTCTTCTGCATCCATATCCGCCATGGCGGCCTGCAATTCCGTATAAAAGGAAGGCGCATCCTTGTATCCGTTGATTTTTTTGATCACATCCCCTTCCGGGCTTACCACCACTGTCAACGGAAACCCTTTCTGGCCGTAAAGCTCCTTTAAATAAGGGTCTTTGGACGAATCCACCTTGACCCAGACAAAATCGTCTTTCAGAAGCTTGATACGCGGCGCCGGCAGGGTTTCGTTGAGCATCTTCTTGCTGTATCCGCACCACGCCGCATAAAGCACCGCCACCATGGGCTTGTCCTGCTCTTTTGCCTGCTTGAGACCGGCATCGTGGTCCTCCACCCACTGCATCTCGATATTTTCTAGGTCTTCTTTCTTGGTCAGGCTCACCACTTCAACCATCAGCCGAATCTCCTTGCCGGCCAGGGGATGATTGAAATCCACGGTAAAGGTTTTATCGTCCGAACTCACGATCGGCCCGCTGACCGGTCCCTTCTCGCCTTCCAGGGTATAGGTGGCCCCTAATTCAGGCTCCAGCACCAGGTCGATGGTATCTTCCCCGGTCTTAACCACCACCGTGCCCAGAGGCCGGTCAAAAGACTCGGCCTTTGGCATATATTCCACAGAGACTTCCTTGTTTGTAATGCCTGTAACCTTTGCATTGAGATACAGGTCCACATCATAGGTCTCGCCCTCGACCGGGAAAGTGTCAAATTTCTGTGACCACTTTTTCATGTCCATGGTTTCGGTCCGGGGCCGGGTTTTTATCTTGTCAAACTGCTTGACAAGGGCCGGGTTGGTCAGGCCGAACCCCTCTTCCGGCGGAATGGCCGCCACTTTCTTCTGCCCTTCGGTCATGCCCAGCACCACCCTGCCGATATTGGGCGGCGGATTGTCGGCTCCGGCGGTGATCAGCTCCGGCACATAACCGCCCGGCGGTTCCTGATACCAGTCCACCTTTTCAAAATTGCCGTCTTTGGCATCATTTTCCCGGGTGGTGTAGACCAGCACGAGGTCCGCGATCCTTGCGGTATAGTCAACCTTTACCAGGTCCCCTTCCTCGACCGTTTTCGACAGATCAACATCCTCGCCTGCAACCATATTATCTTCTTCATCTGCAAGCATCTGACCGCCCGTGTCCGGCATTGAGGACATTGCCATGACCCGGCAATGCAGGTCCCCGCCCCCGAAGGGATGGGCATAATCAATCGTAAACTGACCGCCTTCAATATCAGAAACCTGGCCCAGATGGGGGCCGGTTTTGATCAGGCTGCCTTCTTCCACATCCGTATAGACAAGCCAGTGGTCCCCCTTATCCTCCACCTTTCGCGTGCCAAACATGGTCTTGACCGGTTCTTCGGATGCCGGAAAAAAATCAATGGTGACCGTGTCATCGGTCAGTTCTACAATCTCACCGGCCACACCCCGGTACATGCCAACACCGCCCCCAAGCACCGGCTCTGCCGGAGAGCCCGTCCGTTGCTGAAATTGGTCCCTTGCCACCTTCATGGTTTTCGGCGCCCGAATGGCCCGGACCAGTTTGACGGTTCGCTCTGATTGGGGCACCTCATTCTGGGCCTCAGCCGTCAGAGTAATTTTAAACCATCTGCCCTCGGGCTTTCCCACAAGCATCAACGGGAGTTGTTCATCCATAACCTCATGAAAGCCCTTTAATTGAAGGCTGGGAATATCTTCCGTACCTGGTGCGGCATCCTGAAGGGTGATGCGCTCAGCAATCTCTCCTGCAACCATTTCAACCGGTATGTAAGGGTGTTTCTGATCCCTGAAAAAAAGCATTTCCAGCTCCGCTTCCGAAAGTGCTTCGCCTGCTGCCTGCTCGGTAGTGGCGACCATCTGCCCGTCATCCAGCTTGCAGGTATAATGGACCTCAACCGCGTCCCCGGAGCTGATTCGATTCCCGGGCTTCACCGGCAGGTCCGTACAGGCAGGCAATACCAGCATGGACAGGCCTGCCAGGCATCCCATAAATTTTTGAATAAAAGTCAATTTTCCGGTATTCATCCCAACCACTCCTTTTTAATCATTGAAGAAGGTTAATATTAAACGTTATGTTCCCCAACGCCATTTTGTGAACCACCAGGGAACAAATTAATAGACCCGATTCATGTAAGCAGGTGGTGAAGAGATTGTTAGTATTTTGTTAAGGGGAATAAAAAGGGCCGCTCCCGAAGGAACGGCCCTTTTTTACTTCATCATGCTGCCTGAAAAAAACTCAGGCTTATACTTCAACAAACAACGGCAAGACTTACTTGGCCTGCGGATAAGCTATGTCAGAGATTTTCTTAACTCTCATTTCATCACCGCTGGTGGCCCACCAGTCAGCAGAGGTACCAAAAGCGGCGTTGCTCAGGTTGGCAGGATTAGCAGCGTAGGCAACCAGGCCTTCGATGATGTTCTGCTCAACAGCCGGAACAACGTTGGCATCATACTGGCACTGCTGAGCGCTCCAGTAAACATACTCGCCGAATTTCACCTTTTCACGGGTCGGCTCAACACCTTCCAGTTTGATGGTGTGGGAGTGGCTGGAGTCGTCGTTGCCAAGAACCTTGTCCGCATCAATGTAACCAATACCGCCATCATACCAGTCAACACAGTCGTAGGTCAGATCTGTGGAGCTCTTGTAATGCCAAACGGTTGCTTCTTCACCGGTGTGGTTCGTGGCAGCAGCATGGGGGGTGTTAACGCCGGTACCACACACCCCGTCCACTTCACATTCACGCCAGTCAGCCAGGAAGGGATCGCCTGCCCAATCCATATAGTCATTTACATATGCTGCTGCTACAGTTTCAGTTATCATAGCCCGATCACCGCGGAATATGGCTTTGTCCAGGGTGGCGTGTGTACCGGAACCGGCATGCCGCATGCACTGAACAATGGGCAGGTCCGGGTACCAGGGGCCAAACGCCTTCCAGTTGTTAACCTGGCCGGAGAAAATCAGCAGGGCCTGCAGGCGGCTGATATTATCGATGGGCTGTTGCATACACTCGGTGTCCGCAATGTCGGCTTTACAGTCTTTGGGAGTTGTACAAGTTTTCGCCAGAGACGTACCCTGGTTGCCGTCCAGACATTCACCGCCGGTTTTGCTGTAGCCGGTGTAGTCATTTACCGTGGCATCCGGGTTATCGCTGTAGTAAGCGCCATGGTCACACTTGTAGTAGCCCACACAGTCGTTGGACTGGCCGGCTGCTGCACGGGTGGCGTCAACCGGGCAGGCGCCGGAAGCCAGAACGATGTTACCGGACGTGTCCATTACGTACCGGGTATTCTGGGTACAGGAGGTCACTCCATCTTCACAGGTGCCGTTTACACAGGCCTGGGCGCCGGGAACACACTGCCAGCCCCATTTGCTGTAAGCCATGTGCACAGCGTCACCGGTGGGATCGGTGGGCTCAACACAACGGGTTTTGGTAACCTTGTTATTAACGGAAAAGCCGAAAGGCACAACAATACCTTCTCTTACCACCATGTTGGTGTAAACAGACGTATCCCAGCCATAGCCGTCGGAAGTACCAAAAGACATCCAGGAAGAATCACAGTCGCCGTTGTGGCAGTTTTCTGTATAGCTCTTGTTGCCTTTGCCATAATCGCCATGGCGGCCGTCTTCATAACCCGCAGTGGTCTGGTCAAGGGAGGTACACCGCACGTCAGCACAACCAACATCCATGGGGAAGGAGGCTGTGCCACAGGTGCCGCCGCCGGCCCAGGTGCAGCTGGAAGGATCAGCAACCGTAACGGGCTGGCTGCCCGGAGCGTTCTGACAACCGGCAGAAGATGCAATTTCAATATAGTTAATATACACGGTGTCGTTCCCTGTACCGCCGGGAACGCCTGTGCAGGTCAGACCGCGCATAACCGCGTTTGCCTGAGCATCGCCGGTTTCACCGTCAAGAACCACATTTGAGCATCCAATCGAATTCAGGTAAGCCTGGCCGGCAGTACGCCAGAACTGGCCCTGGGCGGATGCACCGCCGCCGACCACATGATAGGTGGCTGCGGAGGCACTGCCGGCAAGTACGATTACTGAACCGGCAACAACAATACCTTTAATAAGTTTTTTCAACATTTTTCTTCCTCCTAAGAGTAATGCAATTAAATATTATGACTTCATGATCAACTTCTGTTTTTTTATCCACGGACAAGCCTTGCGGCTTTGTCCATGCCACCCGACAAAATATGTATAAACAGACAATTATATTTGTTGGGTGTCGCTGGCGAAGAAAAGCTTGCCAGTGGATCTTTTCAAACAACTACGCAACTTTTCTGCGGCGAATGCCCAGAAGGCCCATCAGGCCAGAGCCGAGAAGCAGCAGGGAACCAGGGATCGGAACCGCCACAAATTCGAGCATCAGAACGCCGCCCTCAACGGAAGCAGCGATATCACCCATCCGTACCAGGGAAGAAGCGCCAGCAGTTCTATTCACATAATAAAACCCCATGACACCGTTACCGTCTGCATCAAGATTAAGTTCGGCATTGAAGGCACTGTCCGGTGAGTCGATCAGGCCGCAATAAGCACCTTCTCCAAGGCCAGTAGAGGTATAGCTGGCCGTGGTCAGCTTGGTTTTTTCCACTGTCTGGTTTGCATCACCATAAGCCGTGGTGTTTACCAATGTGGAAAATTCACTGGCTGAGCCGGTATTGACATTAAAATTATCCTCGGCCACACCGACAAAGGTATAAGGCGCAAGTGTATTCACCACACCATAGAGACCAACATAAATATCAGACCAGTCATCGGTATCAAAATCGCCGATGGTGATACCGGTGTTCCAGGTGGTGCCGGATGCCGGCAGGGTTCCGCCCCAACCGGCGAACGGCATGTACCAATCGTTCGTAACATTGCCCATGTCATAGTGCATCTCGACCGTGCCCTCGGTTGCCTCAATAGGTACAGAATTATCCTGCTCCTCGTAAGCCACAAAGTGCAGGCTGTTTTGCTCAAAATACGCGGCCGCCGGACCGGCGATGCCGATCACCATCATTACTGCGACAAAAATGCCAAGAATGCGTTTCATTGTTTCTCCTCCTTAAGATTTAAGTTTTTAAGTTCCAACTAATGTTGCTAAAAATTTTTCCTGCGGTTCTTTGTTTTATCTGGTTCAGCTTGTGTATCAGGCGGTCCGGCGGTCTGATGATGACCTTATATATTTTCAGATCCGTGACTTTCCGTCCCCCGGTCACCCGGGGTTTGGCTTTGGCTGTTGGTGTGTGTCTGCCAAATCGGTTGTATGCATCCCCCCTTTCTTGCCGTATTAGCCGACGAACGCACAAAAAAAGCCCAAATCAAGTGCGTCCGACACGCCTGCTCGATTTGGGCTTTCTGGTGCTTGTCTGAAGCCAGCAAAGTACCCGGTTGTCGTTTATATGTTATCTATGGCCGCGTTTTGTCTGATCTGGTGTCGATTCTGTGCAGCCATATGCTTGTGGTACTGCTGTCTCTACTTTTTCAGTATCTCCTCAAATTTCTCCACCCGGCCGATACTGCCCTGGCTGAAGTTGATCCTGATATACCCGGTAAAGCGGTCTTCACACAGTTTCATCAGCGTGGCGGCCAGTCGATCCATCTTGTCGCTTTTCTCGCTCCTGTCGTTCCTGTCGGGTGTGACTGTTTTTTTATTTACCGCCATGGGCTTGATGTTGGCCATTGTTTTAGCCTGCCATTATTTGGCTTTTGTGTGCTGAAAATTAAAAGTGTGTTAACCCTTGCCCCCGCTCCCTTATGCGAGGGCGATATGTTTTGAAATGCATTTTTAGTCGGGTAATGTTTGGAAATTATTAGGGAGACATAAAAAACGTATTAACATGACAATGCCCTGTTTTTATATGTAATAATTTTGAAAAAAATGTTGATGGCGTCCCATCATACCGTCAGGGAAAAGGGGGATTCATGCCGTCAAAACAGGCCTGAACCGGGTTCAAAAAACAGGCATTCAGTTTTTCCAGATACTTAATCAGCGTTCCCACCCGGAAGAGGCGGTGCCGCAATCGGCTTTCTGTCATTGCGAGGAGCGGATGCGACAAAGGTTTTCCGGGGACAGTTTCACTTAATTGACGAAGTATGTGGCATCGCCTGTAATATAATGACAATTAAGTAAACTGTCCCCGTTTTTTTCCCGTTTTTTCGTTTTTTCGCCATTCCGGCCTCGGCATCATCCGATGGCCGGGCCAAAGTCATCTATCAATCCAAAGACGGACGTGACCAAAAAGTATTTTCGGCCTTGGATTGGCTGGCCCAACTGACCACCCATATCCCCAACCGCAGAGAACACATGGCCCGCTATTACGGTTATTACAGCAACAAGAGCCGGGGCCAGAGGAAGAAGGCGGACCAGGACGACGAGATTGCCAGCATTATCGAATCCGACCTGCCCAATAAGACTTTCAGAAAATCCTGGGCCCGGCTGATACAGAAAATCTATGAGGTTGATCCGCTGCTATGTCCCAAATGCCAAGGGGAAATGAAGATCATCAGTTTTATTGAGGAGCAGGCCGTTATCAAGCAGATATTGCAGCACCTGGGCCTGTGGGAAATCCGCAACACCGGCCCGCTGAAAGAGACACACCTGAATATTGTCCGGGAACTGACGTATCAGTCGGTGCCTGATCAGGCACCGACTGATGACGGGTTCTTTTCTCAGGTTCCCGATTATGGCTACTGGGCGGATTGATTGTTTAAAATTCGATCCTGGCAGTACAGTAGATCTGTCTCAAAAATCCCGTGTTTTTCTTTGTTTTCCACTTCCATGATATTTTCTGGGATCTTTTGATCGCTTTGACAATGTTCTGTCGAATCCCTCATGAAAGGCCCATCAACATGTGGTGGCCTCAATAATATTGACATACAAGGCCGTCCTTGCAATACATAAGGATCATAAAAGCAAGTTCTTATCCGTTCCGTAAAGGAACAAAAAATATTTAGATTTTTTTTTATATTGCCAAAAAAAACAGGAACGATCATCTCAATCGCTCCTGTTTTTTATAAATTTAAAGAGATTATCTTATCAAAGACTGCAAAAAACTCTCTCAGACGCAGTACTTTTGCAACTTGTCAGATAAAAGGCAATTAAAATCATTGCAATTGTTAATCCTATCATATCACACCTCCCGGTTGGGGGTTAATATCATATCCTTAACATTTAATATAAGAACGGATTCGGCTTCGTCAACTCATGCTGTAAAGATCCGGGAGCTGTTTTCTGCGTTTTGATATCCTGCATCCGGCAAACCGCCTGTACTGCCACTGGCAAGCCCCGTTTCCATTCTTTCAGATGTGCCGTATCAAGCCCGGGTAAATTAATGCCCCGGTGCAACAGGCGTGCAAATATCAAAACCGTCCCGGATTTCAGTGCGATTTAGCAGTGCAGCCGCCTTGACAGACAGCGATGATTTATTATTTTTATTATTTAACCTGATTAAAAGACATAATGTTGCCTTTATTGATTAGTGTAACCACCGGCTAAAACATATGGAGGTGATTTTATGGCCAAGAGCTATTACGCAATTCTGGGTATTTCATCCGGCTCCACGCTTGATGAGATCAAGTCCGCCTATCGCCACTTATCCAAAAAGTATCATCCCGACCACTATTCCGGCAATCGTGATACTTTTCTGGAAATCCAGGAAGCCTACACCGTGTTGAGTGATGACCGTAAAAGGAACCAGTATGAGCGGCAGCTGGAAAGACGGCCCGAACGGCCACGGCGACGGCCGGCTTATACGGCTCCCCAGGGGGCCCCGGAACCCCTGATTCCGGAAGAAGACGCGCCCGTCAATCTGGGGCAGATATCGCCGGCGCGCTCCTTTGAGACCTTTACGCCGTCTTTTGATGAGATCTTCGACTGGCTGTGGCGCAACTTTTCCAGCATGGACCTGCCGAAATCCGGTCAGATCCGGCCGCTCACCCTCGAAGTTCTCCTGACACGGGAACAGGCCCGCAGGGGCGGCACCGCCAGCATTATGGTGCCGGTAAGAGCAGCCTGCCCCACCTGCCGCGGCGCCGGCGGGGTCGGTTTCTACGAATGCGCCCGATGCGCCGGCGAAGGCGCAATTACCGGGGAGATGCCGGTTTCTATCGGATTCCCGGCCGGCATAACAGATACCCATGCCGTGGCCATTCCGTTACGCCGGTTCGGTATCGGGAATATGCATGTGACGGTTGTCTTCCGTGTTTCGGATGATTATTAGAAATCACAGACCAGGCTGTCCACGGTTTTGATGACTTCTTCGGGGTCAATGGGATAGTCCAGATAGGTGATTTTGGCGGGTAAAATGCGTTGAAAAATATTTTTTATTTTTTCGTTGGCCACAAGGATGACCGGTATATCCTGGGCGTTTTTCAGGTAATCCACCAGAATGTCCACGGTGGCCCAGATTTGTTCATCATCAAAGGCTTCAAAGTTAACCAGCAGCAATGACGTGCTGGGGTGAATGGTAAACGGCACCATCTGGTGCTGCGCAATGGTTTGCGTGGCAATGTCGTAGCCCGCGTTATTCAAAATATGATAAAAAAGATTAAAATCCGGGTTTGACAGAATCAGGGAAATGGTTGTCCGCTCCCGCTGCCCTTTGCATTCCTGAGACGGCTCATCAATATCCCCGGCGGAAGGCGTGCTCGAGAAAACATACGTCTTCAGATTTTCAATCTCAAGATATCCGTTTTTGAGGATTTTTTCCATTTTTGGTTTATTCAGCCATAACGCTTTTACCAGCTCATCTGGCGGCGACTCAATCAGGGAGTTGCCGCTGAACCCGAAAAACATGGCCTTGCACATGACATTCGCCAGTTTCACCGCAAAAACAATCAGCTTCTCTGTCACGTGATGGCTGGATTGGATCTGCTGCACGGAATGATGGTGGTACAGGGCGGACTCCACAATGAGTCCGGACAGCCGCCATTTGCTCAGCACCTGCCCGCCGCACTGGGCATGGTTCAACCCGATGGTGATCTTTTCCGCCTGCTGGAACGGAATTTTCTCGTTTGCGGCATAAATAAAGGCGTCAACAAAAATATCCGGGGCATATTCGGAAAGCACGGCCTTGCCCACATCATGGAGCAGGCCCGCCACAAAGGCGTCTTCCGGGCTTTCATAGCCACTTACTTTGGCGATCTGCCGGGCCAGCGAAGCAACCCCCACGGAATGGTCCCAGAACTTTTTGCGGTCAAAAACAAACGGGGTATCCTTCTGGTTCAAATATTCATAGGATGAGATGCCGATGCACAGCTTCTTGACGGTATCAAACCCCAGGTAGTTAATGGCGGTGGGGATGGCGGATATCTTGCGATGCAATCCATAATACGGGGAGTTGATGACCTGCAGTATTTTTGAGGTAATGGCCTGGTCGGATTTGATCAGCTTGGCCAGTCCGGTCACACTGGTGGCGGGATCGGCCACCAGGTTGTTTACTTTGGCAATAATATGGGGGGTGGTACGGATTTTCCGGACCCGGGATAAAATCTGATCGGCATTGACCGGTTTTTTCTTTTCTTCCTCAGTTTTTGGCTTTTTTTTGCCTGCTGTCTCCCGGTTTTGTTGCGTATTGCTCTCGATGGCCTCAATAATCCGGACCAATAAAATTTCTTTGTCCTTTGATGACAGCGGCGTTTTGACAATATAACCGGCGCCCGCGGCAACGGCCTGAAATTCGAAATCCAGATCCGGACGGCCAGCCATGATGAATATCTGGGTATGACTGAGTTTCTCATGCTTTTTAATGGCCCGACATATCTCCAGCCCCATGTCGTTGTTGATGGAATAATCCAGGAATAACAGATCCACCTCGTGTTGATTCAGATAGGCCAAGCCCTTTTTCAAATCAATGGTGGTTTTAATGGAAAAAAGGTCGTTCTGAAGGGTGGCCTGCAATCCCGAGGGGGGATTGAGATGGTTTTCGATGATCAGTATTCTGGCTTTCCTGGGCTTGATTTCCCGGAAATAGCCGTCACCATCCCCGCTTCCATGGCCATCGCCGGTGGCGCCGTCTTTCTGGAAAAAGGCGCTTATCCGGGAAAGAAACACCTGGGGGTCAAAGGGTTTGATAATACAATCAATTTTGTGTTCCGCAATGTTTTTTTCCAGCCGGGTCTTGTCGAGATTGGATATGAGAAGAATAACATGCGTGCTCTGGGTCTGCTTCCGGCTTTTGATAATTTTTGCCGTGGAAAGGCCGTCAAGCAGGGGCATATCATAATCAACAATCATCAATTCCGGCTTCAGGTCTTCGGCAACCTGAACCGCTTCATTGCTGTCATAGGAAGACTGAATGTTAAAATTCTTTTTTTCCAGATATTTCGACAGCACCTGGACAAAATAAATGTCACTGTGGACGATCAGAATTGTCGGCAGTGATGACATGAAATTCCTCTAACAGCGTATGTTCACGGAGAAACAACAAAAAGGATGATCGGAAAAATGATGGGAGGTGAACTATATCCTTTTAAAAATATTATATAATAAAAACAGACAACTGTCAATTAACCTTTTCCGGCGGCATTTTCCGGCAATAGACAGCCGGTCAGACATGCAAATCAGGTGGGCCTGGCTTCCCCCCGGAAAGGAAGTTCGTCCAAATCCAAATCGGAATCGAAATCGCTATCGAAATCGAACAGGCTCCGAATTATGCACCCCCACGCAGCAGAGGACCTGTCGCAATCCGTCATCCCGGACAGTGCAACAAAATAACTTTTGACGGTCAAAAGAACGCCGCTGCACGGGCTGTGACATTTGTCCCGTATACTGGTAAATACCGCAGCCCATGTAGCGGAAGGCTTCAGCCTTCCATCCGGATTTTAGCTCCATATCTTTAAATGCCGCAGCCTGTGAAGGCTTCCGTTACATGGGCCGTGCATGTATCAGATGCCGGGATGATTACCGCAGTTTTTGTGGCGGTGGTTTACGGGGTGGCGGCGGTTGTGCTGCGGGTAAGACAGCCACATATCAGACCGTGACCCCGTTTGGTTCATTTTCATTGACCGATGCTATAGTAAGGCGGTATCGTATTATTATTTATTGTTATTTTTTGATGACGGCTTCGTAAAAAATCCAATAGCTGCGTTGCGCTGCATCTCTCGTCATGTCACGTACGACTGGTACGCTCCATTCCTCAAGATGCAGCGACGCCTTGCTCTTGAACTTTTTACTTTGCCATCTACAGAAGACTTTTTACGAGTTTGTCTTCTTACAAAAAGGCGTTCCCCGGGGACCGGCAAAACCAATGGACCAGAGCGAAAAAAAGACCGTATTGATCATTGAGGACGACCCCAATACTGCTGATCTGATTGCCGTGTATCTGGAGAACGACGGGTTTACGGCGATCAAAGCAACGGATGGCGAATCCGGGCTGTTGCTTGCCGGGCGCCATGGACCGGACCTAGTTATTCTGGATCTGATGCTTCCCCGGATTGACGGGTGGGAAGTCTGCCGCCGGCTGCGAAAGCGATCGGATGTTCCGGTGATCATGCTTACGGCAAGGGACGAAGAGATCGACAGGGTGTCGGGGCTCACCCTGGGAGCGGATGATTATGTGGTGAAGCCCTTCAGCCCCCGGGAGCTGGTGGCGCGAGTGAAGGCGATTCTCCGGCGGGCATCAAAAACAGAAGCACCGGCCCCGGCTGAACCGGCTGCAGCCCGCCTGACCCACGGGAAGGTCATGCTGGACCTGGACAAGCGCCGGTTAATGGTCGGGGACCGGATTGTCGCCCTGACCCGGCATGAGTATGTGCTGCTGGAAACCCTGATGTCCGCGCGCGGCAAGATTTTTTCCAGGGACGAACTGCTGGATCGCCTTTATCCCCGGGGAGAAGCGGTTGTGATTGATCGTGTTGTGGATGTCCACATCGGCAAGCTCCGGCAGAAAATAGAAAAAGATTCATCCAATCCCGAATATATTTTAACGGTGCGCGGTATCGGCTACCAGTTTGCAGATGCCGACATCGAAGACAGCGAGAATTGGTGATGCGGCGGTTTCTGATATTCAAGCTCCTGGCGATCAATCTGGTGGTCATTGCGTTTGTCATGATCGTGATATGGGTTGCCATCGACACATTGTCGGTGAGCTATTTTATGACCCTGATGGAGAAGTATCATATCTCTCCCGAGCCGGCTCACGCGATGTTCATCGGCTCCGTCCACCGCTATCTGATATGGGCAAGCCTGGCCGCCGCCGTACTGGCGGTTCTGCTGAGTTTTATCATGACCCGAAAGGTCCTTTCCCCTTTGACCCGGATGACATCCGTTACAAACGATATCGCCGCCGGCAGCTTTACCGCCCGCGTGCCGGTGACCACAAAAGATGAAGTGGGGCAGCTTGCCCTGGCCTTTAACCGGATGGCCGAAAGCCTGGACAAGCTTGAAAAGCTGCGCCGGTCTTTGATGATTGATGTGGCCCATGAGCTTCGCACGCCCCTGACCAATATCCGGGGATATCTGGAAGCCCTGAATGACGGGGTGTTGCCGGCCTCAAATAAAAACATTGCCCTGCTGCAGGATGAAACCATGCGGCTGGCCCAGCTGGTGGAAGATGTGCTTGAGCTGGCCAGGGCTGACGCGGCCAGGGGCCGGCTTGTACTCCAGCAGACTGATCTTGCGGAAATGGTCCGGTCTGTCTCGGAAACCGTATTTTCGGGTTTTGCTGTTGAAAAGCAATTATCCGTGGACATGGATCTTGGCAACGATCCTGTGGTGATTCCCGTTGACGGGAAGCAGATCAACCGGGTGATCCGTAATATGATGGACAATGCCGCGCGTTATGCGCCGGAAAACGGGGACGTGACGATTCGCCTGACCTGCGGGAATGACCGGATACGGGTGGCTTTCACCAATGCCGCAGCAGACCTGAACCCGGACGACCTACCCTTTTTGTTTGAACGGTTCTATCGCGGGGAAAAGTCCCGATCCAGGGAACACGGCGGCGCGGGCATCGGTCTTTCCGTTGTAAAAGAGCTGATCGAGGCACACGGCGGCATTGTCGGGGCGTCGTTGGACAACGGGAAGATCACGATATGGTTTGAACTGCCTGCCCGACCCTGAGGAATAAGGGGATCGGGGCCGTTTTTATGGAAGCCTGAACAGGCTGTCCCGCAACCATGGAAGTTATCATTCCGGACAAGCCCGGCCAAAGGCGGGGCGAGATCCCAAATCCATAAAAATGTAGAATATCAATTTTATACTGGATCCCGGCTCACGTTCCGTTCCGCTCCACTGGCCGGGATGACACATAGCAAGGCGCATGTAAAGGCTTCCGCTACATGGTCAAACGTGGGCGATCATGCAGACTGTATAACGACGGCCTCACGCGGCGTAAGTTTGCAGGTTGGGTTGAGGGACGAAACCCAACAGCCGGCATAATGTTATCGGGTTTCGCTTGCGCTCAACCCAACCTGCAGGGGCACAGAGACGCTTCAGACCACCGCAAAGCAATCACCCTCCCATAATAAACTAACGCGTCGATTTGGGTGCAGCTGCAATGCGCAGGCTGCGACGCTGTAGTAAATCTACTGCAAGCGGCCTGCAACAAAACAGATACGGCCAAGGTGACGTGTTTGATATCCCGGATATCTTTACCGTAACTTTACATTGCCTTTACGCTGGCTTTAAGCAGGCGCCTTATTTTACAGGTCAGGAAAAAACAAAAAGAGAACCGGGGTTTAAAACAAAAGGAGGTGCCTTATGAAAAGCCTGATATTTGCGATAACGATTGTGGTTTTCTCGTTTCTGGCCTGGCATGCTGTCGGTGGCATGAATGACCAGAAGATGGACGACCAGATGGATAACCAGACAAATAAGATGACCGGCAAAGATGAGATGAAGATGCCGCCCATGACGAAAACAGCTGTTTTTGCGGGCGGGTGTTTCTGGTGTACGGAATCGGATTTTGAAAAGGTGGACGGTGTTGTTGAAGCGATTTCCGGATATACCGGGGGAGACAAAAAAAACCCGACGTATAAAGAGGTCTCCAGTGGCACAACCGGCCATATTGAATCGGTAAAGGTGGTTTATAATCCGTCCGTTATCAGCTACGAAGGCCTGCTGGATGTGTTCTGGCGTCATATCGACCCCACAGATCCTTCCGGGCAGTTTGTGGATCAGGGCCCGCAGTACCGCAGTGCTGTCTTTTATGCCAATGATAAACAAAAGCGACTGGCTGAAAAATCCAAAAAAAAGCTCGCTGCATCGGGGCCTTTTGACAAACCCGTTGTCACCGAAATTCTTCCGCTGGGGCCTTTTTATCCCGCCGAGGAATATCATCAGGATTATTACAAGAATAATCCCATCCGCTATAAATGGTATCGCTATCGTTCCGGACGAGACCAGTTTCTTGAAAAAACCTGGGGCAACGAGAAAATGGAAATGGACAAGGAAATGAACACAGGCATGAATGCGGACATGGAAAAAGAAGAAATAACCGACGATAAGATGATGGCAGACAAGACGGATCACAAGGCATCCGCCGATATGATGAAGCAGGACGCGTACATGATTCCGTCTGATGCGGAACTGAAAAAAGAGTTAACGCCCCTGCAATACAAGGTCACCCAAAAGAACGGAACAGAGGCGCCCTTTAAAAATGAATACTGGGACAACCACGAAGACGGTATTTATGTTGATATCGTTTCCGGGGAACCGCTTTTCAGTTCAACCGACAAGTTTGAATCCGGCACAGGCTGGCCGAGTTTTACGCGCCCGCTGGAACCGGACAATATTGTGGAAAAAGAGGATTCCGGTTTTTTCATGGTCCGGACGGAAGTCAGGAGCCGGCATGCGGATTCCCATCTGGGGCATGTCTTTGATGACGGACCCGAGCCCACAGGGCTGCGCTACTGCATCAACTCGGCCGCCCTGCGGTTTGTTCCCGCAGCGGATCTTGAAACGGAAGGGTATGGCGAATACCGCAACCTGTTCCAATAGCTTTGATTTAAGGAATATAAAAATGTATCCAAAAAACACCTTGCATATGATCAACACTTTTTTTCTGGCCGGTATTGTACTGTTTTTCATCGGCTGTTCGGCCAGTACCGGAGAGCCGGTAAACCATGATGACCACACAAAAGAGGACAATATGAAACCGATGTCTGTAAGAACCCCTTTATCTTCGGATATCCCGCCCATTGATGCGGACGCGCCGGCTGAATTTGAAACCGCTTCCTTTGGTCTGGGGTGATTCTGGGGCGCTGAATCCCGGTTCGGGATTATCGAGGGCGTGATTCGCACCCGCGTGGGATATGCCGGGGGCCGGTCTGATTCGCCGAGCTACCGCAATATGGGCGATCATACAGAAACCGTTCAGGTGGATTATGACCCGGAACGCATCACGTATCGCCAATTACTGGATATTTTCTGGAAAAGCCACGAACCGGCCCGGCAGTCCTGGTCACGGCAATACAAAAATGCCGTTTTCTACCATAACGAAAAGCAGCGTGAAATCGCCCTGGCCTCCAAAACGGATATTGCGCAGGAAATCGGCAGAACGGTGAAAACCCTGATCGCGCCGCTCCGGTCTTTCACAATGGCGGAAGATTACCACCAGAAGTATGTGCTGAAAAATGATCGGCTGAGAAAGGAATTATTGAAGGTCTATTCACGCCATCAGGACTATGTCAACTCAACCGCGGTCGCCCGCCTTAACGGCTATGCCGGCGGGTATGGTAACAGGGAGCTGCTGCTGAGGGAAATTGACCGCCTGGGGGTAAGTGCTGAAGGAAGAAAACACCTGACCGGGTCTGTCCCGTAAATGAATGATATCAATCTTATACTGGATTCGGCGCACGTTCCGCTTCCCCCCACTGGCCCGGATGACAGATAACGAGATCGCCGCCAGTGCGGATCGGGCTGCCCTTTTTGAAAAACAGAAAAGTGTCCGGAATGACGATTCCGGGCACTTTTTTTTGAAAAACAACTTTCCGGATGACTTTCAGTGCTTTTTCCACTATTGTTTTCAAAAAGCACCGTTACAGTCCGGCGAGTGGAAAACAACAATCGGAAAAAGGGGGGCGTATCATGCAAATAAAAAATGCATGGCGATTAATGGTAATGGCGGTTGTGCTGACAATCTTATCAATAAGTGCCGTGCCGTCGGTTTCGGCAATGGGCTTAAGGCCGCCATGGCCCGACGGGCTTGAAGACAAATACAATGTCTCTGAAATCGATCCTTCCACCGGCAAACAGATGATCCATGTGGAAGGCACGCCTTATGAAAGGGGCTTTGCCATCGGTTATGAATTTCCCGAAGAGACCATGCGGAACTGCTCAAACGAGTACTATATTGCGGTTGTAAAGGTCATGATGGGGGATTGGGTTGAACCGCTGACAAACTTTGACCGGCTGGTCGAATTTGTCAAGGAAGCCGTGCTGAAGGCAACAAAAGTGCATAAATGCCAAATCCCCGATGAATATATGGAAGAAATGGAGGGAATTGTTGACGGGGTCAAACGGGCCAAGCCGTTTGCGGATTTTGAGCTTGATGATATCCTGATGCTGAACCTGTCCATCGATGTTATTACGAGCATCCAGGGCGACATCCTCGATTTTCTGGGCATTCCCAGCAGCCTGCTGTATACCAGCTGCCACGGCTTTGTGGCCACCGGCAACGCCACCATTGACGGCCGGACGATCATGGGGCGGCACTTCATGTTTCCGCCGGAAGTATTTAATGAGACCTGCCTGGTTATCGAACACGTCCCTGACAACGGGTATCCCTTTGTGTCGATCACCCCGCCCGGGTATGTGGGCGTCACTTCGGCCATGAACAACCAGGGCATCGGCATCGGGATGGATGTATTGCTGGGCGCACCCACGAATTACTGGCAGGTCGGCATGGGGCGCTTAATGCTTGCCCGGGATGTTATCCAGTATGCCGGCTCTCTGGATGACGCCGTGCTGATGATGCGCTCCGCCGATATCGGTTCCGGGAACATATTCATCATCGGCGACGGCGCGGGCGACGGCGCCATTATCGAATGCCACGCCGACGCAGTTGCCGTCCGCTACCTTGATGCCACCTATGACAACGCGGATTATAACGACCCCGACAACCAGCAGGAACAGATCGAAGACAAAAGCGACCTTGCGCTGGTGGCCAATCACGCGGTTGTCCCGGAAATCGCCAACGAATCGGCCGGAAGGGGTGATTCGCTGGTGCGATATGAAACACTTTGCGGGCTGCTGCTGGACAGCTATGGCAGCCTGGATACAGATAACAGCCGCGACATCATCGATTTTCTCCACCCCCCGAGCTGGTATTACGGCGATGATGTCAACCAGCCCGTAGCCGCCAGTGTGACCCTGTTTGACCTGACCAGCCGGGAACTCTGGTCCCTCTATGGGAATTACAGCGACCCGTGGGTGCATCACCGGCTGGATTATTGACATCAAACCGGAAAACCCGGCTTTCAGGCTAAACATAAATGTATGGGTTCACGCGGCACGCAATTCGCGCATCATCTCTGCCGGGCTCTGGCCGAAGTAGCGCTTGAATTCCCGGCTGAACTGGGATGTGCTTTCATATCCCACCCGGTCGGCGGCGATGTAGGCTTTCATGCGTTCCTGCACCATTAAATCCCGTGCCTTTGTCAGCCGGATTTTTTTCAGGTACTGCATGGGCGAATCCGATGTGATCTCTTTAAAGGCCCGGTGAAACGCCGAGGTGCTCATGCGGGCGGTACTGGCCAGTTGCTCCACATCGAGTTTTGCGGTACAATCGGTTTGCATCACCTTCAGGGCGCGGGCCACCTGGGAAAACGTGCCGTTGTGCATGGCCAGTGCATAGAGCACGGGCGCCTGGGTGCCGCAAAGAGCCCGGTACAGAATCTCCCGTACCAGGCCGGGCCCCAGGATTCCGGATTCGGCTTCTGAGTGCAGGCACCTGATCAGCCGGTGGATGGCATCGGCCATATCCGCATCCATGACGGCCGGACCGATCCCCTGGTGCCGACCTTTTTCTGCGGTATTATCGACTTCTTCCCGGAGCCCCAGGCGGCCGATCAGGTCATGCAGCTGGGTCATGTCAATGTCGATAAAAAGGCCGCATAAAGGCGACTCAGGGCTGGCAAAGACTTCGCATTCGAACGGCATGGTTACCGTGGTCACCAGGTAATGGCTGGCATCATAACGAAACTTCCGGCCTCCCAGGTAGCCGATCTTGTGGCCCTGCAAGACGATACAGATGCCGGGATCATACACCATGGGGCGGCGGGGAAGATGTTGCGTCTCTTTGAAAAGGCGAACCCCTTTGAGCCGGGATTCAAAAAGCCCGTTATCAATCGGGGGAAAGCTGTTTATCAGTTTGTCCATCTGTTTGCTTATCCGGGTCATGCGAAACTCCTGTGTATTCAAAATACCATCTTTAGGCAATATTTATAACAATAAATCAATAAAAAATAAAGCCCAAAGCAGAAACAGGCAACTTATTGAGAGGATCGGGTATTCCAAACCGGCATTCAAGGGATTATTATCGTATTAAAATGACGCCAACGAAAGGAGCGTAAGATGGAAATTATACGAAACGGCACACAGGCATCCATAAAAGGGCCGGCCGAATGGTTTACCGGAACCGTGCGTATTGATCCATTATTTCTCAAGGCAGAGGCGCCGGCCCGCACCACCGGCGCCAGCGTTACCTTTGAACCCGGTGCCCGGACGGCCTGGCACAAACACCCGCTGGGACAGACCCTGGTCGTAACCGCCGGATGCGGACGGGTGCAGCGCGAGGGCGGGCCTGTCGAGGAGATTCGCCCCGGTGATGTGGTCTGGTTTCCGCCGGGCGAAAAACACTGGCACGGCGCATCACCCGATACAGCCATGACCCACATCGCTATCCAGGAATCACTTGACGGGAAAAATGCCGACTGGATGGAGCATGTGAGTGATGAGCAGTACGGCGGTTAACCCGATTTCATAAAATTTTAAAACAGGAGGCCATCATGATTTTAGAAAAGAACTATACGCTGTCAAACGGGGTTGAGATCCCCAGACTGGGACTTGGCACATGGTTTATAGATGATGAAAACGCCGGGCAGGCAGTGAAGGCGGCCGTAAAAATCGGTTATCGTCATATTGATACCGCGCAGGCATATGGGAATGAACGAGGTGTTGGCGAAGGCGTTCGAACATGCGGTGCGAAAAGGGAGGAGATTTTCGTGACCACAAAGCTCGCCGCAGAGGTCAAGTCGTATAAAGCGGCGGTTGCATCTATTGATGAATCCCTTCAGCGGATGGGCCTTGATTATCTTGACATGATGATTATTCACAGCCCGCAGCCGTGGGCGGAATTCCATGGAGAAAATCCTTATTTTGAAGGAAACCGGGAAGCCTGGCAGGCGCTTGAGGAAGCGTATAAGGCCGGGAAACTCCGCGCGATCGGTATTTCCAACTTTAAAGAACCGGACATTGAGAATATTCTTAAATCCTGTTCTGTCACACCCATGGTCAATCAGATTCTGGCGCATATCAGCAACACGCCCGAAGCGCTGATTCAATACACTCAGGACAGGGGGCTCCTTGTGGAAGCATATTCCCCGGTCGGACACGGAGAATTACTGAAGAACAAGGAGATAGCGGAAATAGCGAAAAAATATAGCGTTTCCGTGCCGCAGTTATCGATTCGTTATACCCTGCAGCTCGGCCTGCTTCCCTTACCCAAGACCGCGAACCCGGACCATATGAGAGATAACGCGGCGGTGGATTTTGATATTTCCGAAAAAGACATGGAACAGCTGAAAAATATGGAACAGATCAAGGATTACGGAGAAGCCAGCGTGTTCCCGGTGTATCAATAGAGATGGAACGCTGCAAGAACCAATGAGGTCAGAAAATGAAAACAGATATTGTGTCCCTTTTGATCATGGTTTCTCTGTCAATATCCACATTGGCCATTGAAACGGAGGCAAATGGCATGGAACAACAGCACCCATTAAACCAGCGGCAGCAAAGCATCATCCTCATCGCGGCGTTTACCGCTAATGGCGAGATCGACCGCCTTGAACCTGCATTGCACCAGGGGCTGGATGCCGGCCTGACTATCAACGAAATCAAGGAAGTCCTCGTCCAAATGTACGCCTATGCGGGCTTTCCGAGAAGCCTGAACGGCCTTGGCGCGTTCATGTCGATCCTGGAAGAACGCAGGGCAAAGGGTATAAAGGACGAAACCGGGAAAGCGGCCGGGCCCATGCCGACGGATAAAAGCAGCCTTGAATTCGGCACGGAAAACCAGACCAAACTGGTCGGCCAGCCTGTAAAAGGCCCACTGTTTGATTTTGCGCCGACCATTGACCAATTCCTGAAGGCCCATCTCTTCGGCGATATTTTCCAGCGGGATGTCCTCACCTGGCAGGAACGGGAGCTGGCGACCATTGCCGCCCTGGCCAGCACCAAAGGCGTCAACAGTCAGCTGCAGGCGCATTACGGCATCAGCATGAACAACGGCATCACCCCGGAACAGCTCCATGGCTTCGTCGCTGTTCTGAAAACAGAATGCGGCCCGGAAGTGGCCCGCAACGCCGGAGATGTCCTTGAACAGGTTTTAAACGCCGCCGGGAAGTAGCCACAAACATGTAACAGAAAGGATATCGCGGACCGGTTCAAAAAATTGGGCCAAACCACACAAGATGGTCTCGTAAAAAGTCAATTTTGGGACGGCGAAGAAAAAAGTTCAAGTTCGAGGCGCGCAAATCTCGAGGAATGGAGCGTACTTGGCGGTACGTGACATGACGAGAGATGCAGCGCAACAAAGAAATTGGACTTTTTACAAAGCCGCCACACAACAGTAATGCAGATCTTATGGATACATTACAGTTGCAGAACAATGAGCCATGTGCATTGACAGATGATCTGCCATATAATCATCATAAGAAAGAGCGGATTTCAATGCCCTTATCCGGGAGCCATCAATTAAAAAGGAGGCGGTATTTATGCTATACAGAAAGGTTTTAAAAAACGGAGATGAATTATCGATCCTGGGCTTCGGTTGTATGCGTCTGCCGGAGAAAGACGGAAAAATCGATGAACCCCGCGCGATTCATCAAATCCGGATGGCCATTGACCGGGGTGTGAACTATGTGGATACCGCCTGGCCCTACCACGGTGGGGAAAGTGAACCATTGGTGGGGAAAGCACTGAAAGACGGGTATCGGGAGCGTGTGAAACTGGCAACCAAGCTGCCCACGTTTCTGGTTAAAAACCGGGAGGACATGGACCGCTACCTGGATGCACAATTGAAAAAACTCGATACAGACCACATTGATTACTATCTGGCGCATACCCTCAGCGGACCGTTGTGGGCGTCCATGGTGAATGCCGGTATTCATGATTTCCTGGACAAGGCCAAAGCCGATGGACGCATTATTAATGCAGGATTTTCCTATCACGGGCTTCCCGAAGATTTTACGCCTATCGTGGATGGGTATCCCTGGGACTTCTGCCAGATTCAGTATAATTACCTGGACGAGGACTACCAGGCCGGCGTTGCGGGCCTGAAATACGCGGCATCCAAAGACATGGCCGTCATCATCATGGAACCCCTGCGCGGGGGCAATCTGGGGCAGCCCACACCCCCGCCGGCCATCAAAGCGATATGGGATGAAGCAAAAACCCCCAGGTCTCCCGTGGGGTGGGCGCTGCTATGGCTCTGGAATCAACCCGAGGTTACGGTGGTTCTGTCCGGCATGAACGACGAGGCCCACATTGATGAGAATCTCGCTCTGGCCGACCAGGGGCACCCCGGCTCGCTGACACCGGAGGAACTGGAACTTGTCAACCGGGCCGCTCAGACCTACCGGAAGCTGATGAAGGTGGGATGCACCGGCTGTGGATACTGCACGCCCTGCCCCTCCGATGTGTCAATTCCCATCTGTTTCGAAATGTATAACAACATGCACATGTTCAATCAGCCGGATACCGCCAAATTCGGCTATGCCTTCCGTTTAGGTGGAGACCTGACCAACGGGGTTTCCGGTTATGCGTCCCAGTGCGTTGAATGTGGCGAATGTCTTGAAAAATGCCCCCAGCAGATCCCGATTCCCGAGGTCCTTGCCCGGGTTGTTGCAGACATGGAAGACGACGGGTTCTCCCAGCGCCTGGCCATAGCCCGTGACGTCATGATGAAAGAAGCAAAATAAGACGGCTTCGTAAAAAGTCCAATTTCTTTGTTGCGCTGCATCTTTCGTCATGTCACGTACTGCTAAGTACGCTCCATTCCTCAAGATTTGCGCGCCTCGAACTTGAACTTTTTACTTTGCCGTTCCAAATTTGACTTTTTACGAGACCATCAAATAAAATTAATCAAAAAAATTCATGAAATAACCGGGTTAGGTAGTTATTCGATAACTTTTAATATTGCCGGCGCTTTTCTTTTGGGGGCGGTAGAAATTTTTTCCGGGTAGCCCAGAATGATCGGGGCAACAATGGTACAATTATCCGGAATGCCCAAGGCATCTAAAATTTCCGGGTCATGGATTTCGGCGCCAAAATTTACCCAGCATGTTCCCAATCCCCTGGAAGCTGCTGCCATCATGAAGTAGCTGGCTGCCAGGGCACAATCAACATATAAATTTTTAAGATGAGACGGCCCAAGAATCATTACCAAAGAGGGCGCATTATAAAAAACATTGAAAGACTCTTTTTGCAGCATGCTTTCGTATTTTTTTGCATAATCATTGGGGTTAGCCGCAATGCGGGCAAGAATGTTTTTTTTGCCTTCATCTGAAATTTTTTTAAGCATTGCTTTGTTGTTTACAATAACAAATTTCCACGGTTGTTCGTTGCCCGCATTTGGCGCAAGTATGCTTTCGTTGATCATTTCTAAAATAACGTCGACAGCAACGGGCTTGTCCTGGTATTTTCTTACTGAGCGTCGATTTTTTAATAATTCGTCAAATATCATAAGTTATCAAACTCCTTTCCGGTGTAAATGATAGACCTCTACAATATTTGGTTCGATCGGATCCAGTAATTATAGACCCCTTGCGCCCACGAGTAAGAACACCAGGCAGAAAGGCCAACAATTCCCCATTGTTCATTAATGCTTGCACTGTATATCATTGCAGGTTGTAGTGCCAAGCCGAAGATATATCCCCACCTTCGCCATTCTTCAAGGCGACCGACAAACCAGACTGCTGCACAACCGCAAACCATAATCCAGGCCTGGCAAATTACATTAAAATTTTCCATGTTTTCTGTTCCTCGAAAGTAATTGGTTTGGTCTCTCACCTGTTCGGTGCCACCACTTCCTTTGCAGTTTGTTTTGCCGACTCAATAAGATCCTGGCGGTTTTTTGTTTGCAGATCATCTGCTGCCATAAGATCGCAACCTCGGATCAGCCGGCTTCCTGAAAACCCCAAATGTTTAAAAATGGAAATGTATTTCCCGGCGACGTCAAAAAACATCTCGTCCGGCGCATTTTGCGCGGTGATAAACACCATCATTTTCCCCGGGGCCAGGCGGCTGATTTCGGGCATGGTTTCAAACGGGGCCATATAAGAATAACAGCGATCCACGAACGCTTTTAACTGGGCCGTGGTATCTGCGAAGTAAACGGGAGAAGCCAAAACCAGAATATCCGTTTCCGCCACAGCATCAAGCACCTCGGTCAGGTCATCAGCAAGGACACACTTGTCCGACTTCGTTTTACAGGCTTCGCAGGCCTGACACCCCTTAAAGTTGAGCGTGTTAAGCAGATAGGTTTTTACATCGGCACCTTGTTCCTGCGCGGTCTCATTAAATGCTTTGGCAAGGGTTGCCGTATTGCCGTTCGCTCTCGGACTGCCAAGTAATGTAACGACTTTCATTTGATTTCTCCTTATTCTTATTATGGGCGCCTTTTTTCACGTAGCAATAAAAGTCCCGGGTAACTCTTTTATCAACAGGCCTTCCGGGTTAATCGATATTGATGCGCGGCCCTTTTGATGACCGCGCCATGGTTCAATAACACCTTTATCAATGGAGATCTTCCATTTTATATCGATTGTTCTTCTGAGTCATCCGCCTTCAATTACCATCGCTTCTCTTACCACTTCATCAAGACGCTTGTCCTTAATACTGATCTCCACACCGTACTCACGCCAGATCACCTTTTTGATGCGGTATGCGCCCAACCGATAAAGGGTATAATCTAATCCCCTTTCAATGCAGTATTTCATATCGCTGGCTTTCTTCCCTTTATTGAACCCGCAACCAAATGTGTCATTTAGTTTTTTTTCCCTGATCATGCTTCCTCCCTTATGTTTCATTTGTGATCCATTTCGATCCAAACCGTATGGTGCACCAGGCCAAACTCCTGGAAGGCGTTGACCAGGCGCAACCCCAGGGGGCTGCCACCGGATGATTTCTTTTCGCCATTGTGAAATAACACAATATAAATGTCAGTCTCTAATCCCTCCCGATTGTATATGCGCACGCAATCGCGCCCGACCTCGTTAATCAGGTCATTTAGCAGTTTCCGGGTCGTTGGCACAAGTATCTTTGAGTGATTGCCTCTTGCCCGCACCGTAATTATTTCAGCCCATTTCATAATCTTCTTTTCTCCGCCGGTTTTAATTCAGGGATATCGTTTCTTGATATTATCAGACAATAGAGCAAAGATTGGGCCAAAAATATTATTATATATTATTTCAGTTGTTTAAAAAAAAGCTGGCAAATTAATTGTGGTATTTAAGAATTTTACTTGTGGTATTCAACAAATTTGATGTATTTTGGAAATTACCACAAAATATAAGAACGATCTCAACGGTTGGAGAATAGTAATGGTTGACGAAAACCAGTTTTTTCGAGAGGCAACATTAAAAATTTGTGGAAACCTGGAAATTGAAAAAGCGTTATTTTCCACACTGCAATTTTTAAATCAAGTGATGCCCGTCAGCCGGATGGCTCTTGAATATTACGACAAGAGCGTTAAAGCCATGCGGACAATTGCAAAGGCGAATCTAAAGGGTGGAAAAAGCGTTGACTTGATAACACCTCTATCTGCTGAAGCAAAACAACAGGCAAAAGAAAAATATGACCTAAAAAAGAGAGGCGCTTGCCTTTTTGAAAATCCAAAAACAGAAAGACTGGCACAGGAGATGTTAATATTTCATGGCGTTGAAGCCTCATCCCTTATGGTATTAAGCCTGAAGTCCGGCGATCAAATGATTGGCACCCTGGCGCTAATTGCCGAGGGGGACGATATATTCACGCAAAAACACCTTGACCTGATCTCTTTGTTAAGTGAACCATTTGCCATTGCATTGTCAAACACCCTCACGCATCGCAGCGAACTAAAACTCCAGGACAGGGATTTTTTCTGGGAAGTTACCACGCGAATTTGTGGCAACCTTGATATCGAGAAAGGCATGAACGACTGTATTAATTTTCTATCTCAATACATGCCGGCCGACGCCCTCTATCTTTTCAGGTACGAGCAGGAACTTGGCTCAATGCGTTACGTTGCCAGAGCTGATGCCGACAAGGGAGAGAAGCTGGAAGCGCTGGTAGAATTTCCTCCTGAGATCAAACCCTTGATGACAGAGCGGCTAAAAGCGCGAATGGCAGGCAAGCTCCCCCCTGTGCTGGTTATTAACGACGTTGAAGAGGACCCAATTGCAAAATTCCTTTTCGATGCACTTGGAGAACCGTTCGCTTCGAACCTGAACCTGCCCCTTATGATAGAGGGCCAGCTTGAAGGAGGGCTCTCGCTTCTGGCAAAAGGGAAAAACCGTTTCAACGAGCATCATGCCAAACTTTATGAAAATTTGCGGGTACCATTTGCCATTGCCATGTCTAATACGCTGAAACATCGAAGTCTTCTTAAACTGCATGACAGGGATTTTTTCTGGGAAGCAACAACAAGAATTTGCGGCAATCTTGAAATCGAAGAGAGCCTTTGGTCCTGTCTCAATTTCCTCTCTCAGCATATGCCCGCTGACAGTATCTATCTAGAAAGGTATGATGAAAATTTTAGTGCTATGCGATATATCGCCCGGGCAAATAAAGAAAAAGGCGAACCCATGGACATTGCCGTCCCACTTTCCGAAGAGGCCCGGGCGAAGGTAGTTGAGGATATGCGGAAGGTCATAGACAATCCGAGTCCTTTTTTCATAATTAATAAGCCTGACGAGCATCCCATTGCACGGGAACTGCTAAAAGCACTCGATCACCCCCCTTCATCCATACTCGGCATTCCACTCGTCGTCAGCGGGCAGTTTGCCGGTGCTGTTATTCTGGTTGCAGAAGGGAATAATCGCTTTAACGACCGCCACGCCCAGCTCTATGCGACACTCAAGGTGCCGTTTTTTGTCGCCATGACCAATGCGGTTAAGCACAGAGAAATTCTTAAGTTAAAGGATTTGCTGGCTGATGATAACCGGTTTCTGCATGATGAGTTGCATCGCTTATCTGGTGATGAAATCATTGGCGCAAATTTTGGTCTACGCGAGGTTATGTATAAGGTTCAGCAGGTTGCCTCGATAGACAGCCCGGTATTATTATTGGGAGAAACCGGTGTCGGCAAGGATGTGATTGCCAATACAATTCATTATTCGTCAGCACGCAGCGACGGGCCTTTTGTGGCCGTCAACTGCGGTGCTATTCCGGACGAACTGATAGACAGTGAGCTTTTCGGCCATGAAAAAGGGGCCTTCACCGGCGCGCTATCCCAAAAACGGGGCCGCTTTGAAAGGGCTGACAAAGGAACCATTTTTTTAGATGAAATCGGCGAGCTGCCCCTTGCGGCCCAGGTAAGGCTTTTGCGGGTCCTGCAGAGCAAAGAGATTGAACGGGTCGGCGGAGCAAAAACCATCTCTCTGGATATCCGCATTATTGCCGCCACCAATCGAAACCTGGAAGAAATGGTAAAGGCGAAATTATTCCGCGAAGATTTATGGTTTCGACTGAACGTGTTTCCCATAATCATACCGCCATTGCGTGATCGGTTAAGTGACTTGCCCGCGCTGGTGCGATATTTTGTCGAACGAAAATCAAAAGAGCTCAAAATAGGCACGGTGCCGATGCTGGCCGACGGCGCCATCGATACCCTGATGGCCTATGACTGGCCGGGCAATGTCCGTGAGCTTGAAAATGTAATTGAACGCGCCATGATTCTTACTCGTAGCGGATCGCTGCAATTTGAGGATCTGGGATCATCGCCGGACAAAAAAACCGACATCCGGCAGGGCCCGTCCCAAGACGAAATTGTCGACCTCGATACCCTCGTCAAACGTCATATCGAACAGGCGCTTGAATTGGCCGGCGGCAAGATACACGGCCCGGGCGGGGCCGGCGAACGTCTCGGCGTTAACCCGGATACACTTCGATACAGAATGAAAAAGCTGGGTATCCCATTTCGGAAAAAAAGCCACCGTTCTTTAGCGTTAAAAAAAGCACAACCTGATTCAGACCGGGCGTATAATGACTCTCAATAGAGTGAAGGGGATTATTGCCTACACCTTACTCCTCAACAATTAGTTCTGCAATATCTTGTGTAACGAGAATTTTAAGATGCAATTATATCAAATATTTATGAAGACTGTTGTTTGACAGGGATCGAGCGGGGGGCACAAACAAATCAGAAAGGGAGCCTTTGGGGAGAGGCACTTTCTCGGGTTGCTTGATTGAAGTAGCCTATTTATTGAGATAAAAGATCCGCATCAATCAAGTCCTGCGGACGTCCGGAAGCTCGCTTGGCAGTTATTAAATCGCTCTTGCAAATAAAAAAGACAGGTAACTCGTCAAACCATACTGTTTCACGGCGCTCCCATGCTTCGGAGAATGCCAGTCCGGGAATCCCCATGAGAATATCAACGCGCACGGGCGGCACGCCCATTTGATAGAAAAAACCATCTTCGGCAAAATCTTTCGACGTCAAATCATCCAGTGGTGCGCCAAACTGTTTGAGCGAATTAAAAACGGCAGTGGCGTTCTCAGCTGTGGTGCTGACCCACAAATCAAGATCTTTTGTGTATCGCGGCTCAGCGTATTGAATCAGGGCGTACCCGCCGATAACCAGATACTGAATATTATTGTCGTTGAAAATTTTCAACAGTTCGCTGAAGTCGGAGTTGACGAACATCGTGTCCTTTCACCCGCCCGGCGTGAACAATCAGCTCCCAGGCGGCGTTAAAGCGGGCCTTAGGCTCCTGCTGCTGCCAGAATTGAATATCAAAGGAACGATCAAGATCCTGGATACGCCCCCTCTTCATCATAGTCAACGGTTTCACGCTACCACCTTAATCATCGGATTATGAAAAATAATGATGGTTATTATTTTAACACAAATTGAAAATAATCCAAATTTCTTTTCACGGACAATGATACAAAAATATGTTATATTTACAGCTTGTTCAAAATATTATGACTTAAACGATGGACTTAAAACACTACACAAAAAATATAATGCACAGTTAGACGAAGTAATTCGATTGGTAGTGTCCAGGAAAGCATGATGCGGACTGAAAGCCCCTATGTCACGCATGAATAATATCCGATGGTCGGGGCGGCAGGATTTGAACCTGCGACTCCCTGCTCCCAAAGCAGTTTACCTGCAAGAAAGATTATCTTCTAACATTTTAAAATCATTAAGCATTCCGAATCTACCGGTTTTCAAAACCCTTTGTGCATGGTGTGCATGGGGTCAATAATATCAACTGGTTGTGCATACCGTCGTCTGGAAAGGGGTCACATAGGGGTCACAAAAATATAATACGAGGGCCGCATCTTCTTAATGGTTCATTATTAATATTATAAAAATAGTGAAAATAAAACTTGTAAAATAGCGGATTGTAAATTATAAAAATAGCGAGGCATATATTTATCTTATAGCGATAGGAATTTCAGTATGACAGCACTATATCCAAGATGGCAAAAAGAGACGATAAAACGGATGATGCCGGAAAGGCGTGTGTTAATGCTGAGTGGGCCGAGGCAAAGCGGGAAAACCACTCTGGCACGCGCACTGGAATCCAATCAGGTAGAATACCGAACACTCGATGACGGCACCCTCAGAGAGGCGGCTGAAAATGATCCGCAGGGGTTCATCAAGCTCAGAACGAAAACATTAATCATCGATGAAGTACAATGCGTCCCATCTCTGCTTCCGGCGATCAAAAAAGCCGTTGACGAAGATACCCGCCCCGGCCAATACCTGTTAACAGGTTCGGCCAATATTCAATCGCTTCCTACAGTTAGAGAATCTCTTGCCGGACGTGTTGCCAACATTCGTTTGCGGCCGCTCTCGCAGGGGGAAGTAGGAAAAACAACTCCCCGGTTCATCGAATCTGCTTTTGGACAATCGTTCTCGAAAAGCCCCACCAGTTATGACCGTGATGACCTTCTGGAAATTGCATTTAGAGGTGGTTTCCCGGAACCAATGGCGCTTCAGGATCGAGGCCGAAAGCGATGGCACGCCGATTATATCAGCGCAATCCTCGAAAGGGATCTAAAGGAGGTTGCCAAGATCAATCGAAAAAATGCCATGCGCGAACTGGTCAATATTCTCGCTTCATGGTCCGGAAAATTTATGGATATATCCGCCATCGGATCCGGACTATCTATTCAGCGTGCCACGATAGAAAGCTACATTAACGCACTAGAGACGCTTTTTCTGGTTGAGAGGGTATATCCCTGGGCAAAAACAGACTACGCCCGGATCGGCAAACAGAGTAAGCTCTTTATGGCCGACAGCGGCCTGATGGCGTCCCTGCTTAAATGGAAAATAGATCAGGTGCGCCTGGATCCCGACCGCGCCGGCAAACTGATAGAAACATTTGCCTTCAACGAAATAATGGCGCAAGTCGATGCCGGCGATGGTCGCTATGAGCTTTTCCATTATCGCGACCGGGAAAAACGCGAAATCGATTTTTTGATAGAAAGAGAAGATGGTGGCTTGCTTGGCATAGAGATCAAAGCCGGATCAGCTATCAGTAAAAATGATTTCAAACATATGGCATGGTTCCAAAATAATTTAATAAAAAAGCAAAAATTTATAGGTATCATTCTTTACACAGGCCAAACTCCAGCTTCTTTTGGTAGCAACTTATGGGCCGTTCCGTTCAGTCTTTTGTGGGCATAAGCGATATTTGACCTTGAGTAAAACAATATGGATTACAATGAGCTACTCAAAAAGTGCAATAACTTGCATCATGAAAACAGCCGGCTGAGAGAAGAAAACAGTCAACTCAAAGTTCAACTTGGCCTGCCGACTTCAGAGCTACCCCCACGTCCCTCCTCAGCAACGGCGACAAAAGAAAAAATTCTGAGTAATGAATCGACTGAAGGCAATTTCTCTTCTGGTATGGACAGCACCTCGGATTCTAGTTCCAAGATCCGTCTGTTCATGTCTCTTTTCAGAGGTCGCGAAGATGTATATGCAAAGCGATGGGAAAATAAAAAAAAGGGAACTGCGGGCTATTCTCCTGTTTGCCTGAATCAATGGCGGACGGGCATTTGCGGAAAGCCCCAAGTCCCCTGCGCCAAATGTGATCACAAAGCCTATGCACCTTTAGGCGAAGATGCGATTGAGAATCATTTGAGAGGTAATATCGTTGCCGGTATTTATCCGATGCTCCCGGATGAAACCTGCTGTTTTCTGGCAATGGATTTTGATGAAGCTGACTGGCAAAAAGATGTCTCTGTTGTCAGAAACGTCTGCAATGAGTTCAATATTCCTATTGCCGTGGAACGGTCGCGCTCCGGGCACGGCGGTCATATCTGGTTTTTCTTTGAAAGCTGTATGTCCGCCGCCCTGGCTCGGAAGTTCGGTTCAGCCCTGCTTACTTGCGCCATGGGGGAAAGACATGAGATCCAGTTCAAATCATACGATAGATTGTTTCCCAGTCAGGACACCATGCCTAAAGGCGGCTTAGGAAACCTGATTGCACTGCCGCTGCAAAAATCAGCAAGGGCAAACAAAAACAGTGAATTTGTTGATGAAAATTTTGAATCTTTTGATGACCAATGGGCATTTTTATCCACTGTCCGGAGACTTTCTGAAAACCATCTTGAACCTCTCATTTCAAAACTGTGTCCCGGCCATGAACTGGGCACATTAAAAATAGATGAAGAAGAGGAAAAGGAAAAGCCGTGGGAAACCAGGAAAAATAAGGTTCATTTACGAAAAAACGATTTCCCGGCACAGATAGATGTTGTTCGCGCCAATATGCTGTTTATTCCAAAGGCGGGCGTCTCGCAAAGAGCGTTGAATCGGATAAAACGGCTTGCGTCTTTTAAAAACCCGATGTTTTACAGACGGCAAGCCATGCGTTTGCCGACCTATGAACATCCGAGAGTTATCTCCTGCGCGGATGAAACAAAAGAATATCTGTGTTTGCCAAGAGGGTGCGAGTCTGAGTTGTCTCAAGAGCTTGAAGAAGTCGGGATAGAGATTCGGCTTGTCGATAAAACTTACAGTGGAAAAAAGATTGATGTGGAGTTCAATGGCCGTCTGAGAGATGAACAAACAACGGCTCTAAATAACCTGCTGCAACATGATATCGGCATACTCTCAGGCACAACAGCCTTTGGCAAGACAGTTGTAGCGATTAAGCTGATTGCCGAGAAAAAAGTGAATACGCTCATCCTCGTTGACAAGATCAGTCTGTTGACGCAATGGCAAGAAAAGTTTTCAGAATTTCTGATAGTCAATGAAACCCTGCCGGAGCCCGAAGTTACAACAAAGAAAAAACGGGGAAGAAAGAAAAAAGTATCTGTGGTCGGCCAATTGGGCGGCGGTAAAAACACGCTAAACGGGATTGTGGATATTGCGGTGATGCAGTCACTGAGCCGACAGGGTGAAGTTAAGGAGTGCGTGAACAACTACGGCATGATCATTGCCGACGAATGTCACCATGCATCAGCGTTCACCTATGAACAAATCCTGAAAACCGCTTCTGCCAAATATATTTACGGCCTGACCGCTACACCTGCAAGAAAAGACGGTCATCATCCGATTCTGTTCATGCATTGCGGCCCCATTCGATATCGAGATAATCCCCAAAAGCAGGCGGAGAGCAGGCCGTTTGAGCATTATATTGTTCCGAGATTTACTTCTTTGCGGACGCCTCTGAGCAGCGATGAAAGCGATGTGTCCATCCAGGAATTGTACGCCGAAATTACTGATAACGAATTTCGAAATCAGCAGATTGTCGAAGACGTGCTGCAAAATTACCGGCAAGGCAGGAACTGCCTTGTTTTATCACTCAGAACCGCCCATGTTGATCTGCTTGCAAAACAAATAAAAGAAAAAGTTGAGAATGTCATCACGCTCACGGGCGGTATGGGGCGAAAAACAACAAAGGAAGCTTTTCGGCAATTCACCGATATCCCTGCCGACGAGAATATAATCATCGTGGCAACCGGTCATTTCATAGGTGAAGGGTTTGATGAGCCTCGCCTTGATACGTTATTTTTAGCCATGCCCATATCCTGGAAAGGTACCCTGCAGCAATATGCCGGTCGTCTCCACCGGTTGTTTGAAACAAAAAAAGAAGTGCGGATTTATGACTATGTAGATATCCAGGTCAAAATGCTGGAAAAAATGTATCAAAAACGGCTGAACGGATACGCTTCAATGGGATATAGAGCCAAGGGCGAGGCAAGCATGGACGCTTCCCTGGATATCATTTTCAACAAAAATAATTTCTTGCCTGTTTTCAACCAGGATATTGTTGCCGCCAAAAAAGAAATTATTATCGTCAGTCCGTTTATCAGAATAAAGCGGACCCGGCAAATGCTGCAACACTTGAAAATTTCGACCGACAGAAATATCCGCGTTATTGTTGTTACCCGCCCCAAGGAAGATTTTAAATCCAAGGATCATGCTGCTTTGCAACGGGTATTGGATCTGCTAACAGACAACGGCGTCAAAATCGTTTGTATGTCTAACATCCATCAAAAATTTGCCATTATGGACCAACAGATTGTCTGGTACGGAAGTATCAATTTGTTGAGTTATGGTATCGCACAGGAAAGTATTATGCGCATTGAAAGCTCAAATATCGCTCATGAATTGATGAAAAGTATAGAAAACGTTTCGCCCGAGAAGTCATAGTAGAGCCCACTGCTATTCAGCATATCATTATGAGTTCTAATCTTCTCAACCAAGATGTTTTAGAAGTGCGCTTGCAGTCTTAAAAGGCTTGCTTAACCTGACATTAGCAATATCCTCATCCGCTTCTGCTTCACCCTTCTGCCATTCTTTTGTCCAAAACCATTCCTGGTCTTTCGGGACAATATTTTGCGGAATCAAAAATAAAATTTTCATCATTTTTTATAATAACAATTAAACCTATTTTGTAAAACAGTAGAAATCGGAATGATAAAGATAAATCATGGGACAGAATTATGGTTTTCAAGACTGCCTTTTTCCTGTGCGATCACCTGCTTAAGCAGCAGGGACGCGCTCAGGAACTCATAATATAACAAATTGAATTTATATATAAATATATAGCCACCTAATTTTTCATCTCTGTTTTTCTATGGAACATGGTGATAATAATATCAAGTATTTATAAAAGAGGTTTTTACGATGGTATCACATGGGGGTCACAAAACGCAAAAACAGGTCTCTTTGGGATAAAAAAGCAGTTTTTTATATTATAACATACTGTATTTACTATATTATGGTCGGGGCGGCAGGATTTGAACCTGCGACTCCCTGCTCCCAAAGCAGGTGCGCTACCAGACTGCGCCACGCCCCGAAAAGTCCTTTGACGGAAATGATTTTTCTACCATATTCCTATCCTGTATGCAAGCATGATGTGGCAACGACAGGTATAACCTTTATAATTCTTACCGGCTGACATGGGCTTTGAGATATTGATCAATGGCCGTGCAGATGCTGTCGGCAATGGCGGCAAGGGACCGTTTGTCCTGAAACTGCTGTTCACGGGCGGGATTGGTGATATAGCCGGCTTCCACCAGCACGGCCGGCATCTGTGCGCCTTCAAGAACGGCAAAACGGGCCTCCTGAACAACACTGTCAGTTCGGAGAATCCGGGCAAAGGCGGCTTCAAGGACATTTGCCAGCGTCCTGCTGTTATTGAGGTGCGGTATCTGCGCCCCGTCCCAGACAACACACGATGGACCGTCGAACAACCGCCTTTCCATGCCGGATGCCGGCCCCGCCATGTATGAAATCACCACCGCCCCGGAAATATGGGAGAAATCACCGCCGGTATGAATACTGACAAACAGGTCGGCATTTACATGGTTGGCGATGGCGGTCCGGTCGGCAGGCGTCAGCCGGTAATCACCGGTCCGGGTCAGCACCACCCGGCAGGTACCGGCAAGGCAGTTTTTAACCCTGCGGGCAAGCGTCAGATTAATGTCTTTTTCCAGAGTGCCGTTCACTCCGGTGGCACCTGCATCATGCCCCCCATGGCCGGGATCCAGCACAACCGTCCGAACAGGCCGGTCCGCAGCAAAAGTACCGCCGGCCAGACACACCACCATCAATCCCGCCGTCAATTGCCATACAATTGTTTTGCTTAGAAATCGAATGGTTACGAAAATAAAACCGGCCATTTTTCCGTGTTTTCTCTTGACATGTGTTATGTTTAACTTTAGAGTTAGTGAACCTGTCATACACCGACAGGCCAATAGTACCAGAAACCCTTTGAAAATGCATTAAAAAATAGAGGAAGAATATGCGGATAAATCCCGGAACCGGATATGCGAGAGTGGCGGAATTGGTAGACGCACTGGACTTAGGATCCAGCTCTGGGAACAGAGTGGGAGTTCAAGTCTCCCCTCTCGCACCATTTACCGGATTTTCCCCTAAAACAAATTAATAAGGAAGATTAAATGCAAGTAACAGTTGAAGATCAGAGTTCAGTCAAAAAAACCCTACACATTGAAATCCCCCAGGACGTTGTGGCCCGCGAACTTAATTCCACCTTTAACAGTCTGAAAAAAGATGTTCAGATAAAAGGTTTTCGACCGGGCAAGGCGCCGGTGTCCGTCATCAAACAGCGATATAAGGACAGAGTGCATGCCGATGTAACCATGCAATTGATTCAGAACTCGCTGCCCGAAGCCATCAAAGAGCAGAACATGCACGTGGTGGGCGAGCCGGACATTGATCCCTCAGACATCAGCGAGGAAGCGCCCTTTACTTATACTGCCACCGTAGAAGTCAAACCGGATATCGAAGATATTGACTATAAAGGGATTGATCTCACCAAGACCCTTTACAAATACAGTGAATCCGAAGTGGACAACCAGTTGAATACGATTCTGCAACGCAACTTTGCCGAGGTAAAGGACATCGAGGAAAGTCGCGCCGCCAGAGAGGGCGACGTTGCGGTTATCACCTATGAAGGCCTTCATGACGGCCAGCCCCTTGAAAGCACGGAAAAAACCAGTGACTTTAACATGAAAATCGGATCAGCGGTCATTGACAAGGCGTTTGACGACAAGATCAAGGGAATGAACGTGGGCGACGCCAAAACCTTTGATGTGGCATTTCCTGAAGATCACGCCAATGCCGAACTGGCCGGGAAAACCATTTCCTACACCGTGACACTGAACGCGCTGAAAGAAGAGCACCTGCCCCCGCTGGACGACGAATTTGCCAAAAAACTGGGGCCCTATGAAACCCTTGAGCAGGTCAAAGACGAAATCCGGAAAAACCTGCAATCCGGCTACGACAAACGAACCGAACAGGAACTCAACGAGCAGGTCTTCGCTGCACTGCTTGAAAAATCCGACTTCGAAGTGCCGGACAGCCTGATCAAACACGAACAGGACGGGATCGTGGACGAGATTGAACGGACCTATTCGGCCTACAATCTTTCCATGGAAACCATGGGGCAGACCCATGACAGCATCAGGGACCAATACCGGGACACCGCCGTGAAGCAGGCCAAGCGACATCTTATCCTGAACAAAATAATTGAACAGGAAGACCTGAAAATAACCGAGGTGGAGATGGAGGACGGGTTTGCGGATATTGCCGCCGGCATGCAGCAGCCGCCGGAAATGATCAAACAGTTTTACCAGGGCAACCCGGAGCAGCTTGACGCCCTCCGATACACGCTACTTGAAAAAAAGGCAATGAAGCTTATAATTGATAATGGAACAATAACGGAAGTTGAACCCTCCGAAGAAACCAAATCGGAGGAATAGTACCCCTGGCACAGGGAATCAACGGCTGGCCGCATAAAAAAAATTTGATTTACACCGCTTGTTATTTTTACAAAGTCATGCCGGTATGATATAATTAAATGTATACGGAGGTTAATCTTGCCATTAATACCCATGGTCATCGAGCAGAGCAGCCGCGGTGAACGCTCTTTTGACATTTACTCCAGACTGCTCAAGGACAGAATTATATTCATCGGCAGCGCCATTGACGACGACACGGCAAATCTGCTGATCGCCCAGCTTCTCTTTCTGGAATCGGAAGATCCGGACAAGGATATCAACTTTTATATCAACTCCCCGGGCGGAAAAGTCTCTTCCGGCATGGCGATCTATGACACCATGCAGTACATCAAACCGGACATCGCCACCGTCTGCATCGGTCATGCAGCCAGCATGGGCGCGTTTCTGCTGGCCGCCGGCGCAAACGGCAAACGGTTCTCCCTGCCCAACTCACGGATTATGATTCATCAGCCCATGGGCGGGACCCAGGGGCAGGCCTCGGATATCGCCATTCAGGCCAAAGAGATCCTCCATATGAAAGATACACTCAACCGGATTCTTTCCCACCATACGGGCCAGTCCCTGGAAAAAATACAGGAAGACACGGATCGAGATTTCTTCATGTCGGGCCTGGAAGCCAGGGATTATGGTCTTATCGATCATGTGATCACCAACAGGGAGGACCTGGATAAACTGGAAAAACCCGAGGAGGCGTAATTCATGAACAAGCAAGACGATGGGACCGACAAACTCATCTGTTCATTCTGCGGCAAAACACAGCGTGAGGTCAAGAAACTGATCGCCGGGCCGGCCGTCTACATCTGCGATGAATGCATCAACCTTTGCAGTGAAATCATAGAAGAAGAATATGAACGGGAGGCGGAGGGCACAAAAGAACTGCTCGTCCCCGAACAGATAAAGTGCCTCCTGGACGATTATGTCATCGAGCAGGAACGGGCCAAGAAGATTCTTTCTGTGGCCGTTTACAATCATTACAAACGGCTTGACACTGCAGTCCGTACCGATGACGTGGAAATCCACAAGAGCAATATCCTTCTCGTGGGTCCCACCGGCTGCGGCAAGACACTGCTTGCCCAGACCCTGGCCCGGTTTTTGAACGTGCCCTTTACCATTGCCGACGCCACCACCCTGACCGAAGCCGGTTATGTGGGGGAAGATGTGGAGAATATTATTCTCTCGCTCCTTCAGAACGCCGACTACGACGTGGATAAGGCCGAGCGCGGCATCGTGTATGTGGATGAAATTGACAAAATCGCCCAGCGGACGGACAACCCTTCCATTACCCGGGATGTATCCGGGGAAGGCGTCCAGCAGGCGCTTTTGAAAATCATGGAAGGCACCACGGCCAGTGTTCCGCCCAAGGGCGGGCGGAAACATCCGCAGCAGGACTTTGTAAAAGTAGATACCACCAATATCCTGTTCATCTGCGGAGGCACCTTTACCGGCCTTGAAAACGTGATCGAGCGGCGGCTGGGTGAAAAGACCATCGGATTCGGCGGCAAGGTCACCCCGAAATCGGAAAAAAATATCGGAGACACCCTCCGGCTGGTTGAAAATGAAGACCTGATCCGGTTCGGGCTTATCCCGGAATTTCTGGGACGCCTGCCGATCATCGCCACCCTTGACCAGCTCAGCGAGGCGTCCCTTGTCAAGATTCTCACGGAACCCAAGAACGCACTGATCAAGCAGTTCCAGAAGCTTTTCCAGATGGAAGGCGTCAACCTCCGGTTTACCGACAGTGCCCTTTCCACTGTAGCTGCCGAGGCAATGAAACGCAAATCCGGCGCCAGAGGGCTCCGCTCCATCCTTGAAAATGCCATGCTGGATATCATGTATGATATCCCCTCCCAGGAGGGCATCAAAGAGTGTGTTATCAGCGAAGAGGTGATCAAACACAAGGAAGAGCCGATCCTGTTGTACGAACAGGACGATGAACCGCAAAAAAAGCAGGCGTGACCGGCACAACAGGATACTTTCACTTAAGATAGCCTTTTCAATCGTATATCTGTTTACCGCACCGCGATGTTAACCGCACAACGCTTTAATAGAATAATGCGACGATGATACAGATACCCAAAATTTTCAAGCAAAACGGGGAGTCCGTCCCCGCTATTACCCTTCCCCTTTTACCGTTGCGGGACATTGTTGTGTTCCCGTATATGGTGGTGCCCCTTTTTATCGGCCGGGCCAAATCCATCAACGCCCTGACTGCTGCGATGGAAGGCGACAAAAAAATATTTCTTGCCGCCCAGACCAAACCGGGCATTGACAATCCCGGCGAAAAGGATATCCGCCGAATCGGCACCGTGGGCTCGGTCCTGCAGATGCTTCGCCTGTCGGACGGCACGGTTAAAGCGCTGGTTGAGGGCCATGCCCGGGCCGGCATATCAGGGTTTATTCCAAACGACGATTATTTTATGGTGGACCTGACTGTTGTTCAAGAGACCGGACTGCCCGCCACCAAGGCGGAAGCCCTTTGCCGGACTGTTCAGCAGAGTTTTGAAAACTATGCCAGCCATAACAAGGAAACCATCACCAAAGAGATTGCCACCAATATTGCCGCCATTACCGATCCTTCGCAACTGGGCGATACCATTGCCGCGCACATCCCGTTTAAAATTGAAACCAAACAGGCGTTGCTGGAAGAGGTCAGCCTGGAAAACCGGCTCACCCGCCTTACCGGCCTGATTGACGCGGAAATCGAAATCTCCGGTATGGAGCAGAAGATCAAAAACCGTATCAAAAAGCAGATGGAGAAAAACCAGAAGAACTACTATCTCAATGAACAGATGCGGGCCATCAAAAAGGAGATGGGCGGCGGGGACGAAGCCGGACAGGAACTGGAAGAGCTGGAAAAACGCATCAAGCGCAAGAAGATGTCCAAGGAGGGTGCCAAAAAGGTCCGGCAGGAACTCAAAAAGCTCAAGAACACCACTCAGATGTCCGCCGAATACACGGTCATTCGCAACTATATCGACTGGCTCATCAGCCTGCCCTGGTACAATAAAAGCAAGCTCCGCCACGATATCCTGGAAGCGGAAAAGATTCTGGACGCCGATCATTACGGCCTGGAAAAACCCAAGGAGCGGATCCTTGAATATCTGGCCGTGCAGTCATTGGTCAAGAAAGTCAAAGGCCCGATCCTCTGCCTGGTGGGGCCGCCCGGCGTGGGTAAGACATCCCTGGCCCAGTCCGTGGCCCGGGCCACCAGCCGCAAATTTGTCCGTATCTCTCTTGGCGGGGTTCGGGATGAAGCGGAAATCCGGGGCCACCGGCGGACCTACATCGGCTCCATGCCCGGCAAGATTATGCAGGCCCTGAAAAAGACCAACGTAAACAACCCGGTCTTCTGCCTGGACGAGGTGGACAAGATGAGCATGGATTTCCGGGGCGACCCATCGGCCGCACTGCTGGAAGTACTCGACCCGGAACAGAACTATGCCTTCAACGACCATTATCTGGATGTGGATTACGATCTTTCGGATATTCTGTTCATCACCACGGCAAACTCCCTGCATACAATTCCCCTGCCCCTTCAGGACCGTATGGAGATCATCAAGCTGCCGGGATACACGGAATATGAAAAATACAACATTGCCACGCAGTTTCTGATACCCAAGCAGCTCAAGGCCAATGGCGTGGAGGACTATGACATCACGTTTTCCAAAAACGCAATCTATACCATTATTCAACAGTACACCCGGGAAGCCGGGGTGAGGAACCTGGAACGGAACATTTCAAATGTCTGCCGGAAGATCGCCCGTGAGATCGCCAAAGAGGCCAATGGCAATAAAGGATTTCGAATTACCGCCACATCGATTGCCAAACATCTCGGTCCGCCCCAGTTCCGGCACGGCCAGATGGAAGAAGACGATCAGGTGGGGCTGGTTACCGGCCTTGCGTGGACCAGCGTGGGCGGCGAACTGCTTAGCATCGAGACAGCCATCATGCCGGGCAAGGGCAAACTGACCATCACCGGCAAGCTCGGCGATGTCATGCAGGAATCGGCCCAGGCCGCCCTGAGCTACGTGCGGTCCCGGTCCGAGACATTTGAAATCGACAACCAGTTTCATGAGAACCTGGACATCCATATCCATGTGCCCGAAGGCGCCATTCCCAAGGACGGGCCGTCCGCCGGGGTCTCCATGTGCACCTCCCTGGTGTCGGCACTGACCAAACAACCGGTTTACCGGGATATCGCCATGACCGGTGAAATCACCTTACGAGGCCGTGTACTGCCGGTGGGCGGAATTCGGGACAAGATCCTGGCGGCCCACCGCGGGGGCATCAACAAAGTTATCATTCCCAAGGATTGTGAAAAAGACCTGGTGGACATTCCGCCCACGATCGCCCGCAAGCTGGATATTGTTCTGGCCGAACACATGGATGATATTCTGTGCCAGGCACTGAAAACCGATGACACAGCAGAGAACAAGGTGGATGAGATGCCGGCCGTAATGGCGGCCAGCCAGTCGTCCGGCTACGGCAAAAATATTTCTGCAAAATAGCGCCTTTTTTGCCTTGACAACAAGGCGGCAGACTGCTAAAAAATCGGTTTACATCAGCGCAATCTTTTGGCGCGATTATTTATGGTACGCGATTAAGCCCGATTTCGAACAGGGCGGGTAGCTCAGTTGGGAGAGCATCGGCCTTACAAGCCGAGGGTCACAGGTTCAAGCCCTGTTCCGCCCACCATAAATAGCAGCAGTAAGCATACCCATGCGGGGGCGTAGCTCAGTTCTGGTTAGAGCGCCGGCCTGTCACGCCGGAGGTCGCGAGTTCGAGTCTCGTCGCTCCCGCCACCCATAAAATAAGGGGCTTGAGAGCAATTCTCAGGCCTTTTTTGCCTTCTATGAGCTTCTTTTGTTTACAATTACTGCAAAGTGAAAAAGACGGGCGTTCTGTTTTTATGGATTCCAGGCCTCACCCGCCTTTGACACGGCTTGTCCGGAATGACGATTTCATGGTTGCGGGACAGCATGTTCAGCCTTCCGCCCCTATTTCAGCACGGTGCCTGAATGCTACCTGTTGCACAGGTCAATTCGGGCGCAACGGTTTTGGGGCAGGCAAAAGCGTTTTTTCGCATGATTAAAAGATGACATGATAAAGCATGGAAGCGTCGCCTGTGGCAATCACGTCAGCGAACACACCGGGGAGAAAAATAGGAGGGGGCATCAGAGGGCATCAATGGCAACGCCGGCACGCCTGGCGGCCGCCTTGACGGATTCTGAAGCATTTTCAATGACAAACGTCTTACCTGCCGCTTTGGCCGACCTGATGGCCGATGAGATAAGCTGAACATCCTCGGCATCGCATTCCTTGACAGCGGCCAGATCCAGCACCAGTTTGTCGTTGGTCTCCAGATAATTCAAGAGACCCCGGTGAAGACCCATTGCATCATACACGGTAATCGCGCCGTTTATCTTAACCACTCTTTTTCCATCTTTTTCGTTAATGGACAATGGCATTTTTCGCTCCTGCGCTTTTGAATTTTTAAAACCAATTGTGTTTTGCCAGAAATCGGCAAACCATCGTCTTGTTTTATAATGACAGAACAGCTTGCCGGATTCAAACAAAAAAGATTATAACTATCGTAAAAATTGGTTTCACCACTAAGCCGAACATTTAATGAAACATTCAGGCCAAAAGCGTTATATTTCAGTGTGGGCAGGCCGGTAACGGACCGGCAAAACAACAAAAAAGGAAAGTCAATTATCAGCAGAGATTGGTTGAAGATACAGTATACAGGATTTGACTCCCCTTGTCAACATATTACAAAAATTTACACTGTCTTAAAGGCTTTTGACGGGTATTCCCATCTGATTTGGAGACAATTTCTTGTGCTGAAGAACACTTCAATGTTATATTTCTAATTTCCAATTCTGGTCTGGAGAATGAAATGTCATCCTTATGTTAAAAAAAGCTTTAATGCATACCCTCTTGCCCTTCGGGTATTCTACGTTTGCGGGGCAGCCTGAAGGCGTTAATATTTTCCGTCCCGTAATTGCGGAGGACCATTGTGAATACGATTCAATTCGATCCCGAAATATGCCGCCGGTGTGAAACCGTTGATTGTCTGATGCGATGCCAGTATATCGCGTTTGACGATGTGAACGAGGCAAAAGCCGAAAAACAGAAGATCAATATGTGTGAGCACAGCCGGGTGCTGGATCAGTGCATGACCTGTTATGCCTGCCAGGAATACTGCCCCGACAGCAACAACCCCTTTTACATCCTGGTGGAGCGCCAGGAAGAGCTGGGGCTGTTGCCTGCACCGCGGCCCATTATCGATGAACAATTGAGAATGATGGCGCCCAAGGGCCGGATTACAAAGGCAGACGTCAAGTCCCCGGTGGTGAACATGTGCGCCTTCCCCATGCTGACGGGCTGTGTCCGGGGCAAGCTCTTTGAGGGGGCGTCCGTGATCACGGGCACGGATATCTTCTGTAACATCATGTGGCTCCACTTTGCAAAAAATTCCACCATTCGCGAGCGGTTGCCGCGCATGATCGACAATATCATGGACCATTACCTTCGGGATGCCGGGATCGACGAGTTGGTCTGCTTTCATGACGAATGCTACGGCACCTATACCAGCCTGGCGCCGGCGTTTGGCATTGATGTGCCGTTTACCCCGGTGCATCTGTTCGATTACATCAACCATCGGCTGGATGAACTGGCGGGTCACATCACGCCGCTGAATGTTAAAATCGCCTATCAACGCCCCTGCTCCAACCGGTTGATACCCGAAACCGATGCGGTACTGGATCAGATATTTGAAAAAATAGGCGCCAACCGGATGCCCCGCGCCTATGACCGGGAGACCGCGCTGTGCTGCGGGGGTGTTCCCCGCGCTCACCAGCGGGACAGCCTGGCCGATGAACTGGTGGAAGCCAATATCAACGATATGCTGGCGGCCGATGCTGGCTATTGCGTGTTTAACTGCCCTTTCTGTATGGCCACCCTTGCCGAGGAGGTGGCGGAAAACGGCCTGACGCCGATTCTTGTGAGCGACCTGGTGCAGAAGGCTTTGGGAAATTGATTACCATGAAAGAAATAATCGACCGGTTAAAAAAAATTGTCGGTGCCCGGCATGTGTCCGCCCATCCGGAAGAACAGTATTTGTACGCCATGGACCAGGGCACCATGCCCCCGGCAAAACCCGATGCCGTGGTCCTTCCCGGCAGCACACAGGAAGTATCCGACATTATGCACCTGGCAAACGAATATGGCGTGCCCGTGGTTCCCATGGGCGGCGGGCTGGTACTCTCGGGCCTGACCCGGGCGTTAAAGGGCGGCCTGATTCTGGACATGAAACGCATGAACCGGATCATTGCGGTCAACCCCAAAAGTCGCTATGCAGTCGTGGAAGGCGGGACTTCCCAGGGCATGTTGCAGGCCTATTTAAAAAAACATCATCCTGAACTTAAGCACTCCATGCCGGATGCGCCGCCCATTGCCACCCTGGCTGGCAACATTTGCATTCACGGGTCCGGCCACCTGTCGACGCTGGGGGGCTTTCATTCGGACATGCTCACCGGCATGGAAGTGGTGCTGCCCACCGGCGAAATTGTTCGCACCGGATCATGCAGCGTGTCGCCGGACTGGTTTGCCCGGGCCCCGCTGCCGGACCTTTCCGGTCTGTTTCTGGGCTGGTCCGGCACCACGGGCATTGTGACGCAACTGGGAATAAAGCTTTTCCCCCGCTACCGGTACAACGACATCCTGCTGTTTGTAACGGAAACCCCGGACATCATCCCGGATGTGATCAGCCGCCTCACATCCGTACAGGTGGCCGAAGACATGACGCCCTGGATGACCCCCAAACCGGAATGGGCCAAAGGGTTCATGCACATCAATATCGCCTATGGCGGCCAGACCAAACAGGAGCTGACATTCAAGCGCAACCTCCTGCAGATGTCGGTACGGGATTATATCGATCAAAAAACGGCAGGATTCCTGCCCTTACCGCCGCCCCAGAAAGGCCGGTTTCTGAACATCCCGTCCCCGGACCTGGCCCGGTTTGCGGACACTCGTAAAGGCGGGGGATTCGAGTATGTGGGTTCCATCATGGCTATCGAACATTTTCCGGAAGCATACGAAGCCGGGCTGAAAGTTGCCGAACGTGTTGGCGTGAGCTATTCCATGGGCGCCCGCATTATCGGGGCCGGCCATGCCATGATGTTCTTTTACGCGTATGCCTTTAACCGGGCGGACCCTGCCGATATGGAACGGGCGCAGAAGGCCCTGGAAGAGACCAACACAGCGGCCCTGAAAATCGGGGGCATTCCCTGGAAGGCGGAACTGCCCGCACAGCAGCAGACACTGGAAAAGATGCACCCGGAAACCATTGCGCTGATGAACCGCATCCGGGAGACCCTGGATCCGAATCACATCATGAACCCCGGCAACTGGGAGTAAAGGACGACCACAATGAAGCATGAAGAGATCCTCCACCGATGCTTTCGATGCGGTTACTGCAAGCTGCCGTCTGACTATACCGATATCACCTGCCCCGCGTATCTGGCCAACCGGTTTGAGACCTGCTCGCCGGGCGGCCGGATGTGGCTGCTGCGGGCATGGCTGAACAACGACCTGACCATCAGCGAACGGTTTGCAGAAATTATGTTTTCCTGCGCAGCGTGCGGCAATTGCGTGGAGCAATGCGCCTTTCCGGGGTTCAAGGACCTGCTCCTTGACGCATTCACTGCCGGCAGGGAAGCGCTTCTGGAAACCGGCCAGGTGCCTGCGCCGGTGCGGGATTACCTGACGCGCATGCAGATACATGGCAACCCCTATGGCAAACCCGCAAAAAACCGGAACCAGTGGGCGGCGGACCTGGATATTCCGGCATTCTCCGGCCAGGAATACCTGTTTTTCGTTGACGACGTGAGCGGATATGACAGCCTCGGCCAGGAGATTGCGAGATCCGTGGCCGGGCTGCTGCAGCGGGCCGGAATCTCATTCGGCCTTCTTCCAGAGGAAGCCGTTTCAGACGGCAACGACGCCCGTGCCATGGGCGAGACGGCCCTGTTTGAAGATCTGGCAAGGAGAAATATCGACCTGTTCACCCGCCTCGGGGTAAACAAAATCATTACCCTGTCTCCCCATACCCTGAACGCCATTAAGAATCATTACCCGGAATTTGGCGGCATCTATATGGCAGCGCACTATACTCAGATTCTGGCCTTTTCCATGGGATATCTGCCCATCCGGCCGAACCTGAACGGGGGATGTGTAACCATTCACGATCCCTGCTACCTGGGACGTCATAACAGGGACTACCAGTCCTGCCGCATGATGTTAAACGCCATACCGGGCTTTCATATCGTTGAGATGGACCGGAACCGGAAAAACGCCCTGTGCTGCGGCGGCGGGGGCGGCAATTTTTTTACAGACCTGATCGCCGGCGACACGGACGCGCCGGCGCGGTCCCGGGTGCGGGAGGCGGTGGACAGCGGTGCCGACACCCTGGTAACAGCCTGTCCCATGTGCGCCATCATGCTGGGTGCGGCCGCCAAAACAGAAGGTTTGGACAACCGGCTTCAGATCAAAGAGATATCGGAATTTATCAACACATGCCTGAATGACATGCCTGGGTCCGAAATAACTGATTGATATAACGTCATATAAATGGTAACCTAATAACATGGAATGTCCGTCCATATACCCTCAATCGATGACCTGATTCGCAACAAGAAAGTCTCTGAAAGAACCAAAGATATGGCCGATGTGGAAGCATTGGAATTATTGAAAGACGAGGGGTAAAAAGCTGGCCCAGCAGACCGGGCTTTTCAGGTTAAGGAATCAGGTCAGTTTTATATCAAAAATTTTCACCCTTCGGGCGAACCGATTTCGCCGCAGCAGCAACGTTGCAGCATGCTCGCAATAGAGCGGCTACGGTTTCGCATGCTGTGTATCGTATTTTCAGCAAACGCGACTTGTGGATTATACGGGATTATGATCTTCAACCATCCGACTGCAAAAAGACTTGTCAAACTGGCGCAAGCGCCCCTTGCGGCGTATCAGCAGGAGAACTATGTTATCCGCCAGAAGGCAATAGCGGTTTATACGCTCTGCCTGATGGGAATGGGATTTATTACCGCCCTGCTGATCCAGCTTGTTTTTATTCTCCACCAGCGGGAAGCCGTATTTACAATACCAATGATCATCTGCCTGGTATGCCTTCCCGGGGTTGTCGAACTGTTGCGGGCCGGGCGACTGGAATGGGCGGTCAGCGGTTTTCTCCTCCTGACAACAACCCTGACATGGAGCATTCTCTTTTTAGAGGCTTTCTACACCACTGACAACCCCATTTTCGTAACCGATACCATTGCGTTTCTTTACAGCCTGCTTGCGCTTGCCGCCCTTATCAGTCGCTCAAAAAAAATTTTTGTGCCCATATTCTACCTTCTTAACATTTTCCTGCTGTGCCTTTTTACGATGTATATCAGCAATACTTATGTTGTGCATGAGGACTTTCCACTTGAATATTTGATGGATAACCTTTTTGCCATTCTCATTATCTATGCCGTCACCAGCAGCATCCGCTCCCTGAATGACAAGGCACTGGCGGTTGCTGAAGAAGAGGCGCAAAAAAACCGGGAGCTCAGTGAAACTCTGGAGCGGCGGGTACAGCAGCGAACAGCAGAGTTGGAAGCACAGACCCAAGCGCTGCAAAATGCCCAGCAAGAGATTGCCCGGAATGCCCACAAGGCAGGACAGGCCGATATTGCCACCGCAGTGCTGCACAATGTGGGCAATATTCTCAACAGCGTGGTCACATCCAGCGAAATCATACGGGGCCGGCTGACCGGTTCGCAGATCAAAAACATCCGCAAGGCCAACACCATGCTGCAGGAACACATGCATGCTATCGACGACTTTATCCTTCATCACCCCAAGGGGAAAAAACTGCTGGAATACTACCTGAGCCTGGACAATCCGCTCCAGTCGGAGAATCAGCAATTGATTGAGGAGATGGAACGCCTTATTGAAAAAATCAATCTCATCAAAGACGTTGTTGCAGCGCAACAGGCCTATATTTCCAGCGTCATATTCGCCGAACCATCCTGTCTGAAAGAGATTATCGAAGACGCCGTAACCCTGGAAACAGACATGCTCAACAAACTCAATATCACCCTTCACCAGCAATATGAGGATCTCCCCCCTGTGGTTGTCCCAAAGGCAAAACTGGTGCACGCACTGATCACCATCATTAAAAATGCCCGGGAAGCAATGGCGGACAACAATCTCGACAACCGGCAGCTGTCCATTCAACTCCAGACAGACAAAGGCAACGCGGTTATACGAATATCCGATACAGGCCGGGGGATCCATCCGGACAATCTCACAAAAATATTCAGCCACGGGTTCACGACCAAAAAAGAGGGGCGCGGGTTCGGCCTGCACGGCGCCGCCAATGAAATCAGCGAAATGGACGGCAGCATACGGGCGGAAAGCCACGGTGAAAATCAGGGGGCGACGCTGATCATCAGCCTTCCGTTACAGCAGGAACCGGCGGAGGAATCCGGGGGAGCTTTATAATACCCGCCACAGCCGCATCCAGAGGGGGCCCCTGAAAAGGGGGTCGTACAAATCGGAATCGCTATCGCAATCGAGCGGACTTCAAATCTGGACGAAACACCTTATTTATAAAGCTTTGTTTCGAGCTCAAGTTGCAATGGGCGAATGCTCTTTTCGATTTCGATTGTTACAGATGGCAAAGCCACTGTTCGCTGATCCGGCCTGGAGGATAAGGATTGTTGGATTGGTCTAAATCGTTCCGGCCACCGGCAATTCCTCCCACCGGGAGGTAAACCGGCTGGAACGGTGGCGCTGGGTCATCTCCCATGCACGTTGAATGCCGGCGGCGGCATACTGCACCGTGTCCCGGCCATAACGGGTGTTGATCGCATCCACGGCCTTTATGACCTTTTCATGCCCCGCGCCTGAATGTTCCAGGACTTCGTGCAGCCAGACCTGGCGATGCCGGCCATTGACCAGGCCGGACAGCACCACACCGGCCTTGCGGTATTCATAGCCGGACCGGTATATCCGGTCAAAAACAGCCCGGGCCGCTTTCAGCAGGGGCGCGGTATGGTTGACCGGCGGCGTTATCATTGTCCAGTCGTATGGATTATACTGCGGCACCGGCCGGAACCGGTCGGTCTGCAGAAACACATGCAGGCAATGGGCGCGCTGCCCGGCAGCCCGCAGTTTCTCTCCGGCCCGGTGCACATGCAGGGCCACGGCCTCCTGAAGATCTTTTCGGCAGGTCACCCGTCGGCTGAAAGAGCGGGAACGGACAATACTTTTGGCCGAAGCCCGGACCGTCTCCAGCCCGATACAGGGATGCCCCTTCAGCTCCCGGACAGTGTATAGCCCCCGGATGGTCATCTGTTTTCGAATCCACGGCTCGGGCATCTGCACAAATTCATGGGCGGTCTGAATGCCGTACCGGTTCAGCAGCCGGGTGTATTGCCGGCCGATACCCCATATCTCATTCACGGGTATGTCCCGCAGCACCTGCTCCCGTGCCCCTGGTGACACAATAGCAAACACCCCGCCGTACGCCGGCCGGGTCTTGGCAACATGGGTGGCCGCCTTGGCCAGGGTTTTGGTGGATGCCAGGCCGACGGACACGGGAATGCCGGTCCATTGATATACACGGGCCCTGATGGCCCGGGCACGCTGAGTAACATCATCTGATTTTCCGGTTAACCGGAGAAACGCCTCGTCATGGGAATAAACCTCCATATCCGGGGTTTCAGCGGCAAGGATGGCCATAACCCGGCTGGACATATCCGCATACAGGGCATAGTTGGAGGAAAAGATGCGCACCCCGTGCTCCCTGAAAAGGCCGGTGTATTTGAAGGCAGGCGCGCCCATGGGAATGCCCAGGGCCTTGGCCTCGTTGGACCGGGCCACCACGCATCCGTCATTGTTGGAAAGGACCACGACCGGACGGTGTTCAAGACAGGGCTGGAACACCCGTTCACAGGAGACAAAAAAGTTATTGCAGTCCACCAGAGCGACCCAGAATTGCCGGGATGTTGCTATTTCTGTTGCAGGGCCCGTCATTACTGGTCGCTATGGCCGGGATGCCGGAAAAAATGGAGCACACAGGTCACAACCCCCCAGATGGTGACGCCGGCATCCGGATCGATGCCCAACGGCACGGCACCGGGTTCTTCCGCTACAAGCCGGGCCTGTTTGTTGCGGTGCCACAACCGGCGGACAAGGAACTCCCCTTCGACCACGGCCGCAACCACATCGTTGTGAGCGGGTGCCAGGGCGCGGTCCACCACCAGAATATCGCCTGCCGTAATGCCGGCGTTTTTCATGGCATCCCCGGAAACCCGCATGAAAAAGGTTGCCACCGGATGGCTTACCAGCAGCCGGTTCAGATCAAGGGAGCGGTCCCAGAAATCCTCGCCGGCCCGGGAAAACCCGATTGATGCATTTTGAAGAATATCGGTCATATATCTGCCTACAACGCCCGGCTCACCCATACCACCCGGCCGATGATGCGCACGCCCCCGGCATCGCTGCCGGTAATATAAACAGGGTCATAGGCGGGATTGACGCTCAGCAGGGCAAGCCGGCCGGGGTGCTTTTCCACCCGCTTGATCATGATGGTATCGTCCACCCCCACCGCATAGATACGGCCGGAATAGATATCCGCCTGGGACTGGTCCACCAGCACGGTGTCCCCTTCCTGAATCACGGGCGCCATGCTATCCCCGACCACGTCCATCAGGACCATGGTTTCGGGGTTGCCCATGCGGCGCAGCCATTGGGGACTGAACCCATAAAAATCCTCCACAGAAGCATCCACCTCAAAGGAACCGGCACCGGCATGAAGCCGCGCCTTTACCATGGGAATCCGTTTCAGACGGCGACCGGCCGTGACAGCTTCCGATTCTGCGGCATCGCCCTGCCATGACGGCGCCAGCAGTGCCGGGGCTACGTCAAACCGTTCCGCCAGCCTGAACACCCACAAATCGGGCACGACATTCCGCTGCTTGGCCTGGGTAACGGCCGACCGGTGGATCCCCAGCAGACTCGCCAGGTGCGACTGGGATTGTACGCCCAGGTGCGTTGCCGCATTCTGATAAAATGTATCAAAGGGAAGGGTTGTCATGACCAGCCCGCTTGTTTATTTTAAAAAACATTATGTTTATTTATATAAACAAAAGAAAAACATTTGTCAACAAAATAGTGATGGCAGGAAATGAGCGGCAATTACACCGGTACGCCGCACGGCTGATCTCACGCAACGCAACACCTGCGCGACGTGGAAGCTTCAGGCATGACTCCCATAGGCGGGGCAATATCAGCCCGCATATTTCATGAATTTTTTTGATATAAAATTGGTCTTATTCCTTCAAAGTAAAATTACAGTTTGTATTTTGTGAAAACGATAAAAATGAATCATAACAATTTAAAATATATAAGAAATAAAACAATTATCAAAAAATTTCATGAAATATGCGGGCTAGCCCGAATATTTCATGAAAAGGCCAAAAAAGTATGGCAAAATTCATAAAATTTTGTTATAAATCAGTTAGTTGAAAGACAATAACAAAGGAATTTTGCCATGACAGTTTGTACCAC
>JAXHTY010000019.1:0-103290 GCA_034189905.1 Thermodesulfobacteriota bacterium
TCCCGCCATACCACACATGGTGATTAATGCCATCCTGTCGCCAATGGGTTTCGTCTGCATGGGCCGCCATTGAGGCCCTTAATTTCTCCTTTAAATCTTCATAGATGGGATCACCCAATCGGAGAATTCGGGGACAGCATATCTAATTCAGGAAAGTTTTTTATTGGGGGGGGGTATCGGGTCAATTTTAAGTGGACTCCGGATCAAGTCCGGAGTGACGGGAGGTACCGGGGTCAATTTTAAGTGGACTCCGGATCAGGTCCGGAGTGACGGGAGGTGTTGGGCATTTTATGTGGACTCCGGATCAAGTCCGGAGTGACGGGAGGTGTTGGGCATTTTATGTGGACTCCGGATCAAGTCCGGAGTGACGGGAGGTATCGGGTCAATTTTTCCTCTGGTTCCCACGCTGAGCGTGGGAACCAGAAAAAAGTATGCGGTTTATTCAATACTTATAGGGTAACCAGTCCCAGGTAAAGAGGAGGTCATCCATACTTTCTACCATTCATGCTGCGCCTCGCATATGCGGCAAACCCGACCCGTGAAATATCGGGCTGAGGCCAGCTCCTATCATGATGGTGGCGGGGGAATCCCGCCGGTGATTTTTGTTGCAAGTTTGCGTTAATAAGTAGAGTATTGATGTATTTTCTGGCGGTAATATGTGTGCGGGACGGGGGGCAGGAAAGGGTTAAAGTGCGGGGTAGGATGCGGAAAATGTGCCGGCAAACTGAAATAGCGCTGTGGGGGCTGTTTGGAGTGATGATTACCCTTACGGCGATCGGCGGGCTGAAGATCGAGCCGTATGAGACGGCCGGGCCGGATTTGCTGACCGGGGAGTGGGCGTTTTATGCGGGGGATGCCGGTGAGGCTGAAAAGCGGGGCGCGGATCTGTATTTGTTTTCGCCGGCGGGGGAGGGAGTGAGTATCCGGCAGGATCTGGATGCACTGCCGCCGGGGCAGGTTGTCCGGCTGTCCGGGGATATGCGGTGCAAAGGGGTGAAAGCCGGTGAGATGCCCTGGAATCATGCCCGGGTTGTATTGATCCAACGGGACGGTGAAGGGGCGAGGCTGGAGAGGCCGCACGTGGCGGCTTCTTTTACCGGAACGGTTGCCTGGCAACATTACGAAAAGCATTTTACCATCGGTCCGGATGTGGCGTCGCTGTCAGTTATTGCTCAATTGAGCCGTTGTTCCGGAAAATTCTGGGTGAGAAACCTTCGTCTGCATCCAATGGCGCAGGCAGCGGTTTACACGCGGGCCAAAAGATGGATTTTTGCGGGGTGGGGGGTTTTTGCGGTATGCCTGCTGGGGTCGGTGCTGTACAGGAGCCCGGGGAAGGTTGCGTTCCGGGTTTTATTAGCAGGTATCTTTGTCGCGATTGTTGCAGGGACGGTGATTCCGGCGGATATGAAGCACCTTCTGGCTGAAAAGGCGGAGGCATGGGTTTTGGCGGCGAACGCGGTGATGGGGGGCCTTGTCGCGGGTAAAATCGCCAGGGTCGGGCATTTTGTCTTCTTTTTTGTATTCGGGGTAATGTTGGCACTGGCCGTCAGGCACCGGGACAGGATGCCGGCAATGGTGTATTTGTTTATGGTGGCCGGTGGTTCGGAGATGATCCAGATTTTTATCGAGGGGCGGTCGCCGTTTGTGATGGATTTTATGACGGATTTGGCCGGCGGGGCGGCCGGGGTGGTTCTGGTGGTGTTGTGGCAACGAATCAGCCGGGGGAGTGAGGCCCGGCCGGATGTTCAGCAGAAAGCCCATGAATAAATCTGTGGACTCCGGATCAAGTCCGGAGTGACGTGGAATTGGATCGATTTTATATGGACTCCGGATCAGGTCCGGAGTGACGGGAGGAGGGCATTTGATGTGGACTCCGGATCAAGTCCGGAGTGACGGATGGTATCGGGTCGATTTTATATGGACTCCGGATCAAGTCCGGAGTGACGGGTGGTATCGGGTCAATTTTAGTGGACACCGGCTTGTTGGATCCAGTTCGGGACAGGCTGGCCGGAGTGACGGGAGGTGTTGGGCATTTGATGTGGACTCCGGATCAGGTCCGGAGTGACGGGGTGGTGGAAGGGGCTGTGTTGTTACCGTGTGGCAGCGCGGGAATAGACATCGTCGGCAAGGCCGGTGGTGCGATTTTGTTGAAAGTAATGGTATCCCGCTATTGCGATCATGGCGGCGTTGTCGCCGCAATAGGCAAGGGGCGGCATGTGGACGGTGAGCCCGCGGGTTGCGGCGGCTTTTGCCAGTTGTTCCCGGATATGGGTGTTGGCGGCCACGCCCCCCACCAGGGCGATATCCCGGCAGGTTTTGACTTCAGCGGCATGAATGAGCTTGTGGCAGAGGACATCCCCCACGGCGGCCTGAAACCCCGCGGCAATATCGGCTTTTTGATTTTCCAGATCTGCACCGGCTTCCTGGATGCATCGACTGACGGCTGTTTTGATACCGCTGAAACTGAAATCAAAGCTCTTTTTATCCAGGTATGGCCGGGTAAAGAAAATGGCGTTATCATCACCACGGGCGGCCAGTTCTTCGATGACCCGGCCGCCGGGATAACCCAGGCCCATCATTTTGGCCGCCTTGTCAAAGGCCTCGCCAACCGCATCGTCCCGGGTCCGGCCCATGAGGTCGGCGTTGGTGGGAGAGATGACATGATACACCGCTGTATGGCCGCCGGATGCGAGAAGCGCCACAAACGGATAAGGCGGAGGGGACTCTTTCAGCAGTACGGATGCCATGTGGCCGTCCAGGTGGTCCACACCGATAAACGGAATACCCAGACCATAAGCAAATGCCTTGGCAAAGGAAAACCCCACAAGTAAGGCCCCGACCAGTCCGGGGCGCTGGGTGGCGGCCACGGCATCCAGTTCTTCGGCCTTCAGGTCTGCCGCTGCAAGCGCCTGATTGACAACCGGCAGGATGTTTTTAATATGGTTGCGGGAGGCCAGTTCGGGGACCACGCCGCCGTAAGGGGCATGCACGGCGACCTGGGACGATACAATAGAGGAAAGTATGGCGGTGCCGTCTTGGCTTACAGCGGCGGCTGTTTCATCGCAGGAGGTTTCGATACCGAGAATTTTCATTTTTTACGCCGGACCGGCGTTGCGCCGGGCTTTCATCCCTTGCAGCCGGTCTGCCGGTTGGCCTGTTCGATCCGCTCCATCCAGCGCAGAAATGCGGCTTGTATGCGTTGGCCGATGCTTTGTTTTTTGGGGTTGGTGTTCATATTACTGCCATTTGATCTGAGGCGCACTTCCTTTCCTTGCCACGACCTCGCCGATCAGATGGGCGGTCTCGCCCATGGCCTTGAGCGTTCCCAGTACATCCTGGGCCTGCTTCCCATCCACCACCACACACATCCCGATGCCGTTGTTGAAGGTCCGTGCCATTTCTTCTTCTTTTATCTTGCCGCCTTCCTTTAGGAAACGGAAGATTGCCGGCACCTCCCAGGCGCTTTTGTCAAGACGAATGCCGCAGGACTTGGGCAGGATGCGCACAAGGTTTTCCGCCAGCCCGCCGCCGGTAATATGGGCAATGCCGTGCAGGGGAAAGACCTTTAGCAGGTTGTGAATGGTTTCAGCATAGATTTTTGTGGGTGTGAGCAGTTCCTCTGCCAGCGTTTTGCCCAGTGCGTCTACATGGCTGTCAATGTCGAGTTTCAGCACATCGAAACAGATCTTGCGGACAAGAGAATATCCGTTGCTGTGAAGGCCGCTGGATGCAAGGCCGATTACACCGTCTCCCACCCGGACATCGGAGCCATCGATGATGGCGTCATTTTCGACAATTCCGACGGTAAAACCCGCAAGGTCGTATTCGCCATCGGCATAGATGCCCGGCATTTCTGCTGTTTCGCCGCCGATAAGGGCGCATTTGGCCTGCTTGCAGCCGTTGCCGATACCCTTAATGACACTGACGGCTGTTTCCGTGTCAAGTTTGCCAACAGAGAAATAATCCAGAAAGAAAAGAGGGCTGGCGCCCTGGACGACAATGTCATTGACGCACATGCCCACCAGGTCGATGCCGATGGTGTCGTGTTGGTTGGCCATAAAGGCGATTTTGAGCTTGGTGCCCACACCGTCCGTGGAACTGACCAGCACAGGGTTGCGCGTATTGGCGATGTTCAGGGAAAACAAACCGCCAAAACCGCCGATATCGCCCATGACCCCCTGGCGCCGGGTTTTTTTGGCAATTTTTTTAATTTCAGTGACAAGTGCATTGGCTTTATCGATATTTACGCCAGCATCGGCATAGGTCAATGATGCCATCGTCCGGTTTCCTCACTTGGATTTTTTTATGTTGTCTTGTGTGTTGAACCTCGTAACATCCGATCAGGTCAATTATGGTAACGCCGGGCGCATGCAAAGTCAAACCCAAATTCACCATCTGTGGAATATCATAGGCAGGGGGCGGGGGTGCAGAATTGGTTTTGACACATTTCGGTGATTCATGTATATTAATAAGATTCGTTTAATTCCATAACCGCTTAACAGACGGCCGGCGCCGTGGGCGCAATACCGCAGGATTCGTATTATGAACACTAAGTTTGGCAGATTGGACAGATTACCACCGTATGTGTTTGCCACCGTGAACCAGATCAAGATGGAAGAGCGGCGGGCCGGTAAGGATATCATTGACCTTGGCATGGGCAACCCTGACCTTCCCACGCCGGACCATGTGGTTGAAAAACTGGTGGACGCGGTTCGAAAACCGCACAACCACCGGTATTCCGCTTCCATGGGAATACGGAAGCTTCGCCTGGCCATTTCGGACTGGTATAAGCGCCGGTTTGATGTGGCGGTGGATCATGAAGAAGAGGCGATCGTTACCATTGGCGCCAAAGAGGGGTTTTCCCACCTGATCCTGGTAACCATCCGGCCGGGCGACCTGGTCTTTACGCCCAATCCCACGTATCCGATTCATCCGTATGCCACGATCATTGCCGGCGGCAGTGTCCGGGGGATTCCCGTGGGACCGGGGGAAGACTTTCTGAAGAACCTGATTGACGGCACCCGGCAAAGCTGGCCGAAACCCAAGGTGCTGGTGCTGAGCTATCCCCACAACCCCACCACGGAGGTTGTGGATATCGATTTCTTTAAGGAAATCGTGCGGTATGCCAAAAAATACGATGTGATGATTATCCATGATTTTGCTTACGCGGACCTTGTGTTTGACGGGTACAAAGCCCCGAGCTTCCTACAGGTGGAAGGGGCCAAGGACGTGGGGGTAGAGTTTTTCTCCCTGTCCAAGAGCTACAGCATGGCCGGCTGGCGCGTGGGGTTCTGTGTGGGCAACCGGGAGATCATCGCGGCCCTGCGCCGGATTAAGAGCTATCTGGATTACGGGATATTCCAACCCATTCAGATCGCCGCCATTATTGCGCTCAACGAGGATCAGTCGTGTGTTCAGCAGATCTGTGAGACTTACCGTTCCCGCCGGGACACCCTGATAAACGGCCTGAACCGGGTGGGCTGGCCAATTGAAAAGCCCAAGGGAACCATGTTTGTATGGGCAAAAATTCCGGAAAAGTACCGGGAAATGGGGTCTGTGGAATTTGCCAAGATGATGATTCACGAGGCCCAGGTGGCGGTGTCGCCGGGGCTGGGATTTGGCGAATACGGGGACGATTATGTCCGGTTCGCGCTTATTGAAAATGAAATGCGGACGAACCAGGCGGTGCGGGGGATCAAGAAAATACTGTAGTTTAATATAGTAAAGGTCGTTTTTAAATGAAACAGATCAACATCGGCATGCTGGGGTGCGGGACGGTCGGCATCGGCACCGCGAAAATCCTGCTTGAAAAAAAAGCACTGGTTACGGCCAGAACCGGCATGGCGCTTAACGTGAAGAATATCGCGGATATTGATACCGAGCGGGACCGGGGGCTGGACCTTGCCCCGGGTGTGATGACGGCGGATGCCGCGGCAGTGGTTGACGACCCGGAGATCGATATCATTGTGGAACTCATCGGTGGCACAACCGTGGCAAAAGATCTGGTGCTCCGGGCGATTGACAACGGGAAAAGTATTGTGACCGCAAACAAGGCACTGCTGTCCGCCTTTGGCAATGAAATATTCCCCAGGGCGGCGGATGCCGGTGTGGATGTGGCTTATGAGGCCAGCGTGGGCGGGTGCATGCCCATCATTAAGTCGATCCGGGAATCTTTGATTGGCAACGACATTCATGCCATGCAGGGCATTCTCAACGGGACGTGCAACTATATCCTCTCTAAAATAACGGCGGAAAAGTGTTCTTTTGAGACGGCGCTGAAGGAAGCCCAGGAAAAAGGGTTTGCCGAAGCCGATCCTACATTGGATGTGGACGGATTTGACACGGCCCACAAGCTGGCTATTTTAAATGCCATTGCCTATGGTATGGCCATCAATCTTGATGATATCTATGTGGAGGGGATTCGTCGGATTACGCCGGTTGATATTGAATTTGCCGATGATTTCGGGTATACGGTGAAGCTGCTGGCCATCAGTAAGCAGATAGACGGTGCTGTAGAAGCCCGGGTTCATCCCACCATGGTGCCTGAGGACGATATCCTGTCCAGCGTGAGCGGCTCTCTGAATGCGGTAACGGTTGCCGGCGACTGTGTTGAAAATATGCTGCTTTACGGGCATGGTGCGGGCATGATGCCCACGGCCAGCGCCGTGGCCGGCGATATTGTGGATCTGGCGCGAAACATTGCGTTTGGCGCCAGCGGCCGGGTGCCGTCTTTGTCGTATCAGGCGGAGAAGATACAGCCCCTGCCGGTGCTGCCGATGGAAAAGCTGTCTACCCGTTATTATTTCCGGTTTAACGCAACCGACCAGCCCGGCGTTCTTTCAAAAATTGCCGGTGTGCTGGGGGGGCATAATATCAGCATCAAATCCGTCAACCAGAAAGGGCGGGAAAAGAACGGGCCGATCCCGCTTGTGATGCTGACTCACAAAGCCTGTGAGGCGGATGTGAACAAGGCACTGGCGGAAATTACGTCGTTTGACGTTGTGGCGGATGTGCCAATGGTTATCAGAATAGAGGATGAAAGATGAATATTGTTTGCAGTGACCTGGAGGGAGTCTTTGTCCCCGAGGTCTGGATCAACGTGGCGGAGAAAACCGGTATTGAGGAACTGAAGCTCACCACCCGGGATATTTCCGATTATGACGTGCTCATGCAGAAACGGCTTGATGTTCTGGCGCAGCATAACCTGAAGCTGAAAGACATCACGGATGTGATCGCCACTATTGATCCCCTGGACGGGGCTGTGGCATTTCTTGACTGGCTGCGGCGCCAGACACAGGTCATCGTGGTTTCGGATACCTTTACCCAGTTTGCCGGACCATTGATGGAGAAGCTGAACATGCCCACGCTTTTCTGCAATACCCTTTCCATTGGTGATGACGGCGCCATCACGGGCTACAAGCTCCGGCAAAAGGACGGCAAGCGGCATGTGGTTCTGGCACTGCGCAGCCTTAATTACCGCATCACAGCTATGGGCGATTCCTACAACGATATCAGCATGATTCAGGAGGCCGATACCGGCATTTTGTTCCGGCCGCCGGCCAATGTGGTGGAGGAGTTTCCGGATCTGCCCGTTGCCGAGGATTATGAAGTCCTGAAATCCCTGCTGGCCGAACCCATTACAAGATGATGGCTTCGTAAAAAGTTTTTATCCTCGTAGGGCCGTGTTTGTCTGGAGGGGCCTGAAGGCCGCCGCGGCAACGGTCCGGGTAGCTGCCCACATTCGTTGTATATGCCCCGGCCATGTAGCGGAAGGCTTCACAGGCTGTCCCGCAACAATGAAAATCGTCATTCCGGACAAGCCCTGCCGAAGGCGGGGCGGGATCCGGAATCTATAATAATGAATAATATCAATTTGATACTGGATTCCGGCGCACGTTCCGCTTCGCTCCACTGGCCGGAATGACGGATTGCGGGACAGTCTGTTCAGCTTTCCATTGCCATCCCGGGCCTTTTGGCACTGCACGACAATTCTCAGGTCAATTCACAAAAAAAGCCCCCGAAAATTTTTTCGGGGGCTTTTTTATCAGATAATATCTGACTGGATTACTTACTTACCAGTGGTCAGTCTTACTTCATCAGGCGTTTGCGGCTGAAACCCACCAGACCGAGCAGGCCGATACCCATCAGCATGATGGTGGAAGGCTCGGGAACCGGATCTATAGCAGTTGTGCCCGTAAAAGAAGCCCATGCGCCACCGTAGGTCAATCCTGATAAGACATCCAATGTAATGGTGTGAGTGCCTGCAGAAAGGAATAGGTCTTCGTAAATACCATGAAAATAACCCGATGAATCAGTGCTGGTGGTTGTCCATGCAGTGGATGAGCCATCAACGACCAGTCCGAAAACATCACCAGGAACGTAGTCGTCCCATGCAGTGGCCATATCAAGGTATGAATCCTGCGCCACGGTGATACTCCAATCAATGCCATAGTCAGTTGTCCGGTCGATGGTGCCGCCAGGCCCACTAGTGGTATAAATCTCATCTATTTGCCCAAAGCCACTCCATTCAAAGAAATAGTCTCCCCCTGATGTTGTGTCCAGAATGGCTGTTGCATTAGCACTGCTGATAAACATCATTGCTGTCAGGCTTACAATTGCCAATGCCAATAATTTTTTCTTCATTTCTCTCTCCTCGGTTAAATTAATATGATTAAGATAAAAATACGGCATAAGATAAATTTTCTTAATAATACGCAATTTTAGTGCCATTATGGCAACTACCTGAAATAATATCATAAAAATTATATATCGGCCTTGGTGTCGAAGCGTTGTGTAAGATATTTCGACAGCTGTTAAATTCATCTGATGGCACAATCCTCCGGGATTACGAATCCTCAATATAAGTTTCAAATTGAAAAAGACGCGTAATCAGATGGAAAAAGGCCAGGTTACAGAAAAGTTTCTGTTTGCCGGGTAGGCCGGCAATCGGGGAAAAGGGTAAAAAGTGGTCATCCGTGTGTCGGAATGTCTTACAAATGGGGGAGCATCCCTTTGAAAGCTATGAGAAATTCTTATTCTGCAGTATAATAAAAAATGCTGGAGATTTTTCACCAGGAAATGGGTATGTGCGGTCACTCATTGAGTGTCATTGCCATCATCTCCAGGAGAGGCATATGTCGATGAAAAAAGAAAACAAGCAGATCAGGGACCTGACCGGGCTGGCGGTCAAGGGGCTGAAACAGCTCGCGGACAGGGGGGAACAACTGACCACGGAATCCCTTTACACGGTCCTCTCCAATATGCCTGAAATAGAAGAGGTGCTGGGGGGGGACGACAGCCCGGCAACACAGGCCGCCTGCGACGCACTGCAGAAGGATATCGACCGCCTGACCCGGCAGAAGGACCGGCTGCTGGCTGAACTCGAAGCAGCTGAAGAAACGGCAGCGGCAAAAGAATCGGCTTTCCGGCGGACGATGCTGTTTTTTGCCGGGTTTATGGAAAAAACCAGTGAGGCGGCCCTGCACGATCAAAGCAAAAAACTCTCGGAGGTACTTCGAAAGCAGGCATCCCCAGAGGTGGTCGAAGCGGTCTTTGCCGAGCTGAAGGAAATGGCGGATCAGGCAGCGGCAGATGCGACGGAAAAGACCGGTCAAAAGAAAAAACGCGCTTTCTCCGGTTTTTTCAAGGGCGTTGCCGGGCCAGCTGAAAGTGTTGAGAAGCGCTATTTGGAACAATTCCGGGAAACTTACCGGGATATTATCAATACACTGGGCACCGAGCTCGGGGAGATGTTTCTGGAGCGCCTGGCCGGCATCGGCGAACGCGTTCAAGGTGCCCGGACCATCAACGATTTTCTGGGGCTGCGTACGGAAATCCTGTCGCTGTTTCAGGATTATATCGGCTGGGTTGCATCGGAACGGGAAACGGTAACCGATTTTATCAAAGCACTGGGGACCAAGCTGATATCATTTGAGAAGATCTTGAATACCGCCTTCGAAAGTACGGCGGAGATCTATTCGGCAAACGACGCGTTTGCTATCGAACTTGAGACCAAAATGGGCGGGGTCAAAGATTTTCTCCGGTCAAGCCGAAGTCTTGAAGAATTAAAACAGGTTTTAAATGACAAGCTGGACAGCATGCACCGGGTCATAACCGTTCAGCGGGAGCGCGAGGTCGCGATTCGGCAGAAAATGGACCGGGATATTGCGCTGATCAAAAGCGATTTTGAAAAAATGAAAGTTGAGGCCCGGAAAGCAAAGGCCAAGGCGGAATTTCTGGAACAGGAAAGCCTGACCGACCCCTTGACGGGCGCCTTGAATCGCCGGGCATTTGATAAACGGATCAAGGAAGAGATTGGCCGGTTGATCCGCTACAATCGGAATTTCGCCATGCTGATATTTGATGTGGATCATTTCAAGCAGGTCAATGATACCCATGGGCATGGCGTGGGCGATCAGTGCCTGAAAATAATTGTGGAAAAAGCCCGTCCCCTGCTGAGGGATACCGATATGCTGGCCCGCTATGGCGGGGAGGAGTTTGTTGTGATTCTGCCGGAAACTGATCGTGCCGGCGCTGCGGTTGTTGCGGAAAAGCTCCGGGCGACCATTGAACAGGCTGAATTGCGATCTCATGCAGCAACTGTCAGGTTCACAATCAGCATCGGGGTCAGTACGACCCGCAATACCGACAGAACCCCGGGTGATCTGTTCGGCCGGGTAGATATGGCCCTGTATGCCGCCAAGGAGGAGGGGCGGAACAGGGTCGTGGTGAAGTAGTTCTTTACTGTTACCATCTGTGCATCAGGACAGCCAGGCCTACGGCCCCGAATCCGTATGTGGCGGGTATAAACCCTGCTAGAATCAGTAACTTCATTAAAGGGGCATCGGATTCTGCAATATCCGGTTTCAGCGCCTGAAGAAAGAAGCCGAACGGATCATAAAGCGCGCCAATGATGAGAGCGGCAACAGTGAGGGCTGACAGCGACAGATCCATGCCGGCCTGAAGCAGGTAAATGCCGAACAGCAGTGCCGCCATGACGGCAAAGTCCACATGGGACCGGGCCAGGTAGCGGTAACCGGGAAAGCGTCGTTTCAGCGGCCTGAGATCGGCATAACGTATCAGCGCCATTATCCATCCTTCGGCAATGGCGGCCAGCAGGCAGATTGCCCCGGCAAGGGGCAGCAGCGATGCATTGATAATCATGGTATTCCTTCCTGTTAAGTATTTCCTGTTTTTTCATTGTAATCCTGATCGGGCCCATTATAATCGATTTTCATAAATAAAATGAAGACGGCTTCGTAAAAAGTCCAATTTCTTTGTTGCGCTGCATCTCTCGTCATGTCACGTACAACTAAGTACGCTCCATTCCTCGAGATTTGCGCGCCTCGAACTTGAACTTTTTACTTTGCCGTCCCAAAATTGACTTTTTACGAGACCATCAAATGAAAAGATGAAAAATGGAGATGGAATTATGCAATCCTCTGCTGCCATTTTATTGCCGCGCGGATTTAAATATTATCGCTGGTGGATATTTCTGATTCTGGGCATCGCCTATTTTCTGGTTTACTTTCACCGGCTTTCCCTGTCAGTGGTGGCCGATGATCTGGTGCATGATTTTAATGCATCCGCAGGTGCCATGGGATTGCTGGCATCGATTTATTTTTATTGTTACGCGGTGATGCAGCTCCCGGCCGGCCTGCTGTCCGATTCCATCGGCCCCCGCCGGACAGTCACTCTTTTTTTGACCATTGCCGCGGCCGGCAGCATCCTTTTCGGTATGGCGCCGGGCATTGAGATCGCGTTTATGGCACGGGTGCTGGTGGGATTCGGCGTTTCCATGGTGTTTATTCCTACCATGAAAATCCTCTCCCAGTGGTACCGGGAAGATGAGTTCGCCTCCATGGCGGGATTGTTAAATGCCATCGGCGGTATCGGTGTTCTGGCGGGAACCGGCATGCTGGGCGTTCTTGCCACCGCTATGGGCTGGCGTTTCTCCTTTGAATTGATCGGGATCTGTACCATCGTTGTTGTGGTCATGGCCTGGCTGGTGGTGCGGGATCGCCCCCAGGCAAAGGGATGGCCGGCAATTCAGGAAATCTCGACATCAGCCGGAAAAGCGGCGCCGCCAGCGGCGATCCCGCTTCTGGATGGGGCGCGCCGGGTGGTCACGGAAAAACATTTCTGGCCTGTGGCCGTCTGGTTTTTCTTTGACTGCGGTATTTTTTTTGGTTTCGGGGGGTTGTGGGGCGGCCCCTACCTGATGCATGCCTATAACATGTCCCGCGCGGAAGCCGGTGCCGTTCTAAGTATGATTGCCTGGGGTATGATTCTTGGCAGCCCGTTTATAGGGTTTGTTTCAGACCGCCTGCTGAAAAGCCGGAAAAAGCCGTTTATTATCTGTTCGGCAACACTGGCGGCAGTGATGCTGTTCCTCTATCTTCATCCTGCCGGTCTTTCCCGGCCGGTGCTCTATGCCGTGTTTTTTGTTTTTTCGATTGCGGCCTCGGCGATCGTGATCGTGGGGTTTACCACAACAAAGGAGTTGTTTCCGGTTGCCATGGCCGGCACCTCGGTGGGCACGGTGAACCTCTTTCCCTTTCTTGGCGGTGCGGTTTACATGCCGTTTCTGGGGCGTGTGCTGGACAGGGCTTCGGTGGCAACCACTGGTGATTATGCCATGGAAGGTTATACCCTGGTGTTGTTTATTCTGTTCGTCTCTGCGCTGGTCGCGCTGGGGGCTGCCATGCTGATGAAGGAGACCTTTCCCGGGAGTGGTGACTGATCTGTTTTCTTGTTGCTAAATGGTGTTCATTCAGATAACCTCGAATCAGGACTGAGGTTCTGCCATGTAAATCCGGGTTGTCTTAAAGTTATGGCGGCCTGTACAACTGAATGCCATTATGGAAGCATTGCACGGCTACAAAGATGTTGTCGAAATCGGCAAAAATCCTCTCATGGCCCTGTTCAGGGCCGTTGATCCGGCTCGCAAGGCCCCTGTACGGCTAAAGCATATCGATCTCGAGCTGTTACCCCCCGACTTTCGTGAGCAAATCGACGAAGAACTGGCCGTTCTCCGGGCGATTGATACGGAATATCTGTTGAAAATTCTTGATGTAAAGCGGTTTAACGAGACCGGCAAGGATACGATCCTTATCAGTTATCAGTATTTCAGTGATACCACCCTGGCCGATATCGGCATGGATATGGATTACTTTTCTGATGCCACTCAGGACAAGAATATGTTGTTTTGTAATGTGGCATCCAAAATGGCGGCGGCGGTTGCGGAGCTGCACAAGACCGGTTTGCTGCATCGCGGGTTGAATCCCCGGGCGTTCTGTGTGGATCGCTCGGGCCGGCGCATCAAGCTGGATCCATTCGTGTGGCAATATGCATGGCTACCGGAATATCAGGATGTCAGCACCCCTGATATGCTTCAACATATTCTTCCCTATATTGCGCCGGAACAGACAGGCCGGATGAAGCACGACGTGGACCTTCGGGCGAATCTTTATTCGCTGGGCATACTCTTTCACGAAATGTTAACCGGCAGAAAGCCTCTGATATCGACGGATCCGCTTGAAATCATCTACAGGCATATGGCCGATCCCCTGCCCTCGCCCCGGTCACTGGATGCCGACATTATGCCGATATTGTCAGACCTGGTGATGAAGCTGCTCGAAAAACATCCGGATGATCGATACCAGAGTATTTCCGGGTTGCGTGCCGATTTGCAGGAGATCCAGGAAAAACTTTCCAGAAATGGGCAGGTCCGAGCCATTACCCTTGGCCGGCATGATGTATCACCGATTCTGAGAATCCCGTCACGGTTGTATGGCCGTGAAAAAGAAATCGCCACGCTGCGCAACCGGTATGACCGGGTGAAGGCGGGGGGTGCATGCATTCTGCTGGTAACCGGTCGGGCCGGTGTCGGGAAAACGGAAATGGTGCGGGACCTGGGGCGGTATGTCCGTTCGTCGGGCGGTATTTTTATCGAAGGAAAATACGACCTGTATCAGCGGGATATCTCTCACCGGACGACGAATTTTGCCCTGATCAGTCTGGTACGGTGGCTGTTGACACGTCCGCCCGAAGAAATGGTGTCATGGCAAAAACGGATACGGGATGCCATATCGCCCAACTGCCAGATATTGATTGATTTAATGCCGGAACTGGAAGTGGTCCTCGGCAAACAGCCGCCGATATATGATTTGCCGCCGTTGGAAACCCGGCTCCGCGTGAATCTTGTCATAGACCAGTTTGTCTCTTTATTTTTGCGCAAGGAACACCCCCTTGTGGTTTTCCTCGATGATCTGCAATGGACCGACCAAGAGAACCTTGACCGGATAATGGGGTTTCTGCTCCTGAAGGAACGGCGGTATTGCATGCTGATCGGGACATACCGGGAGGATGAGGTCAATGACAGCCACCCGGTTGCCAAGGTCATGGCACGGATTCAAAACGCCCATGTCCCCGCCGAAACCATTCCACTGGGGCCTTTGGACATGGAGCAGACAGCCGTCATGGTGGGCGAAACATTGAACAAGGATGCGGCTGATGTCATGCCGCTGGCAACGGTGATCCATGAAAAAACAGGCGGCAATCCATTTTTTCTGCGTCAGTTTATGAGGTCCCTGCATGATAACGGGGCGATTTACTACTATTTCACAGTGGGTCGATGGCTGTATGATCTGGACCAGGTCGCTGCGGCCGAGATAACCGATAACGTGGCCGCCATCCTGTTCCAGAAGATTCAAAAACTGCCCACCCGAACCCTGAAAGTATTGCAGGTGGCCGCGTGTATCGGCAACCCGGTGAGCCTGTCGCTTTTATCGGTATTGATTGATTTCAATCGTTTCCGGATAATGGAGCATATTCAGTATGCCCTGAATGAGGGCATTTTGCGGGTACCGCCCCTGCCGTCAAATAATATACATTCCCCCAAGGTTGAAGATCAGACGAACCATTCAAGCGATCATCAGGATCGGGGTTGGTCCGTGCCGGGCCGGTCCGGTGTTTTTGAATTCTCCCACGATCGGATTCAGCGGGCCATCTATCAAACCCTTCCCGAGGACAAAGCTCAGGCGATTCACTGGAAAATCGGCAAGGCAATGCTGAAAAAGACCAGCCATCAACAGATGGGGGAAGAGACCTTTCGCATTGCCTATCAGTTCAAGCGTGGCATGCGGTTTGCCACAGATCTTCAGGACAAGCTGGAGCTGGCCGAACTCAATCTGAATGCCGGCAAAAAGGCCATGGAGTCTGTTTCGTTTGAAACCGGCCTTGCCTACCTCCGGTTTGCCGCTGACCTGCTTCCGGACAATGCATGGAAAGATTACTATACACTGACCCATGGGATTTACACACGACTGGCCAAATGCGAATTTGTTTCCGGTAATCTTGACAGGGCGGCGCAATTGTTCAGTGCGATTCTGTTGAATGCCGCGTCAAAGCTGGACAAGGCAAAGGCGTACAATGCCATGATAGACCTCAATACCACCGCGGGCAATATCGACAAGGCATTATCCCTTGGCCGGGAAGTGCTGTCGCTGTATGGTATCCGGTTTCCCCGTAAGGTCAGGCGTCTGAATTTGGTGCTGCTCCTGGTAAGACTCCGACTCGTACTTGGATTCCGGCGGATCGACTTTATTCTGGATGCAGAGGACTGGCAGGTGGATGCGGATGTGGATGTGGTACTGGAAACCCTGACCAATCTCGGTATGCCGGCATTTTATACAGATCACAATCTGTATGGATGGGTTGTGATGACAGGCAACCGGATCGGCCTTCAACAGGCGCGGTTGCGGGGCGGCGTCCCACTGGCATATGCGCCTTTTGCGATGGTGACGCTGGGGGCCGTGCTCGGCGCCACGTTCGATTTTCTGAAGCTGGGGCGTCAGTGCACGGCAGTGGGCGTCAAAATGCTGGAAAATGCGCCCTACACCGCTCACAGGGGAATCGCCTACTTTGTTGCCGCGTTTTTCAACCGGCACTGGTACGAACATGTGCGCAAAAATATCGATTTTTTGCAGGCGTCTTACCGTGAGGCTTTTAATGTGGGGGATACCAGTTACGCCGGCCTCAGCATCAATGCCATGATATTGCCCCGGCTTTTTCTCGGCGACAATCTGGACGATATTTTCAAGGGCTTTGCCAGGCATCAATCCTTTATCCAACGGACCGGATCTCCCTTTGTGATAACCATATTCCGGGATAATATGCAGTTTTACCGGTGTCTTAAAGGTCTCACTGTCTCCCGGATCAGCCTGAATGATGACCAGTATGATGAGGATGCGCGTTACCGGGATATCGTGGAAAGCGGCAATCATTTTCATCTGTTTCTTTTCCGGCTGATTTATCTCAAGCTTTATGTACTGTTCCATGAATGGGAGAAAGCCTTTGATGTGGCGGAAAAAATGCTGCCGTTGCTGAAGTTGTCGTTACCCACGCTCCATTATACGGAATATCATTTTTACCGTTTCTTAACCGCTGCCGCCCTGGTGCACAACAGCAGCGACAGGGCATACCGGAAGTCGGCCCGCCGGAAAATGCCAGTCGGGCTCCGAAAGATGCGCAAGTGGGCCCGGCGCAGTCCTGAGAATTTTGAATGCATGCTGCTGTTGATGGAGGCGGAATATGCGAAGGTGGCCGGCAAAGAGAGCAGGGCCATGGATTACTATCGGCAGACAGTACGGCTGGCTAAGATCCGGGGGACGCATCATATCGCCGCCATGACATGTGAGCTGGCCGGTATTTACCTGAGAGCGTGCGGGGATTCCTTGGCCGGCGGGGTTTATCTGGCCGAAGCCGGCAAGCTGTATCATAAATGGGGGGCGACATCAAAAACGGCGGATATGGAAAAACACTATCCCGATGATATGACCATGACCACCGTGTTTCCCGCTGCCTCGCCGGTTCAGCGGTTTGATTACCGGTCGATCGTATCCGCGCTTCAGGCCATTTCCACGGAGATCGTCGTCAACAGTCTTTTACAGAAGCTCATGAATGCCATCATGGAAAGTGCCGGCGCCAACCGTGTGGTTTTCCTTTCTTATAAGGAAAATGACGAACTGGTAGTGGAGATGGAACGCCAGGCCGGCCGCCGGGAGGATAGCAATCTGAAAAGTGAGCCCCTGAAGTATCTTCACGAACCGCTAATGGCATCTGTGGTATATTATGTAGAACGGACCCAGAAGGTTTTTGTGATCGACGACATGGAAAATCCACCGGGCTTTGTTCAGGGGGTTACCGGCCACCATAAGGCGCCGGAATCCATTGTCTGCCTTCCGGTCCTGCGGCAACGCCACCTGGTGGGTATTCTTTATCTGGAAAATCACATGGCGGCCGGTGTCTTTACGCCCGACCGCATCGAGATTCTGGAAATGATCGCATCGCAGGCGGCGATATCTTTTGAGAATGCCACGCTTTATGAGCATCTTCTGAAAAAGGAGCAGGACCTGCAGCTTTTGTCTGAAAATCTCCGCAACCTCTATTCCGAACTGCTGCTTACGGAAGAGCGGGAGCGGCGCCGTATTGCCACGGAACTTCACGATCGGATCGGCCATGCCCTGGCCAACGCCAAGATCGGCCTGGAAGTGATCCGGAATCAGGGAGCCGGCGCCCACGAAAAGCGGATTCAGGATATTCTGGCCGTTATTGAACAGTCCATTACCGATACCCGCACCCTTACATTTGAACTGAGCCCGCCGATTCTGTATCATCTGGGACTGGGTGCCGCAATCGACTGGCTCTGCGAGGAGATACAGAACAAGCACGACTTGACGGTGACATTCAAGGACACCACGGAAGACCGGAAAATCAGTCACAATATTGCCGTGCTCTGTTTTCAGGCGACCCGGGAACTGATCTTTAATGTGGTAAAGCATGCCCATGCCACGTCCGTGAAAGTATCGTTGGCGGAATTGGCAAATGAGTATGTTCAAATTATTATTCAGGATGACGGTGTGGGGTTTGATGTTTTCAGGCAGTATAAGGAGATGGATAAAAACAGCGGTTTTGGCCTGTTCAGTATTAATGAACGGTTGCGGCTGATCGACGGCACAATGACGATTGATTCGGAACAGGGCAATGGAACGACCATCACCATGACAGTGCCGGCCGGCGCCGAGACCACCGCCACAGGAGAAAGGCCTGCGGCACTTGCTTGAAGCAGTGGTTGATTCAAAATAATACATAGCATATTCGGGAGGTAACCGTGGGATTGAAGATAGTGGTGGCAGACGACCATCAGATCATCCGGGAAGGCATTTGCAACATGCTTGCGAGCATGACAGACATGGAGGTGGTCGGCGAGGCGAGCAATGGCCGTACCGCTTTTCGTCTGGCAAGAAAATTTCAGCCGGACATCATCATCATGGATATCAGTATGCCGGAATTGAACGGTATAGAGGCCACCCGCCAGATCAAGGCGGAGTTTCCCGATATCAAAATTATTGCCCTTTCCATGTATGCGGATAAACGGTTTGTGCTGGGAATGCTCAAGGCCGGCGTTTCCGGCTACCTGCTTAAGGACTGCGCCTTCTCGGAACTCACCGGTGCGATTACCGTGGTACGCAAGGGCGAAACATACCTGAGTTCCCGTATTGCCGACACGGTTCGAAAAACGCTTATTGACAAGCTTGAGGAGGGCAGTCAGAATCTGTCGGATGAGTTGACAGACCGCGAACGTCAGGTGCTTCAACTCATTGCCGAAGGGGTAAAAACAAAGGAGATTGCCGATCAGCTTCATATCAGCGTCAAAACGGTTGAAACCTATCGGCGCCATATAATGGAAAAACTGAACCTTCACAGTGTTGCAGAACTCACCAAGTTTGCCGTCCGGGAGGGCCTGACCGAGCTGTGACGCAAAGCAGAGAGGGCTCTACTTTTATCTTTAACGCCTGACCCTCCAGGCCGGTCCTTTTTTTCGTCCCCACAGCATCTCCTGCGCAGGCATCACATGCAGCCTGCATGCTCTATCCCGCGCCTTTCCACCTTCCGATAAACTGCTTGACAATCTTCGGGGTTTCCATTAATTTCTATAAGATTATACAGGTGAATTGCTATTCGAAATAGCATGTTTATTGCAAAAAAGATTTGGGAGAAATGAAATGGCAGTACCAAAACGAAAAAAATCGAAATCAAAACGGGATATGCGGCGCGCCCACACAAAAGTATCACCTATCAATGTGTCGTCCTGTCCCCAATGCGGTGAAACCAAACTGCATCATCGGGCATGTCCGTCCTGCGGGACTTATAAAGACCGGACCGTTATTGAAGTAGAAGATTAGTGATGGTTTCCTAAAAAATGGCAGGTTAGACCGTGGGTGAAGACGGTAGCAAACGAATTGTGGTGGTAACCGGCGGCGCCAGGGGTATCGGCCGCGCTATTTGCCTTGCATTTGCCGATGCCGGATTCCATGTCTATTTCAACTATCAGGCCGATGCTGATGCCGCCGCCGAGACCGAAACGCTGGTCCGGAAAAGAGGGGGGCAGGCAACGGCCATGCGGGTTGATGTGGCGGACGAGACGGCGGTCAAGACGTTTTTCAAAGATATTGTCGCCGCATCCGGCAGGGTTGATGTGCTGGTTAATAACGCCGGCATTACCCGGGACGGCCTTATTGCCATGATGAAGGAAGCTGACTGGTGTGATGTGCTGGATGTGAACTTAAAAGGCGCGTTTCACTGCATCAAAGCAGTATCGCGTCAGATGATCAAACAGCGGTATGGGCGGATCATCAACATCTCATCGGTGGTCGGGGTTTCCGGGCATGCCGGACAGGCCAACTATGCCGCTTCAAAAGCCGGGCTGATAGGACTGACAACGTCGGCTGCCGCGGAGTTTGCATCCCGCAATATTACCGTAAATGCTGTGGCCCCGGGATTTATTGATACTGATATGACGAAGGGATTTTCAGAAAAGGCAAGAACGCAACTGGTTGAAAAAATTCCTTTGGGGCGGATGGGGACACCCGATGACGTGGCACCCATGGTGGTGTTTCTGGCTTCAGACGCAGCAGCCTATATTACGGGCCAGGTTATGCATGTTAATGGCGGAATTTATATGTGATGATAAATATCGCTGAAAGGAGATGTATATATGTCGATTGAGGATAAAGTGAAACGGATTCTGGCGGAACGACTGGATATGGATGCAAGCGAGATTCAGCCCGATGCGGAATTTATTAACGATCTGGGCGCAGATTCCCTGGATATTGTTGAGCTGCTCATGTCCCTTGAGGATGAGTTTGATCTTGAAATTTCGGACGATGAAGCAGAAACGATTCGTACGGTCGAGGATGCTGTGAATTTTATTACGCAACGGCTGTAAACCGCCCTGGCGGTAAAAATAGTGCGGTTTTATATTATTCAGGATTTGTAGATATTTGTGCGGTATCAGCTGTTTCTGGCCGACAGGCCGGGGAGAGGGGCATGGTCGATGCATTCGGGCGTGGAAGCTATTGCCCGGCGGGTTCATGGCTGATGACCGGGCAGGAAAGGGACGTTGATTGATGATTGTGGAGTACCTTGGACAAAAAGATCCCGAGATGGCAAAGGTGATTTCCCGGGAATTTGACCGGCAGCAGAATAACCTGGAACTGATCGCCTCGGAAAACGTGGCCAGCAGGGCTGTTATGCTCGCCCAGGGAAGTGTGCTGACCAATAAATATGCCGAGGGCTATCCGAACAAGCGTTATTACGGCGGCTGTGAATATGTCGATATGGCAGAAACCCTGGCTATCGAGCGGGCCCAAAAGCTCTTTGATGCCGTCTATGCCAATGTCCAGCCCCATTCCGGATCTCAGGCCAATATGGCGGTCTATTTCTCATTGCTTCAGCCCGGCGACCGGATCCTGGGTATGGATCTGTCCCATGGCGGGCATCTCACCCATGGCAGCCCGGTCAGCTTTTCCGGCAAAATATTTGACTTCAAACATTATGGTTTGAAAAAAGAGACCGGAACCATCGATTATGATCAGGTGGCCGACCTGGCAAAGAGCCATAAACCCAAAATGATCATTGCCGGTGCCAGTGCCTATCCGCGGCAGCTCGATTTTGAGAGATTTGCGGAGATTGCCCGATCAGTGGATGCTTACCTTGTTGTCGATATGGCTCATATTGCCGGACTGGTGGCGGCCCGGCTCCATCCTTCGCCGCTTCCCCATGCCGATGTCGTGACTTCAACGACACATAAAACCCTTCGCGGCCCCCGGGGCGGCCTGATTCTTTCCAACAAGGATTACAGCCAGAAACTGAACAAGGAGATATTCCCGGGTATTCAGGGCGGGCCCCTGATGCATGTGATCGCCGCCAAGGCCGTGGCGTTTGGCGAAGCCCTGACCGATGAGTTTGTGGCGTACCAGAAAAAGGTGGTACAGAACGCCCAGGCCCTTGCGGCCCGCCTGTTGGAAAACGGGATTGACCTGGTGTCCGGCGGCACGGACAACCATACCATGCTGGCCGACCTGCGAAACATCGGTGTCACCGGCAAAGATGCCGAAGAGGCACTGGAAAGAGCCGGTCTTACCCTGAATAAAAATACCATTCCCTTTGATACGGAAAGCCCGTTTGTCACCAGCGGGGTCCGGATCGGCACGCCTGTGCTGACCTCCCGGGGCATGGGCGAAAATGAGATGCAGGAAGTCGGCGACATGATCGTGGCGGTTTTGAAAAACCGGACCGATGACAGTGTGATTGAGAAAACAAAGGCAAAGGTCGCTCAATTATGCAAGGCCTTTCCCCTGTACCCGGGAGAAGACTTATGAAACCGGATGCCCGCCCGGACTGGAATACCTACTTCATGGAAATCACCGAACTGGTGGCCAAACGTTCCACATGCCTGCGGCGGAAAGTCGGCGCCATTATTATAAAGAATAAACGGATACTGTCTTCCGGTTATAACGGCGCGCCCTCGGATGTATCCCATTGTTCGGATACCGGGTGCCTTCGGGAACAGATGGGAGTCCCCTCCGGGGAACGGCATGAGCTCTGCCGTGGGATTCATGCCGAGCAAAACGCTATCATTCAGGCGGCCGCACACGGCGTTTCCATCAGCGACGCATCCCTCTTTTGCACCAATCTGCCCTGTTTTATATGCGCGAAAATGATTATCAACGCGGGTATCAAGACGATTTACTATAAGGATGGCTATGCCGACGAGATGTCCAGGGCCATGCTGGATGAGGCGAATGTGGAATTGGTACACTTGGGAACATAAGCGTGACAAGGAGCTTTTATGAAATGTCCCTTTTGCGGTGATCTCAATAACAAGGTTATTGATTCACGGCTGAGCCGTGAAGAGACGGAAACCCGCAGGCGCCGTGAATGCCTGCAATGCGGACGCCGGTTTACCACCTATGAGCACGTGGAAAAGGTTCCGCTGATGATCATCAAAAAGGACGGCCGGCGGGAGGCGTTTCTGAAAGACAAATTGCGGGCCGGCATGCAGAGCGCCTGTCAGAAGCGTCAGATCAGCATGAACATCATCGAAGACTTTATCGAAGAACTGGAGCGTGATCTTATGGAGACCGGTGAAAATGAGATTCCCTCCAGTATTATCGGTGAAAAGGTTATGAAAAAGCTCCACTCCCTGGATGATGTGGCCTATGTCCGGTTTGCATCGGTCTACCGGGAGTTCAAGGATGTCCATGATTTTTATTCGGAGCTCAAGAGTTTGTTGAAGAAGCAGTGATGACGGATACGTCATATATGGAAATGGCCCTTTCCCTGGCGGAAAAGGGCATCGGTTTTACTTCGCCCAATCCCACGGTGGGTGCGGTGGTGGTGAAAGACGGTGAAGTGATCGGCAAGGGCTGGCATGCGGCCGCCGGCAAGGCGCATGCGGAAGTCGTGGCGATCGATGACGCAGGTGAAGGTGCCCGCGGGGCCGATGTTTACGTGACCCTGGAGCCCTGTAATCATACGGGCAGAACCCCGCCGTGCACGAAGAAAATTTGTGACAGCGGTATCCGTCGGGTGGTTGTGGCCATGCGGGATCCCAACCCGGACGTTGCCGGAGGCGGGATCGAATACCTGCGGGGAAAGGGTATTCTTGTTGAAGAAGGGGTGTGTCAGGCAGCGGCGGAAAAGCACCTCGAATGGTTTGTGAAATATGTTCACACCAAAACCCCTTTTGTCACCCTGAAATGCGCCATGACTCTGGATGGCCGAATCGCCACTCATACGGGCGATTCGCGATGGGTCAGCGGTGAAGCATCAAGGGCGTTTGTGCATGAATTGCGGCATGCATCGGATGCGATCCTGGTAGGGGCCGGAACGGTCAGGGCGGACAATCCGAGTCTGACCGCCCGTATTGAGGGCCGGCAGGCCAAAGATCCGGTGCGGGTCATCCTCGACCCGCAACTGACCATGGATCCGGATGCCAGGATGTTGAACCAGGATTCTGCGGCTGAGACGTTGATTGTCTGCGACCGTTCGGCGAATGCAGAAAAACGGAAGCAGCTGGCGGAAAAGGCTGTGATTATTGAAGCCAAGACAGAGGATGGCCGTATCGTTGTGGCGCAACTGCTGAAGATCCTCGGCAAAAAGGGGATCACAAGCCTGTTGATCGAAGGCGGTGCCCGGGTGGCCGGATCTGTCCTGGCCGAAAGGGTCGTGGACAAAGTATGTTTTTTTTATGCCCCCCGGATCCTCGGGGGCGACGACGGCATTCCCCTTTGCCGCGGCAAAGGGCCGGCGCTGATGAAGGAGGCCTTACCGGTCCGGGACATGACTGTTCACCGGTTCGGCGAAGATGTGATGATTGAGGGTTATCTCTGATGTTTACCGGTATCATAGAAGGGTTCGGTACCATTCAGACCCTGCGGTCCGAAGGCCGGGGAAAGCGCATTCGTGTGTCGGCCGACATTGACCTTCAAGGCACGGCCGTGGGGGACAGTATTGCGGTGAACGGTGCCTGTCTGACCGTTGTGGCCCTCAGCGGCAATATCTTTGAGGCTGATGCCGCGCCCGAAACCCTTGCCAGAACAACCCTTGGGCGGGTGCGCGGGGGTGAAAAGGTCAATCTGGAGCGGGCGCTCCGGTTTTCCGACCGTCTGGACGGCCATATTGTGACCGGTCATATCGATGGTACCGGCGTGATCCGGAGCAAACGACGGTTAGATAACGCGGTGATTGTTACCGTGGATGCAGGCAAGGAGCTGGCCGGCTACATTGTTAAAAAGGGATCGGTGGCAGTGGACGGGATCAGCCTTACGGTCAATGATTGCGGGGATGATTTTTTTGAGGTAAGCATTATTCCCCACACCGCCGCCATTACGACGATCGGTTTCCGCAACAGCGGTGATCCGGTGAATATCGAAACCGATATTATCGGTAAGTACGTGGCACACTTTCTTTTTGCAGGTCGCCCTCAGGGCGCACCGGATGGCGAAAAGAAAAAAGAAGCAATGCCCACGGCTCAGGGAATCAGCCGGGAATTGCTGGCAAAATCAGGTTTTCTTTAAAGATGTTTCGGGAGATATATAATGGGTGTCATCAGTATTGAAGAGGCAATTGCGGAGATCAAAAAGGGGCGGATGGTCATTCTGGTGGATGACGAGGACCGGGAGAATGAAGGCGACCTCATGATCGCGGCGGAAAAAGTGACGCCGGAAGCGATCAACTTTATGGCGATGTATGGTCGCGGCCTGATCTGCCTGGCGCTGGATGCCAAAAGAATCGAGGCGCTGGAACTGCCGTTGATGGTGGATAAAAATACGTCCCCATTTGAAACGGGATTTACGGTTTCCATTGAGGCCAAACACGGCGTAACCACCGGTATTTCAGCGGCCGACCGGGCCAAAACCATTCTGACCGCCATGGCGGACGACGCCAAACCGGATGACCTTGTCCGGCCGGGCCATGTATTCCCGTTACGGGCAAGGCGCGGCGGCGTGATTGTCCGGGCCGGCCAGACCGAAGGCTCCGTGGACCTGGCCCGGCTGGCCGGGCTGAAACCCGCCGGTGTTATCTGTGAAATTATGGATGACGACGGTACCATGGCGCGGATGCCCTCCCTTGAGAAGTTCAGTGAAAAACACAACATCGGCATCTGTACCATTGCCGACTTGATCGAATACCGCATGCGCACCGAGTCGTTTGTGCACCGGGCCGTGGAAGCGGTGGTGCCGAGCTGTTACGGCGGAGAGTACAAGGTCATTGTGTATGAAAACGACATGGAGGACTTTCAGCACATCGCGCTGGTAAAAGGGGAAATCGACCCTGAAAAGCCGGTCCTGGTAAGGGTTCATTCAGAGTGCCTGACCGGGGATATTTTCGGTTCCCTTCGATGCGATTGTGGAAACCAGTTGCACAAGGCAATGGAAATGATGGCGGCAGAAGGGGCGGGTGTGCTGCTTTATGTCCGCCAGGAAGGCCGGGGGATCGGGCTGGTGAATAAGCTTAAGGCTTATAACCTTCAGGACCGCGGGTATGATACTGTGGAGGCCAATGAACAGCTCGGCTTCAAGGCGGATCTCCGGGATTACGGCATCGGTGCCCAGGTGCTGGCTGATCTGGGTGTGAAAAAGATGAAGCTGATCACCAATAATCCCAAAAAGATCGTCGGCCTGGAGGGATACGGGTTGTCGGTGGAGGAGCAGATTCCCATCGAGATCGCGCCCAACGAACATAATAAATGTTACCTTGAATGTAAAAAACTGAAAATGGGGCATCTGTTGAATTTGGACAGTGTACCCTGATAAGGAGTGATGGCTTGGTGAAAAGTCCAGTTTTTACGTTGCCATCTGCAGAAGACGTTTTACGAGTTGCTAAAGATGATGGACTCGTAAAAAGTCGATTTTGGGACGGCAAAGTAAAAAGTTCAAGTTCGCGGCGCGCAAATCTCGAGGAATGGAGCGTACTTAGTTGTACGTGACATGACGAGAGATGCAGCGCAACAAAGAAATTGGACTTTTTACGAAGCCGTCAAAGATAAATGGGAGACAAAATATGCCAAACATTATCGAAGCAGGACTTTCCGCACAGGGTAAAAAGTTTGTGCTGATCGCCAGCCGGTTTAATGACTTTATATCCGACAGGCTTGTGTCCGGCGCTGTGGATGCGTTGGTCAGGAACGGCGCAGTGGAGGATGATATTGATATTGTCAAGGTCCCCGGGTCGTTCGAGATTCCCTTGATGGCAAAACAGATGGCGGCCAAAGATGCTTATGCGGCTGTGATCTGCCTGGGGGCGGTCATCCGGGGCGCAACTCCTCATTTTGACTATGTGAGCGCCGAGGTCTCAAAAGGGATCGCACAGGTCAGCCTGGAATTCTCCAAACCGGTGATTTTCGGCATTTTAACGACCGATACTATTGAGCAGGCTATTGAACGGGCCGGGACCAAGGCGGGCAACAAGGGCTGGGATGCCGCTGTTGCGGCTGTGGAGATGGCGAACTTAATGGAAGTTGTTAAACAGTAAGAATTATGGCAAGCAGACGCAGATCAAGGATTCTTGCTTTACAATTTCTTTTTGGTGAGGATGTCATCGCCAGCAGCAGCACTGAAGAACGGCTTGAGGATTTTTGCGACCGCTTTAACCTGTCGCAAAAAACATTTCCCCATTTTTTTACGCTGGTGCACGGTGTTCAGAAATCCCGCGATGAGATTGAAGAATGGATCGGGAGTAGTTCGGAACACTGGAAGATCAGCCGAATGTCGGGCGTGGACCGGAATATCATGCGGATTGCCGTTTATGAAATGCTCTATTGCAATGATGTCCCCGCCAAGGTGGCGATTAATGAAGCCATTGAGATCGGTAAGAGATTCGGCACCGATGAATCCGGTGCATTTATCAACGGCGTGCTTGACCAGATCAATAAAACGATCAATAAAACGATCGACAAGGCGTTGAGCAACCAACCAGACAGCAAGGAGTAAGGTATGGAGCCCAGAAAGATTTTCCTGTCAGAAGATGAGATGCCGCGGCAGTGGTACAACATTTTAGCAGATATTAAGATGAATCCCCCCTTGGGACCTGACGGCAACCCCATCGGCCCGGATTCACTGGCCCCTGTTTTTCCTATGAACCTGATTGAGCAGGAAGTCAGCACGGAGCGTTGGATCGATATCCCCGAACCGGTGCTGGATATCCTGGCTGTCTGGCGGCCGTCACCGCTGGTAAGGGCTCGTGCCATGGAGAAGGCGCTCGGAACACCGGCCCGGATCTACTTTAAAAACGAAAGTGTCAGTCCGCCCGGGAGCCATAAACCCAATACAGCCGTTGCGCAGGCCTACTACAACAAAGAATTCGGTATCAAGAAGATTACCACGGAGACCGGGGCGGGTCAGTGGGGCAGCGCCCTGTCCTATGCGTGCTCCCAATTCGGACTGGAGTGCAAGGTTTTTATGGTCCGGGTGAGTTTTGACCAGAAACCGTACCGAAAGATGATGATGGCGGCCTGGGGCGGTAACTGCATTCCCAGCCCCAGCGATCGAACCAAGGCCGGTCAGGACGCGCTTGCCAAAGATCCGGACACACCGGGCAGTCTGGGCATTGCCATCAGTGAGGCCATTGAGATGGCGGTGGGCGACACCTCCGGGGAGACGCGCTATTCCCTGGGCAGCGTGCTCAACCACGTAATGCTGCATCAGACCATCATCGGGCTCGAAGCCAAAAAACAGCTTGAAAAGGCGGGCGAATATCCGGACGTGGTGATCGGTTGTGCCGGCGGCGGCAGCAACTTTGCCGGCCTGGCTTTTCCGTTTGTGTATGACAAGATCAACGGAAAGGATATTGAGATCTATCCGGTTGAACCACTGGGATGCCCCACACTGACCCGTGCGCCGTTTGTGTATGATCATGGCGATACATCCCGGTATACGCCCCTGCTCCCCATGCACAGTCTGGGGCATGCATTTGTTCCGCCGCCTTTCCATGCCGGCGGTCTGCGATATCATGGAATGGCCCCTACGGTCAGCCAGCTGGTGTGCGAAGGCATCATCGAACCCAAGGCGATACCCCAACTCCGGTCGTATGAAGCGGGTGTCAAGTTTGCCAGAACCGAAGGCATTATCCCCGCTCCCGAGACGAACCATGCCCTGGCCTGCGTTATCGACGAAGCATTGAAGGCCAAGGAAGAGGGTAAGGAAAAGGTTATTCTGTTTAACTGGAGCGGCCACGGTCTGCTGGACCTGAACGGGTATGATAAATATTTCTCCGGTGCATTGACGGATATTGCCATGACCGACGAGGAACTGGCTGCCGCTGAATCCGTATACGCGGATTTTCCAAAACCGGAGATGGTCAAACGGGGATAGGATTTTTCAATGGGTGATCCAGAAGCACCGGCAGAAAAGGAGCGGCGATGCCCGCGGCTGGGGCATGACATCACCTTTACCTATTGCCTCGGCTGCGGGGAGGATGGCGGTCCCTGCTTTAAAACAGCAGATTGCTGGTGGGAGTATTTTGATGTTGTGGGGTATTTGAGGACGCATTATGCCGAGGACACGGTTTCCCGTATTCTCGATGCCCGGCCCAGGCCCAAGGTCGCCAGTCTGCTCGAACTGATAGAACAGGCAAAGGAGCGGACAGGGCAGAAAGAATAGCGTTTCACCGCAGAGACGCGTGCTGAAAAAGAAAAATGAAAAGAATTGCATTGGAGGTCGGTTTTGATTATTGAAAAGCTCGAAGTGGGTATGATCATGGCAAATTGTTTTATCGTAGGGTGTGATGAAACAAAACAGGCCGCGGTCATCGATCCCGGTGATGAGTCCGAGAGAATTCTGCGGACACTTGCATCGCACAAGCTTACGGTGAAATATATCATTAATACGCACGGCCATTTTGATCATGTCGGCGCGAATAAGCAGATGAAGGAAGCGACCGGCGCAGAACTGCTGATTCATGCCGATGATGCCCCCATGTTGTCCGGTCTGACGGAGATGGCCTCAGCATTTGGTATGGCCTCGGAAAACTCTCCACCGCCGGACAGAACCATCGGGGATGGCGATCGGCTGACCGTTGGCAATTTTGAAATGTCAGTGATCCACACCCCCGGCCATTCACCGGGTGGCATTTCACTTTTTACCGACAATACCGTGTTTGTCGGGGATACGCTTTTTGCCGGCTCTATCGGCCGGACTGATTTTCCGGGCGGGGATTTTAATACCCTGATTTCAGTTATTCAGAATAAGCTGTTTCCTTTGGGCGATGATATCCGGGTTTGCTGCGGCCACGGCCCCGAGACCACCATCGGAACGGAGAAACGGACCAACCCGTTTGTAATGATGCGCTGAAGGGGCGGCTTCGTAAGAACTTGCCAATCCTGTGGGTGGTGTTAGTAGAGAAGGAAATTTTTTGATATATAATTGACCTGATTCCTTAAAGTAAGAATCACAGTTTGCATTTTGTAAAAATGACGGCTTCGTAAAAAGTCCAATTTCTTTGTTGCGCTGCATCTTTCGTCATGTCACGTACTGCTAAGTACGCTCCATTCCTCAAGATTTGCGCGCCTCGAACTTGAACTTTTTACTTTGCCGTTCCAAATTTGACTTTTTACGAGACCATCAAAAATGGACAAAATATATCATAACATTTTAAAATATAATCAGAATGAATCAATTATCAAAAATTTCATGAAATATGCGGGCTAAAGCCTTCCGCTGCATGGACCGGGGAATATGCCGAGGCCGCGGTGTTTTCCCCAGCCGTTGTAGCGGAGGGCTTCAGCCCTCCATACGGTTAGATAGGGAAATAATGATTACATACAGCAGGCCCGTTACAGAACTTATTCAGATCCGTACCTCTGCCAGGACCCATACCGGCGAAGCAATCGCGGCCGGTGATATGGATGTACTAACCCGTACCTGTGGACAACTGAATCGCGGTTTGCTGGATGAGCCAGCCCGATTTCAGGTGCTGGAAAAGTCTTTTGTCAAGGGCGAAAAGGTCAAACTGGGCAATTACGGGCTTCAGAAAAACCCCCGGTATTTTTTTGTGGGAGGGGTTCACGCATCTCGCATGACCAATGAGAGTTACGGTTATCTCATGGAGCAACTGGTGCTGAAAGCCACCGAACTGGGGCTTGGTACCTGTTGGATCGGTTTTTTTGACCGGACTTTTTTCCATGATTTTCAGACAGCAGAGAATGAAGAGTTCCCCGCCGCCTGCACGGTGGGACACGCCGCAAACCGGCGTCTTTTTGAGAAGGTCAGTCGGGCTGCCATTCGGGCGGATAAACGCAAAGACAGGGAGATGCTTTTTTTTGAAGAGGATTTTACCACTCCCCTGAATTCCGATGACGACTCTGTATACAGCCAGATGCTGGAGATGGTAAGGCTGGCGCCGTCTGCCGGCAACTCCCAGCCCTGGCGCGTTGTCAGGGAAAAGGGAACGCCGCCTGTTTACCACTTTTTCATGAACAAGGCCAGCCGCCTTTATGCCCGGTTCGGTCTGCATAATATCGACATGGGCATTGCCATGTGTCATTTTGAACTGACCGCCCGGGAACTGGGTGCTCAGGGAATCTGGCAACGGCAGCAACCAGTCCATATCCATCCACCGGCCGATACCACGTATACCATGACCTGGGTGGGAGACTAGCCAGCCCCCCACATATGCTGGAAAAATGCAAAGAAGGGATTGCGAAAGCGCCGGATATTGGCAATTATGGCGGCGTTGTTGGTATGGCCCGGGGTGTCGCTGATGAACTTGAATACATGGCAGGGCAGGTCAAATGTATGGCAGGCCTGGACAACAGCGGCAGCCTCCATGTCAACAAGGTCGGCTGTTTTCGCCAGCCTGCGGCGGTCTGCCGCCTGGATAACAGGGCAGTCGCCGGTGGCCAGGACAGCGGCGTCGGCCTTGTCCGCCTTTTTCAACCAATCCGGTTTGCAGGAGACCGGTTTTCGCGTCAGCAGGTTGGGCCGGTCGTGCTCAACGATTTTCCGAATTTGATAAATCCCGCCGGCCTCGTGTCCCTCAGTCAGGGCACCGGCTGCACCGCCATTCCAAACGCTTTGGGGTTCAAAGACAAGACATCCGTATGTGGTGGCAATGGCCGCGCGGGACTTGCCAATGCCAGATGTCACCAGAACAGTGCCGCCGCCTTGAAACACCGGAAACGGATGGCCTTTTGTCTCATCCAGGGATAACCCTTTAACAAAGGGTTTCGCCTCCAGCATGGTCGCCATTATCAAGAGTTTTACAGGATATTCGCCCATTCCACCATTTTCTCCAGCCGGCTGACCGCCGCTTCCCCGGCCTCGCCCAGCGAGAGGGAAAAGTCATTGACGTACAGATCAATATGGTAAGGTAAAGCTCATTTTATACTATTGATAATACTGAAAAATATTTATTCTAAAGCAAGCGGGGGAAAAGTCAAGGGCTTCCCACATCTCTTTCGCCCGGCAATGGTATGGAATATCCGGTTCAGATCAGTTGACATCCGGCTTGACAATCATTACAGGGATCTGTTTGTCAAGGAGACGTAAGGATTCACAGAGATTGCCCAGGTGGGAGGTGGGGGTCTGAGTGCTGCCGCGGGCGCCCACCAGAATGAGACCGGTATCTCTTTTTTCAGCGGCCGCATAGATGGTTTCCGCCTCGCTTTTCATGGGGTCCCCCAACTCGACAAGACAGGGAAGGGAATCGGGTTGGATGTTGTATCGTTTTAGAAATGCCGCATATGTTTCACAGGCCTTTTCCTCATATTTGCGTGTGCTTCGTGTGGTGGTAGTCGGAAAATAGGCACGGGTCGGGTCGGTAATGAAAAACGGAAGCAGCCGGACACCGGCTGTCTTTGAGATACCCAGTGCCCTTTCAAACGCCCTGGCACCGGCATCGGTAAAATCGGATGCACAAAGGAGAGGATCCACACGCAGGGCGGCATTCTGGGGAACAAAAAGAATATCGCCGGTTGTTTCGGCGGAAACCTTTTTCCCATACCGGGCGCGCCGGTTCTCTCCAGGCTTCTGGCCGATAAGAATGAGGTCTGCAGGGTTCTCATCGGTATAATTGATGATTTCAACAGCAGCATCGTCCTGCCCCACCCGGGTCTCCACATGCCACTGACATTGCTCCGTGAACCCTTGTTTGACGGACTGGTAGAGACTATTGCGAACAATTTGCTGGAGTTCTGTCTCCACATCGGGGAATCCCTTTTGTGTCCGGTCAGGCAGATCGTAAGATTGAATCACATGCAGAAAAGTGACCTTTGGGGTTTCCAGGATGCCGGCCAGAAATCCGGCATACGCGATCAAAGACGCGTCCATGTCTGTCAGATCCAGGCACACCATCATGGTTTCGACCGGCTGGAGCCGGGTATCTTTAGTTTGTCCGTTTTCGGCCATCGTCATCGTCATCGTCATCCTGTTTTGTGATTGAAGATTCGTCGGCTAACGGGTTTGAATGCGCCGGTGCGGCGTCTGTTTTCTCCGATATTAATTGTTTGATCAGATCCTGGTAGGAATCCTGCTCCACTGCTTTTGCCTTCAATGCTGTTTTTTCGTATTCGGCGTTTAGGCCCTTCCACAAGCTGTATCCCATGATAATCAGAAGCGCGGCAAAGGGCAGCCCTGTCGTGATGGATGCTGTCTGGAGCGCGCCCAGTCCACCGCCGATCAACAGCACGGCGGCAACGGTTCCTTCCATGCCGGCCCAGAAAATCCGCTGGCCAATGGGCGAATTAAGCTTCCCGCCTGATGTGAAGGCATCCACCACCAGTGACCCCGAATCCGAGGAGGTGACAAAAAAACTGATCACCAGTATGACAGCGGCAAAGCTGGTGATTGCCCCCAGTGGAAACTGTTCCAGCAGGTAATAAATGGCTACGGCCACGTTCTCTTTGACCGGACCGGCAATGGTGTCGGGCGCCTGCATCTCGACAAAAAGTGCTGAACCGCCAAAGGCGGTGATCCACAGGAATGTGAGCAGGGAGGGAATGATCAGAACACTGAGCACGAATTCACGGACGGTCCGGCCCCTTGAAATACGGGCGATGAACATGCCCACGAAAGGGGACCAGGATATCCACCAGGCCCAATAGAAAACCGTCCAGTTGTTCTGCCATGTGGTGTCCCGGTAGCTCTCGGTCCAGAAGCTGATGGTGAAGAATGATTGCAGGTAGGTGCCGGTGTTTTGAATAAATGCATCCAGGATCGCCACGGTGGGCCCGAGAATGAGAATAAAGAGCAGCATCAGGGCGCCCAAGCCGAGGTTGAGTTCGCTGAGCCGTTTAACGCCGTGATCAATGCCGGACACAACGGATAATGTGGCGGCAAGGGTGATAGCGGCCACCAGCAGGACCTGCATCCATATTGTATCCGGAAGTCCGAAAAGATGGTGCAGTCCCGCACTGACCTGTTGGACACCGAATCCCAGGGAGGTGGCAAGCCCGAAAAGCGTCGCCAGAACCGCCACTACATCAATAAGATCACCCCATATGCCGTGGATCCGGTCGCCCATGAGAGGGTGAAAAATAGAGCGGATGGCCAGGGGCAATCCTCGGTTGAAGGTGAAAAACGCCAGGGCCATACCGACCAGCGCGTAAATCCCCCAAGGGTGAAGGCCCCAGTGCAGAAAGGTGGTCTTCATGGCCACAGCAGCCGCATCCTGGGGGGTACCGCTGCCATAGGGCGGGTCGGTAAAATGATACACCGGTTCAGCCACACTCCAGAAAAGAATACCAATGCCCATGCCGGCGGAAAACAGCATGGCGAACCATGAGAGTCTGGAAAAATCGGGCACAGCCGTGTTACCGCCCAGGCGGATATCACCGAATTTGCTGAAGGCGATCAGCAGCATAATGGCAAGGTAGAGGTTTACGGATAACACCAGAAACCATCCGAAGTTATCAGATATGTACCGCTGGATGGTGGAAAAGACGGTTTCCATGGGATCACCCACCAGCAGGGTAACAGCGATGAATGCAATCGCCAGAAGAGCCGCCGGCCAGAACACCGGGGGGTGGATGTCGAAAAACCGGTGGGCGCTGGTTTGCCCATCTGATAGGGCGGTCTGATCTGTCATGGACACCTGCCTCCACACTTATTGAAAATTTGCCAATTCCCAAACTCTTTTTAATGAGTAATGCATCATTGAGAGGGCGTCAATGGGGAAAATGATTTTTGATGGCAAAGAAGGCAGTCGTTGAGATACGTTTACGCCGAGCGAAAGGATTCCGCCGGGATGTCATCCCGGGCGGCTTTTTTGATATACAGCCGTTCGTCCGCTTTTTTCAGCAGCAGTTCCGGGTTCTCCTCCGCAGCATCAATGTCTTCCATGGACGCAACACCGTATGTGATGGAGACAGGGATAGCGGTTCCGTCGTCCTGGATTAAAGGGGATGTGTCCAGGTAAGTCTTGATCCGGTCGATCAGGCTGGCGGCCGGCCCGGCGCTGGTTTCCGGCAGGATGATCACAAACTCGTCCCCGGCAAACCGGGCAACGATATCGGTTTCCCTTGTCTTTTCCGACAGGTTTGCCGCCAGATACGCCAGCAGGGCATCGCCGGTTTTGTGACCATGAGTATCATTCACAACTTTAAAATAGTCCAGGTCGATGAAGATCACCGAGAGGGGCAGATGGTAGCGTCTGGCGCGGTTGACTTCCCGTGCCAGCGCTTTTTCCATAACCCGACGGTTCAGAAGCCCGGTGAGGGGATCGTGGTATGCCAGGAATTTTAATTTTTCATGGGCCGTAACATTGGACATGCAGAGAGAGACTTTGGTGGCCAGCTGTTCCAGAAGTGATGGGTCCATATCCGGATCAAAGCGCGTGGGTGATGCATCGGCCTGGTTCAGGCTGCCGATGATCTCGCCATCCATGGTGATCGGGGCAACGGCCATGGATTTCACCAGGTAGTTGCGTTCGCCGGGCAGCAGTTTCATCCAGGGTTTCAGGTCTTCATTGATCAGGATAGGCTCTGTCTGTCTTCCCACAAGGGCGAAAAACGCGGTCTGATCGATGATATTGATACTGGATTTCAGATCTTCATCCATGTCCGTCATGGATTCAAGCAAATTCAGGGTATCGCTGCTCTGGATAAAGGTCAGCCAGACGTATGGAATATTAAACTGGTTTCGGATTTCGGTCAGCAGCACCTCAAACAGGTCCTTGAACCGGAGAATGGTTAAAATCTTTTTTTCAACTTCATAAAACTTTCGGGCAATCTCTTCATTCTCCCTCAGCCGGTCATACAGCGTAACCTCATGGTGCATATGCGTGTATCTCCCAGATAGGTTGACGGTTCCGGAGCCCTGTTCAACACCTTGATTATGCTGAAATTAGAAAGGCCTGTCAAGTGAGAAAGCCGATTGACAGTTGCAGACGGGTAGGGGTGATGTTGGAAGGGATTACACGGATATTTACTGATTTTTTTTGTGGTGGCGGGCATAATACCATTTGCCGTGAAGATTCTGGTACCACCAGGCAAAACGTATGGCCAGCGGTAGATCGGGAATCCAGAATTTTTCGGAAATCGGTTCGGCGGGCGGGCACTGATTGTCTGTATCAATATCCGCCATGATTATTCCCTCGCCGTCGGAACGGGCCATTTTTGCCAGTATGTTGCCCCGGGCGTCAACGATCTGGGTCTCCCCCAGAAAGAAAGAGCGGTAGGGAAAACCGGGCAGCAGGGGCGTGTTGCACTTAAATGCGCCGGCATGGGCGGCATGAACAACGGGGCGGCCCAGCAGGCGGGCAAACCGGGAGGGGGTGTCTTTCATAATGGCGATATTGGCGGCCGCGACATTTTGATTAAAACCGGGAAGCCATTGATCCGGAAGACCCCACCAGCAGGAGCCGCCCACCACGAAGTTCACCCGGTTTAACAGCCGGCGGACGGTTTGCGTGCGGACAAACTCCCAGCAAAGGGCAACGCCGATGTTGCCCAGCGGGGTGGTTAAAATGCCGTTATCGGATCCGCCCTGATAGTAACAGTTTTCCCACATGGTGGGCATGTCTTTATCGTGGGTGTAAATGGTACCGTCAGGAAATGCAAGAATAAATGTATTGAAGATGTCGGTCTGCCGGGCGGCAATAAAAGATCCGCCGATGATGCCGTCATGGGTTCGGGCCAGGTCCTTAAGCAGTCGGGCCGGTTTGCCGTCAAACGGGCGTACAGCCTTTTCTATGCAGGGATGAAACCCCATGGCAGAAGGAAAGAATTCGGGCAGGATGACCAGCTTTGCGCCCTGTTGAAATGCCTGCTTGGCAAGGCGTTGTGCAGACTGAAGGTTTTTTTCGACTGCACCGGGATCGGCAGTCATCTGGATGGCGGCGACTTTCATCAATAAGATATCGCCTAGTTGATGATGTACTTTTCCGGGTTAACGGGAACACCGTTAATCCGGATTTCGTAATGGAGGTGGGGGCCGGTGGAAAGGCCGGTATTGCCGACTGTGCCGATAATATCTTCCCGTTTCACGTGCTCGCCGCGTTTTTTCAGGCACTCATGCAGATGCCCGTATCGGGTGATCATACCGTGACCGTGGTCAATAATAATGGCGTATCCCAGAGATCCTTTCCGACCGCTGTAGATCACAACCCCGTCGGCTGATGCCATAATCGGAGTGCCCATCCGGGCGGCAATATCCAGTCCGTGATGGAACTCGCGGCGACCTGTAAACGGCGATTTGCGGTATTCGAATCGCGACGTTACCCATCCTCCGTTCATGGGCCGGATGGCAGGGGTGGAGGCCAGGAGACGGCGTTTGTCTTCCAGGTAATCGAGGAGGGATGAAAAACTCTCTTCCTGCCGGATAAAAGCTGCATCCAGAATATCAAGCTGAGAGTGCATCTCCCGCAACATGGCATTATGCCGTTCTTCCAGTGAGATTCCTGTATCGATATCGTTGGGAATGGAACCGCCCACGCCAAAAACATTTCTGGCATCCGAGTCTTTTTCAATATTGGCGATAATGCGGATTTTTTGCTCGAACTGGTTCAGGTTGGACAGCTTGGCTTTTAACGTGTTGATGTTTTCGGCAAATTCCTTGATTTTGGAACGCTGGCCCGCCAGTTCATAATTTTGTGTGGTAATCTCATGGGACAGTTGCTGAACCTGCATGGACTTCTTTCTTATGTTCAGGTAATCAACAAACACGATACCAACGGTCAGCAAGCCGAGCATTGCCAATCCGCCGATAATACCAATAGCGGCCTTCGGGATAGTTATCTGCCTCACCGGAGCACCGGAGTTACTGGCCAGAAAGAATGTTACGCGTTTTTTCATTGTATTCGGAATGATTGGTTGTGGTTAGGGTCTTAGAAGATACGTTGTGTCCGTCTATAAATTGTTGTTGTTCAAATTCTCCAACGGTCACGAAAAAAGAATGGTAAGTCTGATCATCTTTTTCACATTATTTTTATAATAGCACAATACCGCTTGACTGTCAACACGATATGCCGCTATTGGTCTCTACGCCCCCGCAGGTTGTAAGTCCGAGATTATCCATCCTGCAACCATATGAATTTATTATAGCTTATTTGGGGATTCCTGTAAAGTCAGTTTTCCAGAAATCTGCTGGCTTCCAGAAAATAATTGACGGCTGAAACTACGGTCAACACCACGGCTATCCACAAGAGCCATGATCCGACCGCATGACAATCAATACCAAAGTAGGAATAGTGCAGCAACAGCGGGATCAAGGCGGCGATTTGAAAAACGGTTTTCAGCTTTCCCCATATAGATGCGCCGATATCCGCGCCTTTTTCCACCAGAAGCGTACGCATGCCCGTGATGCCAAGTTCCCTGGCAACAATCAGGCACACCATCCAGCCCGGGATTAAGCCCCTGGCCGTGAGCATGATAAAGGTAGCGGACATCAGAAATTTATCCGCCAGCGGGTCCATGGCTTTACCGAAGTTGGATACCTGGCCGTATTTTCTGGCAAAAAAACCGTCAAAATAGTCGGTTATAGCCGCAGCCGAAAAGACCAGCGCGGCCAGAAACATGGTGAACCGGTTCATCGGCAACAGCAGCAGGATGACGATCACCGGACTCGCTGCAATCCTGGACAGGGTCAGCATGTTCGGGTCCTGAAGAACCTTTTTTATTGACGGGATGGTGTTCACACACACGCTCCTTTATACACTCGTAAAGAGTTGCTTTGAGACGGCAAAGTAAAAAGTTCAAGGCCAAAGCGCGGCGCATCTCGAGGAATGGAGCGTACTTGACTGTACGTGACATGACGGCAGATGCACCGCAAGCAGAGATTGCGCTTTTACGAGGCCGTCTTTTTCTTTTCCCAGTCATCCAGGAAAGCTTGTATCCCCTTATCCGTCAAGGGATGGGCGGCAAGTTTCTCCAGCACCTTGAACGGAATGGTGGCGATATCCGCGCCCAGCAGGGCGGAATCCAGTACATGCAGGGGGTTGCGGATGCTTGCCACGATCACTTCTGTTTCAAAGCCGTAATTGTTGTACATGTCCACAATCTGTTCAACCAGTATCATGCCGTCTGATGACAGGTCATCAAGCCGGCCCACAAAAGGGCTGACAAAGGTCGCGCCGGCTTTGGCCGCCATCAATGCCTGCAGCGGGGAAAAGACCAGGGTGACATTTGTTTTGATGCCCTGGTCAGTGAGGGTGCGGACCGCTTTTAATCCGTCTACGGTCATGGGGATCTTAATAACAATATTTTTATGAATGGCCGCCAGCTTTTGGGCTTCTTCCACCATTCCATCCGTGTCCAGGCTGATCACTTCGGCGCTGATGGGGCCATCCACCACCTCGCAGATCTGTTTGATGATGGTTTCAAAATCCCCTTCTTCCTTGGCGATGAGTGAGGGATTGGTTGTGACGCCGTCCGCCATACCCATTTTTGCGGCTTCCTTTATTTCGTCAATGTTTGCCGTATCGATAAAGAATTTCATTTGTCCTCCTTGTCGTATATGTTTTTTAAAAAAAGTTACCGTTGACGGCTTCGTAAAAAGTCCAATTTCTTTGTTGCGCTGCATCTTTCGTCATGTCACGTACTGCTAAGTACGCTCCATTCCTCAAGATTTGCGCGCCTCGAACTTGAACTTTTTACTTTGCCGTTCCAAATTTGACTTTTTACGAGACCATCACCGTTGATTGTTTAAAAATTTCTGCCTGCACTCCTCCGAACAGAAAAGAAGGTCTTTGCCCTTATGTCGTAACCGGATTCCCTGGTTTCGGGGGAAATAAACATTACAGTATGGATCCTGAATCATGATGTCATTAATCTGCTCTGGACCGCCATTGTTTGCCATATTCTCATGGACCGATCGCTTGAAATCAAGCCACGCCCCCCTTCCCTTGAAAAAGAGGTAGATCAGCCCGGCCAATAATAATAATCTTATGATCATCTACCTAATCCTGCACAAGCACCGCCTGGTTCTCGGCGCTCAATGCGTCCCTAAGCTGCCGGACATTTTTTTTCAGTACCGGATGAACCACTTCCGGGTCTATATCACAAAACGGCCGCAAAACAAAATGCCTTTTATGCATTCGCGGGTGCGGGATGGTCAACCCCTTTTCGTTGACTACCATGTCTTCATAGAAGATGATGTCCATGTCCAGTATCCGGGGACCAAAACGGACGCCGGATATGCCCCGGCCATTTTCCCGTTCCAGCGCCTTAAGGGTTTTTAAAAGCTTGGCCGGGTCAAGGGTGGTTTCGATTTTTACCATTGCGTTGACAAACCAGTCCTGATGAACGTACCCCACAGGCTCTGTATAAAAAAAACGGGACTGACAGATTACAGTGATATTGTCCGTGGCGGTCAGTGAGGCGATCGCCCGGGTACAATTGGCGGTCGGATCGCCCATGTTGGACCCCACGGAAAGGTAAGCGGTGTACCGTTTCATTGCGGGTCTCCCGATATTGGCCCGTCGTCTTCCGGCAAATACTTGACTGTGGCGTTATTGGAAGGCGGGCCGGCCAGAACAGCAGTATATCCACGGACAAAATAGGTATAAAGAAATCCGGACGCCGGTGCGTCTTCAAGTTTGCCGATAAAAGCACCGGATTCGGTTTCTTCCATCTCATTCACCGACAGGGTGGCAAGGGGCTTAAAAGGGGCAGCACAATCTGCACAGGCAACTGTTTCGGTGTCCAGGGCGCGTGCGGACCGGAAGATTCTAAAATGGGTCAGGCCCCGTTTGCGCGCCTTCTCCCCGTCGGGCAGGGTCCAGTCCAGTATCGTCTGTTTGCCGTCCAAGCGTGCCTGAAGGTCGCTGACACGAGGGGGGACAAATGCCCCGGGCGGCACCGGCATGGCCTTTCTGCCGCAACCGGCTACGGCCGTCATGAGGAGCAGCGTGATGGTTGCAACGACATATATCTCAGACCTCATTATCCGCTGCCTCGCTTTTCATGTCTGCTTCCGCCGATTTGATGGCTGCGGCCACGTTGGCTTCCGCTGTGCCGCCAAAGGCGTTCCGTCGCTCCACCATCTGTTCCGGTTTCAATACATCAAACACATCTGCTGCAAATACATCGGCAAACTGCTTCAGTTCGTCCAGTTGCAGTTCATGCAGTTCTTTGCCTTTTTTGACGGCATAGCCCACAGCCTTGCCCACACATGCGTGGGCGTCACGGAATGCCATGCCCTTCTCCACAAGATAATCCGCCATATCCGTGGCATTCAGATATCCGGCCAACGCGGCGTTCCGCATGACATCGGTATTGACCTTTATATTGCCGATCATTTCCCGGCAGATATCGATGCAGGCAGTGAGTGTGTCCACTGTATCGAAAAGGGGCTCCTTGTCCTCCTGCATATCCCGGTTGTAACACAGGGGCAGTGATTTCATAATGGTCAGCATGGCCGTCAGATTGCCGAATACCCGGCCGGTTTTGCCCCGGATAAGCTCCGGCACGTCCGGATTTTTTTTCTGAGGCATGATGCTGCTGCCTGTGGAAAAGGCATCGGACAACTCGATGAAGTTGAATTCCGAAGATGACCAGATAATCAGTTCCTCGCACAAGCGGGAGAAATGTACCATGCAGATGCTGGCGGCGGCAATAAATTCCAGTACAAAGTCCCGGTCCGATACGGCATCCATGCTGTTGGCTGAAATGGTATCAAATTTCAGAAGGGCCGCGGTATGCGCCCGGTCGATGGGGTAAGGGGTGCCGGCCAGGGCCGCGCTGCCCAGGGGCATGACATTGATGCGCTTGAATCCGTCTTTAAACCGTTCGGCATCACGGGTAAACATCTCATAGTAGGCCATCAGGTGATGGGCGAAGAGCACGGGCTGGGCCCTTTGCAGATGGGTATAGCCCGGCATGATCACGTCGATATGGGCTCTGGCAAACGCGGTAATGCACTTGCGCAGGGCGGCCAGTCCCTGGATAATATCCTGTGATACCGCCCGAAGGTACATCCGGGTATCCAGTGCAATCTGATCATTCCGGCTGCGGGCTGTGTGCAGTTTCCGGGCTGCGGGACCGATCCGGTCAAACAGGGCGCTTTCGATATTCATGTGAACGTCTTCAAGGGCATCGTCAAATTCAAAGGTGCCGGCTTCGATTTCCCGGCCGATCCCCTCCAGGCCCGCCACAATGGCATCAGCATCTTCTGTGTCAATGACGCCCTGCTTTGCCAGCATTCGGCAGTGGGCAATACTGCCGTCAATGTCCTGGCGATAGAGCCGTTTGTCAACATCCACCGATGCGGTGAATTTTTCCACCCGCTTGTCTGTTGGCTGGGAGAATCTGCCGTCCCAGGGTTTGTCCGCCATGGCCGCCTCGTTTAAAAAAAATTGTGATCAAACATTCTTTCGCCACAGACCCACACAGACCGCCACAGACGGTTTTTGCTCCGAACTTCTTTTGTTCGTGCCTGTTTGTGTGTATTTGTGGCGAACCCTCTTCTCTGCGCCATTCGCTCCGTTGCGGTGGTTTTTTCACTCCCTGTCAGAAAGTAACTTGTTCAGCCGCAGCCGCAGAGCATTTAACCGGATAAATCCTTCTGCGTCTTTCTGGCTGTATACCGTATCGTCTTCAAAGGTCGCAAAATCCTCGCTATACAACGACTGGTCGGACCGGCGGCCCAGAACCCGGCAATTGCCTTTATAAAGTTCCAGCCGGACATCGCCGGTGACATTTTCCTGGGTGCTGTCGATCATCTGCTGGAGTACCTTCATTTCCGGTGAAAACCAGAATCCGTAATAAATGGCTTCCGCATACCGGGGGATCAGTGAATCCCGCAGATGCATCACCTCCCGGTCCATGGTGATGGATTCAATGCCCATATGGGCGGTCCTGAGAATGGTGCCGCCGGGTGTTTCGTAAACCCCCCTGGATTTCATGCCCACGAACCGGTTTTCCACAATATCCGCGCGGCCAACACCATGTTTGCCGCCCAGACGATTTAACTCGGCAAGCAGGTCGGCGGGTGAAAGTGTTTTGTCATTGATGCGCACCGGGTTCCCTTTTTCAAAGGCAATATCCACAATTTCGGGTTCGTCCGGTGCCGCTTGCGGCGATACGGACAGGGTAAACATATTGTCCGGCGGCGGATTCCAAGGATCTTCCAGAACACCGCCTTCATAGCTGATGTGCAGGAGGTTTCGATCCGTACTGTATGGCTTTTCAACGGTGGTGGGCACTTCAATGCCGTGTTTTTCGGCAAATGCCATGAGTGCGGTGCGGGAGGTCAAGTCCCATTCCCGCCACGGCGCGATAATTTTGATGCCGGGATTCAGAGCCAGGTATCCCAACTCGAATCTTACCTGGTCGTTGCCTTTGCCGGTGGCGCCGTGGCTGACAGCGTCCGCGTTTTCGGCCGCCGCGATTTCGATCTGCCGTTTGGCAATGAGGGGCCGGGCCAGGGAAGTTCCCAGAAGATATTGGCCTTCGTAGATCGCATTGGCCCGAAAGGCCGGGAAAACATAGTCGGATGCAAATTCTTCCCGAAGGTCGTCTACATAGGCCTTAACCGCGCCGGTTTCTTTTGCTTTTTCATCAATATGATCAAGCTCTTCCGCCTGGCCGATATCCGCCGAAAAGGTGATGACCTCGCAATCGTAGGTTTCAATAAGCCATTTCAAGATAACAGAGGTGTCCAGGCCGCCGGAATAGGCCAATACCACTTTTTTTATGTCACTCATATGTCACTCCTTGGATAGTGATGAGTTGTGAATGCTGAGTATTGAGACACGAGGAAGGGGATGACTGTTTTCCCTTCCTCAATCCTCATCTCTCATGCCTCATCACTTCATATTATTTTCAATCAATGCCTTTAAAATGGCCTTATGCATATGCATCTTGTTCTCTGCCTGAGCCCAGACCACCGATTTCGGGCCTTCCAGAACCGCCTCTTCTATTTCCTCGCCGCGGTGGGCTGGCAGGCAATGCATAACAATCACGTCCGGTGTCGCCATTGCCACAAGCTTTTCATTTACCTGAAAAGGGGCAAACTGTTGTTGCCGGATTGCCTGTTCTTCTTCCTGTCCCATACTGGCCCATACATCCGTATAAATCACGTTCGCATTGGCCACGGCCGCTTCCGGATCGTTTGTTATGTGAATGTTGCCGATCCCTGACTGTCGGGCATTGTCCAGAATTGATGCATCGGGCTGATATGCGTCCGGACATGCCAGGGTCAGGTCAAACCCCAGAATCGAGCAGGCGTTAATCCATGAGTTGGCCACATTGTTGCCATCTCCCACCCAGGCCACATGAACGCCGTCCAGGCCGCCTTTCTGTTCGATTACGGTCATCAGATCACTGAGCACCTGGCAGGGGTGATAAAGGTCACTCAGGGCATTGATCACCGGGATGCCGGCGTAGGCCGAATATGTTTCAATCAACTCCTGGGAGTAGGTCCGGATGGCCAGGACGTCAATATACCGTGACAGCACCCTTGCCGTGTCCTTGACCGGTTCAGCCCTTGAAATCTGCATGTCCTTTGCGCTCATGTAAAGGGTGGCACCCCCCATTTTATACATGGCGGCTTCAAAGGAGACGCGGGTCCGGGTGGAGGGCTTGTCAAATAAAAGGCCGAGCACCCGGCCGGCCAGCAGTGCATCATATATCCCCTTTGCCGCCCGTGCCTTCAGATCGGCCGCAAGGGAAAACAGCATCATGCAGTCGTCTTTGTTTAAATCCGTCAGGGTGGTAATATCTTTTTTCAAAATATGACTCCCGTGTTTCCAAAGGTTATGCCGTGGTTGCCAGTACCGCGTCCAGGCATGTGATCAGGCCGTCAATCTCCGCTTTTGTGATAACCAGGGGCGGGGCAAACCGCAGCACATTGTCCTGAATACAGTTGATCAGAAATCCCTTTTCCAGGCAGGCCGACACCACGGGCGCACCGTCCATGTTCAGAACCAGCCCCAGAAGCAGGCCGATACCGCGTACTTCCCGGATACTATCGTGTTTTTCCTTCAGTCCGATCAGCTGCGACTTGAAGTAGCCCCCCATTTCCCGGCAGTGCGCCAGCACCCCTTCATTTTCAATGGTGGTCAGCACGGCCAGCGCCGCCGCGCAGATAACCGGCGTTCCGCCGAATGTTGTGGCATGGGCACCCGGGGCAAAAGCTTTGGCCACATCTTCCGTGGCCAGCATGGCGCCGATGGGCAGGCCGTTGCCCATGGCCTTGGCCAGGGTCATGATATCCGGCTGCACCTTGTCGTGCTCATGGGCAAACAGAGTGCCCGTCCGCCCCATACCGGTCTGCACCTCGTCAAATATCAGCAGTGCGCCGTGTTCATCACATAGGTGGCGAACCGCCGACAGGTAGCCGGGGGCAGGGCAGATAACCCCGCCTTCACCCTGGACCGGCTCCAGCATTACCGCGCAGGTTTCATCGGTCATGGCGGCACTCAGAGCATCGATATCGTTAAAGGGTACATGGTCGAATCCCTCCAGGAGCGGCGCAAATCCCTGTTTGATCTTGTCCTGGCCGGTGGCCGACAGGGTGGCCATGGTCCGGCCGTGAAAAGACTGTTCCATGGTGATGATGCGATATCGGAACGCCTCCTCTTTATCGCTGAAGTATTTTCTGGCCATCTTGATGGCCGCCTCATTGGCCTCGGCCCCGCTGTTGCAGAAAAAGACCCGGTCTGCAAAACTTTTTGCCACCAGTTGTGCGGCAAGCTCGGTCTGTGGCGTGGTGTAATAAAGGTTTGATACATGAAAGAGCTTCCGGGCCTGTTCGCAAAGGGCGTGAACAACCGCGGGATGGGCATGACCCAGGTTGCATACGGCGATGCCGGCAACAAAGTCGGTGTAGGTGCGCCCGGTGTCGTCCCTGACCGTGGATCCGGCCCCGCTTTCAATCACGAGGGGAATGCGCTTGTAAGTGTTGGCAAATACCATGTCCGCTTTTTCTTTAATGTTTTGTGTCGTCATTTTATAACCTCTGTTCCAATCCCGCTGTCCGTAAACAACTCCAGCAGCACGGAATGGCGCTTGGTGCCGTTGATGATCTGAACCTTTTCAACGCCGCTTTCAAGGGCGGCCAGGGCATGTTCGATTTTGGGGATCATACCGCCGGATACAATGCCGTTGACCACCATTTCCCGGATTCTGACCGCACCAATGGAGGATATCAGTTTGCCTTCGCCATCCATGACCCCGTCCACATCAGTGAGCAGGATCAGGCGCCCGGCCGATAGTGCCGCTGCGATTTTACATGCCACCAGGTCTGCATTGATGTTGTAAGTTTCGCCATTGGCGCCCACGCCCACCGGCGCAATTACCGGAATAAATCCCTGGGCGGCGAGGGTGTGGATAATGCCCGGCTCCACGTGGGTGACTTTGCCCACCAGTCCCGGGTCAATAATTTCCGGTGGTTCGTTCCCCTCGGATTCATGGATGATGGTCAGCTTTTCCGCCGCGATCAAACCGCCGTCTTTCCCGCTCAGCCCGACGGCCCGGCCGCCGTGACGGTTGATCTGCGCCACGATGGACTTGTTGACCTTGCCGCCCAATACCATCTCCACCACATCCATAGTGGGCTCGTCGGTAAAGCGCATGCCGCGGATAAAGCTGGTCTCAATACCCATCTGTTCCAGCACCCGGTTGATCTGGGGGCCGCCCCCATGGACGACCACCGGGTTTAAGCCGATGAATTTGAGCAGGGTAATGTCCCTGGCAAAATCGTTTTTCAGCTGCTCATCCACCATGGCGTGACCGCCGTACTTGACCACAATGGTCATACCGGAAAACCGGCGAATGTATGGCAATGCCTCAATCAGTATGTCGGCAACGTTCGGGTCCATTATTAATTGCTTTATAATTAATGATGCCTTTGTTAAAAGTCGTATCGATGATGGCTTTTTACTTTGCCATCATAGGATAAATCGGCTCAGGTCCTCATCCTCCTGTATATCCTTCAGCCTGTTCTGCACATATGCCTTGTCAATGGTCACATCCTGCCCCGCAAGGTCCGGGGCTTCGAACAACAGGTCTTCCAGAAGGTGCTCCATCAGGGTGTGCAGTCGCCTGGCACCGATATTCTCGGTGCTGGTATTCACCGCTTCGGCCATGGCGGCGATCTCCTGAACGGCATCATCCGTGAATGTCACATTGACCTTCTCCGTTCTGAGCATGGCAATATATTGAAGGATCAGGGCATTCTTCGGTTCGGTCAGAATCCGGACAAATTCCGCCTGACCCAGGGAATCGAGCTCCACCCGGATGGGAAACCGTCCCTGGAGTTCAGGTATCAGATCCGACGGTTTGCACGTATGAAACGCACCGGATGCGATAAACAGAATATGGTCTGTTTTAACGGGCCCGTATTTTGTATTGACCGTGCTTCCTTCCACAATGGGCAGCAGATCCCGCTGCACCCCTTCCCGGGATACATCCGGTCCGTGCCCTCCTTCCTTACCGGTGATCTTGTCAATCTCATCAAGGAAAATAATACCCGACTGTTCCACTTTTTCGATGGCTGTCCGGGTGACCTTTTCCGTATCCACAAGGGACTGGGCCTCCTCGTTGATGAGGAGTTCCAGCGCTTCTTTGACGGTTGTCCGCCGGCGCTTTTTGTTTTTCGGCAGAAGCCCGGCAAACATGTCTTTGAAGTTGACCCCCATCTCCTCAAGCCCGGCATTGGAAAAGATCTCCACCATTGGCATATTCCGATCCGTGGTCTCAAGATCCACCTGGCGGTCGTCCAGTTTACCCTGGCGCAGCATGTCCCGGAGCTTTTCCCGGGTGGCATTTCTGTCGACTGCCGGGGTTTCCGGCAGGTCGGGAGATGCAGCGGATGTGCCGGTATTGTCCTGTGTGCCGTATTGGGGCGTGCCGGATTTTGGCAGCAGCAGGTCCAGCACCCGCTCTTCGGCATTGGCCCGGGCCTTTTCCTTGACATTCTCCTGCTCGTCGGCTTTCCCTTTGGTGATGGTCAGCTCCACCAGGTCACGGACCATGGATTCCACGTCCCGGCCGATATAGCCCACTTCCGTAAACTTTGATGCTTCCACCTTTGAGAACGGCGAATCGGTCAGGTTGGCAAGCCGCCGGGAGATTTCGGTTTTTCCCACGCCCGTGGGCCCGATCAGAATGATATTTTTCGGCGCGATCTCGTCCTGAAGATCTTCGTCCACATGGCGTCGCCGCCACCGGTTGCGCAGGGCAATGGCAACAGACCGCTTGGCCCGGCCCTGGCCGATGATATATTTATCCAGTTCGGTTACAATTTCAGAAGGTTTTAAATCGCTCATATCTTAACTGTCCTTACAACTGCTCAATCGTAATATCGGTATTTGTGTAGATACAGATGTCGGCCGCTATTTTCATGGCGGACTGTGCAATCTCCACAGCGCTCAGGGTCGAATGGGCCACCAGGGCGGTTGCCGCAGCCCGGGCGCCCACACTGCCGGAGCCGATACTGACCACGCCTTCGTCCGGTTCAATAACATCGCCGTTACCGGAGATCAGGTAAATGTTCTCCGTGTCTGCGGCGACCATCATGGCCTCCAGCCGCCTCAGGTACTTGTCTGTGCGCCAGTCCCTTGCCAGTTCCACAGCCGAGCGGGTCAGGTTGCCATTGTATCGTTCCAGCTTACCTTCCAGCCGCTCGGAAAGGTTCAGGGCGTCCGCTGTTGCGCCGGCAATCCCCACCACAATTTTATCGTTGTAAATGCGGCGCACCTTTTTGGCCTTGTGTTTGATCACCGTGGTATCCAGGGTGACCTGGCCGTCACCGGCTACAACCGTCTCCCCGTTGTGCTGCAAAGCGAGTATGGTGGTGCCGTAAAACCTGTCCGGCGCTTTATCCCCTTGGGTGGGCATTGTCGTAAACCTCCATCAGCTTGTCGATTGATACATGCGTGTATTTCTGGGTTGTTGAAAGGCTCTTGTGGCCCAGTATTTCCTGCACCGTTCGCAGGTCCGCACCACTGTCCAGCATGTGCGTGGCAAATGAATGCCGGAGCGCATGGGGCGACAGCGGTATGGTGAGCCCGCATCTGGTGGCTGTCTTTTTCAGTGCCCGGTCGATGGATCGGGCCGTCAGCCTTCCTTTGTTCTTGTTCAAAAAAAGGGGGCCGCTGCTTTCGTCGATCCCGGTTTCTTCAAAAAGTTGCTGCCGGTAAACCTTTATGGACGCAAGCGCCTTTTCTCCCACCGGCACCACCCGTTCCTTGTCCCCTTTCCCATAAACCCGGGCAATGCCTTCGGCAAATTCAATGTGGCTGATATCCAGTCCGGCAGCTTCCGATACGCGGATGCCGGTGGAATAGATGGTCTCAAAAATCGCCCGGTTCCGAAGGTCCAGCAGGGTTTTACCGGTGATGGCATCCAGGAGCCGGAACATATCGTCCACCGACAGGTAATTGGGGATCTTGCGTCCGGTTTTCGGTGTAAGAATTCCGTCGGTGGGGTTCCCCGCGGCTATATCCCGTTTTTCCAGGAACCGGAAAAACGTTCGCAATGCAGCCAGCTTGCGCGCCATCGAGCTTTTTTCGATTTTATGCTGGTGCAGGATACCCAGGTAACCGCGTATGGCAAGGCCCGTCACGTGCGCCGGCAGCAGTTCCTCAATCGTGTCGGCGTCGCAGGCCCGGCTGTCAGCCAGAAAATTCAGAAATTCCCTTAAATCGCCGCCATACGCCCTGCAGGTATTGACAGAATACCCCTTTTCCGATTGCAGGCCCTCGATGAACTGGTCCATCAGTGCTTTCAGAGAACCTGGCGGTGGTGTTGTGGGGTTGCGCTTGCTCATTCATTTATTACCCCGGAGATAAACGGAAAACCGAACATCGATTATGCCGCCCGGCGGGTCTTTTTCTTGAGTTTACTGATTTTGCGCCGGAGGATGGTGGCCTGGTCCGTGTCTTTTGCCTTTAATGCCTCATCCCGTTTGATTTTCAGCGACCTGATCTCGGATTTCAATTCTCTGACATAATTAAGGTCTTTTTGCTTGCCGGTCACCTCAATGCCCCTGGCCCTGCGGATGGCATCCAGCAGTTCGGATTTGTTCATGCCGTGGGCGCCGGTAATCTCGGGGATGTCCTTGGCCACCTCCCGCAACTCGGTTGCGGTCATCTTTTCAAGGGGCTTTTCCTTTTTTGCCTTTTCTTCCGCCATAATGCAATATCCTCCTTCATTTTCAGATACTTTTCTATCTTGGTATAAATGTGTTATTACACCAGAAAATTTTAATAGTGTCAATAATAAAGAATGGCGTTCCCGATGGATACTGCTTGCAAGTAAATCGGGATGCTGATAAAAATAGCATTGGGTCTTTATAATGAAGGAGGCAAACTGCCATGACAGAGAAAAACGGCGATGAAGCCGCTTTTGAAGATGATGAAAACCAGGACGCGTCCGAGGATTTTGCCGCTCTTTTTGAATCCTATTTGCCTGGCGCGGAAACCGATTTCAGGGTTGGGGACAAGGTGTCCGGAGAAATTATCGCCATTGGTGAGGAGAATGTTTTTCTGAACACCGGCGGGAAAATTGACGGCGTGGTGGAGAAAGCCGAGCTTCTCGATGAAGACGGTGTGTTTCCTCACAAAGAGGGGGATCGCCTTGAACTTTATGTGGTGTCCACCGGTGAGGAGGAACTCCGGCTTTCAAAGGTGATCAGCGACAGGGGCAATGCGGCGCTTATTCATGATGCACAGAAAAACCGGATTCCGGTTTCCGGAACGGTTAAGGAAACCTGCAAGGGCGGCTTTCGTGTTCAGGTCATGGGTAAGATCGCATTCTGCCCCATCAGTCAGATGGATGTGAAATATGTGGAAACCCCGGAGGAATACGTCGGCACAAGCCTGGAATTTCTGATCGAGCGGGTGGAGGAGAGCGGCCGGAACATTGTGGTGAACCGTCGCAAGCATCTGGAACGGCAGCTTGCCGAGGCCCGTGACGAATTCCTCAAGACCGTCAAACCCGGCGATATCATGGACGGCACCGTTGTCCGGCTTATGCCGTATGGGGCATTTGTGGAACTCCAACCCGGGGTTGAGGGTATGGTGCATATATCCGAGTTGAGCTGGTCCCGGATTGATGAACCGTCGGACATTGTCAGCGTGGGTGATACCTTGCCGGTCAAGCTTCTTTCCATTGAAAAGGGTGCGGCAAAATCCGGCGGTGTTAAGATTGCGCTTTCGGCCCGGCAGGTTTCCGGTGATCCATGGGAGACCGTGGCAAGCCGGTATTCGCCCGGTGATAAAATCACGGGGCGGGTGACCCGGTGCATGGATTTCGGCGCTTTTGTGGAAGTGGAACCCGGCATTGAAGGGCTGGTCCATATCAGTGAGATCAGCCATGTCAAGCGGGTGATGAAAGTCACGGACGAGGTCCAGTCGAACCAGACCGTGGCGATGGTGGTCAAATCCCTTGATCCGGACAACCGGCGCATGTCGCTCAGCATGAAGGACGTTGAAGGTGATCCCTGGCTGAGTCTTGAAGATCAGTTTTCCGTTGGTGCACATGTAACCGGAACGATTGAAAAAAAGGCGGATTTCGGTTATTTTGTCAGCCTGGCGCCGGGCATTACCGGCCTTTTGCCCAAGTCCAATATTGACCGGGCGCCCGACCCTAAGGCCGTGGACCGGCTGAAGGCGGGTGATGCACTGGCCGTTGCCATTGATGCCATTGATGCGGCAGCCAAGAAAATGACCCTTTCCGTGGCTGATGCCATTGATGCGGACACCCTGGCGCAATACAAGGCCGGCAAACAGGCCGCAGACAGTCCGTCTGACGCAACGGCCGGATCATCGGGCACCGGTATGAGCGACCTGGGCCAAAAACTCCAGGATGCCCTGCAATCAAAGAAAACATGATTTTGCGATTCTACGCCTGCCCCTCCTTCCTGTGACCGGTGCTATTAATTGCTTGACTTTTTCGTCTGCTGACCGCTATGATACGACTTTCAACTGAACGAACGCTCAGTTTTTGAATGATATTTAATTTCACAACCGATGAAAGGAGTAAGGCGGTTATGGCACAACAACTGGCAGACAGACGGGACATTGATTTTGTCATCTGGGAGCAACTGGATGGCGAAACCTACCTCAAAGAAGGCGGGTATAAAGAATTTAACAAAAAAACCTGCAATCTTATCATCAATGAAGCCAGGACCCTGGCGATCAAAGAAATCCTGCCGTCTCTCTCGGAAAGCGATGAAGTGGGCGTCAAGTTTGAGAACGGTACTGTTACCGTACCTGAATCCTTTGGCCGGCTTCGCGAACTGCTGCTGGACGGGGAATGGCAGAACCTTATGGTGGAACCAGAGATGGGCGGTCAGGGCGCACCCCCATTTGTTTCCGCGGCTGCCACCGAATATTTCATGTCGGCCAACTGGCCCCTGTTTACCTATGCAAGCCTGGGGTGCAGCACCGCCGGAATGATTTTCAATCATGGCACCCAGGAACTGATCGACACCTATGTTCCCAAGCTGGTGTCCGGGGAATGGGGCGGTACCATGCTGCTGACCGAACCCCAGGCCGGCACGGATGTGGGGGCGATTGAAACATCTGCGGTAAAAAATGACGACGGCACCTATTCATTGACCGGTAACAAAATCTTTATCTCCAACGGTGAACAGAACCTGACTGAAAATATTATCCATCCGGTGCTGGCCCGTATAGAAGGCCATGACCCCGGCACTAAAGGCATCTCAATATTTGTGGTCCCCAAATACCTGGTCAATGAAGATGGCAGCCTGGGTGAGCGGAATGATATCGTTTGTACCGGCGTGGAGGAGAAACAGGGTATTCATGCCAGCGCCACGTGCAGCATGAGCCTGGGATCAAAGGGCAAGTGTGTGGGCTATCTGCTGGGTGAAGAGAAAAAGGGCATGAAGATCATGTTTGAAATGATGAACGAGGCCCGCATGGCCACCGGTCTTCAGGCCTTTTCATATTCATCCGCCGCGTACCTGATTGCAGTAAACTATGCCAGGGAGCGGGTCCAGGGACGGGATATCTCCAATTTTGCCGATCATTCCGCACCGTCCGTGACCATTATCAATCACCCGGATGTCCGGCGGAACCTGCTTTGGATGAAGGCCCATGTGGACGGGATGCGCAGCTTTTTCTATTACACCGGCATTGCCGGAACCAAAGCAATGCATGCGACAGATGAGGATGAGAAGCGGAAAAACAGTGGCCTGTTTGAGCTCCTGACGCCGCTGATAAAGGAATATCTGGCCTCCAAGGGGTTTGATGTCTGTTCACAGGCCATGCAGGTACTGGGCGGTTCCGGCTATATCAGAGAGTATCTGGTGGAACAGTATATGCGGGACTGTCGGATTACAGCTATCTACGAAGGATGCAGCGGGGTCCAGGCCATGGACCTGCTGGGCCGCAAGATGCCCATGGGCAAGGGCAAGGTATTCTCCAGTTTTCTGGAGGAGATTAATAAAACGGTTGCCGCCGCCAGAACCCTGGATGCCACAAAGCAGATGGCGGACCGGGTCGAAAAGGTGGCCAATCGGCTCGGCGAAGTGGCCATGCATCTGGGCGGTGTGGCCATGGAAGGGAAAATCAAAGAGGCGTTTGCCCATTCCCTGCCGTTTTTGCATGCCATGGGCGACACCATCATGGCATGGATGCTGTTGTGGCGGGCCAGCGTGGCAGCGCCGAAAATCGAAGACGCCAAAAAAGGGGACAAGACCTTTTACGAAGGCCAGGTCAAGACTGCGGACTTTTTTGTCAATACCGTCCTGTATGAGACCCTTGGCAAGCTGGATTCCATTCAGAACACCTCGACAGCAGCCCTGGAGATTCCCGAAGAAGGGTTTGGCGGTCTGTAATCGGAATATGGCATGAAATTTTAATAAGTGTCCATCCATTTCACATGGATGGCACAATCTTGAAGATCAATCCCGTAATGATGTTGCCTGAAAGGGCCGTATTTTTGATGAAATATGGCGTTTTTCTCAAGTGTGTCCTGTGTGGCAGGAAAACCGCACGGATTTGTCCTATGAAGCAAGACCATCAAAGTTGATGGTCTCGTAAAAAGTCAAATTTGGAACGGCAAAGTAAAAAGTTCAAGTTCGAGGCGCGCAAATCTTGAGGAATGGAGCGTACTTAGCAGTACGTGACATGACGAAAGATGCAGCGCAACAAAGAAATTGGACTTTTTACGAAGCCGTCAAAGTTGACTGTTATCTTTTTCCGCCATATGCTTTGCCTTTTTTTGCTGGATAACCGACTTTCTGGCGGTTTCAAAGATGTCTGTGGCCTGGGGAACGGTGAGGTCTCCCTGTTCCACCTTCCGGCACAACCCGATGCGCAGGGCATGAAGTATCTGTATGTTTTTGTCATGCGGGTATTTTTCGCACAAGGCTTCCCACTTCTCCCATGATGCCGGGTCCTGGCAGTAGTTTTCCGGCTTTTCACCGGCAATGGCCATGGGAATGCAGATGCTCACCATTAAACAGCACACCATCAGTTGTTTTAAAAATGACATCGCAGTACCTCCTTTTGGTAACGATCACCTGTGCTCCATAAGGTTAACATAGCGAAAAGTGTGCCAGCATGGATGTGTGGATAATCTGCCACACAAGGGCCTTGCCGCAATGCCTGTTATTTTTGTTTTCAAGAGATCCTGAAACTGGTAAAAAAGGAGATTGCTCTGTAAAAAAACTTCCAACGCCGCAGTCCGGGGCGTTTCTGCAGAAAGGGGCTTCTGATAGAATTGACCATGTTCCGCTGCTGTGCGGGTGTTCGGGGGTCTGTAGACCTCCGCTACACAAGCTGAGACAATTACCTCAGGCTTGGATTATACCCCGGCCATGTAGCGGAAACCTTTATCTACATAAAAATAACCTTTAAATGAGGTGATAGACGATGACAGCGACTGATGGCAAACCGATGCGACCCATATGGCTGGCCGAGAATGGTAAGGCGGTTCAGATTATTGATCAGCGCGTACTTCCCCATGAACTGGTGATTGTTGATCTGACAACCGTGGACGATGTGATTGATGCCATTTGCGATATGATGGTGCGTGGGGCGCCCCTGATCGGCGCCACCGGCGCCCTGGGGACATACCTGGCGGCACTGAATGCCCCGGACGGAAATGATTTTTCAGCGGGTTTTCAAGATGCGTGTGAACGGCTGAAGCAGGCCCGGCCCACAGCCGTAAATCTGGTATGGGCGGTTGACAGGGTCTGTGCTAAAGCATTGACAAAAAGTGTATCCGAAGAATGCCGAAACGCGGCAAAAGTTGAGGCTCTTGCCATAGTCGAGGAGGAAGCGGAGAATTGCCGGAAAATCGGCGAATACGGCAGTGAATTGATCGCGGCGATGAGCCGGGAAAAAGGCGGCAAGCCGGTGAATGTACTGACACACTGCAATGCCGGATGGCTGGCATGCATCGAGTACGGGACCGCCACGGCCCCTATCTACAAGGCTTTTGAAGACGGTATTGATGTGCATGTGTGGGTGGACGAAACCCGTCCGCTGAATCAGGGTGCCCGCCTGACCGCATGGGAACTGGGGCGTCAGGGGGTGAAACACACGGTGATTACGGACAACGCCGGCGGACACCTGATGCAGCATGGCATGGTGGATATGGTTATCGTGGGAACGGACCGGTCCACCTATACGGGGGATGTGGCCAACAAAATCGGCACTTATTTGAAGGCGCTTGCGGCAAAGGATAACGACATTCCCTTTTATGTGGCGCTCCCCTCCAGTACCTTTGACTGGGAGCTGGAAGACGGGGTGAAACAGATCCCCATTGAAGAAAGGGATCCTGACGAGGTGCGGTTTGTGCAGGGAAAAGCCAATGGACGGACCGAAAATGTTCTGATTGTTCCGGAGTCCAGTGCGGCTGCAAATTACGCATTTGATGTCACACCGGCACGACTGGTGACCGGTTTTATTACCGAACGGGGCATCTGCAATGCGGACAGGGACTCGGTGCTGGGCCTGTTTCCCGACAAAAAGTAAGTCAGTGGAGGATGCCATGGCAGACATGCTCAAGCAGTATCAGGCCGCCGGTAAAACCCTGATGGACAAGCTCCATTTTTCAACCTATCCCCTGGCCGTGCGGTATATAAAAAATCAATCTGAGATTCCGGCGGGTGCTTTTCAACCATCGGCTTTCGGCCAGAAGCTGGCCCTTTGCCAGGCATTTACCCAGGCCAGACGGTTCGGCATGACCATGGCCATGACGGCGGATGATAATTTCTGTACCCCGTCAACCGCAGCCCATTCGTGGGTCGATATATCTGTTGACGACCTGATGGAGAGTCAGGTTCAACAGGGATGGCACAAGGACAAAGCAGCAGAGAAGCGGCGGTTTGAAAAACAGGGGGAGGCTATGCTGTCGAATATGGTGAATGACCCTTCGGAATATTGCGGATTGTTATGTGCACCACTGTTCCACGCACCCTTTGAACCCCATACGGTGCTGGTCTATTGTGACGGTGAGCAGATAACCCATCTGATTCACGCATTGAGCTACGAGTATCTGCATGTCCCTGAATCCCTGTTTGACGGCTTTGCTGAAGCCTGTATGAAAGGCGGGCTTATACCGTTTGTGACCGGCAGACCGCAGGTAGTCATCCCCGGCGCCGGGGACCGCTCCTTTTCCGGTACTCAGACCCATGAACTGGCCATTGGCATGCCGGGCGAACTCGTGTTCTATGTACTGGAAAACCTGTTTAAAACCGGCGGTGAAATGAACCCGGGGTATCCTTCCAAGATCATGCTTCCCACGCATCTGACCGAGGAAATTACCCCCGGGTTTGCGTTTATGCGGGAGAAAATCGATAATGCCGGTAAATCCGGTGATAAATCGAAAAGCCGCAAGACGTCTGAGACGTGAGCATTGAGGAAGTGCATCATTCCATGACTCGCAATGCATCATGTGTCGCGTCCCTGAATCATACAAAACGCTTGTTTTTTCGCGTTTTATGGGTTAGACTCTAAACAAAACCTACCATGGAGGTGAACGTGAAAGTATCGGTCATCGGTTTTCTTTTCTGGATCGTGGCAGGAGTCATCTGGGGATTTAAGGGCATCTGTTTTCTAATGGAAAAAGATATTGAAATGTTCACGATCTCCCAAATTGCCGGCACAGATTGGATCAGCTCGATCCCATGGGAGCAGGGACAGCAATGGGCGCTTGTTCTGTCCGAAACCTATCTCTGGTATCTCCTCCTTGCCATCGGCGGCGTGTTCATTGTGATCGGGATGTTTAAAAAGCAATGATCCCGACACGCTGTTTTCAAAACATCCTCTAAATCTATGGAAAGATGACAATGAGCGTCACGGATTCGCTGGTTGCACGACTCTATACTTCTCTTCTGAACCGGCCGTGGCGGCTTTTGCTGGTGTTTTTCGCCGTCATTGCCGCACTGGGCTATTTCACCAGGAATTTTCAGATTGATGCATCCGCCGATACCCTGGTGAACGAAAATGACGAAGATATTCAGTACGCCCGGGAGATTTACGACCGTTATAACATTCAGGGGTTTCTTGTTATCGCCTATACGCCCAAGGCGGATCTGCTGTCAGAGGCGGCCCTATCGGACCTGGCCACGCTCCGGGATGAACTGGCCGTAGTGCCGGGTGTGGCATCTGTGGTGACATTACTGGATGTTCCGTTGCTGGAAAGCCCGCCGGTGCCTTTGAAAGAGCTGTCCGGATCCCTGCCGACCCTGGCATCACCGGGTGTTGATATGGCTCTTGCCAGAAAGGAACTGCAAAACAGTCCTCTGTATAAGAACCTGCTGGTGAGCCCTGACCTTAAGACAACGGGCATCCAGATCAATCTCACCACCAATCAGCAATTTCAGGATAAATTGGAAAAGCGGGACCGGCTGGTAGACAAAAGAGCCGCCACCGGCCTGACGGATAAAGAACAATCACTGCTGAAAACGCTGGAGAACGAGATATATGCGGCACGGAATGTCCACCGCAAGAAAAATCATGCGCTGATCGCCAATATCCGGGAGATCATGGCTACCCATGAAGATCAAGCCGATCTGTTTCTGGGCGGGGTTAACATGATTGCAAACGACCTCATCCGGTTTATAAAAAATGATTTAAAGGTTTTTGGTGCGGGTGTGTTCTTTTTTCTGGTGCTCATGCTGGGTATCATCTTTCGGCGTCCCCGGTGGGTGCTGCTGCCCATGCTGTGCTGTGCTTTTTCGGCTATTGCCATGATGGGGCTGTTGGGCCTGTTCGGCTGGAAGGTAACGGTTATTTCTTCCAACTTTATTTCCCTTCAGTTGATCATTACCATGGCCATTGCCATTCATCTGGTGGTCCGGTACAGGGAGTTGCTGGGGGAAACCCCCGACGCTGATCAGATGACTCTGGTTGTCGAAACAATGCGGTTGAAACTGACTCCGTGCCTTTACGCTGGCTTCACAACCGTGGCGGGATTCGGGTCGCTGCTGTTGTGCAACATCAAGCCGGTGATTACCTTTGGCTGGATGATGGTAGGGGGTATTATCGTCTCGCTGCTGGTCACGTTTCTGTTTTTCCCTGCTGCGTTAGTGCTGATGAAAAAAACACCGCCGCCACCGGTATCCGGTGGCGGCGGCGCGCTGACCAGGGGGATGGCCAACCTCACCGAGCGTCACGGAACGGCCATTGTCTGGGCCAGTGTGGCTGCGCTGATTGTGAGTGTGGCGGGAATTTCCCGGCTTACCGTTGAAAACTCCTTTGTCAACTATTTCAAGAAATCAACGGAAATTTATCAGGGTATGAAGATCATCGACCAGAAGCTGGGCGGCACCACTCCCCTGGATGTGATTTTAAATTTTTCCCCGGACGGTTCAACGGCGGGCGATGTTAATAAAGAGGGGGATCAGGCCGCAGGCGGGGACGAATTTGACATGTTTGCCGAGTTCGAGGCCGAAGAGAGCGCGGAGCATTACTGGTTCACCCCCTACAAGATGGGCCGGATTGAAGACGTGCACGACTATCTGGAAAATATTCCGGTGACCGGTAAGGTGCTTTCCCTGGGCACCATGCTGAAAGTTGCCCGCCGACTGAACAATGGTGAGTCCCTGGACAGTTTTGAGCTGCCCCTGATTTACAATGAACTGCCGGAAAAGTACAGAGATCAATTGGTCAAGCCATTTGTTTCCATTGACAATAATGAAGCCCGGCTGATGGTGCGAATCGTGGATACAGCCCCTTCATTGCGACGCAACCGGTTGATTCAGACCATTGCGCATGATATCCGGGACCGGTTCGGGTTCGAAGATGACGGGGTCCGATTGACCGGTATGCTGGTATTGTACAATAATATGCTCCAGAGCCTTTTTAATTCCCAGATCAAGACCCTGGGCGGTGTGCTTTTGGCTCTGATGACCATGTTTCTGGTGCTGTTCAGGTCGGTCAAGGTCTCGATAATCGCGATTTTCCCCAATTTACTGGCCATTGCCGTGGTTCTTGGCGTTATCGGCTGGCTGAACATCCCCCTGGACATGATGACCATTACCATTGCCGCCATCAGTGTGGGGATTGCTGTGGACGATACCATCCACTATATCCACCGGTTTAAACGCGAGTATTTAGCCGGATACGATTATCATACCGCCATGCGGCGTTCCCACGGCAGTATCGGGTATGCCATGTACTATACATCCGTTACCATTATTGTCGGGTTTTCAATACTGGCCCTGTCCAACTTTATTCCGACTATCGTATTCGGTCTGCTCACCGGGCTGGCCATGCTGATTGCCCTTATCGCCGCTCTGACGCTGCTGCCCTATTTGATTGTGTGGGTGAAGCCCTTCGGCCCGGAACAGGCATGATGTTTCTATGCGCCGGCGTCGCTCTGCGCCTGCTGGTGTATCTCTTCATCAATGCGGGACAGCCCCTCCATCAGCAGCCACATGAATTGGCCGATTTCACTTCGGGATGCTTCTTCCGGCGGCAGGCCGGGGGTAAACTTAAACCGGCCCGTGGTCTCCTTGAGCACCGCCCAGAAGGCTTCCCGGCTTTTCAGTTCCCCGAATGTCGCCCGTATGGGCTCTCCCTGTTTGAATGTGATGGTAGCGCTGTTGTGGGGAAATTTGAAGGTCAGAACCCCGGTTTTCTGATTCATGTTAAATGTCTGCAGCAGCTCGGAAGGGGGCATCTCCGACAGGTTGCCGGACATGCCAGATTCCAGTTCATCGGTTCTGGCGGTATTGGTTTTGGACAGGCGCTTGGAAAGGAGGCTTGCAAAGTACATTTGCAGGGACGGGAATTTCCGCAGAAGCCGTCTGAAGTTCCGACTGTTTAAATAAATCACCTTGGTGGGCTCCACCGCCTTGATGGTGGCGCCGGCGGCATCGCCGCTGATCAGGCTCATTTCGCCGAGGATTTCCTCTTTTCCCAGGAATGCGATGTTGACGTCATTTTCTCCCACAACCTCCACCATACCGGAGAGAATGACATAGAGGTTTTTGCCGATCTGCCCTTTTTGAATAATGGTTTCCCCTTTGGCAAACTGCCTGTGCCGGATAAAGGTCACCAGATGTTTGACTTCATGTTTTTTCAAGGTTTTGAAGAACGAGAAATTGCGCAGCAGCCGGGCGATATTGTCCCGGGCGCTGTCGTGCTGCTCTTCGGCGTCAAATACATACTCGCTGCCACGCTCATAAACCAGCTTGAGACGTCCTGTACAGCCGCTGCACCAGAATTCCATTGCGGTATCTGCCGGCATGTCTTCAAAATCGGTACTGAAACGGGTTTTGATGTCATCGATAAGAATTGTGCAGGTGGGTTTGCCGGCGGGCATGTGCAGCGCGTTGACCGCCAGTTTGAATTCGTCATTTTTTTCATAGAAGGGACACTCTTTTGTTTCGACAACAACAAAGTATGCCTCAAGCAAGGTCATGGCCGTTCTCCTGTATGCCTGCTGCAGCCGTTACATTCGCCGTAATGCCGCCTCTTGCGGTAAACTCTCCTCTGACGACAATTCGTTCGGGCAGGATAACCCCGCTGATATCTTCCAGTATTTTGTTGACCACATGTTCGTAAAATATGCCCACATTACGGTATTGCAAAAGATAGTACTTCAGGGATTTGAGCTCCAGAAGGTGGCGATCCGGCCGGTAGGTGATGATGATGCTGCCGTAATCGGGCAGGCCGGTCATGGGGCATACCGATGTAAATTCCGGCTGCCGGATTTCAATATCAATCTCCCGCATATGGCGGTATTGATATGCCATGGCCGTCAATATATCGCTTTGGACTGTGTCCGGTGACTGAATTGTAAATGGCGGATCTGTATCTTTTTTCTGATTCATTTCATTCACTTGAGGCTTTTCCCGCCGGTCCTGTTCAGCCGGCTCCACGTTTGTTTAATAAAAAGAATCTATTTTGTTAATACATCATTCAGCGAGTTTTTTCAAAGTAAAATGTTGATGCTTTCTCTTTGCAAACTCATACCCGGTTTTGTATAATAAATTATTTTGTATGCTATTTGTGGAAAACTGATGAAAAAAAGAAATGCCAACAGAAACGCACCGTGCCCGTGCGGCAGTGGTTTGAAATACAAAAAATGCTGCCTGAACCGGGAGGGAGGGGAGAAGCAACTGGACAAGCTTTATCTTGATCAGCACAACATCCGGGTGAAAACAGCGGCGGATGTGGCGGGGATTAGGGCGGCCGGCCGGCTGGCAATAGAGTTGCTGGATATGGCCGAGGAAATGATTCAGCCCGGGATCGCCACCGACGCCATCAATATGACCCTGCATGATTATACCGTGAAAAACAATGCCGTGCCCGCGCCTCTGAATTACAGGGGGTTTCCCAAAAGCGTCTGCATTTCCATCAACGAAGAAATCTGTCACGGCATACCGGGGGGACGGGTAATCCAGGACGGGGATATCGTCAATGTAGATGTAACACCGATTCTGGACGGTTATTATGCGGATGCGAACAAGACTTTCTTTGCCGGTATGCCGGGTGAAGACGCCCGCAAGATCGTGAAGGTGACCCGCGGCAGTCTCAGGGCCGCCATTGAAATGGTGGCGCCGGGCAGCACGTTGGGAGATATCGGCTGGGCGATTCAGAATTATGTGGAACCGCGTGGATGTTCCGTGGTACGTGAGTTCGTTGGTCACGGTGTAGGGTTTGATTTCCATGAACAGCCCCAGGTTCCCCATTATGGCGAGCGGGGCAAGGGTATAAAGCTGATTCCCGGCATGGTTTTCACCATAGAACCCATGATCAATCTCGGGGCAAAAGAGATGCGCATCCTGGACGACGGGTGGACCGCCGTGACCCGGGACGGATCGCTGTCCGCCCAGTTTGAGCAGACCCTGCTGGTGACTGGTGAAGGGTGTGAGAGTCTGACGCCCTTTGATTTATAAATTATCGGGCGTATAAAAAGTTCCCGGGTAAAATTTACCCGGATATCATTGACGGCTTCGTAAAAAGTCCAATTTCTTTGTTGCGCTGCATCTTTCGTCATGTCACGTACTGCTAAGTACGCTCCATTCCTCAAGATTTGCGCGCCTCGAACTTGAACTTTTTACTTTGCCGTTCCAAATTTGACTTTTTACGAGACCATCATCATTGTCTCCCCTCAATTTAACCTGCCTGAAAGATAAAAAAGGGCTTCCTGGTGCTTGTTATAAAGTCAGCGAAGTACCCTTTTGTCTGAATCACGGTGGTATGTCATCTTTTTTACGACCCATCCAGATTAAAAGCAAAATACAGGCCCAAAAGTGTATTGCAGCCGATAAAATCCGGGTTTTGGGGACAGGGTATTGTCTGATTGGACAGGCAATGCGGGCGTGGTGACGGGGGTGTGAATTCATGGGGCAGGGGGGCAATGCCCTGCCCCATGGTTGTTGGTTTATTACCCCCGAAGCCGCGCGATCCGCTGCTCAATGGGGGGGTGGGTGGAAAAAAGGTTCATCAGGCTTTTACCGGCAAGCGGGTTTGTGATGAACATGTGAGCGGTTGCCGGCTCCGCCTGAAAAGGAATTTGTTTGGAATACGCCCCCAGCTTGGCCAGTGCACTGGCCAGGCCTTCGGGATTGCCCGTTATGGTGGCGGATGTGCTGTCTGCCAGATATTCCCGGGACCGGGAGATGGCCATCTGGATCATCATGGCAGCAATGGGGGCCAGGATCGACATGGCAATGAGGCCGATGATGCCGCCGCCGTCGTCATCATTCCTGCCCACACCCCCGAATATGGCGGCCCATCGGGCAAAGCTGGCCAGCACCATGATGGCTCCGGCCAGGGTCGCGGCAATGGAACCGATCAGAATGTCACGGTTTTTAACATGCCCCAGTTCATGGGCGATAACACCGGCCAGTTCCTGGTCGTTCATGTGCCGTAACAGCCCCTGGGTGACGGCAACCACGGCGTTCTCCGGGTTTCTGCCCGTGGCAAAAGCATTGGGCGCCTCCTGCGGTATGACAAACACCGTGGGCATGGGCAACCCGGCCCGTTGGGCAAGCGTTTCCACCATCTGGTAAAGGCCCTGGGCTTCTTCACGCAGAATCGGCCTGGCCCGGTACATCTTCAAAACAATCTTGTCAGAGTACCAGTAGGAAAAAAAGTTCATTCCCGCGGCAAGGACCAGTGCGATAATCATGCCGCCCTTACCGCCGATCATGCCGCCGGCCAGTACAATAACGCCTGTCAATGCGCCCAGCAGAATTGTTGTCCGAATCTGATTGTTCATTTCTCGTATACTCCTTAACTGGTGATGATCTTAATATTCAGTTTGAAAATATAAGCCTGATTAAGGGGATTGCAAGGGGGTAACTGAATCCGGGTCCGGATATCCGGCCAACATGGACGTACGGTAATTGGAGTATGTTTTTAAAGTATTTACGGTCCGGTTTTTTGTGGCCGGCAAATATAAGGATATCACCAAGGGCCGGGATTGCGATTTTCGGAATTTGCCTGCGGAGTGGCGGTCATGTTCATCTAACCCGGAGCACCGGGAGCCGGCGAAGGTTCAGAAACAACAAACCGCCTTTGCTGCGACAGGACAAAGGCGGTTTGTTGATCGGGTATATTATCCCAGATACTGATCCTTGAACTGGGGCTTGTTTTTGTGGGTCTTGAGTATACCCCTGGCATTGCAGGTGGGGCACCGCACTTCAGGGGGCATATCGTCCACATCAATCTGGATCGGGGCATTGCACTTGGTGCATTTGATAATGGCCTTTTTGCCGGTACCGCCGGCTTCCACAAACTGGGGCGTTTGACTTTGGGCGGCGGGATCGTCCGGGCTGGTAAAGGTAACATCAGGGACCTGGTTGCCGGCGACCGGATTATCCGATTCTATGAGCGCCAGTACCGCCTTTCGAACGGCTTGATTGTCGCTTCCGCCGCCGATCAGGGTAAGTTTTTCATACTGCTGTTTGGTAATCACAATTTTTGTTTCAAGCACATGAATGTCTTCCATGGCTGCATTGAGCTCTTCCAGCAGCGCGGCCAGACGGGCAAACTTCATCTCGCCGGACTGAATTTTTTCCTGAATTTTTTCAGTCAGTTCCTGCGCGGAATACCAGGTTCCTTCATGCAGGATCTTCCCTTTTTCCAGGTCAATGTGGTCCATTTGGCTGTCCATACGACCCCTCCTTAGTAGTTGCGGTCCGTGTTGCAAAACGATTTTTGAAAGATTGTAAACTATAGAAAAAATATCGGTGAATGTCAAATCAAAGAGGGATATTCGGGTCTTGAAATAAGTTGGAAGAACTTATAGGATTATCAGAATGGAAGCATACCAAAGATTGATGGCTTCGTAAAAAGTCCAATATCTTTGTTGCGCTGCATCTCTCGTCATGTCACGTACAACTAAGTACGCTCCATTCCTCGAGATTTGCGCGCCTCGATCTTGAACTTTTTACTTTGCCATCCCAAATTCGACTTTTTACGAGTGCATCAAAGATTACAACCATGACATTTTCGCTTGCAATTAACGGGTACGGTCGAATCGGGCGTTGCGTTCTTCGCGCGCTCTATGAAACCGGCCATCGGGAAAAGATGCGGATTGCCGCGATCAATGAGCTTGCCGCTATTGAGTCCATTGCCCATCTGACCCGTTTTGACTCCACCCATGGCCGGTTTGCCGGGGATGTGATTGTAGAAGGCGACACCCTGTACATCGATGACGATCCGATTCGGGTTTTTGGTGAATCCGACATGGAAAAGCTGCCCTGGGGAGAACTGGGTGTGGATCTGGTGCTTGAGTGCTCCGGCCGTGTCAGAGAGCGGCATATGGCCGAAAAACATCTGAAAAGCGGCGCGAAAAAGGTCATGTTTTCCTGCCCGGCCGATCGTGAGGTGGATGCCACCATTGTTTATGGCATCAATCATCAGGACCTTCAATCCGGTTATACGGTGATCTCCAATGCCTCATGTACTTCCAATTGTATTGTCCCGGTGATCAAGGTTCTGGACGATGCGCTGGGTATTGAGCACGGCATGATCACCACCATTCATTCCCTGATGAATGATCAGCCGGTGATTGATGCATATCATAACCGGGATCTGCGGCGGTCCAGGAGTTCCAGCCAGTCGGTGATTCCTGTAAAGACAGAATTGCCCCGGGGAATCGCCCGCATCCTCCCCCATATGACGGGGCGTTTTGAGGCTATGGCTCTCCGGGTCCCGACGATTAACGTATCTGCCATTCATCTGAACTGTTTTGTGAGAACCCCTACCGATGCCGCTACGGTTAACACTATTCTGCGGGATACCGCCACCGGTGGGCTGCGGGGCGTGTTGGGATATACGGATTTGCCCCTGGTATCGTGGGACTTTAATCATGACCCCCATTCGGCGGTGATTGACGGCATTGAGACCCGGGTCAGCGGCAAGACCGGGGTGAATGTGCTGGCCTGGTTTGATAATGAGTGGGGATATGCCAACCGGATGCTGGATACGGCACTGGCATTTTTAACCGCATAACAGGAGGACATAGCCATGATGACCCCCGAAGCCTATGAAGAAAGCCTGCGCAAGCTGAACCTCAAGGTTTATCTGTTCGGCGAAAAACTGGACAATGTGGTGGACAACCCCATTATCCGGCCATCCATGAACGCTGTGGCCAAAACCTATGAACTGGCCCAGATGCCCGAGCACGAGGATATCATGACGGCCACATCGCATCTGACGGGCCGGAAAATCAACCGGTTTACCCATATTCATCAGAGCACGGACGATCTGGTGAAAAAAACCCGCATGGGACGGCTGCTGGGCGCCAACACGGGGTGCTGCTTTCAGCGGTGCGTGGGCATGGACGCCTTGAATGCCCTGTCCATGACCACCTATGATATTGATGCCAGGCACGGCACCAACTATAATGAGCGGTTTTTGAAATATCTTGAATATGTGCAGATAAACGATCTGACCTGTGACGGGGCCATGACCGACCCCAAAGGGGATCGGTCCCTGCCCCCGCATCAACAGGCCGACCCGGACCTTTATTTGCGGGTGGTGGAAGTGAAATCCGACGGGATCGTGGTCACCGGCGCCAAGGCCCATCAGACCGGGGCGGTGAATTCCCACGAGGTCATTGTCATGCCTACCATTGCCATGCGGGAAGCGGATAAGGACTATGCCGTATCATTCGCCCTCCCCAGTGACGCCGAGGGCATCACGTATATCATGGGCCGGCAGTCCTGCGACACCCGGAAACTGGAGGAGGGCCTTATCGACAGGGGAAATCCCTGCTTCGGCGGGCATGAGGCCCTGGTGGTATTCGACAACGTATTTGTCCCGAACGATCGGATTTTCATGCTCAAGGAGTATGATTTTGCCGGCCATCTGGTGGAGCGGTTTGCCTCCTATCACCGTCAGAGCTACGCCTGCAAGGTCGGGGTCGGGGATGTGCTGATCGGTGCTTCCCAGACCGTTGCCGAATATAACGGTGTGGAAAAGGCGTCCCATATAAAGGACAAACTGGTGGAGATGAACCATTTAAATGAGACCCTGTTTTCCGGCTCTCTCTCCTGCGCCGCGGCCGGTCATAAGGAACCCAGCGGGACCTATTATGTCAATAACCTGCTGGCCAATGTGTTCAAGCAGAATGTGACCCGGTTCCCCTATGAGCTGTCCCGTCTGGCCCAGGATATCGCCGGCGGGCTCATGGTAACCCTGCCGTCGGAGACCGATTTCAAGACCCCGGAAATCGGGCCGGTGCTGGAAAAATATTACAGGGGTAAAGAAGGAATCTCCACAGAAGACAAAGCCCGTATTCTCCGGCTGATCGAGAATCTGACCCTGGGCACGGCAGCCGTGGGGTATCTGACCGAATCCATGCACGGCGCGGGATCACCCCAGGCCCAGCGGGTCATGATTGCGCGGCTGGCCAATATGGAGGAAAAGAAAAAACGGGCCAAGGCGTTGTGCGGTATAAAAGAATAATCATGCACTATGGGCACACAGAAGACCTTACGAATAAAGTTTTGCGGCGGCTGCAACCCGGAGTACGACCGGGTGGCTCTCGCGGAACAGGTGCAGGCCATGGCAAGGACCAATGGTGTGACGGTGATAACAGACGGACAGCCGAATGTCCTGGTGGTGATCTGCGGGTGTGCCTGTGCGTGTGCGGACTGGACGGCATTTGACAGTTCGGCCATTGTTATGCTGACGGATGACAATCCCGAAGGATTTGAAATGGATCGACTACGACGCCTTTTAAGTGCCGGGGATATGGCCGGTTAGAAGGATTGTTCGATGACGTATGAATTAACCCGGGAGGTTGATTATTTTCAGACTGCTCCGGACCTGCGGATACGGCTGGATTCGTTTGTCCGGATCCTTCAGGACGCGGCATTGTCTCATATCCATCAGGCCGCTCTGTCCGGTCAATGGGATCATGCTGCGGTAGCAGCCCCGAATCCATTGATCGCCGAAGGATATGCTTGGATATTAAACAAGATAGCCGTTGAGATGGACCGGCGGCCGGTGTATGGAGAGACATTGACGGTCCGTACGTGGCATCGTGGCCGCAAGGGGTTTAAGTCTTACCGGGAGTATGTGGTGACGTGCAATGGCGAGCCGGTGGCTGCGGCTGCCAGTTCCTGGCTGTATATGGACCTAAATCGCCGCCGGGTAATGCGGGTGCCCGAAGCAATCGATAACCTGTACGGCGTGGTGCCGGATACGGTCCTGCCCTGGGATATCGAAGCATGGAAGCCGGACAAGAAGCTGGTTCCCGACTTTGAAATGGTCATTACCACGCGGCGCTCAGACTATGATATGCTGGATCATGTGAACAACGCGGTCTATTTTGACTACCTGGATACGCTGGTGGAGCACGCCACCGATGGCAGATCGACGATTAAGCACGTTGCCATTCAATACAACAAGGAGATCGGGCGGCATGTCACACAATTGAGTGCCGGCTTGCAGAAAGAAGGACAAGACACCCGTGCCTTTGTGATTCGGGATGCTGACGGTGTTTGTGCCTGCGGCACTATCGGACTGGACTGAGAACACAGATTGGAGGCAAGACAATGTCAACAACGATGATTGAAGATGTCAATCACTATCTCGAACAGAAGGCAATCCCCGTGTCCGGTGTGGCCGATGCCCGGATTCTCAATGAGAAAGCCCCGGAAGGGTTCCGGCCCCAGGAGATGCTGGCCGGTGCCAGAACCGTTCTTGTGGCTGCCAACCCCCTGCCGTTGTCAGTTTTTCAGGCACCGCGCAATAACGGTATCTATTCATTTTATACCGCGGCGTTTCATACCTATTACCAGATGATGAACGAAGCAATGAATAACCTGTGCCTGATGATTCAGGAAGCCGGGCATGCCGCCCTGCCCCTGCCTTCCTACAGTCCGCTACGGTTTCATAATGGGGAACCCAGGGGGTTGATCAGCCTGAAGCATGCCGCCGTGGAAGCAGGACTGGGCAAGATGGGTAAAAATACGTTGCTGATTCATCCGGAAGCGGGCAATATTCTCCGGCTTGGCGGGTTGATCACCACCATGGAATGGCCCGCCTATGGTACGCCGCAGGACTTGTCCCGCATATGCCCGGGAAAGTGCGATCTCTGCCGCCGGGCCTGTCCGGCTGGGGCGCTGTCGGAAAAGGGTATTGATATCATGAAATGCATGGGCAACTGCATCGACCACACGCTCATGCCGCCAATATGGAACCTTCGCATACTTCGGGCCGTAGTGAAACGCAGCCGTTTTCTGACGCGATTCATGGATCAGTTGACCCTGAGCATGTTTGCCAACTACGGGGTGTCCTGTTTTGCCTGCCTGAAGGCCTGCCCCCATTTTCCGGGAAACCGGAAGTCACGGGAATAAATCTTTTCACTCCCGCTTGTACACAAACCATCGCCACCCGGAAATCCCGCCGTAATCATAGGTTGCTGCCAGCCTGAACCTTCCGGCGCGGGGAATGGTGACATGCTGCCGTGGCGTAGCTGTTCTGTCCTGGGCGTGAGCGATGAACCAGTCCGGCGGGGCGTATTCCCATGCGGTCTCATCCACATATTGAAGCTTGCCGGAAAGCCCCTCAATGTCTGCATAAAACCGGATCAGCAGCTTGTTTCGAAAGTCGTGGTCACTGCCGATGGTAACCGGGAGATTGGCGGCCTGTTCGGCGATTTCTGTCAGCGCCGCCCGGTAATGGCCCCGACCGTGAACGATCAGGGGAATGATACGGACGGTTTGCCCCGTTATAAACAGGGCCATGACAAGGGCGACAAGGGCGGTTGCCGCGAATGGGTTTTTTCCTGCGATAAACCGGTAAAAGACGGCCAGGGTTCTGGCCAGCAGCAGGTAAAAAAACGGCAGGCAGATAATAAAATACCGGAAATAGAGATAGGTGGGTGCGGTCACCACCAGCACCAGGGCCGGGGCAATGACCAGCATGACCGGGAAAAACACCCACAACCTGTTCTTCTGTTGATAAAGTACCATTGTCCCGGTAATGACAATGATACCGGCAACGGCCAGGGCGGTTGACCGGAAGAAACCTGTGTCCGGAAGACCGAGCAGCATGGCCGCAGCCCGGCCGATAACCATGCCGGTTTTATAGACCGGCCCGCCGCCAAGCACCATGTGGTGGAGAAATAAGAAATAAAAAAAGATAAGAAAGATTACCGGTACGCTGAAGAAGATAATGCATGCCATGATAGGACGGATAATGCCGGTCAGGTCATTCCCTGCCATGGGCCATATCAGGATTTGAAAAAGTGCATATGATAAAAACGCCACCAGCACCATGATAAAAGTTGCATGCGACAGTATTCCAAAAATGGATAAGACCCAGAATACAGTCACACGGGTCGTCAATTCGTAAGGCTTTAACGGGTGTGTCTGGCCCCCATCCGGATGACAGGCATGCTTCAGGGCGGGTTGAAGTGTTGCAACGGTGGCCACGGTAAAGAACAGAACCGGAGCATATCCCCTGGCTTCAGACCCGTAAAGAATGAAAGGAAAGGCCGTCCCCGTCAATATAAGAACCAGAATGCCTTCCACGGCCCCCCATTGGCGGGTGGCGATTCTGCCTGTTACTATCAGGGCCCCGATGGCCGTGCTGATTGACAGGAGGCGATAAACGATGAAAAAAGGCTGTTTCCCAATCAGGTAGAGATACAGGGTGTTTAAGATATGGTTGTTGTCATGGGTAAACCGGAAGATATCCCACGGATGTCTGGCGGCCGTGGCAAACCTTACAGACCAGATTTCGTCCAGCCACAAATCCCCCCGGGCGGCCAGCAGCAAGAGGCCTGCGGTCAGAATTATAATGATGGCGCTGAATTTTTCTGCAGGATTTCTGGTCAAGCCACCTCCTGCGGCAGTGTTAGAAGGTGTTGCTGTTGAAGCAGACTCATGAGGCCAGCCGCTGCAAAACCCCCAGGGTTTTGACCCGTGAGTGGGCCGTAAAATTGCCCGAGGACAGGGCCATCTGATAAACCTCGTAAGGGGCCTGGCCGCCTTCGGCCGGGTCTTCAAAAATATCGTGGATCAGCAGAAATCCGCCCGGTGCAATATGCGGTGACCAGCACTTATAATCGGTTTCGGCAGCCTCAAAGGCGTGGCTTCCGTCGATAAACACAAAGCCCAGCGGCATGGCCCAGCATCGGGCAGCGGTTTTTGATGTGCAGATCATGGGGGCCACGGTATCCGTGAGGCCGGCTGATTCTATGGCGGTCAGAAAAGCCGGGGCGGTGTTGACCCTGCCCTTGGCATAGTCAAACAGGGACGGGTCAAAATAGGCTTCCCCGGGCTGCTGTTCTTCAGAGCCCTGATGATGGTCAATGGAAAAGAGGGTGTTGCCGGTTTCCCGGCAGGCTGTGCCGATACAGATGGCGGATTTACCGCAATAACTGCCGATTTCCAGACACGGCCCCATCGGGGCCGCCAGCCGGGCAATTTCATATAAATGGTCGGCTTCCGCGTCATCAAGAAAGCCTCTGGTGTTATCAAACAGTTCCCGGTCAAAGCTCATTTCAAGGAATCCATTTCATCGAGATTGGCAATCAGTACCTCCCTGGGTTTGACGCCGTCCGAAGGGCCGACAACCCCTTCCTGTTCCATGGTTTCAATAATCCGGGCGGCCCGGTTATAGCCGATTCTCAAATGGCGCTGAACCATGGATATAGACGCCTGACGGGTCTTAGCCACGAGGGCCACCGCCTCGTCATACCGTTCGTCATATTCGGTCTCGCCGGTTTCTGCCTCCTGCCGGGGCGGGGGCGCTGTGACGCGGTCGTCAAATTCCGGCTGTTTCTGTTTTTTGAGAAATTCAATGATGCGGCAAACCTCTTCTTCAGATATGTAAGCACCGTGGATACGCTGCAGTTTGGCCGACCCGGGTGCCAGATAAAGCATGTCGCCGTTGCCCAGAAGGCTTTCCGCGCCGTTTGCATCCAGTATGGTCCGGGAGTCGGTTTTGGAGGAGACCTGAAAAGAGATGCGTGTGGGAAAGTTGGCCTTGATCAGCCCGGTGAGAACGTTCACCGACGGTCGCTGGGTGGCGAGAATCAGGTGAATGCCGCCGGCCCTGGCCATCTGGGCCAGCCGTGCGAGGGCCGCTTCCACATCCCGGGAGGCCACGGCCATGAGGTCGGCAAACTCGTCGATGATAATGACAATGTACGGCAGTTTGGCCGCTTCCTGTTCGGCATCCCCGCTCTCTTTTTCGATCTTCCGGTTGTACTGGGCGATATTGCGGACTTTTTTCTCCGACAGCTTCTGATAACGTTCCTCCATCTCCCGAACAGCCCAGTTCAGGGCATTGGTGGCCTTTTTCATGTCCGTGACCACCGGCGTAATCAGGTGAGGAATGCCGTCGTAAAGGGAAAGCTCGATGCGCTTGGGATCAATCATCAACAGCTTGACCTCGTCGGGCCGGGCTTTGTACAGCAGGCTGCAGATCATGGTGTTCAGGGCCACACTTTTACCGGAACCGGTGGAGCCGGCCACCAGCAGGTGTGGCATTTTGTCCATTTCAACGGCAACGGGTTCGCCCACAATATCCTTGCCCAGACAAAGGGTCATTTTGGATTTAAGCTTGTCAAAAACCGGTGAGATAATAATATCCCGGATCCGCACAATTTCCCGTTCCGCATTGGGGATCTCGATGCCGATCACGGATTTGCCGGGAATGGGTGCCACAATGCGGATACTGATGGCCCGAAGCGCCAGGGCAAGATCGTCGGACAGATTGACAATTTTATTGATCTTGATGCCGGGTGCGGGTTTGTATTCAAATGTGGTAACAACAGGACCGGGCGAAATTTCCGTTACTTCGCCCTGGATGCCGAAGTCCTCCAGCTTTTTTTCAAGCAGCCGGGCCTGCATTTCAAGGCTTTCATCGTCAACCGATGCGGGACGTTCATCCGGTTCGTTGAGAAATTTGATCGAGGGCAGGGTATAGGCGCCCGAAGGGCTCATGAAGTCGAACTCTTCCTGTTTGGGCCGGGGCACGGGTTTTGCGGGAGGGGCGACCGGGGTTTTGATTTTGACTTCTCTTGCGGGCTTGGGCCGGGGTTGTTTGTTTTTGGCGGCCGCCCGTTTCACAGCCTTTCGTTTGCGTTCCTTTCGGATGATGTAGGATGTTCGAATCCGGTTAAACAGGGCATATCCCAGCTTCCAGCACAGTCTGCCGAACCGTACGGGTGAAAAGCCGGTGGCAATGATCAGGCCGGCAAGAAACAGAAGAAACGCAATCAACATACCGCCGGCACGGCCGCTGAAACGGGCCAGAAAATGTTGCAGGGGAATACCCGTGATGCCACCGGCGGAAAATTCGGTGCCGAAAAGCAGATAGGCGGGCTGGCGGAACGCAAAGAGAGTGCCCGTGGCAATGATCAATACCAGGCCGCCCAGGATGATCGGGATGATGGTTTTTGGCGGCCTGCCGCGGAAAATACGGACACCGGCCAGCAGTAACAGAAAAGGTATCCAGAACGCTCCGAGACCGAATCCGCCCAGAAGAAAGCCGGCGGTATAGGCACCCAGCGGACCGAAAAAGTTCTCAATCTCCCCGGATGCACCGGCATGATTCAGCGACGGGTCGGATGCACTATAGGTGAGCAGGCTGACCAGGGTCAGGATCACCAGAAAAAATATCAGTATGCCGCCGAGTTCTTTTTTCATAATACAGGTTAATGCTCGTGTTAAAAGTCGCTTTCTGATGGCAAAGTAAGCAGTTCGAGTTCAAGCGCCGGTGCATCGCGAGGAATGGAGCGTACTTAATTGTACGTAGCATGACGAGCGATGCACCGCAACGTAGAAATCGGGCTTTTTACGAAGCCATCATGATATTATACTTCAATAATCACCGGTATGACAACCGGCCGCCGCCGGATGGTGAATTTAAAATACTGCCGTAACGCGCTTTTCAGCCGGGACTCAATAATGGCAACCCGGTCTGGGACATCCGGGTTGATTTCCTCCACGATTTCAAGAATCACGCACTGGGCGTCTTCCAGCAGGTGACCGGTGACATTAAAAAAGACAAACCCCTTGGAAGTGAGCTCCGGCCCGTGAATAACGATGCCGGTCTCTTCGTCAAATACCATGCTGACAATCACCAGGCCGTCTTCGGCCAGTTCTTTTCGCTCCCGAAGCACACTGCTGCCCACATCACCCACGCCCTTGCCGTCCACCATCACCCGGCCTGTTTCCACATGGCCACCGGTGCGGGCGCCGTGTGGAGAGAATTCGATGATCTGGCCATTGTCCGGAAGGAGGGTGTTGGCCCTGGAAATGCCCACGGATTGAGCCAGCCGGGTATGCAGCACAAGGTGGCGGCGTTCACCGTGAATGGGAATAAAATATTCCGGCTTGACCAGGTTGATCATCTGTTTCAGCTCTTCCTGGAAGGCATGGCCGGACACATGAATATCAGATATCTTTTCATAGACCACATCGGCTTCCTGTTCGTAAAAATGATTGATAATGTTGGCAATGGCTTTTTCATTGCCCGGTATGAACTTGGAGGAGAGAATGATGGTATCGCCTTTCCTGGTCTTGATCATTTTGTTGCGGCCCGTGGCCATACGGGCCAGCGAGGACATCGGTTCGCCCTGGCTGCCGGTGGTCACCACAATAACTTCATCATCCGGGAAATGATCCGTGTCCCGGATGTCGATTTCGATGCCATCGGGAATCCGCAGATAGTTCAGGTCTTTTGCGATCTGGGTGCTCAATTCGATGCTTTTGCCGTCAAAGGCGATCTTCCGGCTGGTGCTGGCCGCAATATTGACGATCTGCTGGATGCGGACAATATTGGATGCAAACAGGGCAATGATCGCCCTGCCGGTACTTTGGGAAATAATCTTTTGAAGGGTTTCGCCCACATTTTTATCCGATATGGTATAGCCCTCTTTTTCCACATTGGTAGAATCCGACAGCAGGGCCAGCACGCCATGTCGGCCGTACCAGGCGAACTTGTTCACATCCGTGTTCATCCAGGGGAAAGGGCTTTCGCTTATTTTGAAGTCGCCGGTATGGATCAGGGTCCCCATCGGGGTTTTGACGGCAATCCCCACACCGTCCACCACACTGTGGTTGACCCGGATGAAATCCAGTTCAAACGGGCCGATGCGCAGCATCTCTTCCGGTGAGATTTCATGAAGCCGGGCGGTTGCAAGCAGCCCCACTTCCTCCAGCTTGTGCTTCACCAGTTCAAGCACAAAGGGCGTTCCGAAAACCGGGACATTTACATCCCGCAGCAGGAAAGGCAGAGCGCCGATATGGTCTTCGTGGGCGTGGGTAAGTACAATGGCGGCAAAGTCGTTCTGTTTTGCCCGGACATACTCCATATCCGGAATGACAATATCCACCCCCAGCATATATCCTTCAGGGAACATGAGGCCTGCATCAATGGCAAATGCGACATTGTTGTACTCGATCACCATCATGTTCAGGCCGATCTCGCGGGTTCCACCAAGCGGAATGATTTTCAGCATGGGGCGTTCCTTCAATGGTTAGGTGGTAAGAGACAGATGATCAAACAGTGAATCGACATACTGAATAATCCATTCCCGTTGTTCAGGTGTTGCATAGCCGATACAATTGCATCGCATCACATTACGCGTCCGGATCAGCAGTTCACAGACAAGCTTGGAATCCTCAAGGTTTACCGCAAAGCTGTGCGGCTGGCAGGTCTTGTGTTTCGCCTGATCACTGGTAAGGATCGTTTCGGGTATGGGAATCCAGAAAATGGTACCCATGGATGGCGGACCGAATTGCTGCGCCAGGTAATCGCTCAGCTTTTCGGTGTCACCGGGTCTTAATTCATCGATAACATACTGTTTCATGGCATTTTTAATTAACATAGATTGTGGTATAGTGCAATATTGAATATTGGAACGTTGAAATGAAAACCAGCGGAAGGATACACATGAGCGAAGTGGACAGACAAAAACCTGCCCGGTCCCTTGCGGACCTGCGCCGGGAGATCAATAAAACCGATGACCATATTCTGGAACTGTTGAACCAGCGGGCGCGCCTGTGTCTGGCCGTGGGCGCGGTGAAATCGGAAACCGATGAAACCGTGTTCAAACCGTTCCGGGAAAAAGAGGTGCTGTCGCGGCTGATCGCCGCAAATCCCGGTGTTTTGCCGGAAGACCATCTTCGGGCCATCTATCGGGAGATCCTCTCTTCGTCCCGTAAATTGCAAAAGCCCCAGCGAGCCGTTTACCTGGGGCCGGAAGGGACGTTTTCCTTTTTTGCCGGCGTGGAGCTTCTGGGCAGCAGCACGGACTTTGAATCGTGCCGCAATCTGGACGGTGTATTTGCCGCCGTAGCCGGGAACAAGGCCACCCTGGGCATTGTTCCCCTTGAAAATTCCCTGCAGGGGAGTGTGGGGCAGAACCTGGACCTGTTTCTGAAATACGATGTTTATATACAGGCGGAGATGTTTTGCCGGATCAGTCATTTCCTCATGGGGACGGGCCGGGATCTGGCCGATGTAAAAACGGTGTGCTCCCATGCACGGGCGCTGGAACAGTGCATGGGCTGGCTTGACACCCATTTGCCGGATGCCGAATTCGTGCCTGTCCGAAGCACGGCTGTCGCGGCTGAAAAAGCCGCGCAACGACCGGACTGGGCTGCCATCGGTCACCGGAAGCTGGCGGATATGTTTTCACTGAATATTTTTGCAAGTCACATTCAGGATACCCCGGATAACTGGACCCGGTTTATTGTCATTGGTAATGAGCCGCCGGAAGGGGGCAACAGGGACAAAACCTCCCTGTTGTTTACGCTTTCCGACCGTTCCGGGGCGCTGGTGAATGTATTGCAGATCCTGGCCCACGGGAATATCAATATGCGAAAGCTGGAGTCCCGGCCCCTGCCCTCGGAAACCATGCGGTACATGTTTTTTGCCGATGTGGAGTGCGATCTGACCAGTGACGAATATGCCGACCTGAAAGCCGAACTGGCGGCCCATTGTCATACATTACGGATTCTGGGGAGTTATCCGGCGGGACAGTACAAGGAAGAAGAAAGATGAAAAAGATCGGTATCGTGGTCAAACCGGATGCGGAAGCAACCCGGAATGCGGACGCCCTGGAACAGTGGCTCATTGCCAGGGGGATCACCGTATTCCGGAAAGACCTTGATAATCAGGATAATCAGCCCGTTCAGCCGGATCTGTTCTGCGTTTTTGTGCTGGGCGGTGACGGCACTTTTCTCAGCGCAGCCCGGTGGATCGGGGAACTGGATATACCGGTTATCGGCATCAAGTTCGGGGGGGTGGGGTTTTTGTCGGAAACCGTTGAAATGGATATGTTTTCCGCCGCAGAAAAGATTCTGAAAAACGATTTTGTGGTGCAGCCCCGCATGCGGCTGCTGGTCACCATCATGAAGGACAATGCCGCATATGTCTCCCGCATGGTACTCAATGACGTGGTGATCAACAAAGGCGCGCTGGCCCGGCTCGCCCACATAAAGACCGTGATCAACGATCATTACCTGACCACCTATCACGGGGACGGGTTGATTATCTCAACTCCCACCGGCTCCACGGCGTATTCCCTGGCCGCAGGCGGTCCGGTGATTCATCCCACCGTGGCGGGCATTGTGCTGACCCCCATCTGTCCGTTTACGCTGACCAACCGGCCGCTGGTGGTTCCGGAAACCGCCAGAATAACCCTGACCATTGCTCAGAAACCGCCGGATATCATGGTGACCCTTGACGGCCAGGAAGGATATGAGATTGATGAAAGCGACAGTCTGGTGATTGAGCGTGCCCCTCATTCGGTCAATATGATCATGCTGCCGGGGCAGCGGTACTTTGACGTGTTAAAGGCCAAGCTGAGCTGGGGCGGGGGCGGCCCGTGATATCATAAACCCGCGGCGGGTTGTTCAGGAAATGCGCGCACCTTCAAAATAGTATACCCTGACGTGCGCACCTTTTGGGTTTTTCCCGATGTAGGTAAATCCTGAGTAAGGCCAGACGGCTTGATTGCGTTCTTTTTTCAGATGTTCGTTTTCCACCTCAACAATCATGCCGATACATTTCGGACGATCGCCTGTGACAAAGGCCTTTTCCAGGTAATCCCTTGTGTTAATGATCAAATGCGTGGCCAGCAGCGTCCGGCGGTGCGCCGGCGCAATAAACGTCCGGTAGTAGTAGAATGAATTTTCCAGTGCCTGGTTATAACGTTCGAATATCGTGCCCACACCGGCAATCGCGCCGTCCTGGTCCCGGCCGATGCCGAATATCTGGCGAGCCCGTTCCGCTGCCGCCGCCTGAGACGGCAGGGCGCCGTGTTTCAACCAGAATTCGGTGACTTCAGCCGTCAGTTCCGGGGTCATGGCACCCCAGACATTTTCCAGCAGATAATCTTCCTTTTGACGTCTCTTCATCGTCTCTCCTGAGTCGCATGGCCAAGTATTTCAGAAATATTTGTCTTAAACTTTCGATAATGCTCTGATATATACAAAAAAAGAAGGGGAATCAAGTGTTAAGGTTTATATTGATCAGGTTTATGGCTGCCGATCTTGTTTCCTGATTGGGTATAATGATAAAGTGAAGTAAACAGATGGAGGGGCGTTATGAAAGTTTTTTTCCATGAGGATTTTTACCAGGTCTATACATCAGATCCTGCTGCGGCAAAAGGCCGCATGGAAGCAGTGGTAAAAACAATCGAACCGTGGGTGGAGATGGTTTCGGCAGAGCCCGCCGACCACGATGATGTGGCGGCGGTTCACAGTCCTCTTCATATCCGTCATGTTCAGGACGCGGGGTTATATCCCATTGCCATACTGGCTGCAGGCGGAGCTGTCCAGGCAGCCAATCAGGGGCTGACAGAACCCGGTTTCGGCCTGATTCGGCCGCCCGGCCATCACGCATCCGCCGATACCAGTTGGGGGTTCTGCTATTTCAACAACATGGCTGTTGCCATTGAATCGCTCAAGTGCGAGCAGAAGATCGAAACCGCCTATATTCTGGATATTGATCTTCACTATGGCGACGGTACTGTAAATATCCTCGAAAACCAGTCCTATGTGACGGTCCATAACGTGGAAGCCATGAACCGGGATGCCTATATGCGGGAGGCGGATGACGCCATGGCAAGGTGTCGGTCCGATATTATCGCCATTTCAGCCGGATTTGACAACCATCTGGACGACTGGGGCGGTGTGCTGGCCACAGAGGATTATTATGATATCGGGAAAATGGTAAAAGCCGCGGCCGACAGAAACAATGGCGGGTGTTTTGCCGTTTTGGAGGGGGGATACAATCACGATGTGCTAGGCAAAAATGTGCTGGCCCTGATTCAGGGATTATCCGACGCAAAATAATGTATAAGAAGATGGAGGTGTTAATAATGGAATGCAATAAAGAAAAGAATCTGAAAAACTGCAACTGTACTTATGAGCCCTGTCCACGGAAAGGCTTATGTTGCGAATGCCTGCAATATCATCTCCGTGCCCGGGAGCTGCCTGCCTGCTGCTTCTCAAACGATGCAGAGGCCACCTACGACCGGTCATTTTCCCACTTTGCCCGGCTGGTGCAGGACGGGCGGGTGTGATGAACGGGCATCTCTTAGAAAGCCGGAAAATTAAATGTCATTCTGAGGAAGCAAAAAATGGGTAGAACGCATTATGCGGGAAAGCACTTGGAAAACTACACATATGAGGATCTGATACCGTTGACCCGCAAGCAGCTGATGGGCCTGTTTCGTGAACTTGATGCCCCGGATATGGCTGAAATGCACGGTGAATACCGTGCCGCCTTGCTGGACAGCGGGCATATTGTTTCCAGATTTCTTAGCTGGTGGTACTTGTATGCAACATGGGGCGCCTGGCAGCATAAAGCCTTTGAACCGTTGGGGCAAGATCACGGACACGGCTATAACACATTTCTCACCACAGAGGCCCGTCTTTATGAAAACTATTTTGTGGCCTCTATCATGAAGGCAGTCAGCATTCTGAAGGCGTTTTTCCGGATGAATTATGCCCAGCGCCTGGCCCGGGTCATGCTTAACCAGACCGCCATGGTGACCTCGGTTTTCGACGGCCGGCCGTCATTCCAACTCAGCTACAGGCCGTATAACACATTTTTCACCAATACCATGACCGATGAGGTCCGAAGGATTAATGACAACCTCTATCTCGGCATCGGCCGGCTCACCGTGACGCTGGGAAAGTACAACCCCATGCCCTTTGTGCTCATCGGCCCGCCCGATCCCTGGGTGGGGCCGGATGTGCCGTTTCCGGACAATGGCAAGGTGGCCAAAAACGAGAAGCAGGCGGGAGATAATTGAAAAATGAAATACTATCAATGGCTTTGTTGTTAATGACAGGCCTCTGAAAAATCCGTCAACCAAGGAGCGAAAAATGCCTCATATTATCGTAAAGCTCTGGCCCGGCCGGTCAGAGGATCAAAAGCAGCAGCTTGCCGGAAAGATTGCGGAGGATGTTCGTAATACGCTGGAATGTAAGGAGGAATCGATTTCGGTGGCTATTGAGGAGATCGAACAGGCCGATTGGAAAGAGAAGGTGTATCAACCCGATATTCTGACAAACATCGAAAAACTCTACAAAAAGCCGGGCTATTCCATGTGAACAGATTGAGAAGCGTATTGAATTCTTAAAAACGTTGAAAAACGGTGTGAACCTGCGAAATACGGCGGGGGCTTTAAAAATTACCAACTAAAAAAGGGGCTTGGAATTTTTTCCAAGCCCCTGATTTTTTTAGGTGGCGTCCCCAAGGGGATTCGAACCCCTGTCGCCGGCGTGAAAGGCCGGGTTTTTATGATTCCCGGCTTTTACCTCAATTTTTATTGTCTTAATAACATGCCATAATATATCCATAATTTTTTTTCTTGACTTACTCTCTTTTACCTCTATATATTTAAAAAAGGTTGGAAATGGGGTTGGAATTTTTTAAGCAACTGATATCAGGGTTGTTTAAAAATCAAGCCGGGGGGTTGGAAAGTAAATCTTCATTTTAAATCAAATAGATGAAGGTTTTATAGCCAGGGCTTCCGGCGTAAAAGAGAGGGCATCATGTCAAAGCGGATCAAGACGAAATATCCAGGTGTTTTCTATCGTGAGGCGGACCGGATCGGGGGCAGAGGAACGGAAAAGGTTTATTATGTGGTTTATAAAAAAGACAACAAGGTCCATGAGGAAAAGGCCGGACGGCAATATGCGGATGATATGACACCGGCAAAGGCTGCTCATTACCGGGCGCAACTCATCGAAGGCAAGCGCCTGCCCAGGAAGGCAATAAAGCAACAGGAACAGGCCCGGAAGGTGGCTGAAGCCGAAAAATACACCATCGACAAATTATGGGAGGAATACAAGGCAAACCGGGCACCCGGCAAAGGACTTGAGGTGGATAAATACCGCTATGAAAAATACATCAAACCGGAATTTGAAAAGAAGGAGCCCCGGGAACTGGTGAAGCTGGACGTGGACCGCCTGAGAATCCGCCTGTTAAAAAAGCTGTCCCCGCAGACCGTCAAGCACGTTTTGAACCTCCTGACCTGGATCATCAACTATGGGGTAAAAAACAACCTGTGCGAAGGCATCAGCTTTCATATTCAGAAGCCCACCGTCAATAACCTGAAAACCGAGGACCTCACCGCAGACCAGCTTGACAGCCTGATGAAGGCCATTGATAAATCACCGGATACTCTGGCCGCCAATATGATGAAACTGGTTTTATATACCGGTATGCGGCGGGGGGAATGTTTCCGGCTGAAATGGAAAGACATTGACTTTGATCGCGGCTTTATTACCCTGCGAAACCCCAAGGGCGGGATTGAACAAAAGATACCCCTGAATAAGCCCGCCCATGATCTGTTGAAATCCCATGAACGCATAAAGGGCAGTGAATATGTATTCCCCGGGCGTGGCGGCGGTCAGCGGAAGAACATCCGTGAACCTGTCAATAAGATAAAGAAAGCGGCAGGCCTTCCCAAGGATTTCCGGGCGCTTCATGGGTTGCGGCACGTGTATGCCTCTATGCTGGCAAGTTCAGGCAAAGTGGATATGTACACCCTTCAAAAATTGTTGACCCACAAAAGTCCGGTAATGACGCAACGGTATGCCCATTTACGGGATGAAGCCCTGAAGAACGCCTCAGACCTGGCCGGGGATATTATCACCGGCGTCGGGGCAGATCGTTTAAATGTGGTGGCAATCAAGGACGGAAACGGGAAAGGATGAGCATAGGGATAATAATTTTAAAGAAAGGAAAGGGAGCGTGATATGGTCGAAGGTAAAATTACAGTAGATGAAGAATTGATACAAGAGTTGATGATGGCTCATGACGAACTTATTCATTCAATGGATTTTATCACCAAAGCCCGAATGCATCTTGTTGACGATGAGCAGTGGACGATAAGCATTACAGAGGCAGTTTTGGAACAAGCCCGACAAAAAAACAAGAGGCTATGGCGGCAGATCGAAGATGAGCTTCCAACGACTGATATTCCCATTCATGATGCTACGCTACAAATGCTTGATGAAATTATGGCGGCGGCGCCGACCGGTGGGCAGACAGAGTCATATCAATGCATGATTACGGCAATGATTTTTGCAAGCTGGCACCGACATTTCGGGGAGAAAGATATTAACAGTGTAGAAGACGCAGGTAAGGTTGTAAAAGAGCGGTTTGAAGGGCAGCCTCAAGGGGCGGCTTGAGGTTGCTTGTATTTTTCTTGACTTGATACTAAAAAAAGGTATATCATTGTAATGGAATGGCAAGTGGTAATTCCCAGGCGGATAATGAAGATGGTGGACCGGTTACCGGATCGACCGAAAAAAGCCCTGTTTGTTTTAATGAAAGAGATCGAAGAAAAGGGGCCGGCCAGGGGCAACTGGCCGAATTACAGCAAGTTGAAAAATCAACTGCACCATTGCCATTTAAAGAAAGGCAAGCCCACGTATGTGGCTGTCTGGCAGGTTGTTGACAATGAAATAAGACTGGTTGAGGTGGTATATGCTGGAACACACGAAAAAGCGCCCTACTAAACGGGTTGTACTGACATTTTCCGGGCCGGTATCAAAGAAAGACAAGGCGGTTGAGCTTATGGAATCCCTTGGCTTTATGGACACATCGGACAGCGTTTCATGGCGGGATGCGTTCCCCGAATACCGGGATAATGAACCCGGCACGGCTTTGGCCGGGGCACGGTACAAGGAAGACCTGACCCAGCGGCAGCTTTCTGATTTAACCGGCATCCCTCAGCGCCATATTTCCGAGATGGAAAACGGGAAACGCACCATTGGCCGGAAAAACGCCCGGCTGCTGGCCGATGCCCTGAATATTGATTACCGGGTGTTTATGTAAACTTCCAAATCTTGGGGCATAGGGTAGCTCCCGAAAAGCCGCAATCCGCAACGGCCTGGCCCCTTTCTATTTTTGCGGTGCTATTTGTGCGGAGGTAGCGATGACAAAAATGAAAGAATTAGGCGAGGACATCCCAAACAACATTGATGAATGGTGTAACTATGCAATTCACATAGGTTTTATTGATACGCTACGGCTGCCTCAAATTCTTGGATATGACAGTCAATATGATTCAAGCTTATTAGAAGAATTGTGGAGTGTATTGCATCTGGATAAAAGGGGTGCCTCAAAGCCTAAAACCAGGGAATTGAAAGAACGGATTGGGACGTGGAGCCATATCATAAGGCGTTTGGTCTCTGGACGTGATACCAGTGGGCAAGCAGGTGGTTACAATCGGCCTGCAACGAACTTTTTGCCACTTTACGAAGATGATAAAGATACCGGGCGTTTTAATTTATTATCCGATAGTCATATAAAGACGACTTCAAGTGGCCATATCAAGCTGACAGAGTTACAGGAGTATTTTCAAAGATATCTGCAAATCCCGCTTCCCCAAAAATTGTTCCCGAGCGTTAGTGGGACTGGCGGTGGCGATAAAGGGAAATCTGCTGAATGCAAAGGAGGCAAAACAGATGAAGAACGGCTTGATGATTTTCTGATAGAAATTGCGCCAGAATTAGAAAAGTTTTATGCTCTTTTAAAAAAAGAGGTTGGTGGAAAAGATTGTGATAATCCAGAGGGCAAGACAAAACGTGAAAGAACGATGGGCGAATGCGAGATAGATGACGCTTATGCAGTTATCGAAAAACACGGCGATGAATTTGTAAATATACAGAAAAGCGATATATGTGACCGTATTAGTTTTAAAACTGATCATTATCCCAGAGACATACAAGGCGGGATATTACGAGAAGTGGTAAGCAGAAAGATGCCCCAACTTTTAAAGAATAGGGAGTTGAAAATTCAAAATGCACAAGCTTTGTATGACCGATATAAAAAATGTTTAAAAACACTAATAGATAGACCTGCCTATAAATGCCTATGAAATAGTAGTTTTTAGGTTAAGAGAAAAGTAGTTTTACCCTCATAGTGAAGCCATTACCGGGATCGGTAATGGCTTTTTTTGTTTTTTGGAAAACCTAAAAGAAGAGGGAAGAAATGGTAGTGAAAACACTGGAAGCAAGGCGGCTTTATAACACCGAACAGGCAGCCGCGATACTGGGGATTCGTCGGCAGACGCTCTACAACTGGCGGCATAACAGGAAAGGACCGGATTATGTGCTGATAGGCAGACGACCCATGTATGAGGATTGCGCGTTAGAGCGGTTCATTGAGGCCAACCGGGTTACATTGAACGCCGCGTAATGGATAATAATATGTCGATCAAGATAAATGGTGGGGTGAAAAGGGATTATGACCGCATCTTTCGCCGCGACCCGGAGGCGGCGAATTTGTTTTTGTTGCTGACTGAGTTGGCAGACCGGAAAGGTCGTGTCATCACCGATCCTGTGGAGCTGGCGCAACTTATGGCGGTGCGGTTTGACGACATTGGAGCCTATCAGCTGGGGGCCGGTGGGCATGAATAGAGGTTATGTTCGTTTATATCGCAAAAGCCTCGACTCTGGCCTGCTCCGCAACCACAGCGCCTGGATTCTTTTTACCTATTGCCTGCTGAAGGCGACTCACAGGGGGTATGAGGTGATAATCGGAAATCAAAAACTAACGTTAGAACCTGGTCAACTGGTTTTCGGGAGACGGCAAGCGGCGGAGGATACCAAGCTTAGTGAGCAGCAAATCCGCACGGCACTTCAATCTTTGAGAAACCTTGAAATTCTAACCAGCAAATCAACCAACAAATTCACCGTAATTACCATTGTAAATTGGGTGGCTTATCAATCGCCTGAGGTGGAAAATAACCAGCAATCCAACCAAAGGTTAACCAGCAATCAACCACATACAAAAACAAGAAAACAAAAAAACACTCTTTCTGTGGATATTTATGCATATTATCTTGCTGCAGTTAAGCCCGAACAAAAAACGCGACAACGCGCTCTTTCCAATGTTGCACACCACTTAAAAACCCATACCCCGGAAGCCTTAAGAACCGCTATCTCAAACTATGCCACCATTGCAGGAGACCGGGAACCGCGTTTCAGGAAAGACCCTGCCAATTTTTTTGGTAAACGTGAGCCGGCATTCGTTGATTATCTGCCCGAAAATTTTCAGGCGTCTGAACCGAAGCAGCAGCAGGAGAGTATCGGGGAGTTGCTATCATGAAAACGGACCGCATACCACCGCAGAGCATTGACGCAGAACAGGCTTTGATTGCCGCCCTGTTGATCGGGGATAATGGCGCGGCGGATGTTGTCGAGGGGTTGGTCCCTGGGGATTTTTATAAAACAGCTCATCAAAAAATATTTCAGGCCGCACAGTGGTGTTATCGGCGCCACAAAAAAACCGACACGGTTTTAATCAAAAACCGTTTGCAAGAGACCGGCGAGCTGGAGGTCGTGGGCGGGGCCGTTATTTTATCTGACATCATGGAAAATGCGGCGTGTGCTGTTCACGTGGGCCAATATATCCAGATTATCCGGGAAAAGGCTGATTGCCGGGCGCTTATAGATATATGCAAGAAGACAATTCAGGCCGCGTATGAATCTCAGGACTTCGAGGCTGTCCGTGACAATCACGAAGCCCTGGTTTTAAAAATCGGGGCCGGCGGCGGGGATGCATTCCAGAATTCGGAAAGTCTGACGATGGGCGCTTTGGATCGGTATGAAAAACTTTCGAAGGGCACTGGACCTGCTCCCTTGCTTACCGGGATAAATGATCTTGACGCTCTCACAGGCGGCCTCCGGGGGCCCGTGTTCGTCATTATCGCCGCCCGGCCTGGAGTCGGGAAAACAGCGCTGATGTCTACATTCGCCCGAAATATGGCACGGGCCGGAAAAAAGGTGGGTCTGTTTTCCATCGAGATGAGCGCCGGAGAGCTACAGGACCGGTTTTTCAGTATGGAAACGGGTCTGAACAGCACACGGTTTACCACTGGCGGGCCGCAGGGCGATGAGTGGGACTCTGTTGTTGCTGCGGCTGACCGGATTTCTTCGTGGCCGATGATCATTGACGACACCGGCGGGTTGTCTATCGGGCGGCTTCGCCGGCGATGCCGGGCCATGCGGCGGCAGGGGGTGCAGATTATTTTCGTTGATCAGCTATCCAAGATTCGGGGTGGCGAGGGTCGGTCGGAGTACGAGCGCAAAACGGATGTAGTGAACCAACTCGCTGAACTCAAAAAAGAACTTGGTATTCCCGTTGTGTTGCTGGCGCAGATCAATCGGAACGTTGAAGGGCGCGCCTCAAAAGCGCCAATGCTTGGGGACCTTAAGAGCACTGGTGCTTTGGAGGAAGATGCCGATATTATTCTTTTGCTGCATCGAGATTTTCCACACACAAAAAATCCGGATCATAAGCATTCAGCAGAGCTTGAGCTTGCGAAGCACCGGGCCGGGCCGGTGCATACAATCGATTTATGGTGGGAGCCGAAAAATACAGAATTCAAGAATGAGTCTATGGGGTGAGGTATGGATACAGAAGAACTTCGGCAAAAACAGGCGATGCGGGACAGGCTGATTGATGTGATCGAGCGTTTAAAGGCCCGACACGGTGAGGATGAGGTGATTGATCTGCTTGAGGAAAAGCTTCGGGCCGCGCATGCAGAAATCGGAGCACAGGCAATGCCCACACTGCCGGCCAGGGAAAAACTTATTGTGAAGACAATGCGGTTTTTGTTGCCGTTTTCTGTGTGGAAAATCCGGCGCCGGGTCAAGACAGCGCCGGTTTTGCGGTGAGGGGCATCTATGGCAAAGAGACGATTAAAGACAATGGAGGACCTGCGGCGGTATATTGCAAACCTGATCAACCGGGTTGAAAGCGGGGAGGTGCCCCCGGAGCTTTCCGGGCGGCTTGGGTATTTGTGTAATATTCTCAGTAGGATACTTATTCAGTCGGATATTGAAAAGCGGCTTGAAGCACTGGAAACTGAAATGAAAAAGGAGGCAGAGAAATGAACACCATTTTGAAAGAACAGGCAGAATCTATTCAACGGCTGGAGCGCAGGGTGCAGTTTCTGGAGGATAGTTGGGCGGTGTTTAACCAGATCGATAAAATTGTTGCCCTGAATACAGGTGGCGGGGCCTATGAATTCGAGGTGATCAAGGGAGTCCTCTTGTCTGCGTTTGAATGTACACCCCACGAGGACCGACAAAAGTTCGCCGAAAATCTGGCGGCGATTGTAAAAGAGAAAGGGGAAGGTGCAGCGCAGGAAACTGCACAGCTTCTTAAGCATTATTGTTCAAAGATGGACGAAGACGGCGTGGAGGGGCAGCATGACCACTCAGCTGCACAACCGACTGCGGAGGGTTGAGCATCAGTTCTACAGAAAGGCCGATTTAGCGGCTATTGTGCCCCCACGGGAATTGTTGCCGTATCTCAAAGGGGAACTCGTAGATGCTGATAAAGAAGTATTGGTCAAGCAGAAATTCCGTGAATGGAAAAGAACGGTCATAACCGCCCTGGAACGGGGAACGGTTTCTGTTGAGGAGGTGTGGAATGTTTTCCCGGACCCGTTTCGTAAGGCCCTGGCAGAATGCATCAGGCGGCAGATCGGGGATGCATCAGAAGAAACGAATATTGCTTGATCGCTGCTTGTCGTTCCACGGCAGGGCCACCAGGAAGTATCGGCAGGGGGTGCAAGTGATAAGTTGAAAGGGCTGCAAAGACGGCCACAATGTCAAACAGACAAAAAGGAGACATGTTATGAGAGCAATCGGACCATTGTACAACGTACCGGACCGGCGCACCCGCGCCATTGAAACCCACAAAGCAGCAGCCAACACCATGGCCCGCCAGCAGCCGGGCAGAACAACACACACCGAACCGCCGGGCAAAACAGCGGGTGGGGCAATCATGAACACGATGGGGGGCGCTATGGCGGGCGCGTCGGCGGCTGAAGCATTGGGCGGGATAGAGTTGGCTTCGTCTGCTGCGGGAACAGCGGCGGCAGGGGCAGAAGCAACAACAGCATTGTCTGCCCTGGGCGGCGCACCGTTCGTCATTGGGGGAATGGCTGCCCTCGGTCTCGGGGCTTATTTGTTTTCCTGAGACAAGTGAGGGTTGGTTGATGAAGAGGCATGCTGGCGTTGTAGGGCATGATACGCGAAGGTGGCGAACCGCGTACGGTGATGATGGACTATCAACCCAAAAAAACCGGATTCGCCAAAAAAAGTATCCCCCCCTCGACTCGCGGTGAACCCGGGCCAGCCGGGAAAGTCAAAAGTGAATAACTAGTTGTTTATAACATCGAAATCGAGGGGGAAAATATATACAGAATATAGAAAGGATCAAGACATGTACCAATCAACCAGAAATTTAGACAGACTCATGAGACTGCGGGATGTGTTGAAGGTTATTCCGGTCGCCTCATCCGCATGGTGGGCTGGGGTTAAAACGGGCCGCTTTCCACAGCCGGTGAAACTCGGCCCCCGGAAAACCGAACATGATTATCCGCCGGTTTACCGGGATGAAGTATATAAAAAAATTTTCGAACAGGCGGAGAATTTTAAAAGGCACCAAGCCTCGTGATGAAGTATGGCTGTGCAAGTATTGTTGTTTTTACGACGCGGCTTTTAAATCTCCATTAGAAAATCTCTATATTTATTAAAGTTGGCATCAGCCGAGACTTGGCCGGTACAGAGCCATTCAATCTGTACATAAATTAGCTGGAGGGCTTCCACGCTTAGGCAGTAGTCGGTGAATTTAATAGACCTTGTGGTTTTACCTACGGGTTGGATTTGATCAAGCCTGAAAAGAGATTCTTGGGTTCGGGAGTTTATGGGTAGCATGTCCCATAGAAATTGAGGATATTCACATCTTCTAATTCTATCGACTAACTCTGGTTTATAGCCCGAACGCATTTCGCTATCAACGCCGAAACTTGGGGCGACAAGTATCATGGGCGCCGTCTGATATGAAGCCATGCCTTTTTTCAGCTCTGAGTCAACTTGTTTGCCGCTTTTACTGATTATTATAGCAGGTCGACATTTAGCGCGGTATATAAAGCGCACTTCCTTATTTTTTTGAGGCAACGCTGCGGCAGGCAGGCTGATATATGTGTTTGAGTCTTTAACGTTGAAGTATTCTAAATCAGACTTAAGATGGTAATGCTCTGTCCCGTCTTCGCCTCCACGCCCCGTATGCTTTAAAACAAGAGGAACCTGATCCACATAAGGTAAAAATGCCCAGACTAGGCGCCCCGGCCTGTATTCTGGGCCATTATACTCTTCCCACCAGGGGCTAAAATCAACAATATTCTGGAGGCAAACATCAGGATATGTCGTCATCGGCTCCTTCCGGATCAAATCTTGATTTTGATTTCCAGACTGCTGGATCCACGGTGATCTCACCATGGCCGGGTTGAAGTGGTTCTCCTTCTAAAGAGTCGAGCCATTGGAGGCCTTGAAAATATATGTCATCATATCGGGGCTCTTTAGGCGTTATTTTGCGTGGCGTTACCTTTCCCTTGGTCTGCATTTTTTTTTTAAAGGCCTCTATTTTTTGCTTTCGTTTCTTTCTCTGTCGGTCAGTTAATATTTCCGGTTCATTGGAAATCAATGTTTCGCTGCTGCTATGTGCTTTTTTTAGCTCGAATGGTTTAGTAAAATCTAAGGTTTCATTTGGGGCAGCGATAAGCATGGGAACTGTATTGTAAACGAAATGCAAAAGTCCCTCTGTATCAGAGCCAAATTGCCTTATGTACTTTTGAAGAGTTGCCTTGATGCTTAAATCGAGTTCTTCTTCAAGCTGGTTTAGAAGGCTATCCTCAGAAATTTGCCATTGGATATAATCTTTTTCAAACTTATCGGAATACCCCTCTCTTTTTTCTGCACCGATTTCTGTAAGTGCTGAATCTACTGCAGTATAAATTTCTTCGCACCAAGGCCCAAACTTATAAAACCGCCATGGCAAGCCTGTGTAAGTCTGACCATTGTTCTGTTTTGCGTGTTCCAAGTCCACAAGATATACGTATTTTATAAGATGGATGGGCTTTAAAAACCTATCCCAGTATTCATCCTTTTGGCCGGCCAAGGCTAATGTGTATTGCAGTAGCTTTGCTACTCGATCTTCGTTATAGTTGTTTTTCAAGATAAAATACCCAAAGATGTTCCAGAGGTTGTCATGTTTATTATGTTATCATATTAAGAAAGCAGATCAACACTAATCGGATTTGAGGTAAATTGTTATGGTAGAGGGACGGTTGAGGGGTAATCGAATTGCGAAGAATATTGGAAAATTAAGCCAGGGTTTTTTCTTTAATATCCAGGAAGCCCATGACTAACCGGCAACCATTGAGGTGTCACTTAAAAAAAATGTCAATTGCTCTAAATTCAGGGGAAAGGTTGGAAATAGGGTTGGAAATGTTATTTCAGGCCGAACAAAAAGGGGCCTGAGAATTTCTCTCAGGCCCCTTATTTTAGAGGTGGCGTCCCCAAGGGGATTCGAACCCCTGTCGCCGGCGTGAAAGGCCGGTGTCCTGGACCGGGCTAGACGATGGGGACGCATGGTCGCTTGCTGGTGGGCCGTGTTGGGCTCGAACCAACGACTCTCTGCTTAAAAGGCAGATACTCTACCGACTGAGTTAACGGCCCTAAAATTTATGAATTATATGGAGGGGATCATTTCTTGTCAATAAAAAAAGCGCCCCATTTTTGAAAAAATACATCAATTCCGGCGAAACAGCCCCTCAGGGAAAAAATGAAATTGGGAGGAATTAAGAGAAAAAAGCCGTTTTGGTGAGAATCGGAATTTGTGGCCGTTTATCGCATTCTTGATAACTGCCCTTAACATATGAAAAATTATATTTTTAAAAAATTGTTAAGATTAAAACCAGTTGTCATTTATAAAAATAAAAATACAATAAAAATAAATAGTTATTCGATTATTGAGAACGGTGTTCACACCCGGCCTAACCCGAAATATTTCGACTTGACCCACCGGGCAAACTGGTTTATTTCAGGGAGAAATTAACACATTAATTCCTTCAGGTTTGCAATAATTACAAACAACCTGTTTTTTTTACGTATGCTTACATTCCTTTAATGATGTCTTAATAAAAACGAAACAAATTCTTAATGTTTCGGCTGCCTTTGAGCAGGCATCATATCATGGGTCCGGGACTCTAGGGAGGTTTCCCCGGACATTTTGTTTGTTGAAGATTTCTGAACACGTGCTGGATAACAAGGGCGTTTTGCCTGACGGGCAATATTGGTTGAAGCGTTGTTTTTAAGTATTGACTCAGAATTTTGAAACAGGCGGATCAATAAGGCGCAATGAAATCAATCTGGAAAAAAGTAAAAGCTGATCTGAAAACTCAAGTTCCCGCCAATAATTATATGATGTGGATTGATCCTCTGGACGTGAGTGACTGCGGGGCAGACGGTATCCAACTGAAATGTCCGAACCATTTTTCCAAAAAATGGTTGGAGGGATATTACAGCAACATGATTGAAGACGGGTTCAGGCGTGTTGCCGGTAAATCTGTAAAGGTGTCGTTTGGCGTTTCCAGCGATAACAGCCGTGCCAGACAGAGTGGAGATAATGAGGCATCCGGCAATAATGGCCGGAAAAAGGCCCGCAAGGAAGACAAGCAGTTAATACTGCCCAACTCTTATGTGCGGCCACAAACCGGCCGGCTTTTAAAAAATGATTTTACTTTTGATACCTTTGTGGTGGGTTCAAATAACGATTTTGCCTATTCTGCCGTACTCTCCATGGGGTCTCAGAAGAATGCCGTCAATCGGCCGGTGTTTCTCACATCCCGGCCCGGTATGGGCAAAAGCCATCTCACTCAGGCCCTGGGCCACTATACACTGGGCATGAAACCCTCGACCAGAGTCTATTATATTACGGCGGAGGATTTTTCCAACGAAATGGTGTACGCCTTTAATACAAAGACCATAAACCAGTTCAAGGAGAAGTACCGGGCCGGCTTCGATGTTTTGCTTCTGGATGATATCCATTCCCTGGCCGGAAAAGAGCGCACACAAACCGAGCTGGCACTGGTGCTGGATTATATGTTGGAATCGGATAAAAAGGTTCTGTTTACCGGATGTTGTCTGCCGGGCGAAATCCCCAAGGTCAATGAACAGCTGAAGTCACGGCTGTCGTGCGGGTTGATTACTGCCATGGAGGCGCCGGATTTCCGAACACGGGTACGGATACTCCGGAAAAAATCACAACTCAATGGCTACAACATGCCGGATGATGTGCTTGAATACCTGGCTGACAACCTGACCGACGATGTTCGCCAACTGGAAAGCGGGCTCAATGGTGTGGCCATGAAGTCGTCGCTCCTGGGTGTGCCGGTGGACCAGGATCTTGCCCAGACGATCGTAAAAAATATGGTGGTTCAACAACAAGCCATCACCCTTGATGCGATCAAAAAGCTTGTGTGTAAGGAGTATGGCCTGATGGTCAAGGAGATCGATTCCCGCTCACGCCAGCAGCGGATTGCCTGGCCCCGTCAGGTGGCGATTTATATTTCCCGCCGGCTTACGGACCATTCCCTCAAGTCCATCGGCCGGAACTATAACCGTTACCATGCCACGGTGATTCATTCCATCAACGCCGTGGAAAAGGCCATGCAACAAAAACAGTCGGTTAGCCAGGAAGTGGGTTACCTGGTGAAAAAAATCGAAGATAAAAAATTTGTCAATTAAACGGTGGCGCTCCTGCAATCCTTTGATGATGGGAAGATGTCTTGGCACTGACGGATCGATCTTTCAAACGGCTTGAAAAAATAGTCGGCCGGGACAACTGCACCCGGCGCAATGAAGACCTTGTCTGTTATGCCTATGATGCCACCGGCCGTCAATTCCTTCCTGATGCCGTTATTTTTCCTGCAGATGCCAGCGAGATCTCCCGGATATTAATACTGGCCAATGAAGACCGGTTTTTTGTAACCCCCCGGGGCACCGGTTCCGGTATGACCGGAGGGGCGATCCCGGTACAGGGCGGGGTGGTTATGGTTTTGAGCCGGCTGAACCATATTCTTGAAATTGACACGGACAATCTGATCGCCAGGGCCGAACCGGGAGTGATCACCGGCGACTTTCACAAGGCAGTGGAAGCCCGGGGGCTGTTTTATCCCCCTGACCCATCCAGTGCCGCATTTTCCACCCTTGGCGGCAATGTGGCGGAATGTGCCGGCGGTCCCAGAGCGGTGAAATACGGCGTGACCCGGGATTATGTGCTGGGGTTGGAGGTGGTGCTGCCCACCGGGCAGATAATGAAAACCGGGGTAATGACAGCAAAGGGGGTGGTGGGGTATGACCTGACCCGACTGATCACCGGTGCCGAGGGCACCCTGGGGGTTATTACGGCCATTACACTCCGGCTCTTGCCCCTGCCGGAAGCGGTGAATACCATGGTGGCGTTTTTTGGGGACATGCGGATAGCCGCTGAAGCCGTGTCTGAAATTATCCGGGCCCGGATTATTCCCCGGACGATCGAATATATTGATAAGGCCGCCATCGGGTGTGTGTCATCAATGATGACCAGCAGTCTGCCGGCAGATGCGGATGCCATGCTGATTCTGGAGGTGGACGGGGCACCGGACGCTAATGCGGCGGCCATGACCCGGCTGGCCGACATTTGCCGGCAAAAGGGCGCTATTGATGTTCGGGTGGCAAGTGACAAGGAAGATGCAGAGAGCATATGGCGGGCGCGAAAAGCCATATCGCCGGCTCTCTATGTTTATGGCCCGGATAAGATTAACGAGGATATTGTGGTTCCCCGGAGCCGGATTCCCGAGATGGTGGAAAAGATACAGGCGCTGAAAAAGGAGACCGGTCTGTTTATGGCGAGTTTCGGCCACGCGGGCGACGGCAATATACACGTCAATATCATGCTGGACAAGCGTGATCCCGCACAGGTGGAAAAGGCCGAACAGGCGGTGGATATTCTTTTTGATGAAACCGTGGCACTGGGCGGGACAATCTCAGGCGAACACGGCATCGGTATCACCAAATCCGCTTATATGCCCAAAGAAGTGGGCCAGGCAGAGATCGCCCTTATGAAGGAGATAAAGGCGCTATTCGACCCCCGGGGCATTCTCAACCCCGGGAAGATCTTTTTATCTAGTTGATGCCTGCTATCCCCATATCTTCCTCTCCGAAAATCTCCTCAAGCTGGGTAAGTTCGATGTTCCGGTTATATTCGATAACACATTTGAGGGCCAGGGCACATTTTTTTGTGCACAACCGGTCCTGGGGATTATAATTGCCGATACAGCCGATATAATCGTTTTTGTCTAATAGATTCAGCATGTCATTCATTCGCGTACCCCTTATATCGTCACAAGATCAATCAGTTGCTGATGAATCTGTCCATTGGTCGCCAGCATTTCCCGGTCACCCGGCGTATACTCATTGCCTGAGAAATCGGTCACTGTCGCCCCGGCCTGCCGGGCGATGAGCATGCCGGCAGCCGTATCCCATTTTTTCAGGTGCTGCTCCCAGTATCCGTCAAACCGGCCGCAGGCAATATAACAAAGATCCAGTGAAGCAGATCCCAGGCGGCGGACCCCCTGGGCGGCTGTCAGGCAGGTCTTGAATCGGTCAAGCAGCACGTCCAGATGATTCATGTAATCATACGGAAAACCCGTGACCAGGAGGGCATCGCCAATGTCCCGGGTCTGGGAAACGTGAATCGGCGCACCGTTCAATGTGGCGGGTTGCCCCTGAACCGCGGTGAACAGTTCGCCGGTTCCGGGGTTCAGCACGACCCCCATGACCACATCGCCGTCAATGGCAAAGGCAATGGAAACCGAAAACAACCTGAGGCCATGGGCAAAATTGGTAGTGCCGTCAAGGGGATCGATGATCCACAGGTGTTTTTCGGTTCCGCTTGTTTGCCCGCTTTCTTCAGCAAGCACAGTGTGATCCGGAAACCGGTAAGCCAGGGTATCGAGAATCGCCTGTTCCGAGGCGGTGTCCGCGTCCGTGACGAGATCTTTGTCGCCCTTCCGGTTGATGGTAAAACCGTCTGCAAAACTGGCCATCAGCGCTTCTGCGCCTTTGTATGCGGCACCGATGCCCACCTGCTTCACATATTCCAGATCAATGGTCGTGCTTGAGATCATATCTGTATTTCTACATGGAAAACCAGAGGGTGTCAATAGGGCGGCAAGATCGCATCGGTGCTGGTTATGACGGGCTCCAAGGAGGTGATTTCTTATTCAGTCGAGAAAACCCGGTCCTCCGGGCCAGGATTCTTTACATATGATTGATATAGGCCGTCTTTTCTTCCATGGCATCAATCAGAGGCATCAGGGTATCGGGATTGTTGGCGGAAATCGGAATGCCGCCGATGTTTCTGGCGATAACGGCAACTCTTTCCGGATCCAACCGGTCCTGCTTGTTCAGGGCGTAAATCGATGGCGTGTGCGCCAGTTTGAGATCCCGAATAATGCGTTCCACCGATTTGATGTGATCTTCAAATCGATCATTGCTGATGTCCACCACATGGACGAACAGGTCGGCGTTTTCCAGTTCCTCCAGCGTGGCCCGGAACGCCACCATGAGTTCTTTGGGCAGATCCCGAATAAAGCCCACCGTATCAGTGATGATGACTTCCACATCCCGGGGAAACCGCATGCGCCGGCTTGACGGGTCAAGGGTCATAAAGAGGTGATCCCGGGCAGCCACGTCGCTCTTTGTCAGGGTGTTGAGCAGGGTCGATTTGCCGGCGTTGGTATAGCCGATAATGGAGATCACGGGAAGCCCTCTTTTACCCCGTTTGGACTTCTGCTGCTTTCGCTGTTTTTTAACCGCCTCCAGCGATTTTTCCAGTCGGGCAATCCGGTCCCGGACCCGGCGGCGGTTGATTTCCAGTTTGGTTTCTCCGGGGCCGCGTCCCCCGATTCCGCCGGTGAGCCGTGACATGGCGGTATTTTGTGTTGCCAGTCGGGGCATCAGGTACTTCAACTGGGCATGCTCGACCTGAAGTTTGCCCTCTTTTGACTGGGCGCGCTGTGCAAAAATATCCAGAATGAGCTGGGTCCGGTCGATCACCTTGAGCTCAACATTGTCGGCAATGGACCGGATCTGGGACGGGTTGAGTTCCTGATCGAAAATCAGCAGGTTCACGCCCTTCTGAAGGGCGAGAATGGCCAGATCCCCGAGCTTGCCACGGCCCATGAGGAAGCGGGTATCCACCTTTTTTCGTTGTTGCAGCACGGTGTCCACCACATTGATATCGCCGGAAACAGCCAGGGCTTTCAATTCGGCCAGCGATTCCAGAGCAATGGACTTGGGCCGGGTGGTAACGCTGACAAGAATAGCCCGTTCCCGGTGGCCCTTTGTTTCCAGTAATGCGCCGGTCTGGGCGAGTTCGTCCTCAATGGCATCGATCAGTTCGTCACAGGCCATGTCCAGGCCGTCGGGAGGGATAGGGTCCAGTATTTTATAAGACTCGCCACTGCCATCTCCGGGCATGATATGGCCGGCATGAACCTGCCATTCATGGGCACCGCCGGCTTTGACGATCGCCGCCATAAAATCCAGCCGCAGCAGGGCCAGGTCGGTTAAATCGTCCCGGGTCAGGGGCTCTTTGTCAAGATGGGTGTGGATGCATTTCAGCCCCCTCAGACGGTCGGCAGCCGTACGGTAATGAGTGAGCACCGGGATGACGATACGTTTATCGTCCCCCACAATGACCGTGTCCACCTTGCCCTGCCGGTCTACCAGCAGTCCTATCTGACGACCGATTTCGGTGGACAGGACGGAAAGTTCCCGGGCCAGTTCCGGTGTGACCAGGAACCGGGGCGGGATTTTCCGGCGGTACAGATTGGTGATGCGTCGAATCTGGTCGGCCTTGAGACCATTGGTGTTGCCTTGCAGTTTTTTCATTCAGAGATTTTTTTATGATTTTGTCCGAACCGTCCGGCAGATCGTTATTCGTCGCTGTAATGATCATCCGCCAGGTTCTGAAACCGGGTATAGGATGCGTCAAACTGGAGGAAAATCTTTCCCACCGGCCCGTTCCGCTGTTTGCCGATAATGATTTCCGCAATGCCCCGGTTGGGGTTGTCTTCGCTTTTGTTGTACACTTCATCCCTGTAAATAAAAAGCACCACATCGGCGTCCTGTTCCAGGGAGCCGGATTCGCGGAGGTGGGACAGCATAGGGCGTTTGTCGTTGCTCTGTTCAGGCGCCCGGTTCAGCTGAGAGAGCACAATAACCGGCACATTCAGCTCTTTGGCAAGCCCTTTTAAGGATCGTGAGATTTCTGATATTTCAAGGTCCCGCCGCTCTCCCGGCTGGGATGACCGCATGAGCTGCATATAGTCGATAACCACAAGGCCGATGTCTTTATCCTTTTTCAGCCGCCTGGCCTTGGCGCGGATTTCCATTGCCGTGAGCCCCGGAGAGTCGTCGATATAGATCGGTGCATTTTCGAGCAGACTGGCCGCATCCGTTATTTTTATCCAGTCCTGCCGGCTGGCATGACCGCTGCGGAGCCGGAAGGAATTGATTCTCGCTTCGGCGGTTAAAAGCCGCATGGAAAGCTGTTCCTTGGACATTTCCAGGGAGAAGACGGCCGTTGGGACATTGTGGTCAAGGGCCGCGTTACGTGCAACGTTCAACGCCAGAGCGGTTTTACCCATGCTGGGCCGGGCGGCCAGAATGATCAGGTCTGAGTTCTGGAATCCGGCGGTCATATTGTCCAGTTTGTCAAATCCGCTGGCCACGCCGGTGATCCATTTGCCCTGATTGGCCTCAATGGTCTCGATGTTGGTCTGAATAATCTGGTTGAGCTTGAAAAAAGCCTTGCCCACTTTGTGCTCGGCGACCTTGAGGATGGCCGTCTCTGCAAAATCGATGACATCGTCCACTGCCGACGGGTTGTCAAAGCACCGGCGGGCTATTTCGCTGGCGTTTTCAATGAGGGCCCGCAGGGAAGCCTTGTTTTTAATGATGGTGGCGTAATGACGGATGTTGCTCGCGTAAGGGGCGTTTTCCACCAAGTTTGCCAGATAGACCGCGCCGCCGATCTCTTCCAGATCGCCGGTTTCCTGAAGTTGGTTTTTTACCGTGACCACGTCCACGGGATCGTTGTTGTCAACCAGCGCCCGAATGGCCGAGAAGATTTTTTGATGGGCGGTTTTATAAAAATCCTCGGCCGTGAGAACTTCCAGCACATCGAACAGTGCGGTTGTGTCCGTATCGATCAGGATGGCGCTGAGAATGGATTCCTCGGCCTCCAGATTCTGCGGCGGCAGCTTGTGAAGCAGTGGATCCTTACCGCTTACCGGGGTATCGGTTTTTTTCACCGTCTTTGCCTTTGGCGCTGTGGTTTGCATGGTTATGCCCCCCTTGATCGAAACGATAACGGATAGCGCCCCCCCATGACTTTTTTTACGAAGCCGTGTCAGTCAGATACCGCCGGTGCCTCTCCAGCTTCGCCGCTTTCTTCGTCTGAAACAACTTCAACGGATATTTCAGGCACAACATCCTTATAGATATAGATGGATACAGGGTAGGTGCCCAATTCCTTGATGCTGTCGGTGAGCTGCACCATTTTTTTCTTAACCTCGATCCCCTGAGCGGCCAGGGCATCCACAATGTCAGCCACGGCAACCGATCCGTAAAGCTTGCCTTCGGCACTGACTTTCGCAGGGATACGGCAGACGACCCCTTCGATCTGCTTTGCCGCTTCTTCGGCCATCTCTTTTTCCTTGGCCAGCTGAAGCTCCAGCTTTGCCCGGTTCTGTTCGATAATTCTTTTGTTTTCCGGCGTGGCTGCCACAGCTTTCCCTCTTGGGAAAAGATAGTTTCTGGCATAGCCATCCGCCACTTTAACTTCCGTCCCGGCCAGGCCGAGGGATTCAACGGTTTCTTTTAATATTACCTGCATGTATAACCTCCGTCGTTATTGTTCTTTTCATTCCATAAATCCGTCATCGTTGTCGTCGTCAGTTCCCGGGGGTGGTTGGTTAAGTCGTCTGAAGTCCGCCCACATATCAAAAAACCCCAGCCCCACAACAAAAAGCACCATCAGGTGCCAGATGAACAGGATGCTGTACAAAAAAATCCGCAAAGCCAGCGGAAACTGCTTTTGCTCAAAGTAAAATGAGACAATGGCAATACCCTGAAAAAAATAGATCATCATCAATATGATGATCAGGTTCTGACCAAAGGTCTTTGCCAGTCCCGCCGGCAACAGCAGCAGCGCCCCGCAGCCGATCACGCCCCAAACCAGATGTTCCGGCGCCTTCCATTCTTTCAGGTTACCCACATCCGGAAAGTACAGGCCCTTTTTTGTCAGCAGTGACCGTGCCAGAAGGAAGGTCACCCACGCCGAAAACATGATAAAGGCCGTGGCAATAGCCGGCAGGACGCGGATCAGCAGGTTGTGGATCGCATCCATGGACTCGGATATGACCAGGATCGTCTCCTTCGGTGCGCCGGCCTGCGTGTACCATTTAAGCGAAAGCTGAAGGTTCCGGCTCACATAGTCGGAAAGCAGCGTTCCCATCTGGGTTCCGGACAGATTGCTGTATACCAGCAGGGTAAAAATGCCGATAAAAAAGACGATGCCGCTTGTATACAGAAAAATCTGTTCGATGCGAAGCCGTTTTTCCACACATTCGCCCAGCACAAACCCCAGAATAAGCAGTTCCATCACGATCAGTATGTCGGGAGAAACACCGCCAAGCACCGCCAGAATGATACCCATGGATACAGCCGGGATCATCAGGCCATTGGCCCGCCCCAGCGTTGCCCGGTAATAAAAGGCCGCCAAGGGAAGCGCCACAAAGCAGAGAAACCCGATCAAAGGAAAATAGATCGCGGTCAGAACAATCAGACTGGTAACCGCTACCCCGCTGATAATATGTTTTGGTAGTGCCTGCGGCACGCCAGGTCCTCGTTTATTAATAAACGGATTCAGCTGTCCGGTTTCCCAACATACGGCAGCAGGGCAATGGTTCGTGCCCGCTTGATTTCCCGCGTCAGCGCCCGCTGATGTTTTGCGCAAGTGCCTGATATTCTTCTGGGAATTATTTTCCCGCGTTCGGTGATAAAACTTTTCAGGGGCTTGGGATTTTTATAGTCTATGGGAAGGCTGCTGTCAGCACAAAACCGGCAGTACTTTCGCCTGTGAAATACGCGTTTTTTTCCTTTCATTGAATCACCCTATATATAATGATGTCGTTAATACGTTGGATCAAAAGACCATGCCTGTTATTCGTCGTCTTTTTCCGGTGCGGCTGCATCCTCGGCTGGTTCCGGCGCAGCTTCAGCCGGGGCCGGCTCGGTTGAAGCGGCTTTGGCGGTGTCGTTGCCGGACGCCGGGGCCGCATCCTCGGCGGCTTCTTCGGCGGGTTTCTCTTTTGCCGAGGCAAGGGCCGCCTGGATTGCCTGGGGATCTGCATCGTCCTGCAGAAAGATGGTCATGAATTTCAGGATCCGCTCGTCAATCCGGAAGGTGCCTTCCAGTTCACTGACAACGGCGCCGTCACCACAATAATCCAGCCGGACATAATGGCCGCGCTGCTTCTTTTTGATCTCGTAAGCCAGCCGCCGGTTACCCCATTCATCAAAATCGACCAGCACACCATTGTTGTCGGAAATGATATTTTTTGTTTTTTCGAAGAGTTGGGCTTGAACGTCACCGGACAGATCGGGGTCTGCAATGAAAACAGTCTCATACCGTCGCATAAAAACCTCCTTTTGGATAATAGAGCCTTGAACATGCAATTCAAAGCAAGGATTAAAATGTTTTCCCATTATCCCTATTCATGAAGGAAAGTCAACAGGTTTTTATGAACCCGTCATGATTTATTGGTGGAATTGATTTAATTTTTCGGATATATAGGATAAGCGGCAATTGACAGTGCGGCTCGGCGCGTGATATAACCAATGAAAAGATAAAGCGGGTATTTCCTCCACGATGTGCAAAAAAGACGTTTCCATAGTAAATGAACTGGGGCTTCATGCAAGGACTGCCGCCGTTATGGCGCAAATTGCCGCAAAAGCGAAAAACGGCGTCTGGATCATGGACGGCGACAGGAAGGTGGATGCCAGCAGTGTGATTGATATCCTCGGCCTTGCCCGCGGTAAAGGGGCAACGATTACCCTGAAAATAGATGACCGGTCTGACCAGCCGGTTCTGGATGAACTGATTAACGCGGTAGAGACAGGATTTGGAGAATAGCAGGACTATGGCGGATGGCAGCAGCGAAATAAAATTAACCGGCGTTGCCGGATCACCGGGCATCTGCATTGGGAAAGCCTATCTTGTGGATACGGACAGTGCCGGTGTGGAGGTGGTTGAGAAGTACTTTATCAAAAAAGAAAACATTCAGGCCGAGGTCAAGCGATTCAAGGCGGCGGTGAAAAACGCCAAAGACGAACTCACCCAGATAATTGAAACTATCCCCGAAGACCTTCGGGAGCATGTCCATATCCTTGAAACCCACAAGGTGATGTTCAAGGACAAGATGCTTTATGGCCGGACCCAGGAAGCCATTGAAAACGAACAGGTCAATGCCGAATGGGCGCTGAAGAATGTCGTGGCCAGTATCAAGTCCATGTTTCGGGACATTGACGATCCTTATATCAGAGGGCGTATATCCGATATCGTCCATGTTTCCGACCGGATCATGCGTCATCTGCTGGGAACCACCGATGTCAATATCGGCAAAATCGATAAGCGGGTGATTCTTGTGGCCCATGACCTTTCGCCGGCTGATACCAGCCAGATTCAACTGGACCGGATCAAGGGGTTCATTACCGACCGGGGTGGCAGAACATCACACACAGCCATTATCGCCAAGACCCTGGATATTCCGTCGGTGCTGGGCCTTGAAAAAGCCACCACGCTCATAAAAAACGATGACATCATCATTGTGGACGGCGAGCGGGGGGTTATCATCATCAACCCCACCGAGGAATCCCTGCTCACCTACCAGAACCGTCAGGAGGTCTATTCCGCTTATAAGGCGGATATCGCCAAAACCAGTCATTTGCCTGCCGAGACGACAGACGGGGTGCGGCTGAACGTACTTGGCAATATCGAGCTTCTCTCAGAGATAAGCCAGATAAAAGGGTATGGCGGGGATGGCATCGGCCTGTTCCGAACGGAGTTTTTATACCTCAGCCGAAAGGATTTTCCCAACGAAGAGGAGCTTTTTTCTGAATACAAAAATGTGGTGGAACAAATGGCGCCCATGCCGGTAACGATCCGGACCCTTGATATTAACGGGGACAAAGCCATTTCTTATAACAAAACCGAGGATGAGGCAAATCCCGCCCTGGGGTTGCGGGCCATCCGGTTCTGTCTGAGGCGGCCCGATATTTTTGAGACCCAATTGAGGGCCATTCTCCGGGCCGCTGTATACGGAAATGTAAAGATCATGTTCCCCATGATATCAGGGCTGGAGGAGGTTCAGGAGGCACTTTCGTATCTGGACAAGGCCGCGGAATCTCTGGCAAAGGCCGGGGTGGCGCACAACAGGGATATTGACGTGGGTGTAATGATCGAAGTGCCGGCAGCTGCGATGATTGCCGATATCCTGGCGGATATGGTGAATTTTTTCAGTATCGGCACAAACGATCTCGTTCAGTATTCTCTTGCTATTGACCGGGGGAACCGGCAGGTGGCTCAACTGTTTCAGGCCCTCCATCCGGCGGTGATCCGGATGATCAAGAATGTCATTGACGTGGGCAATGAAAAGGGCGTGGATGTTGTCATGTGTGGTGAAATGGCCGGCATCCCCATCAACCTGCCGATTCTGCTGGGACTGGGCATGAAATCCCTGAGCATGAACCCGCCTGCCATCCCCGTCATCAAGAATGCCATCCGGTCCCTGTCTGTTGCCGATTCAGGCGGTTTCATGGAAGATGTGATGGCGCAGCCCTCAGCGGTAGCGGTCAATAAGCTGGTGACCGATACATTCGGTGATATTCTGCTTGCCAGACAGCCGGACGACGATTGAGCCCCATCCCCATGCATACACGAGAGAGCGAGAAACCCAATTGAGTTCTGAGTTTATCAAAATTGTGACGGAAAACCGTAAAGCGCGCCATGCCTATTTTATCGAAGATGAGTTTGAAGCCGGCATGGTCCTCACAGGGACCGAAGTAAAATCCTTGCGGGACGGGCGGGCGAATCTTAAGGATGCCTATGCCCGTATCCAGGAAGGCGAAGTGTTTCTGCACCAGATGCATATTGCTGCTTACCCGTTTGCCCATTATGACAATCATCCCCCGGAACGGCCCCGCAAGCTGCTGCTGCACAAGAGCGAAATCAAGCGGCTTTATGGAAAGGTGAACGAAAAGGGTTTTGCGCTTGTTCCGATGCGGGTCTATTTTAAAAAGGGCCGGGCAAAGGTAACCATTGCCCTCGCCAAGGGGAAACGAAAGTTTGACAAGCGGGAAGATATCAAACGAAAAGACATGAAGCGCGAGTTGGACCAGGCCCGTCGCCGTCGCCGCTGACCGTCCCGCCTTAGGGCTGGCTTTGCGTAAACAGTGTTGCTTTGGGCACCCTGCCGAAAAGACCCCGAATTTGCTTGACAAATATATATATGCATAGAATTGAATTATGACGGCTTCGTAAAAAGTCCAATTTCTTTGTTGCGCTGCATCTTTCGTCATGTCACGTACTGCTAAGTACGCTCCATTCCTCAAGATTTGCGCGCCTCGAACTTGAACTTTTTACTTT
>JAXHTY010000002.1:0-199130 GCA_034189905.1 Thermodesulfobacteriota bacterium
AACTGGGGGCTTGCTTGTGCGGCGTACGCCCAGTACGCCTCCGCGCAACCCCTTGTTTTCCTTGATCTTGCGGAAAAATTCACATTTCTGGATTGGAAACCCCAGATTGTGCCATCCATGTAAAATGGATAGACACTAATTATTAATGTCCCGTAATTGCCACGCAAACAGTAAAAATTAGCTTGATTTTACCACACAAGCCTGTTATACTGAATATGTTTTTAGACGTGGCGTTAGCAGATGTATTCTTTTAAATCGTTTTCCCGAATATAAAATCCCTTCCGTCTTGAAAGAGTCAGTCGCAACGGGCCGGCAGAATCACACCACTCTCTGTTGCAGTGATGATGAAAAGACTTTCCTATCATTACATTTTCATATATGATTACGTCTATACGGCCGGCAGGAAAGCCGCTTTCAATTTCGGATAGAACCCGATAACCGACGTAAAATTCTTTTCACATGGCAAACATACTCATTATAGATGATGACAAAATGCTCAATGACGCCCTTGCCCGGTCAATCCGTCGCATGGGGCATGATGTTGAGTGCCGTCTCAACCTGACCGAGGGCATTTCAGAGGCCATGACAAGCCCCTATGATGTTATCTATCTGGATGTGCGGATGCCCGACGGCGATGGTCTTCAGGCAATGCCCGAATTCCAGAAACTGCCGTCCGCGCCGGAAATTATCATTATCACCGGCTATGCCAATTCCAGCGGCGCCGAGCTGGCCATCAAAAGCGGTGCATGGGACTACGTAAAAAAACCCTCCTCCATCAAGGAAATGACCCTGCCGCTGCTGCGGGCGCTCCAGTTCCGGGAAAACAAAAACAAGTCGAGCCAGCCCATTGCCCTTCGGCTGGACGGTATTGTGGGCAGCAGCCCCAAAATGAAGGATGCCATCAACATGGTGGCCCAGGCAGCGGCGAGCGACGCCAATGTCCTGATCACCGGTAAAACCGGGACAGGGAAGGAGCTGTTTGCCTCTGCGGTTCACAACAACAGCCGCCGGGCGTCAGAGGATTTTATCGTTGTGGACTGCACGGTGCTGCCGGAAACCCTTGTGGAGAGCCTCTTGTTCGGCCATACAAAGGGTGCGTTCACCGGCGCCAATGAAACCCAGAAAGGGCTTGTGGAACAGGCGCACAAAGGGACCCTGTTTCTTGATGAGGTCGGCGAACTGCCCGTGTCGGTGCAAAAACGCTTTTTACGGGTGCTGCAGGAACGCCGATTCCGGCCTGTGGGCGGAAAACAGGTAATTCAAAGCGATTTCCGGCTGATCGCCGCCACCAACCAGAACCTCGGGGAGATGGTGGATAAGGGGCTTTTTCGCAAAGACCTCTATTACCGGCTGCGGTCCTTCCCAATCGAATTGCCCGGCCTTCAGGAACGTAAAGACGATATCCGCGAACTGTTGATCTATTATCTGGACAAGTTCTGCAAAAATTATCAGATCGCATCCAAAGGGTTTTCCCCGGAATTTCTTGATTGCCTGACCAGCTATGACTGGCCCGGCAATGTCCGGGAACTGGTTAATGTCATTGAAAATGTCCTGGCAAAGGACCACACCGCCCCCTGCCTGTTTCCGTATCACCTGCCCAATCACATCCGTATTCAGGCCATGAAGTCCACCATCGACAGTGGCGGCACTGTGCCTGAAATGACTGTGCCGTCGCCGCAGCCGTCCGCAGCATCGGGAACCGACCCTGTCACACCGGAAGAACTGCCGAATTTAAAAGATTACCGGGAGAAGGCCATTGCAGAAGTGGAAAAGGAGTATCTCAAAAAACTATTGACCGCCACCCGGGGCAATATCAAGGAAGCGTGTAACATATCCGGCATCTCCCGCTCCAGGCTTTATGGCCTCTTGAAAAAACTGGATATTTCCAAAGACGGCATCCTAAAAGAAGTGAACTGAGAACCCCGGTCACCCGGATTCCCATCATTGGCACCTGCCAACGGATTGACAACATCTGTCCAATATAATAAGACTACTGTCCTTTTTCACAGTACACGTCCGCCCATACTGGACTGGCACATAATTATTTGTAATAACTGATAAAAAAAATAACCATTCCTGTTACAAGAGACATTTAGTCGCAAATATTGGCCGGATCCTTTGTCCTGTTATACAGGACATGTCCTGCCAGATCATATCCGTGTTTTATTTTTCAGGAAAGAAGTAAAAGTATAACCATTTGTTAATTCATGACTTTCAAACTGATTGGATTGCTCACTGAGGCAAACGGTGTTTTGGCATGTTTTTTGATTGTTTAAACTGGAAACAAACGGGGCCAGTTTTCAACAAAAAACAGCGCAACACATCCGATCAGGAGGAGGTCATGATGGAACCCAGATTCAAAATCTTCAGGCAACAACATGACGACAAGATTCACCTGGAATTGACCGGGGACTTCACAGACATGTCCCTCTGCGACCTTATTGACGAGCTGAAACATGAATGCCGGCATGGCAGAACCGTGTTTGTGGATACGCGAAACATTAAAAGCGTGTCCATTTCCGGCTTTGGCCGGGACGTGTTTTCGCGCAACCTTTCTGAGCTGAATAACGCCTCCAGCATCATGTTCACCGGGTCCAGCGCGTCGGCTATCATGCCCCGGGAAACACAGAAGGTTTCCATGTAGCACCGTCAACGATTTCATGAATTGTGTTGTCGGTTTGTCATGTCCTGCGCATCGCCAGATCGATTTGTTGCACGGTACTGCTGCTTGAACAATTCACAAAGCCGACTCCCTCCAGGTACGGGTTATCCCGTGTCGGCTTTTACATTCAGACCCGGATATTTCAGCGCCTGTTGTAAACGGCCATACAGCAGGCGCAAAAAGAGACGACCTGAGTCAGGATAACATGAATTGATGACACTGTGTCATCAAAGGTTGTGGTCCAAAGCTTATTAGCACCTCTCCTCGGGATTTGACGGCAAATCCCTTTCAGGTCATTTTCTGAAATATCCGGGTTCTTTTTTCCTCTCCCATATGAATTCATCTCTTATTACAAAATAAAAAACAACCGGGTTGGACGATTCTTGTTGTTGCCACAAGACCTCTCTTTCTGCAAAAACCCCGCAACAGGGCCGGAAGCTTTTTGCGAAATCATCAAAAATACCCTTGACATCAGACAATTAATAATGATAATAGGGAAAATCTATGTAAATAAAGGTTTAACAATGAAGCATAATCTGTCCATTATCGGCATTATTTTAGTTCTTGGCCTGATCGTCGGGGTCCTTCTCCGGGGTGGGCAAAGCGGCTGATAATGGCATAAATACTTAAATATCTTAAAAAAACCGTTATCAGCCGCCTGATAACGGTTTTTTTTTATCACAACTGGCAGTTTTTAATATTTAAAAATACAGCTATTGAACTTTTTATGCAGCCATCAGGGAGAAGACAATGAAAAGCAAATCCATGAAGGAGGGTCTGGCGCGCGCACCGCACAGGGCGCTTTTCAAATCAATGGGCTACACGGACGAGGAGATCAAACGGCCGATCATTGGCATTGCCAACTCGGCCAACGAAATCGTGCCCGGCCATGCGGATCTGGACAAAATCGCCCGGGCGGTAAAAGACGGGGTTTATATGGCCGGCGGCACTCCGGTGGAATTTTCCACCATCGGTGTTTGTGACGGCATCGCCATGAATCATATCGGCATGAAATACTCCCTGGGCAGCCGGGAACTCATTGCCGACTCCATTGAAATCATGGCCACAGCCCATGCGTTTGATGCTATCGTCATGATCCCCAATTGCGACAAAATAGTGCCGGGCATGCTCATGGCGGCAGCGCGGCTGAATATTCCCGCGATCTTTATCAGCGGCGGCCCCATGCTGGCAGGCCGGCATCCTGAGAAAAAAGGCCAGAAAGTTGACCTGATCTCCGTATTTGAAGCCGTCGGCGCAGTGCGTTCCGGCCGCATGAGCGAGGCGGAACTGGCGCCTATCGAAAACGCGGCCTGCCCCACCTGCGGATCATGCTCCGGCATGTTCACGGCCAACTCCATGAACTGCCTGACCGAGGCCATCGGCATGGGGCTTCCCGGCAACGGCACCGTTCCGGCGGTCATGGCCGAACGCCTTCGCATGGCCAAACAGGCCGGCATGCGGATTCTCGACCTTTTCCATAACAATGTCACGCCGGATCAGATCATGACCAGGGCAGCCTTTCGAAATGCCCTGGCCGTTGACATGGCCCTTGGCTGTTCAACCAACACGGTGCTCCACCTCCCGGCAATTGCCGGCGAAGCGGGCGTGCCCATCAACCTGGAAATGATCAATGAGGTCAGCAAAGTGGCGCCCCATCTGTGTTCGCTCAGCCCGGCCGGCCCCAACCATATCGAGGACTTAAACAACGCCGGCGGTATCAGCGCCATTCTTAAAGAGCTGTCACGGGCCGACCTGATAGACCTGTCATGCATGACCGTCACCGGCAAAACCGTAGGCGAAAACATCGAATCCGCCAAGCCGGCGGATAACGAAATCATCCGCACCATTGATTCGCCCCATCACGCCGAAGGCGGCCTTGCCGTTCTGTTCGGCAACCTGGCGCCGGACGGCTGCGTGGTCAAACAGTCCGCTGTGCTGGACAGCATGTTGAACCATGAAGGGCCGGCCCGGGTGTTTGAATCCGAGGAAGATGCCACTGCCGCTATCATGGAAGGCGAAATAAAGGAAGGCGACGTGGTGGTAATCCGTTATGAAGGCCCCAAAGGCGGCCCGGGCATGCGGGAAATGCTGACCCCCACATCCGCGCTGGCCGGCATGGGGCTGGACAGCAAGGTGGCTCTGATCACGGACGGTCGGTTTTCCGGGGGCACCAAGGGTGCGGCCATCGGACATGTCTCTCCCGAGGCCATGGAAAAGGGCATGATTGCCGTGGTCAAGGAAGGCGATACCATTGCCATCGATATTCCGAACAAGTCCATCACCCTGAAGGTGGATGACAGCGAGATCGACAATCGGCTGAGCCAGTGGACCCGGCCGGCCCCGAAAATCACCACGGGCTATATGGCACGCTATGCCCGGCAGGTATCGTCCGCCAATACGGGGGCAGTGTTTAAATAGCATGAGAGGATAGATAGAATGGAATTAACAGGCGCTCAGATTCTGATGAAAGTGCTGGAAGAGGAACAGGTGGACACGATCTTCGGGTATCCCGGAGGGGCGGTTCTTGATATTTATAATGAACTGTTGAATACAAAATTTAAACATATTCTGGTTCGCCAGGAACAGGGGGCCGTTCATGCCGCGGATGCCTATGCACGGGTTTGCGGAAAAACCGGGGTATGCCTGGTAACATCCGGTCCCGGCGCAACAAACACCATTACCGGTATTGCCTCGGCATACCTGGACTCCATCCCGGTTGTGGTGTTTACCGGCCAGGTCCCGACCCCGCTTATCGGTAACGACGCCTTTCAGGAAGTGGATATTGTGGGTATCTCCCGGCCGTGCACAAAGCACAATTACCTGGTCAAGGATGTCGAAGACCTGGAGCGGACCATTAAAGAGGCCTTCTATATAGCAGCAGCCGGCCGGCCCGGGCCGGTTCTGATTGATATCCCAAAGGACGTCATCAACGCCAGAACAGCATACAAGAACATCTCGGGAATCAAAATGAAGTCGTATAACCCGAACTATGCGCCCAATGTCAAGCAGTTGCGCAAGGTCATCGACCTGGTGAAAACCGCCGAAAAGCCCCTGATCTTTTCCGGCGGCGGCATCATCTCCTCGGGGGCATCTGCGGAATTAACCGCCTTTGCGCAGAAAACAGGCATTCCGGTGACCTCCACCCTGATGGGGCTGGGCGCCTTTCCGGCGACCGATCCGCTGTGGCTGGGTATGCCGGGCATGCACGGCACATATCGGGCCAACATGTCCCTGGCGGAATGCGACCTGCTCATTGCCGTGGGCGTCCGGTTCGATGACCGGGTAACCGGCAAAACCGACGAATTTGCCTCAAATGCCCAGATCGTGCACATTGACATCGACCCCACATCGATTCACAAAAACGTTGCGGTTTCCATCCCCGTGGTGGGGGACTGCAAGGCCGCACTGGGCCATTTGAACAAAATGGTGAACGAGCAGAAAACCATCATCAGCGACAAGGTCAAAGAAAACCGGAACAAGTGGCGGGAGACAATTGAACAATGGAAGAAGACCAATCCCCTGGCCTACGACCAGAAAGACAAAATCAAGCCCCAGTTTGTGGTGGAAAAGCTTTATGAGCACACCAAAGGCGACGCCATTATCACAACAGAAGTGGGACAGAACCAGATGTGGGCGGCCCAGTATTACCATTTTACACGGCCGGGACAATTCGCTACATCCGGCGGCCTGGGGGTGATGGGTTACGGTCTGCCCGCAGCCATCGGTGCACAGGTGGCCAGCCCGGGCCAGACCGTCATCGATATTGCCGGCGACGGCAGTATCCAGATGAATATCCAGGAAATGATGACTGCGGTCAGCCACAAACTGCCGGTAAAGGTCGCCATTCTGAACAACGGCTTTCTCGGCATGGTGCGCCAGTGGCAGGAACTGTTTTACGATAAACGGTATTCCTACACCAACATGACCGACGCGCCCGATTTTGTAAAGCTGGCCCAAGCATACGGCGCCGTGGGCCTTCGGGCAGAAAAGCCGGAAGAAGTGGACGACGTCATTAAAAAAGCACTGGCAACGGACGGTCCGGTGATTATGGATTTTGTGGTGGAACCGGAAGAGAACGTCTATCCCATGGTGCCGGCGGGGTCACCCATAACGAATATGATTTTGGTTTAATATAAGGAAAAGCGCATGACAACTGAAAGCAAACACATCATTTCAATACTGGTGGACAACCAGCCGGGGGTCTTGTCACGGGTCGTCGGCCTGTTTTCCGGCCGGGGCTATAACATTGAAAGCCTGTGCGTGGCCGAAACAACCGAACCAAGGGTATCGCGCCTGACCATGGTCACCATTGGCGATGAGGCCATTATCGAGCAGATCAAAAAGCAGCTGAACAAGCTGATCAACGTAATTAAGGTGTATGACCTCACCGGCACCCAGTATGTCCAGCGGGAACTGATCCTGATCAAGGTAAAAGCAAAACCCGACCACCGGGCCGAGATCCTTCGGGTCGTGGACATCTTCCGTGGCAAGGTGGTGGATGTGAGCGCCGAGCATTATACCATCGAGGTGACCGGCAGCAACGAGAAGCTGGAGGCCATTCTTACCCTGCTGACACCCTTTGGCATCAAGGAGGTCGCCCGCACCGGAAACATCGCACTCCAGCGGGAGGTACGATAAAGTTTTTTTTGGAAACAGCCCACGAATTGATGCGTGAGAATCAAGTCGATTCGCGGGGAGAAATATCGATAACAGCCAGTTACCAGATTTTAACCGAACATAAAAAAGGAGAGAAAAATGCCTGAAATCGATTTTGGCGGCGTACAAGAAAATGTAGTTACTTCGGACGAGTTTACCATTGAAAAAGCCAGGGAAGTACTGAAAGACGAAACCATCACCGTACTGGGATATGGCGTCCAGGGCCCGGCCCAGGCGCTCAACCTCAAGGACAACGGTTTTGAGGTCATCATCGGCCAGATCGAGGGCGACGAGTACTGGGAAAAAGCCATAGCCGACGGATTTGTGCCGGGCGAAACCCTCTTTCCCATCGAAGAAGCAGCCAAACGGGGCACCATTATCAAAATGCTGCTCTCAGACGCCGGCCAGGTAGCGGTATGGCCCAAGGTGAAGGAATGCCTGAACGAAGGCGATGCCGTCTACTTTTCCCACGGCTTCGGTATTGTCTACAAGGACCAGACCGGCATTGTGCCACCCGAAAATGTGGATGTGATCCTGGTCGCGCCCAAGGGTTCGGGTACCAACGTTCGGCGCAACTTCCTGGACGGCAGCGGCATCAACTCCAGCTATGCGGTATTCCAGGATGCGACGGGCCATGCGGAAGAACGTACCCTGGCCCTGGGCATCGCTATCGGATCGGGCTACCTCTTTCCCACCACTTTCGAACAGGAAGTGTTCAGCGATCTGACCGGCGAACGCGGCGTGCTCATGGGATGCCTGGCCGGCACCATGGAGGCCCAGTACAACGTTCTCCGCAAAAACGGGCACTCTCCCAGCGAGGCGTTCAACGAAACCGTGGAGGAACTTACTCAGAGCCTGATCCGGCTTGTTGCAGAAAACGGCATGGACTGGATGTTCTCCAACTGCAGCGCCACGGCTCAGCGCGGGGCGCTTGACTGGGCGCCAAAATTCCGGGATGCCGTTGCACCGGTATTTGAAGACCTGTATGAAGCCGTGAAATCCGGCAAAGAAACCAAGCGGGTGCTGGAAGTCAACAGCGCGCCGGATTACAAGGTGAAGCTTACGGCTGAACTGGACGCCATCAAAAATTCGGAGATGTGGAAGGCCGGCGCCGCCGTCCGCGCACTGCGCCCGGAAAACCGGAAAAAATAAGGCGACAGAAATGAGACAAATTCTCATCTATGACACCACCTTAAGAGACGGGATGCAGGGCGAAAACATCAATTTCACCGCCCAGGAAAAGGTGCGGATCGCCCGTCATCTCGACGACTTCGGGGTGCATTACATCGAAGGCGGATGGCCCGGGTCCAATCCCCGGGACGTCCGCTTTTTTGAACTTGCCAAAACCATGGAGTTCAGAAATGCCCGGCTCACAGCATTTGGCGCGACCCGCCGGTCCGGCATAGCGGCGGAAGATGACAACAACCTGAAACTCCTGGTGGAAAGCGGGGCACCTGCGGTGGCTATTGTGGGAAAGGCATGGGACCTTCACGTGACTGAGGTCATGACCAACTCACTTGAAGACAATCTGGCCATGATCAGCGATTCTGTGGCATACCTGAAGCATCACAACCGTGAGGTCCTCTTTGATGCCGAGCATTTTTTTGACGGGTATGCCCGCAACCCGGAATACGCGATGGCCGCATTGATGGCCGCCGCAAAAGCCGGGGTGGATGCGCTGATTCTCTGCGATACCAACGGGGGCGCCCTGCCCCATAATATTGAGGCAGCCACAGCCCATGTACTGACGCATATGACCCGGGAATTTCCCGACAAAAAAGGCTACTCGTCAGTGCGGATCGGCATCCACACCCACAACGACAGCAACCTGGCCGTGGCCAATTCCATTGCTGCGGTGCGGGCCGGGGCAGATATGGTCCAGGGCACCATAAACGGTTATGGCGAACGGTGCGGCAACGCAGATCTGACCTCTATTATACCCATATTGCAGTTAAAGATGGGGCACCCCTGCCTACCGGATGAGAAACTGAGAAAACTCAAAACCATTTCCCGGTTTGTCAGCGAGATGGCCAACATCCCGCCCTTAAACAGCCGGCCGTTTGTGGGTCGCAGTGCTTTCTGCCACAAGGGTGGCATTCACGTGAGTGCGGTCATGAAAAATCCGATTGCCTACGAACATGTAGACCCTGAACTGGTGGGCAGCAACCGTCGGGTGCTGGTTTCCGACCTTGCGGGGAAAAGCAACATTGCTTACAAAGCAAAGGAACTGGGCGTGGACATCAACGCCGACGGATTTGACACCGACAAAATCGTACAGGAGATCAAACACCTGGAACAGGAAGGATTTCAATTTGAGGCGGCAGACGGTTCATTCAAGATCCTGATGGAAAAAATCGCCGGTCAGTACCAGCCCATGTTCGAACTCAAGTCCTTCCGGGTTACCATTGAAAAAGAGGAAGACCGGCCCTGCTCGGCCCACGCCATGATCAAGATCGGCGTGGATGGACGGGAAACCATTACTGCGGCCGAAGGCGACGGCCCGGTGAGCGCGTTGGACAACGCCATCCGCAAGGCTATTGCGGAGTTTTATCCCGACTCGCTCAGCCTGGACGCCATGCATCTGGTAGACTTCAAGGTACGGGTGCTGGACGGCCGCGACGGCACCGCCGCAAAGGTCCGGGTGCTTATCGATTCCCGGGATGAGGAAGAAGTATGGGGCACCATTGGTGTTTCCGAAGATATTATTGAGGCAAGCTGGCAGGCCCTTGCCGACAGCTGCCAGTACAAGTTGTCAAAAACCCTGTCGTCCGGCAGAAAGAAGTGACGACGGAACGGAGCAGGCATCATGGCAGATAAAGTCTATATATTTGATACAACGTTGAGGGACGGGGAACAATCTCCCGGTGCCAGTATGAACGTGGCGGAAAAAGTTCGCATTGCCTCCCGTCTGGAAAAACTGGGCGTGGATATCATCGAGGCCGGCTTTCCCGCCGCATCCAAGGGTGACATGGAGGCGGTTACGCAGGTTGCCAAAAAACTGGAAAAGACCGCAGTTGCGGGACTGGCCCGGACCAACAGGGAAGATATCGACAAGGCCTGGGCTGCGGTCTCCCATGCGGTGCGTCCGCGGATTCATGTATTTATCGCCACCTCGGATATCCATATGGAACACAAGCTCAGGATGGCGCGCGAACAGGTTATCCAGAGCGCTGTGGCCGGTGTCACTTATGCCCGCTCTCTCTGCGACAACGTGGAATTTTCCGCCGAAGACGCCTCCCGCAGCGACCGGAATTTTCTGTGCAAAATCTTTGAAGCGGTCATCGAAGCCGGCGCCACCACCATTAATGTGCCCGACACGGTGGGCTACGCCATTCCCGAAGAGTTTGGCGACCTCATCCGGTATATCAAAAGAAACACGCCCAACATTGACAAGGCCGTTATCAGCGTCCACTGCCACAACGATCTGGGCCTTGCCACGGCCAACACCCTGGCCGCCCTCAATGCCGGGGCCCGGCAGGCAGAGGTCACCATCAACGGCATTGGCGAACGGGCCGGCAACACCTCTCTGGAGGAAGTGGTCATGGCCATGAAAACCCGGTCCAACCTGTTTGACCTGACCACGGATATTGACGCCACCCGGATCTATCCCACCAGCCGGCTGGTGAGCATGCTCACCGGCATGCTGGTACAGCCCAACAAGGCTATTGTGGGGGCCAATGCCTTCTCCCATGAAGCAGGCATCCACCAGGACGGCATGTTGAAAAACCCCATGACTTATGAGATCATGCGGCCGGAAACCGTGGGCGTTGCAAACAGCAGCCTTGTGCTGGGCAAGCATTCAGGTCGCAAGGCCCTGCACGACCGGCTCAAGGCCATCGGGTACAACCTTTCCAAGCCCGAAATCGACATACTGTTTGAAAAATTCAAGGACCTGGCCGACAAGAAAAAAAACGTGGTGGACGAAGACCTGGAGATCCTCGTTGCGGAAAACATCATGACCTCCAAGGATGTTTTCACGCTGGAATATCTCCAAGTCACCAGCGGCACCACGGTTACGCCAATGGCCAGCGTCAAGATGACCATCAACGGATGGCCGGTCAATGGTGAAAGCTCGGGCAACGGCCCCATTGATGCGGCCTACCGGGCCATTGCCGAGTTGACAAAAACCGAATCCGAGATGCTGCGGTTTACCATTTCCGCCCTTACCGGCGGCACCGACGCCCAGGGCGAAGTAACCGTCCGGCTCAAGGAGAAGGGGCTGGTGGCCTTGGGCCGGGGCGCAGACCCGGACATTATAACGGCCAGCGCCAAGGCTTACATCAACGGCCTGAACCGGCTTGAGTATCTAAAGTCCCATCCCGTGGCCACGGAAGATGTGATATAGCGGATTTGTAAAAGGTACTGGTAAACGCGGGATTTTGCTCATTGGAAAAGGAACCTTTCAAATTTTATGTGGCGGCCTGAAACCTCCGCTACACAGGCTGTTTCGCAATCCGTCAAATAAAACGTTTACGAAGAACATGTCAATCTTAAGACTTTTACTCTTCAGAGAGGTGGCCAGACGCGCGGGCGTCTCTCCGGACATCGCGCGCATTTATGAAGCCCTGGGGCTGACGCCGCCTTTGGACGCAAACGGCAACCCACGCCCGCTTGATGCAGCCGCCCTGGATATCGTTAAACTCATCGAACTGGCCAGACAGCAGGGATTCACGCTCACAGAATTAAAAGAGTTGCTGGCAAACCACATATCAAGTGATGGCATCCTTCGCCCGGGCGCCCTTGATTCGATACGGGACCAGATACAAAAAACGATCAAAAATACCCGGCATCAGGTGCAACAGATCACAAAAGGAAGCCCCTCCTTGGCTGAACTGCTGTCTGGATTGAAAAACAGGAAATAGTCTCGCCTCAATACCCCCGCGCAACCAGATCCCGCATGACCTGCTCGTAAAAATCAGCGGCATTGCCCTGGTAGGGGGCCGGTTCCTGAAGGCAGGGGTACTGCGGGCCGTAGTATTTATTCCGGCCGGTGAAGAAGTTGTGGTAGTAACCATGACTCAGAAAATGGCCATCCAGGGTTTTGATGTGCTGAAAGTTGTCGCTGCCGCCGGGACAGGAATCATACCCGATTTTGTCAAAGTTCTGCCCGTCCATGGTGGTGTAGCCATCGTTGAAGCCATACAGGGCGGAAACACCGAGGTAAAATGTAGGGTCACCCCAGTAGGTGTAATCCCAACGACGAATACGGGCGGCATAGCTGAAGTAGTCCACCCCGTTGCATGCTTCCATGTCTTCGTCCACAAGGTCTTCCCAGCTGTACTCCGCCATGCCCAGTGCCTGGCGCAGCGCATCCCAGGCGTCGGGGTCCTTGTATGAATCGCGAACGATATATTGCCGGCTCAAAACGGTCAGGCCATGCAGAAACGCACGAAACTTCATATCCAGCGACAGATCGTATTCCATGGGATTGTTGCGATCATACCCTTCAGTCAATACCGTGGGCTGATCAAATAATTCGGCATCTGTGGTTGTATCGCCGACCTCGCGCCAGAGCAGGTCTGTGGCAAGCTCTTCACCGCCTTCAAACGCCCAGAAGGGCTCACCCGCCACGGGATCGATCCAGCCCTCACCGTTGATGTAGTTTGTCAGATACAGCAGCATCATGCCCACGGTTGCCACTTCCGCCCCCTGGTGCTCGCCGGCCAGGGAAACAATGGCGGCTACGTGTTTTTTCATTGTGCCGGCAGCCGGATCATTCAGGTCCGCGGGCTGGGCAGCCACCATAAAACGGGCATCCTGCACCCCTTGGGAGGTACCGATGATAACGACCTTTTCCGCGCCGGTTTCCTCCAGGGCCTGCATGACCGTGCGGCGCAGGGATGCCGACCGGAGCTGATAAGAAGCGTAGGCAGGTTTATCGGCAATGTAGACAACGTTTCCGCAAGCTTCCAGGCGATCCACAATCGCCTTGCTGAAGTAGCGGTGATACTGGGCAATGTCGCTGGTCCGTTTCAAATTATCATCAAAAAGGTTCTCAACCCGTGGTGGCAGGTTCGCCTCGTCCCCGGGCAGTATCCATTTGCGGCAGCCTTCCGCATCGTCCCAGTCGGCACAATATCTGGCGACGTTGTCCCCCTCGCGGGTCATGCATTCTTCCGCTGTCCAATCGTTCGGACAGATCTTGCGCAGGCCGAAATGATGGGAAAGAACGATTGGGTAACGGAGTTGGCACCCGTCAATGCATGTATACCCGGGGCTGCTCATTGCAACCCCAGCCAGGGCAACAAAAAGAACAAAAGTGATTTTTCTCATGATGGTCCCCTCCACATAATTCGTCGAACTGCCGATTGTTGTATATTCCTTATCTATAGCAAGGCCGGGCTGTGTGTCAATCTATTCCGTTCTTCCGGTATTAAACCACTGGATGAATTGCGGAATCGTCATGACAGAGGCCACGGTTGACCGAAGCGATAGCTGCAGGCATTCTCCAGCTCATACGGCAGTTCTTCCCGGGCCAGCGCCATCTCCCGTGTAAAATCGGTTGAGAAAATCAATGCATCATCGGTGCCGATCACCACAGGCGCCACGGTATCCGTATAAATATCCTGGACCGGGTGCCGCCGTCCTTTCCGCCAGGTACCGATATAGCGATGACAGGAAGGGCACACCTCAACCGGCAATTGATGTTTACGAATAATGGCCTTTTGGTCTTCATCCAGATAAAGGGCATGGCCGAGCCTGATTTTCCCCGTGCATTCTGTTTTCGGGTTTTTCACAATCCATTGGTCGATGGTATCCAGCGTTATCGTGCTATCAATTCTCTCTTTTTCCAGATTCAACTCACCGATATGGATCGCCAGCCCCAAGTCACTGCTGTTCAATACGATTTCAATAACGGTCTTCAGGGCCTCCCCCTGTAACATACGGGCACCCGGGGGATTGAAGCCGGAAATGTCTATGCCGACAATGCAATCGGAATGCGCAACAGCCAGCGCGATAATCTCCTGCGCGATTTGCAGATCATGCCTGTAACGGTCAATACTGAGCAATCCTTTGGCTTTGTCGGGGTATTTCTTCAGGCCGGCGATAAACGCTTCCACGTAATGCCGCATCGATACGTCAGGAGAAAAGTTCCTGGGTGTTGAGCGGATTTCAAGATAATCGGCCGTGCTTGTCCGGATAACATCTTCTGTTGATGCTTCAATACGCTCCGGCGAATTGACCAGGTCATGCACGATCCTGAACATTTGAAGCACATCAGCGGTTTCAATGCCATCAAAGGCTGTTTGATTGTGATCGGCCTGCGCAAACCCCACCAGCAGGTCTTTTGAAACGCTTCCCCCGAGATGGAGGTGCAGGTCGCAGTGTTTGTTCATTTTCTATGGCCAATCTTTGGCACAGAGAATGACGGCTTTCAACCGACCGTCTGATTCTCCTCAATATGTAATTATGTATCGCGATTCCCTATAATTGATGGTCTCGTAAAAAGTCAATTTTGGGACGGCAAAGTAAAAAGTTCAAGTTCGCGGCGCGCAAATCTCGAGGAATGGAGCGTACTTAGTTGTACGTGACATGACGAGAGATGCAGCGCAACAAAGAAATTGGACTTTTTACGAAGCCGTCATAATTAATTAAAAAAAATTATACGGAGTGTTAATTGACCTGACAAGATTTAATCAGGATATGTCGAGTTAAAGAGACAAACTTGATCATAGACAACATGCGCATATGCGTTGCTGAAAAACCGGTGGCCTGCCTCCTGTTGAAAACGCCTTTTCAGTGATTACATTTACTAACATACGCAAATCAGAATACGTTGGACTGAAACCAACCTGCTTCAACATTACCAACCATAAAAACGGAGGAAAAAAATGGCGGAAAAATCGCGTGAAGAGAGACGGGCCAAGGTCATCGAGGTGTTGAACAAGGCACGGGAGATGGAGCTGCACGCCATCTACCAGTACATGAACCAGCATTACGGGCTGGATGACATGGATTACGGGGAACTGGCAAAGAACATCAAGCTGATTGCCATCGACGAGATGCGCCATGCCGAGCAGTTTGCCGAGCGGATCAAGGAACTGGGCGGGGAACCTGTGGCCGAGTCCACGGAAAAAGTTTCCAAGGGACAGGCCGTGGACCAGATATATACCCATGATACCAAGCTTGAAGACGATACCGTGGATACCTATAACCAGTTTCTGGTGATCTGCCGGGACAACGGCGACAGCACAACGGCCAAGCTCTTTGACCAGATTATTGATGAGGAACAAGAGCATTTGAATTACTTTGATAACATCGGCAGCCACATCAGAGAACTGGGCGACACCTACCTGGCCCGCATTGCCGGCACACCCGCCAGCACGGGCGGCTTCTCCAAGGGTTTTGTCATGCAGGGCGAGGAATAAAAATCCTGGCCCACAAACAATCCTGTACCTTTACACAACAAAAAGCGCATGAAGCAACCTTGATGGTCTCGTAAAAAGTCAATTTTGGGACGGCAAAGTAAAAAGTTCAAGTTCGAGGCGCGCAAATCTCGAGGAATGGAGCGTACTTAGTTGTACGTGACATGACGAGAGATGCAGCGCAACAAAGAAATTGGACTTTTTACGAAGCCGTCAACCTTCATGCGCTTTTTATTTTCCAACAGACGGTTGCCCGCCTTGCCGTTCATTCCATTGCCGGCATATTTATCACATGACGCTCAGGCGCCTCAGCCGGCAGGCGATAACGTCCCATCCTGCTTGCTGAAGATAAAAACAAGGTCTGTGTTTCGGGTATGAATTTTACCGGAGTGGACCACCACATAGCCACATTCTCCCCCAGCGTTATCTCCCGAAGGGCCAGATTTGACTTTTCAAGAAGCAGCAAAGATGTGATCATTTTCATGCCCAGCCCTTTACCGATGGATTCAAATCCCTGGCAATAGAGATATGCGGTATCCTCACCAAGATAAGAAATATTCCGATATCCCTTGCAGGCCAGGGTTGTAATCATTTGCCCTGAAAAACGGTCAATGATCGTCAGTTGATTGATCGACTCTTCCTGCCAGGGGATTCCCGCATCCGGCCGCAATAAGAGCCAGTCATCTGTTGCTGCCAGAAAAGCTTTCTTTTCCGGATATATAAAGCCCGGTTGCCCGTCATCACCCCTCAACATTGCGCTGTTGGTATACAAAAGGGGCAGGCCGGTATCTGTTGTGCGGGCGTCGGGCTTGCTGACCACAAATTGCCCCGTATCCCTGTCAGACGTCCATATTTCCCGGCGATCCGGCAGATAGTAAAGCCGCATGGGGGGATCATAAATCCCCGTAAGGTGATAGCCTTTTCCCAGTGATACGCCTTTAAGCATAGAAGCATCGATCTTGCCGGACCAGCGAAGATCACCATCGGCCATTGAGATGCATCGGGTGTCCATGGAAGACGCGGCATCAAAATCTTCCGGAAAAATGAAAACATCTTCATTAATCATCACATGGCTGCCTTCGGGAATGGCAATCTGTTGTTGCCAGACCTGCCGGCCTTCCAGGTCATAGAAAATCATTGTCTGATTATTCCAGACCACCAGGCCATCAGCTTGCAGGGACGCCCTTGCATTTTCCATTTGACTGTCAATACGCCACAACAGATCACCGCTATCAGGCGCGACGCAGAAGAGTGTCAGGTTACTGGCATAACCGGTAGAGACCACCACAGGCGCTTTATCTATTTCCGTTTCAGGCAGCAACATCACAGGGCTTTCAAGGCTACTGACCGGGGCCTTCCACAGGACCTGGCCGTTGTCCAGATCCACGGCGGCCAGATTGCCATCCAGAAAGGTAATGACAGTGTCCATGAACAATCGTCCGTTGTGAAACGCATAGGTGTTTTCTCCTTTAAGTTCCCAAACCGGCTCCAGTTGAATTTTCGCCGACGCCAGCCCGAACATTGTCGCCATAATACTGCTGACCCCGTAGGCGGCACTCGCCATAACGACGCTTATGAATATCCAGCTGAAAAAAGCCTTTATGCGGGGATGACGTGTAATGACATGGGTTGCTGCCAGACGGTCGTGTATTCCCTGTCGTGACTTGCGAAAAGGAATAACGTCATAGCCCAGGGTGGGAAAAAGAAAAATGGCGGAAACAATATGATACCCGAAACGGACAGCCGCGGCGATCATGTGGGGAGGCCCTCCCAGCGGGTCAATCACCTTGATCCCCAGCATCCGCTGCCCCGGGGTGCCGCCCAGACGAGTGAAAATAACGGTAAAATATAAAACCGTGCTGATCATCAACAGTGCCTGAAAGGTGATAACGGCCAAGGGGGCTGCATGGGATTTAACGGCCATGCCGAGCACCAGATAGACAACAAAAGCGATAAGCCCGGCGACTCCGGTTATCACAGCCAAATCCAGCAGCTTGGCGCACAGGCGTACCCCCAGACCGGCAAAAGCCATCCCTTGTGGGAGTTCACACGGCAACGAGGCAGTAGTCGCGCTATCAGGAACCGGGGACAAGGCAACAGGTTCAGAAACATGCTCCCGGCGTTTTGCCAGGCATTGATCACAATAGGGGTGACCTTCATGATCCGAGTAGCACGCTTCACACAACGCCGTCCGGCAATCCGTGCAAAGGCGTACCCCGGCATTCATAGGATGGTTGACGCACATAGGTACACTTGAACTTGCCTGTGGCGAAGCGCTCCGCAACTTCGTTTCGGGAATTAATATATTCTGTCGGATGGCCAAACGGATATAAAAAGTATCCACTTTATGGTAAAGACGTAAAAATCGGGGAAGAGAAAGGGCTTTGGGATGTTCTTCAGCCTGACCCAGCAGGTCATTCATGGCAGCCATCAGACTGTCGGGGGCAGCACCCGGCAGAACATGAAATATCATGTTGGACGGCAGATCCATTGGCAGGATTTCACGGTTAACCACCGTAAAAACCCTTTTCTCTCCGGTCAGCACACTGATAAAAATCTGGTTCACTTTCCCTGAAACCGCATTAACGATGACAAAGGCATAATGGGTGCGCTCGCGGTTAACCAGCAGACGGCCTAACTGGGTATGGGCAAAATGAACAAATGCCCCGTCAAGGCAGGTCTCAAACCCCTGTTTTTCAAACCAGGCAAGCGTCTCATCCAAGGATTTGTGACGTGGCCGACTGCCATCCGACAAATCGGCCTGCCGCAACCGGACTGTTTGTGATGTAAGCATGGGAACCATAAAAGGGCTTTTAAACGCCTTCTTCACGATAAGAATCAGCAAGAACACCGGCACAAATAGCAGATAAACAGGGTGGAGTCCATTAAAGGACTTCACCACCATCTTGAGCGGTTGCCGGCTCAAATCGACATAGACCTTCTCAGAATTTTCCGGTACAGGCGAAAGTTTATTACTGCCGCAAAAACAGCAGAGACTATCTTCCGAATCATTCTCAAAGCCGCAACTATTGCAGATCACAATCATGGCATCCACCCCATTGTCCAGCCTCCCAGAAGACCAAGAAAACCGATCATCATGCCAAGCGGGTAAAAGAAAATATCCAGCAGATTAAACTGAATGGCCAGAATAATCAGCAAGAAGCCGAAAATCTGTACTTTGCCAAAATACACGGCTGCCTTTTTCGGCAGAACCGCTTTTAATATCCAGGACCCGTCCAGAGGCGGGAATGGAATAAGATTAAACATACCAAGGACCAGGTTTAAAAAAATGCCCATGGACAAACATTCCAGCAAGACAAACCAGAAGGGCTGAAATCCTGCGCCGCTCAAATCAATGGGTGAAAACAGGTCAAACGGGAAACCGATAATAATGCCGGGATTCATCTGTTTAAAGATAAATATGGAAAAAAGGTAGGCGGTATAGCAGATGCCGGCAACGGCAAAATTTGACATGGGACCGGCCATGGCAACCCACACCTGATCGCGCGGGTGTGTATAAAATTGAGTGGGATTAAAAGGAACCGGTTTGGCCCACCCGAAAACAGGCGCTTTGAACAAATACAGGATAATGGGAAAAATCACTGACCCCACCAGACTCACGTGGGTCACGGGATTAATTGTCAGCCGGCCGGCATCACGGGCCGTCTGATCGCCACAGGCCCGGGCAGCCAGGCCATGGCTTAATTCATGGATCATTACGGAAAAGAATAACGTAAACAGCAGAATAGCCCATAAGAGCCATTCCAGCGGTCCACCGGCATCCAGAACCCAGGGATAGGCCGCCATAAATGCAGCGGGGATGGTCAGCCATACAAGCATATATTTCCACTCGCGGGAAATATCCATACACCCCTCCTTTGTTTCGATTTCGATTCAGACGCCCCTCCCTTTCAGGAGAGCCAAAGCCGGCCCCATTGGAACCTCCCTTTACTATAACGCAAGACCGGTGTTGTGGGCAATATTCACGAACCTGGCATCGACAAAGGTGGTCATTATATTTCATTAATGTAATTTATATGAATTATAATTACATTTTTGGAATTTGACCCGGGCATTTCTCATCTTCACAAATTCAAATTTATCACTATAAATCAAATACATAAAAGAAAACGACAAAACTGGCACGTTTTCTGCGAACACCAGTTGCATATAGATCTTTTTATTTAAAAACAAAGGCAGACGCAGACCGTGGACACTCTGCTGAGAAAAAACCAGGAACTGACTTCCATCCTTGATGTCAGCCGTGTGCTGACCAGTTCTTTTGACCTGGAGCATAACCTCTATGCGGCCATGGAAATTCTGGCCACCAATCTGGAAATGCAGCGGGGGTGTGTGTTTCTGCTGGACTCCCGATCTTCGGAAATCCGGATTGTCACTGCTTACGGCCTGAGCACCGAAGAGATCCGCCGGGGCATCTACAAAATCGGCGAGGGCATTGTGGGGCAGGTTATCGAATCGGGTGCCCCCATGTTTATTCCCAACATCGGTGATGAACCCAAGTTCCTTAACAAGACCCATTCCCGACCCCGAAAAACCGGCATTTCGTTTTTGTGCATTCCTATTGCCCTGGACCGGGAAACCCTGGGTGTGTTAACGGTGGACCGCATTTATACCGAAGCGCAGGGCAATGTGGATGACGATCTGCGGGTGCTCCATATTGTAGCATCCCTGATCGCGCAGTTTGTGAAGCTCTGGAACCATTACCGGCAGACCCAGCAGGAGTGCGGCGACCTGCGCTCCCGGCTGCAGGAGCGATACAGCCTGCCCAATATTATCGGCGATTCTGCCGGCCTGAACCACGCCCTGAAGGCGGTTCAGAAGGTTGCGGCCACTGACACCACGGTTCTGTTGCTTGGCGAAAGCGGCACGGGCAAAGAACTGATTGCCAAGACCCTTCATTACCAGAGTGACCGGGCAGACCATCCGTTTGTCGCAGTGAACCTGGCCGCCCTGCCGGAAAATCTAATCGAAGCCGAACTGTTTGGCGTGGAAAAAGGCGCCTATACCGGCGCAGCAGTAAGACGGGCCGGCCGGTTTGAAAGTGCGGACAACGGCACTCTGTTTTTGGACGAAATCGGAGAACTGCCCCTGCCCCTTCAGGTCAAACTTTTGCGGGTGCTTCAGGAGCATACCTTTGAACGGGTGGGATCGTCCGACCCGATACGGGTAAATGTCCGGGTGGTGGCCGCTACCAACCGGGATCTGTTTGCGGAGGTCGGCAATGGCCGATTCCGGGAAGACCTGTACTGGCGGTTGAATGTTGTGCCTATTGTGTTGCCCCCTCTGCGGGAACGCAAAAGCGACATTCCCCTGCTGATTAACCACTACATGAAACAGTTCAATAAGCAGTATGGCCGACAGGTTCAACTCAGCCCCGGCGCCATGGCAGCCATGCAGACCTATGCCTGGCCCGGGAATGTCCGCGAGTTGGCAAACCTGATGGAACGGCTCGTAATCATGGCCGAATCCACTACCATTCACTCAAACGACCTGCCCTTCCACTGCATTCCGGAAGCCGCGCCAACGGTCAACGACAAGGCCGTTGAACCATCCACGCCCGGCATCAGTCTCATCAGCGAGGTTGAGCAGCTTGAGAAAAAACGCATCAACGAGGCGCTGAAAGCCAACTATTACGTCATTCAGAATACCGCCCTGGCCCTGGGCGTCACCCCCCGGCAACTGGGATACCGTATTCAGAAATACGGCATTGCCCTGAAAAAAGTCCCCCATCCTCATTCGTGATGGTATTAAAAAAACGTTCAAGGCCCGCTCACGATCTGTTTCAGTTTATTGCCGGATTTTTCAGTTTGCCGATACAACTGAACAGCAACACGTGCCCAGCCCCTTGCAGCGCAGCCGAGCAGGGACGGTTTTTTCGAAACCATCATCCTCCACTTGTGTTGACACTTTTGTCGATTCCGACACAAGTGTCAGCGGCACGTCCCGGGAAATACCGGCAGACAACGCCTTCTGAAAAAATCTTACCCCGTCTTTACAGACACTTGCAAAACAATGTGTCGATTTCCGTTATCCTGGTACGCCCCTTGTAATGGTAATGGGTACTTGTGACGATCAACCCACAAAATAAGGAGCGCAACATGAGAAAAGTCGCGATTTACGGCAAAGGCGGCATCGGCAAGTCCACCACCACTCAGAACACAGTGGCCGGGCTTGCAGAGATGGGCAATAAAATCATGGTAGTCGGGTGCGACCCAAAGGCAGACTCCACCCGGCTGCTGCTCGGCGGCCTTAGCCAGAGCACGGTGCTGGACACCCTGCGGGAAGAAGGCGAAGACGTTGAACTGGAAGATGTTCGCATTGCAGGTTTCGGCGGGACCTTGTGCACCGAATCCGGCGGCCCGGAACCGGGTGTCGGGTGTGCGGGCCGGGGCATTATTACTTCCATCAACCTCCTGGAACAGCTTGGCGCCTATTCGGAAGATGAGGATATCGATTATGTCTTTTACGACGTTCTCGGTGACGTTGTGTGCGGCGGGTTTGCCATGCCCATGCGCGAAGGCAAGGCAAAGGAAATCTATATCGTGGTCTCCGGAGAAATGATGGCCATGTATGCCGCAAACAACATCTGTAAGGGAATTCTGAAATTTGCCGAGGCCGGTGGTATCCGCCTGGCCGGCCTGATCTGCAACAGCCGGAAAGTGGACAATGAAGCGGAAATGATCACGGCCTTTGCCGAGAAGCTGGGTTCCCAGATGATTCATTTTATCCCGAGAGACAACATGGTTCAGCGGGCGGAGATCAACCGGAAGACGGTTATCGAGTTCGACCCCGAGCATTCCCAGGCCGATGAATACCGGACCCTTGCAAAAAAGATGGCGGAGAACGAAATGTTTGTCATTCCCCAGCCCTTGGAGATTGATGAACTGGAGAAGTTGCTCATAGACTACGGCATTGCCTCATAGCCGGGTATTTTATGAAATTTTTTATGGAGGAAAGAAAAGATGATAATGATCAGGTCCATTGTTAGGCCGGAAAAGGCGGACAACGTGCTGGCCGCGCTGATGGAGGCGGGATTTCCCGCAGTCACCCGGATGTCGGTTGTGGGAAGGGGTAAACAGCGGGGCATCAAGATCGGCGAGATCACCTATGATGAAATTCCGAAGGAGATGCTCATTACGGTTATCAAGAGCAAGGACAAGGAATTTGTGATCCGGACGGTGATCCAGGCCGCCAAAACCGGGGAAAAAGGCGCATTCGGCGACGGCAAAATTTTCATCTCCCCTGTTGAAGAGGCATACACCATCAGTTCCGGCATCAAGGAGACCGGAGACGGCGAGCCCGAGGAGGTAAAGATATGAAAGAGATAATGGCCATTATCCGGATGAATATGATCAACCAGACCAAGCGGGCGCTTACCGAAGCGGGGTTCTCCTCTATCACGGCCAGAGACGCCCTGGGAAGGGGAAAGGGCTTGGTGGACATCAAACTGCTGGAAGGGGCCGAGCAGGGATATGAAGAGGCCATCTCTCAGCTTGGCCAGAGTCAGCGCCTGATCCCCAAACGGGTGCTGTTCATCGTGGTCAAGGACAAGTATGTGGAAAAAACCGTTAAAACCATTATGCGGATCAATAAGACCGGCAAATCGGGGGACGGTAAGATTTTTGTCATGCCCGCGTTCGATTCGGTAAGCGTTCGGACCGGCGAAAGCGGCGACACCACTCTGGATGATCTATAGGAGAAAGAACATGGCGCAAATGTCCGAAGAAAAAACAGAATATACGGCACCCGAGGAGTCCTGGAAGGAGCTTGATCCCCAGGCGGTTAAGGAAGACATACTTAAAAAATACCCGCCCAAGGTGGCGCGCAAGCGGTCCAAGCACTTTGTGATCAACAAGAAAGTGGATGAAGACCACTACGAGCCGATTCAGGCCAACGTCCGGACCATTCCCGGTATCATCTCCCAGCGGGGCTGCTGCTATGCCGGTTGCAAAGGCGTGGTCATGGGCCCCACCCGGGATATCGTCAACCTTACCCACGGCCCGGTGGGATGCGGGTTTTATTCCTGGCTGACCCGGCGTAACCAGACCGATCCGTCAACAACGCCGGATCATGACAACTTCATGACCTATTGCTTTACGACGGACATGCAGGAAAGGGAGATCGTTTTCGGCGGAGAGAAAAAGCTGAAGCAGGCCATTCAGGAGGCATACGACACCTTCAAACCCAAGATGATCTCCGTGTTCTCCACCTGCCCGGTGGGGCTGATCGGCGATGATGTCCATTCCGTCACAAAGGAGATGCAGGACAAGCTGGGTATTACCATCTTCGGCTTCAGTTGCGAGGGTTACAAGGGCGTAAGCCAGTCTGCCGGCCATCACGTGGCCAACAACGGCCTTTTTCTGAACGTGATCGGGAAAGACGACACGGTTCAGGAGGGCGAATACAAGGTCAACCTGCTGGGCGAATACAACATCGGCGGCGACGCCTTTGTCATCGACAAGCTCTTTGAAAAATGCGGTATCAAAGTTGTTTCCACGTTCAGCGGCAATTCCAGTGTGGACTTTTTTGCAAACTCACACACCGCCGACCTGAACCTGATCATGTGCCACCGGTCTATCAACTATGTGGCGGATATGATGGAACAGAAGTACGGCATTCCGTGGATGAAGATCAACTTTTTAGGAGCAACAGCCACATCCGCATCCCTTCGAAAAATCGCCCAGTATTACGGCGACCAGAAGCTGATTGATCGGGTAGAAGAAGTGATTGCCGAAGAAATGCCGGCTGTGGAAAAAGCTCAGGCCGAGGTACGGCCCCGGCTGGAAGGCAAGCTGGCCATGATGTTTGTTGGCGGCTCGCGCGCCCATCATTATCAGGAATTGTTCAGCGAGATGGGGATGCAAACCATTGCCGCCGGATACGAGTTTGCCCACCGGGACGATTATGAAGGCCGGCACGTACTGTCGGATATAAAGATCGACGCTGACAGCCGGAACATCGAAGAGCTGGAAGTGCACAAAGACCCGGAAAAATACCAGCCCCGGATCGACGAAAAAGATATCGAAGCAGGCGAGCACCACGGGGTTAAGCTGAAATTCTACGAAGGCATGATGACGGACATGGAGGAAGAAACCACTTTTGCCATCGACGATATCAGCCAGTATGAGACAGAACAACTCATCGAGCTGTACAAACCCGACATTTTCTGTGCAGGCATCAAGGAAAAGTACATGGTCCAGAAGCACGGCCTGCCCATGAAACAGCTGCACAGTTACGACAGCGGCGGACCATACGCCGGCTATGAGGGCGCGATCAATTTCTACCATGAAATTGACCGAATGATCAACACCCGGGTCTGGGGCCATATCAAGCCGCCATGGGAAAAGGCGCCAGAACTGGCGGCCATGTACGGCGATGAGTGAACCGATACCGCTCATATATACGACAACACAGGAGCATTGCGATGTTACTACGACATACCCCAAAAGAGATTACCGACCGTAAGGCATTAACCGTTAACCCGGCAAAAACATGCCAGCCCATTGGCGCCATGTATGCCTCGCTGGGCATCCATGGCTGCCTGCCACACAGCCACGGCTCCCAGGGCTGTTACGCCTATCACCGGTCCACACTGACCCGGCACTACAGGGAACCGGTAATGGCCGCAACCAGCTCATTTACGGAAGGCGCTTCCGTATTCGGCGGCCAGGCCAACCTGCTGCAGGCCGTTCAGAACATTTTTACCATTTATGAACCGGATGTGATTGCGGTCCATACCACCTGCCTGTCCGAAACCATCGGCGATGACATCACCCAGATCCTGGCAAAGGCCCGGGCCGACGGCAAGGTGCCGGAAAATAAAATCGTATTCCATGCCAACACCCCCAGCTACGTCGGGTCCCATGTAACGGGCTTTGCCAACATGACCAAGGCAATGGTGGACTATTTCGCCGAAACCAACGGCCACAAGAGCAAATCCATCAACCTGATTCCCGGATGGGTGGAACCGGCGGACATGAAGGAAATCAAACGCATAACCCGTGAAATGGGCATACGATTCATTATGTTCCCGGATACGGAGAATGTGCTCAACAGCCCCCAGACCGGCAAGTACGCAATGTATCCAAAAGGCGGGGTCACTGTGAACGCCTTGAAAGAAACCGGCAGCAGCCGTGGCACCATCGCCCTGGGCCGGATGGGATCGGGTCCGGCCGCACTTGCGCTGGATGCAAAGTGCAAGGTCCCCTGTGAAATCCTGGACCTGCCCATCGGCCTGCAGGCCACGGACCGGTTCGTGGATACCCTGCGGAAGATGGCCGGAGTGACGGTTCCGGATTCGCTCAATATCGAGCGGGGCCAGTTGATGGACATTATCACCGACATGCAGGCCTATTTTTACCACAAAAAAGTCGCACTGGTGGGTGACCCGGATCAGCTCGAGGCGCTGACGGAATTTCTGGTGGCCATTGACATGCTCCCCATCCACATTGTCACCGGGACCAAAGACAAGGCGTTTGAAAAACGGATTCAGGCACTGACAGAAGATTTGCCCCATCCTGTCAACGTCAAAAGCGGGGGCGACATGATGCTGTTTCATCAGTGGGTGAAGAACGATCCGGTGGACCTGCTCATGGGCAACACTTATGTCAAGTACATTGCCCGGGACGAAGATATCCCGTTTGTCCGGTTCGGATTCCCCATTCTGGACAGGGTCGGCCACAGCTACTTCCCGACGGTCGGCTATTCGGGCGCGATGCGCCTTCTGGAAAAAATCCTGGGTGTCCTGATGGATCGTCAGGACAGGGATTCATCGGAAATCAAATTCGAACTGGTAATGTAAAGGCGGACAACATGTCTTCCATCCCTCTGTTAAAAGAACGAGAAAAACAGATATATCAAAAGGGTCGCCAGCCCTTTGACATGGTATGCGACCAGAAGAGCCTGGCCGGCGCCATCAGTCAGCGGGCCTGTGTGTTCTGCGGTTCCCGTGTGGTGCTCTATCCCATTGCCGACGCCCTGCATCTGATTCACGGCCCCATCGGATGCGCCTCGTACACATGGGATATTCGCGGCGCCTTGTCATCCGGGCCGGAACTGCACCGCATGAGTTTTTCCACAGACCTGCAGGAAAATGACATTATTTTCGGGGGCGAAAAGAAACTCTACAACGCCCTGACAACGCTGATTGAAAAACACCGGCCCGCTGCCGCCTTTGTTTACGCCACCTGCATTGTCGGCGTGATTGGCGATGATATCGATGCGGTCTGCCGGCAGGTCGCCAGAGAAACAGGTATACCGGTGCTGCCGGTCCATTCAGAAGGGTTCAAGGGTACCAAAAAGGATGGTTACAAGGCAGCCTGTGATGCCATGACAAAACTGGTGGGCTCCGGCGATACCGATAGCATCAGCCCGTTGAGCCTCAACATCATGGGCGAGTTCAACATCGCCGGCGAAGCCTGGATGATCAAAGACTATTATGAACGCATGGGACTGGAAGTGGTATCCATCTTTACCGGTGACGGCCGGATTGAAAAGATCAAACGGTCCCACGGCGCGGCCCTGAATGTGGTGCAGTGTTCCGGGTCCATGATCCACCTGGCTGAGACCATGAAAAAAACGTACGGCATCCCTTATAAGCGCGTTTCCTACTTCGGCATCGAAGATATGTCAAAGGCACTCTATGATGTCGCCGACCATTTTTCAGACCATCCGGAAATCATGGAAAAAGCCAGGTCTCTTGTCCGGCGGGAAATCGAAGGTCTACATCCGGCCCTCAAGCATTACCGTAAAAAACTGGCGGGCAAGAAAGCCGCCATATATGTGGGCGGCGCATTCAAGGCATTCTCCATGATCAAGGCCCTGCGGTCGCTGGGTATGGACGTGGTGCTGGCAGGCTCCCAGACAGGCAACACCGAGGATTACCAGCTATTAAGAGATATGTGCGATGACGGTACGGTGATCGTGGATGATGCCAATCCCGTGGAGCTTTCCAAGTACTGTCTTGAAAAAGGCGTTGATTTTTTTATCGGCGGGGTCAAGGAAAGACCCATTGCCTATAAGCTGGGAATCGGCTTCTGCGATCACAATCATGAGCGCAAGCTCCCACTGGCTGGTTATTCGGGAATGATAAACTTTGCCAGAGAGGTGTATGCTTCGGCCACCAGCCCGGTCTGGCAGTTTGCACCAAAGCGGCGGCCTTCTGAATGTGAGGTGTAACATGGGGCATAAACAGAATAATGAAAGTTATAAAAGTACGACCAATGCCTGCAAGCAGTGCAGCCCCCTTGGGGCGTCACTGGTGTTCAGGGGCATTGAAAACGCCGTTCCCCTGCTCCACGGGTCGCAGGGTTGTTCCACCTATATCCGGCGGTATCTGATCAGCCATTTCAACGAGCCGGTTGATATTGCGTCCACCAATTTTTCAGAAGAGACAGCGGTTTTCGGGGGCGGCGCCAATCTCAAACTGGCCATGGACAATATTATCAAACAGTATCAGCCCGATCTGATCGGTGTGGCCACCACCTGCCTGAGCGAAACCATCGGCGATGATGTGCCCATGATGCTGCGGCAGTACCGGAAGGCCTGCGAAAAGGTTGATCTGCCGGCCATTGTTCCCGTGTCCACACCCAGCTATTCCGGCACGCATATGGAGGGGTTTCACGGGGCGGTCAGGGCCACGGTGGACGCCCTGGCTGAACGAAATAATCCGGGACCGCACATCAATCTTTTCCCGGGCATGGTGTCGCCGGCGGATTACCGGTACCTTAAAGAGATATTCCGGGATTTCGGAGCGACTGTCCACCTGTTACCCGATTTGTCGGAAACGCTTGACGGTACACTGTGGACCGAATACCAGCGAATCCCGCAAGGCGGCACACCCGTCAAACAGATTACAGCCATGGGCGATGCCGCAGCCAGTATTGAGGCGGGCCATGTGCTGGCCCGGTCCGACAGTGCCGGGAAGCTGCTTTCCGACAGATTCGGCATCCCCTGTCACAGTCCGGGCCTTCCCATAGGGGTCAGAGAGACCGATTGTTTTTTAGATGCTGTTTCGTCCATTACCGGGAAAGCCGTTCCGGAAACCCTTCAGGCGGAACGCGGCCGCCTCATCGATGCCTACGCGGACGGTCATAAATATGTCTTTGAGGCCCGGGCGGTTGTTTACGGGGAAGAGGATCTGGTGATCGGACTGGCGTCGTTGTTATCGGAAATTGGCGTGATTCCGGCGATCTGCGCGTCCGGCGGTAAAAGCGGACACTTGAGAGCCGGGCTTGGCCGGGTGGTGGACGATTTCGAGGCCCGGGATATTCAGGTCATGGAAGGCGTGGATTTCGCTGAAATCGAAAACGCGGCCAAAGCGCTGTCCCCCGATCTATTGATCGGCAACAGTAAAGGATACAAAATGGCCCGGCGGTTGGGCATACCGCTCATCCGGCTGGGCTTTCCCGTGCACGACCGCATGGGCGGGGCAAGAATTCTCCATCTCGGATACCGGGGGGCGCAGCAGCTGTTTGATATCATCACCAACACGATTATTGCCCGGCGGCAGGATGCGTCAGCGGTGGGTTACACGTACATGTAAATAAGGAGGCGACATTGGATCTTTCCCGACATCCATGTTTTAACGTAGAAATGAGGGGGCGCTACGGAAGGGTACACCTTCCCGTGGCCCCGCGTTGCAATATTCAGTGCAACTATTGCAACCGTTCATACGACTGTGTCAATGAAAGCCGGCCCGGTGTCACCAGTGCGGTGCTCACGCCCGATCAGGCCATGGCGTACCTGAAATTTGTGATGCAGGAAATAAAAAATATATCTGTGGTGGGCATAGCCGGACCGGGCGATCCCTTTGCCAATCCCGAGCAAACCATGAAGACACTGGCCCTTGTACGGGAGCGGTATCCTGACATGATCTGCTGCCTGGCCACCAACGGCCTGGGCATCGGCCCCTATATCGACGAACTGGCCACGCTGAATGTCAGCCATGTCACCATCACCCTGAACGCCCTGGACCCGGAGATCGGCGCAAAGATTTACGCCTTTATCCGCCACGGCAAAAAGGTATTAAGCCCGGCAACCGGTTTTTCAGTACTTCTTGAGAAACAACTCGACGCCATTGCCAGGCTCAAGGAAAAGCATATCACCACAAAGGTGAATACCATTATCCTTCCGGGTATCAACGACCACCATATCGAAACAGTGGCCCAAAAAATGGCGGAAATGGAAGTTGATATTCTCAACTGCATTCCTTTTTATCCCAATGAAGGTGCGGTATTTGCCGGTCTTTCGACTCCGGACAAGGCGACAGTCAATGCAATCCGCAACAAGGCAAAACAATACCTGCCCCAGATGTTTCATTGCGCCCGCTGCCGGGCGGATGCCGTGGGGATTCTGGGCGAAGCCAACAGCGCCGAAATCATGGAAAAACTCCAGGAGTGCGCGGAGCTGCCTGAAATTCAGAACGAAACACGCCCCCATGTGGCGGTGGCCAGCATGGAAGGAAAGCTTGTCAACCAGAAGCTGGGCAAGGCAAAAAAACTCTTTATCTACAAAAAAGAGGGCGACACGATCTCCCTTGTGGAGACGCGCGAAACACCCGCGCCAGGCGGCGGCATGCAGCGGTGGGAGGATCTGGGCGAATTGATCAGCGATTGCCGGGCACTCCTTGTCGCCGGCATCGGCGACAATCCCCGGCGGGCCCTTTCCAGAAAATCAATCGACATTCTGGAACTGGACGGGCTGATCGAAGATGCCGTGGAAGCGGTATTTGAAGGTCACAGCATGAACTACATGCTGCGCCGGGACATTGAGGCGTGTAATAAGCCGTGTGCCAGTGCCGGTATGGCCGGCATGGGCTGCATGTAATGTGTTGGCTTCGTAAAACGCCCAATTACCGCGAGGTGTCGATGTATCTCGAGGAATGGAGCGTACTTGGCGGTACGTGACATGACGAGAGATGCATCGCAACGCAGATATTGGACTTTTTACGAAGCCGTCATTTATCGGCAAGGATCAGTTTTACAAACTTCATTATCATTTGGAAGGGAGCACCATTCATGAGAAAACCCCAGTATCATCTATTTGTTTGCGCCAGTTTCAGGGCATCGGGCGAAAGCAAGGGCATGTGCAGCGCCAAGGGTGCCACGGATTTTATCGGGTATATTGAAAACGAAATTCTGGACCGGAGCCTGGACGCACAGATCACCAGCACCGGATGCATGAAGATGTGCGATAACGGTCCGGTTATGGTGATTTACCCCGAAAATATCTGGTACGGCGGCGTTGAATCCGAGGAGATTATCGATGAAATCCTGGATGCGCTGGAGGATGGCGGAACAGCGGACGAATATCTGCTGTAACGGGCTTTGAAAAAGCGGCGTCTTCAAGCGATCCGTTTGTTTTTATGGAAAAAAACATTCGGGTCCTTCGACGCCCCGGTTATCTGGAGGTCTGAGCAGGCTGCCCAATAACTGATTATTTCTTTTTCCAACCTGGCTCGTACGCTCCTGCGTGGGAACCGGTAAACGGCAACTGGACAGCAACACATGCCCAGCCCCTTGCAGCGCAGCCGAGCAGGGGTGGTTTTTCGGAAGACGCGGGCAGACTGTTTGAGCAGACGAGGCGTAACGCATCCGCACAAAAGCACAGGCGAGTTTCTGCCCGCGCTGAAAAAACCATCGCTGCGAGGGTAGCCGAAGGCCCAGCTGCGGGGCGCCCTTTCTTTTGCATACTTTTCTTTGGGCGAGCAAAGAAAAGTATGAATGAAGAATGCATCGTTACTGCGTTCCCACGCAGGATCGTGGGAACGAGGGGATTATGGGACAGCCTGTGAAGGCCTCCGCTGCATCGACCGCGGCAATTGCCCCGGATTCTGGTATATACCGCAGCCGATGTGCGGAAGCCTTTACAGGCTGCCTGACAATCCGTCATTCCGGCCAGTGGAGCGAAGCGGAACGTGAGCCGGAATCCAGTATAAAATTGATATCATTCATTATTATAGATTCCGGATCTCGCCCCGTCTTTGGCCGGGCTTGTGCGGGAGAGCCTGTTCAGACTTCCAATAAGAGCGGACCGAATTCACAGAAGGTGAACAATATATGACCCCCAAACCATCCACTATCAGAATCAGGAACGCCAAATCCGGCGATGTGGATGCCATGCTCGGGCTCTTGCGAGAGTTGTTTGCTATCGAGGCCGACTTTACATTTGACGAGGCGCGCCAGCGCCGCGGCCTGTTTCTGATGACAGACGGCTGCATGAAACACAAGGTTATTAAAGTGGCTGAAACAGACAGGCAGATTGTCGGTATGGCCGGCGCCCAGACCCTGATATCCACCGCAGAAGGCGGGCAGGCCGTGCTGGTGGAAGATGTGGTTGTGGCGCCGGCCTTCCGGGGCTGCGGGATCGGAAAATCCCTGATGAAAAGTATCGGTGAATGGGCGGAAAGCCGCGGCGTCAACCGGCTGCAGCTTCTTGCCGACACACAGAATCAGCCGGCCCTGGATTTTTACCGGCATCTGGGGTGGCAGAAAACACAATTAATATGTTTCAGACGGATGGTTTTGTAAGTTGCTTTCAGCCTTATAAGGCGAACTGAAAGGAATGACGACAAAACACCAACACCTGTGAAAACCTGGAATAGTTGCAGAAGAGGAGATAAAGCATGCGAACCATACAGATCGTTGATACCACCCTTCGGGACGGGCTCCAGGCGCCGGGCGTTTGCATTTCACGCCGGGCAAAAATCGAAATTGCAAACCGGCTGGACAAAATCGGCTTACCGGAACTGGAAGTCGGCACGCCGGCCATGGGAAAGACCGCCTGCGACGATATCCGTGCCATCGATCGCCTAGGCCTGTCGGCCCGTATTTCCGTCTGGTGCCGGGCCAGACGGGACGATCTTGCCGCGGCTGCCGAATGCGGTGTGGAAGGTGTCCATATCAGCTTTCCGGTTTCCGATATCCTGTTAAATGCCTTCAACAAGGACCGGATATGGCTGAAGCGCACCATGGCCGAACTGCTGCCGGATGCCTGCCGCCGATTCGATCGTGTTACCGTGGGTGCCCAGGATGCCACCCGGACAACCCTGGACAAACTCATGGATTTTGCGGCGACTGTTGCAGGATTCAGGGTTGATCGGCTTCGTATTGCCGACACAGTGGGCATTTGCCGGCCCCTCCAGATCGAGCAGACCATTGATGCCATCCGGTGCTATGTCCCTGACCTTCCTCTGGAATTTCATGCCCACAACGATCTGGGCATGGCCACTGCCAATGCGGTCACTGCCGCAGAAGCCGGGGCAGAGGCTTTGAGCGTGACTGTCAACGGTATCGGAGAACGGTCCGGCAACGCTCCCCTGGAAGAAACAGTCATGGCACTTGCCGGCGTGGATACGCTGACATGTACGATTCTGACGGATACACTGGCAAGCCTGTGCGAACGTGTCGCAAAAATGACCGGCCGCCCGATTCCCGAAGCCAAACCAATCACAGGGGCAGCAGCATTCCGGCACCAGTCCCCCATCCACCTTGCCGGCCTGCGCAGATCCCCTCTGGCCTATCAGCCTTTTCTGCCACAAACTGTTGGATGGACGGGAAAGCAGTTCTTTAACGCCTCTTCCGGCAACGCGCCGCCCCGGAATAAGCATCCGGTTGCCGCTTGACAACCGGGCAGGTCTCATGGACGGATAGTCTGTCATATGATATAGATGATTTATTGACAGATGGTCTCGTAAAAAGTCAAGGGACGGCAAAGTAAAAAGTTCAAGTCGAGGCGCGCAAATCTCGAGGAATGGAGCGTACTTTAGTCGTACGTGACATGACGAGAGATTCAGCGCAACAACGAAATTGGACTCTTTACAAAGCCGTCATTGACAGAGACAAACAATCTTTCTTTTTTTGAGGTAACGCCATGGGATCTCCATTTCGCCTGAAACGAACCGCACACATCTTCGCCGGGCTGCTGATTGTGTTGCTCTTCTTCCAGGGATGCGCACCGTCTGCCAGGGACATTTTCATCAAACAGGCGAATCGACAGCCGGATAATGAACGATTTCTCAACCTTCTGGACGAGGCTGTGGCAGAGGAAGACGTGGGGAATGCGTCAGTCGGGACGATTGCCGGATTTCCCTATCTCCGGGTGGACCGGTTCTTGGCCGGAGTGCCGCCGCTGCTGTCATTTGACGACGAAAAAAGCTGCTGGGCCCGGTGGGTGCTGGAAAAAGGTATTGTTACGCGGGAAAAAGAGATTGCATGCCTCTCTCCGGATGCACAAAAACGCCTTGCCTCGGCAGCCGGAACAACACCCGATCCAGCATCACTCTCCCGGCATATGAACACCTGTGCGATTTCCATGTTTACAAATGATCAAAGCAGAGAAGGCTTTTTCGAAGCCGTAACCGAAGCCGCCGAAGTTCCCGGCGAATATGTAACCAGCCTTCGCATTGCCGGCGCCTATCCGCTCACCTCCCTGCCGGTGGTTCTTCTCACTCGTAAGGCACACAAACGGATGCGGCAATGGCATCAACAGCAGGCCGACGATATTCCCGTGCACGGAAAGCTGGTTCACTACAGGTGTGTCGGGGCGACAATCCTGAATGCCGGGGATGCCGATGCAGTAAAAAAACGAATCGCCAAAACCGCTGACAATGCGCTTTCCGTTCCCCGGCCGGATTCCGTCGATGTATTGATATTGGCCCGGGCCTTTGCACCGGTCTTGATTCAGGACGAAACCGGCCCGAACGACAGAATCGGACGGATCGTGTGGCGCAACGGCGAGATTGCCGTGGATACGGATACACCGGTGGTCTATTATTACCTGACAAACGCGTTCTACAGGGACAGGCCCATTGTTCAAATCAACTACGCGGCATGGTATCCGGCCAGAAAAGGCGGGGAATCGCCCTGGATCGAGCAGGGCCGGATCGACGGATTAACCATCCGCATCAGCCTGGATTCACGGGGCGTCCCCTTTATGGTGGATATGATGAACAACTGTGGCTGTTATCATTTTTTCATGCCGCGGAAGGGCGTTGTAAAAGCGATCAAGCCGAAACGCTTTACGATTGATGCCTTTATACCACGGGAACTTCCGGCTGAGTTTCCCGAAAAGCGCCTGACCGTTCAAATGAACACGGGATGGCACCAGGTTCGGCACATCGATACGTCACCGCCTGCGAATGCCGGGGAAGCCGATAATGGTGCAGTGCCTTACACGTTACTGCCGTATGATTTTCTTGAAACCCTGCCCAAAACCGGGGGCACATGCGAAAGCATGTTTGACAACAAGGGGATTGTAAAAGGTTCCGGCCGGATCGAACCGCTCCTGCTGTTTCCCATGGGCATCCCCAAGGTCGGCAGCATGCGTCAGCGCGGCAACCATGCATTAAAACTGGTCGGCCGCGAACACTTCTCCGATCCCCGGCTGTTTGACAACAACTTTGAATATGTGGACGATTAGCCTCCCGCATCGTCCAGATCAACGCCTTCCAGCCGGTAAATGCCTTCGGCATGGGCGTCTTCAACAGCCGAGGCATAATCCTCCGGTGTCAACGGGGTTTCCAGCCCTTTAACAGTCCTCGCCTGTCCGCAGGGGCGGTACTGGGACATGATGTTGACATAGGTACGGGGGGAGATATGACGGGCGATGAACCGCATGATGGTGCGGGTGTTGGCCAGATCATGGGGCAATACCAGGTGCCGCACCAGCAGGCCGCGCTGGGCAATGCCGTGGGCGTTGATCTCAAGATCGCCCACCTGGGCGTGCATCTCCCGAAGGGCCGCTTGGGCCACTTCCCAGTAATCAGGGGCGTCGCAGGTCTCTGCGGCGATCTGCCGGTCTGCAAATTTTACGTCCGGCATATAGATATCCACCACGCCATCAAGCAGTTTGAGGGTATCGACGCTGTCATATCCGCTTGAGTTGTACACAAGGGGCAGACGCAACCCGTTTTCCGCGGCAATTTTTACGGCCGCAAGAATGGCGGGCACCACATGGGAGGGGGTGACCAGATTGATGTTGTGGCAACCCTGTTCCTGAAGCTGCAGCATAATCCCTGCCAGCTGGGCATCCGTGACTTCGATGCCTTCCCCGTCATGGCTGATTTCGTAATTCTGACAGAAACGACACTTAAGATTGCAGAAGGAAAAAAAGATCGTGCCGGACCCGTGACGCCCAACCAACGGGGCCTCTTCTCCAAAATGGCCATTAAAACCTGCAACAATCGCCTGCTCACCGGTCAGACAAACGCCTTCTTTACAGGCAAGCCGGTTCACCGTACATTGCCGGGGGCAAAGCGTACAGGCCTCAAGCCGCTCCCGGGCCATGGCGATCCGTTGCCCCAGCCGTCCATCCGCCAGTAATGCCATGTATGTGGGAGGTGGTATCATGTTCACTTCCTCTTGACAGGGCCATTTTCACCATTATAATAAACGTATTGATTTGTTATCCGGTTGACAAGCGGTTTTTTATAAAATAAAATATCATTATTATATATAATATCTTTCACTCACATCAATGGGCGCCATTGAGAGTGACCAAAACGACAAACGATTGACAACATCAAAGAAAAAATCTGAACCACCCCCATCGCCCGCCGACAGGAGCATACCATCATGACATCTCAGATTGTCATACTACTGGTACTCCTGGTGTTGTCCGGCTTTTTTTCTTCTTCCGAGACCGCTCTGTTCTCGCTCAGCCGATCAAAAGTCCGTTTTCTTGCCAAAAAGCAGAACCGGGTTGACCTGTTGATCAAAAAAATGAAGGAAGACCCGCACAATCTTTTGTCCACCATCCTGATCGGCAACAACCTGGTGAACATCGGCGCCTCCGCTCTGGCCACGGCCATTGCCATAGAATTTTTCGCCTCCAATGCCGTGGGTATCGCCACCGGCATCATGACCTTCTTTATCCTGATTTTCGGCGAAATCCTGCCCAAATCAGTGGCAACCAAAAATAATATTCTTATTGCACGAATAACCATCTATCCGCTTTACTGGCTTTCTCTGCTGTTTTACCCGATCATTATTTTTCTGAATTTTATCCCCAGACTCACCGGCAAAATCAAAAAGGCCCCGGTCATGACCGAAGAGGAGCTAAAGACCATTGTCGAGGTCACAGAGGAGGAGGGGGAAATAAACGGCGAGGAAAAAGAGTTTATTCACAACATATTCAAATTTGATGACACCAGTGCCTCGGAGATCATGACCCCGACCACGGACATGTTTGCCGTTGATGTGGACAAGAAGCTGGCGCTAGGCAATGTCCTGAAATCCGGTTTCACCCGCATTCCGGTTTATAAAACCCATATCGGCAACATTATCGGCATGCTGAATATCAAGGATATCTTCCGGCAGTATGCATCTTCGAACCAGATCGACATCAGCGCACTTATGAACAAGCCCTATTTTATTCCGGAGTCCAAAAAACTCAACAGCCTGCTGAAACAGTTCAAGATCCGGAAAAATCACATGGCCATCGTGATCAATGAGCATGGCGAAGTACTGGGCCTGATTACCCTGGAAGATGTGCTAGAAGAGCTTGTGGGCGACATTATCGACGAAACCGACAAGTATGAACCCCATATCGTGAAGGTCAAAAATAACACCTGGCTGGTCTTGGGCAAATCCCATATCGAAGAGGTGAACGAACGCATTCCTTTAAACATTCCCGCCTCAAAGGAATATGACACGTTTTCCGGGTATGTGTTGTACAAAATCGGCCGTATTCCTGAAGAAAAAGAGATTCTTACCATTGACAATTTTGATATTACCGTCAAAAGCATGCAGGCCAACCGGATCATCTCCTTTATTGTTGTCAAAAAACAGGATACCCCCATACCCGATGTGGCGGCACCATCCTGACCGCTGAGACCGGCAGGGTTAAAAATCCGTATTGACATCAGCCGATGCATCCCTTATCTTCCAACAAGACACCATTTTGAACCAACGCATTTGGAGTACAATGAAACGACTGCCCCTGTTGTTATGCATTTTTCTGGCTTTCTGTGTTGCAAGCGGCTGTGCCCACAATCCCAAGGATGAAAAAACCGCCCGCCAGCTGGCAGATGAAGGCATGAAAGAGTTTCAGGATAAGGATTATAAAAAATCCATTGATGCCTTTGAGCAATTGCGGGACTGGTACCCTTTCAGTAAATACACCATTCTGGCGGACCTGAAAATTGCGGATGCCTACTTTAATATGAAAAAGTATCAAGAGGCGGTTTCCGCCTACGAAACCTTTGAACGGCTCCACCCCAGAAACGAGGCTGTTCCGTCGGTAATCTACCGCATCGGTGTCTGTCACTACAATCAGCTGGATACCATTGACCGGGACCAGACCCCGGCCAAGAAGGCCATTGAAGCGTTCACCCGCTTGCAAAACCAGTTTCCGGAAAGCGAATATGCCGAGAAAGCCGAAACGCCATTACAGGAATGCCGTAAGAGTCTTGCTGATCATGAACTCTATGTTGGCCGGTTTTACTTTAAATCAAAACATTACGAAGCTGCCCTTGCCCGGTTTCAAACCGTGGTTGAGCAATATCCGGAAGTGGGGGATGTCGCAACCGCCCGGGATTACATTAAACAGTGCAATCAAGCCATGAATGAACAACAGGCGGCCGGTGATGCAGCCCTGGCGCCGGAGCCGGAAGTTGAGCAGAATACCGGCACAGAGTAAAAAAAGTCCATTCCCTTCTAAAAAAATCCTTTACTATCCAGAATAAATATCATATATTTATCTATTTATGTTACAGGGCATAGTACATGCTGCTCTTAAATTCGCGATAATTGTTTGAAAATCGGAAGGATGGCATAATGTCAAAACAATGTGAAATATGCGGGAAAAAACCGCTTGTCGGATGCAACGTCAGCCATGCGCACAATGTAACCAAACGCCGCTTCAACCCGAATCTACAGAAAGTCCGGGCGGTTATTGACGGTCGGCCACAGAAAATTTACGCCTGCACCCGATGCATAAAGTCGGGGTTTGTGGTCAAAGCCGCTTAACCCGGTTTTCATCAAATTTTTTGACTGATGCGAAATAGCGCATTCCCTGTCAGGCGCTCAGACGTTTGACCTCATATACGGATTTGAGTTTCTGAAGGGCCTCGATGATCCGGGTCAGTTGCTTGGCGCCGTCTACAGAAAGGGTGAAATATATCTCCACGATATGGTCGCTGCTTGTTTCTGTGAGGGCGCTTAAAATATTGGCATCATACTTACTGATCACGGACGTGACTTCCGCCAGCAGTCCCACCCTGTCGTATGACCGAATACTGATTTTGACCGGATAGCGGGAAGCCGTGCTCTGATCCCATTCCACATCAATCTGCCGTTCCGGGCTCACTTTCAGCACGTTCACACAAGTGGCCCGATGTACCGCCACCCCGCTGCCCCGGGTAATATAACCGGTTATTTTATCGCCCGGCACCGGTTGACAGCATTTGGCAAATTTCACCAGCACATCGTCCAGTCCGTGAACAATTACCCCCCCGGTGGGTTTCCTTTTTTTCACCCGTCCCATGAGGCGATCAAAAAGCGAGGCCCCATCGCCCGACTGATTCTTTTCATGGGGCAGCAGCTTCTGGACCACCTGCCGGGGCGTAATTTTTCCATATCCCACATGCTCCAGCAGATCATCGACGGTCTTAAAACCCAGTTTGCCCGCCACCTCAGCCATTTCGTCGCTTTTCACCACCTCGCTAAAATTGAGGCGATACTTTCTGAAAATCTTCTCGCACATCTCCTTGCCCAACTGAAGGCTGCGATCCCGTTCTTCACCCTTGATCCACTGGCGTATCCGTGACTTTGCCTTGGCGGTCTGGACAAAGTTCAGCCAGTCCTTGCTGGGCTTACTCTTTGACGACGTGACAATCTCCACAATATCACCGGTATTCAAGACACGGGAAAGCGGCGTCATCTTACCGTTTACCTTGGCGCCCACACACTGGTGGCCGACTTCTGTATGAATCATGTAGGCAAAATCAACGGGGGTGGCGCCACGGATCATTGAACGGATCTCGCCGGCCGGGGTAAACACGTGAACTTCGTCGGAAAAAAGGTCAAGCCGTACATTCTCAAGAAATTCGCCGGGCGCTTTATAGTCCTCCTGGGTTTCCACCAGCTTTTGAATCCAGGCATATGCCTTGCCTTCCTTGCCGGGAAAGACCTTACCCTCTTTGTAGCTCCAGTGGGCCGCAATACCGGATTTGGCCACTCGGTCCATCTCTTTGGTCCGGATCTGAATCTCCACCCGCTCCCCAAAAGGCCCGAACACCGTTGTATGAAGGGACTGGTACATATTCGGCTTGGGCACCGCGATATAATCTTTGAACTTCTTGGGGATGGGCTTCCACAGAGAATGAATGATCCCCAGCGCCTCATAACACTGGGGAACCGTATCCAGTATGATGCGGAAGGCGATAATGTCGTAAACTTCATCAAACGGCAGGCCCTGCTTGAGCATCTTCTGATAAATACTGTAAAAATGCTTGTGCCGGCCGGACACGGCACCTTCAAGCCCATTATCGGTCAGCTTTTCCAGAATATAGTCCCTGACCGTATCAATGTATTCTTCCCGTTCAACTTCATCCTTTCGGATCCTGCTGCTGATATCTGAATACTTTTCCGGATCCAAAACCTGAAAGGCAATGTCCTCAAGTTCGTTCTTAATCCAGTATATACCCAGTCGAAGGGCAATGGGCGCATAAATATCCAGCGTCTCACGGGCGATCCGTTGCTTTTTATGCTCTTTCTGATATTGAAGCGTGCGCATGTTGTGCAGGCGGTCCACCAGTTTGATGAGAATCACCCGGATATCATCCGCCATGGCAAGAATCATCTTGCGAATACTGTCAGCCTGCCTTGCCTGGGCGCTGTTATAGGGAAGCGTACTGAGCTTGGTAAGCCCGCTGACAATGTGCAGCACTTCATCACCGAACAGTTCGTTAATTTCCGCCTCAGTGGCACTGGTGTCTTCAAGCACATCATGCAAAAGCCCCGCCGACACACAGACGCTGTCCATTTTCATGGACGCCAGGATACCGGCCACCTCAAGAGGGTGGGACAGGTAGGGCTCTCCGGAAAGCCGCACCTGACCTTCATGGACCCGGGCGGAATAGATATAGGCCCGCTCCACAAGCCCTGTTTCCGCATTGGGATTGTATTCGAGAACGGTGTCAATGATGTCGCTAATTCGAATCATGATCAGTAAGCCTTGGCAAACACGACCCTTCCCTGGCTCTCCTTACCGCAGCAGATGCAGGCGCCGGAACTGCTGCCCCGCAACGCGGCTTCCATGGGGATACACCGGATGGTTACTGTTAAATCATCCTTGATCTTCTCCTCGCAGGCTGATGCACCGCACCAGTGGGACAGGGCAAACCCGCCGTGGATCTCAGGGTTGTCGGCCTTTTGTGGCGTGAAAAAATCATAAAAAGAAGCTTTGTCTTCAATGGCCGCGGTGTGGTCTTTTTGAAAGATTGTGGCCCGTTCGAGGAGATTGGCCTGTATTTCGTCAAGCATATCTGTAATGGTAGCGGTAAATTCATTAACTTCGATGGATTGCTTTTCCCGATGGTTTTTATCCCGCCTGGCCACAAACACGGAATTATGCTCAATGTCCTTGGGTCCGATCTCCACCCGTACCGGGATTCCCTTTTTGATCCAGTCCCAATTCCGGGTGGCCCCGATCTCCCGGGTATCCACTTCTACCTGAAGGGAGCGGCCGGCGTATGTTTTTTCGCGCAACTGCCCTGCCAGTTTGTCAACATAAGCCATTACCGGCTCCCGATCCGCTTCCTTGCGCACGATTGGCAATAACACAATTTGGGACGGAGCAATCCGCGGCGGCATGATCATGCCGTCATCATCGGCATGACACATGATCAACCCCCCGATCAGCCGGGTGGATACGCCCCATGAGGTGGTCCAGGCAAACGCTTCCCGTCCTTTTTCCGATTGGAACTGAATACCCGATGCTTTGGCGAAGTTCTGCCCCAAAAAGTGGGAGGTGCCTGCCTGAAGTGCTTTGCGATCCTGCATCATGGCCTCAATACACAGAGTTTCCACCGCGCCGGGGAACCGCTCCAGTTCGGTCTTCCGCCCTTTAATGACCGGCAGGGCCAGATAATCCCGGGTCAGCATTTCGTAAACATCCAGCATATCATAGGTCCGTTTTTCCGCTTCCGCGCTGGTGGCATGGGCGGTATGCCCCTCTTGCCACAAAAATTCACTGGTCCGCAGAAAAACCCGGGTGCGCATCTCCCAGCGCACCACATTGGCCCACTGATTGATCAGCACTGGCAGATCCCGGTAGCTTTTTATCCACCGGGAAAATGAATCCCCGATAATGGTTTCCGAAGTGGGCCGCACAATCAGGGGCTCGGTGAGCTCGCCGGCCGGCACAAGCCCGTCTCCGGACTGTTCCAGACGATGGTGGGTGACCACGGCACATTCCTTGGCAAATCCTTCCACATGGGCGGCCTCCCGCTCCAGAAATTCCATGGGGATAAACAGAGGGAAATAAGCGTTTTTCACGCCAGTCTCCCGGAACATCCGGTCCAGTATGCTTCGAATATTCTCCCAGAGTTCATACCCCCAGGGCTTGATCACCATGCATCCCCGTACCGGGGAATTCTCGGCCATATCCGCCGCCCGGATCACCTGCTGATACCACTCCGGATAATTCTCCGCCCGTGTGGGCGAAATTGCTGTCTGCTCTTTTTTATTCATTTATCAAAAACTCCTTTGACACGCTGTTCTAAAAAACTACCGCGATAATGTAATTTCAGAAAGAACTTATTTCGGCAAGCATGGCAGTTTGCCTCTTTTCTGCAGTCCCGATTGATCGCAATCGTAATCGGCTGCTGTTCGATTACGGCAACGATTACGATAAAAATCAATCGTCAAGCACTGACTATCCCGATTCAGCCTTTTCGATTGCATCGATTTCCCTGATCAGTGCTTCCACCAGCTTCTCTTCCGGTACCTTTTTCACTACCTCGCCCTTTTTGAAAAGCACTCCCACGCCATCGCCCCCGGCAATGCCGACATCCGCTTCCCGGGCCTCACCCGGACCGTTGACAACACATCCCATCACCGCAATCCGTATCGGCGCCTTCATCAAAAAGGTATGGCGCTCCACCTGTTCCAGAATATCAAATAAATTGATCCCGCACCGGCCACAGGTAGGGCAGGAGATAATTTCCGGCCCCACCCGGCGAATGTCCAGGGCGCGCAGGATCTCGTATCCCGCCCGGATCTCCTCCACCGGGTCCCGGCTCAATGAAACCCGAATGGTGTCGCCGATCCCTTCGGCCAGGAGCATGCCGATTCCCAGGGAGGACTTCACCAGTCCCGGGAAAAGACCGCCTGCTTCGGTCACGCCCACATGCAGGGGGTAATCGCATCGGGCCGATATCTGCCGATAACTCTCCACCGTACGGTTCACATCAGACGCCTTCAAAGAAAGCTTGATATCGTTGAACCCGGCATCCTCGAAAATAGCAATATTCCGTAGCGCACTTTCCGTCATGGCCGATGGTGTGGGCCCGCCGTGCTTTTGCAGAATATCCTTTTCCAGGGATCCCGCATTAACCCCGATGCGGATGGGGATACCCTTGTCCCTGGCCCGATCGATCACCCTGAGGGTTTTTTCCCGGCCCCCGATATTGCCGGGATTGATGCGGAGGCCGTCTGCACCGGCATCCATGGCAGCAACCGCCAGTCGCCAGCTGAAATGAATGTCTGCAATCAAAGGAATGGTAATGGCTTTCTTGATGGCGGGAATGGCAAGCGCTGCTTCTTCGTCCGGGACCGCTACCCGGATAATTTCGCAACCCGCCTTTATCAGCCGAGTGATCTGCCCAACTGTGGCCGTTACATCCGCGGTGTTTGTATTGGTCATGGACTGCACGGATATCGGTGCATCACCGCCCACAGGCACACCACCGATATTAAGCTGGCGAGTTTTCTTTCGCACGATCATCAAAAAACCTCATCATAGATCTGGCTGACACCCCATACCCGGTTATTCCACCTGATCACCAACCCGGACGATTATAAGAAATTATTGCCCCAATACCTCAGCCCGGCAAGCATCGGATAAACGAACACCAGTTCAGGCAATCAAAGTGGGGTTAATTTGACACTTACGCCGATTCCCAGCGAGACCGGTAAAATTTAAGAATACAAAACTCCTGAATGTAATTCAAGGGAAATGCCGGGAGGGAGGAGGCTGGACCCTACTTTCGGAAAAACCACATCACCAGAGAGATAACAATACTGATAACAATCATGCTGGTAAAAGGAAGATAGACTTTCAAACCGGGGCGGTTAATAATAATGTCCCCGGGCAGCCGTCCCAGAGGGATTTTGCCGATCACCGGCCAGAGCAGACCGATCAGCAGAATGAGAGTGCCCGCAATGATGAGAATCTTCTGCATTGGCATGTGCCTCTGTCACTCAACAACTCATCACCTGCCGTAGACGTCATCCAGCCTGTCTATATCCGTCTCGTCAATAAAACTGCCGGTCTGGACTTCGATGACTTCAAGGGCGATGGTGCCGGGATTTTCCAGGCGATGCGGCACAGCCAGGGGGATGTAAACCGACTGGTCCTCTTCCAGAAGAAAGCGGTCCTCCTCTTTGGTTACCCGGGCAATGCCGGACAGCACCACCCAATGTTCGGCACGGTGAAAATGGCGTTGAAGGGATAGTTTTTCACCGGGCTTGACGATCAACCGGTTAACCCGGAACCGGTCGGTGGCAATAAGCGATTCAGAGCTCCCCCAGGGGCGATAATCGGTTTTATGGGACAGGGCTTCTTCCCGTTTATTTTCTTTGAGGTGATTGACAATATGCTTTACCTCCTGGGCCATGGTGCGCGGTGTAACCAGCACTGCATCCGGTGTTTCCACAACAATGTGGTCTTTCAGACCGACGGCCGCAATCATGCGCGAATCCGCCCGAAGATAGGAATCTTTCACATCGTGGATAATTACATCCCCGGCAACCACGTTGTTGTGAGTGTCCCGTTCGCCCACGTCCCACAGGGCCTCCCATGATCCCAGGTCGTTCCAGCCCCCATCAAAAGGAACCATGACCCCGTTTTCAGTTTTTTCCATAACCGCATAGTCGATGGAATCGGACGGACAGGCATCAAAGGATTCTTCATCAAGCCTGAAAAAATCCAGATCATGCATCCCTTCTGAAACCGCTTTCCTGCATGCGGCCACAATGTCCGGGACATAGGTTGTCAGTTCATCCAGGACAGCACCGGCCCTAAACATGAACATTCCGCTGTTCCAACAGTAATCGCCGGACTCAAGATAGGCCTGTGCCGTCTTTTTGTCCGGCTTTTCCACAAATGCCGCGATGGTATACGCCTCGACATCATTTCCGTCTGTTGACGCCCCATCCGCAGCCGGGCCTTTTTTAATATAGCCATACCCGGTTTCCGGTGCTGTCGGCACAATACCAAAGGTAACCAGGGCCGCTTTTTTTGCATATGACGCGCCGACAGCAACAGCGGTGTGAAATGCCTGTAAATTGGCGATATAATGGTCAGCGGGCAACACAACCAGCAAGGATGATGGGTCCTTATCCGCCGCCATCAGTGCGGCTACGGCCACCGCCGGAGCGGTATTGCGGCCCATCGGTTCCAGCACAATGGCACCGGGCGTAATATTGTCTGAACGAAGCTGTTCGGCCACCATGAACCGATGGTTTTCATTACAGATAACGATGGGGTCGCCCACCCCGCCGAATGTGGCAATGCGTTCCACGGTATTCTGCAGCATGGTGCCCCCGCCCGCCAGGGTCATCAATTGTTTGGGGTAAAGTTGCCTGGAAAGGGGCCATAAACGGGTGCCGGAACCGCCGGCAAGGATTACCGGAACAATCATCGAATTTTCCCACCAGTAGATATTCTTATTTAAACCATCAAACTGAAATCATGGTTCATTTGCATTCCCACGCAGGAGCGTGGGAACGAAAAAAAATTTATCAGAAAAATGCTGTCATTGCGCCCGCCAAAACTGTCTATTCAGTGGTGCCGTAAAAGCCGGGGCGTTCAACAACAAACCAGGGATTTAAGAGGTCTTCCCGGTTGTAGGTCATCGCCTCACCGGTCTCGTAACAATAGAATTTTGCACCGGCGCTTTTGGCGATGGCATGCCCGGCGGCGATATCCCATTCCATGGTGGGCCCCAGCCGCGGATAGATGTCGGCGGCCCCCTCAGCAACCAAGCAGATTTTCAGGGAACTGCCCGCAGCAACAAAATCAACATCGCCATATTGGGCTTTCATTTTTTCCACATAGGCTTCCACTTCCGGTGTGAGATGGGAACGGCTGCCGACAATTTTAATTTGCTTATCACCGGTTCTGTCAACCGGCAATTTAACGGTTTTTTCCATTACAACCGAAAGATCCGTAATATGGTTATCTGCCATGGCGCTCAAAACAGACGGATCTGTAATTTTGTATGCCCCTCTCTCATCCGAACCAAAATAGAGCGTATTTTTCACCGGCACATAAATAACGCCGAAAACAGGCGTGCCATTCTCCACCAGCGCAATATTAATGGTGAATTCACCGTTTCGCTTGACAAATTCCTTGGTACCGTCAAGTGGGTCCACGATCCACAGGCGATGCCAGTCGCGCCGCGCATCGAAAGGTAATGTTTTCCCCTCTTCACTCAGAATCGGGATATTCGAGGCAGCCAGCGCTGATGTGATGATTTCATGGGAACGCTTGTCTGCCAATGTCAAAGGGGATTCATCGGCCTTGTGTTCAACCTCGAAATCCGTGTCATAGATATTCAGCGCAGCCCGCCCGGCAGCCACACAGGCGCTCAGCGCATCAATAAAAGAGCGGTCGTCAATCATTGGGGTTCCGTAAGATGTTTTTGGCAGCTTCGTATTTTAGAAAAAAAAATAAAAACGGCGGAGAAGATAAGAATGGAGGCGGCATCCGGATTTGAACCGGAGAATGTCGGTTTTGCAGACCGATGCCTTACCACTTGGCTATGCCGCCCCAAAAAAAAATGGAGCGGGAAACGGGATTTGAACCCGCGACTTCAACCTTGGCAAGGTTGCACTCTACCACTGAGTTATTCCCGCTCAGCAAAATATATTTTATAACCCGCTCCCCCCGTTTTTGTCAACCGAAAAATGATGGCTTCGTAAAAAGCCCAATGCCCGCTTATGGGTCCGGGTTGCGATGTATCCTTCGTCGCTGCGGCATACACCAACACCCCATTACTCGAGATGCATCGACGCCCGGTTCGTAAGCCGACCTTGAACTTTTTACTTTGCCATCATCCTTCACTTAGTAAAAATGCAGAGAGATTTTCCCGGTGCATTTTATTGAATCTACATCAACCCCAGTTTGAACTTCAGAGAATTCAGGGTGTTTTTCATCAGCATGGTGATGGTCATGGGACCGACACCGCCCGGCACCGGCGTGATGGAACCGGCGATCTCCTTGGCTGCCTCAAAATCCACATCCCCTTCCAGCACGGCAACCATCTTGCTGGGATCCTTTTTGCTGGGTTTTTCACCCACACGGTTCACACCCACATCAATAACACAGGCACCCGGCTTGATCCATTCAGGCTTGACAAGACCGGGGACACCGGCGGCCACGATCAGAATATCCGCCCGTTTACAATGCTGGTCCATGTCTTTTGTCCGGGTATGGACCACGGTTACCGTAGAATTGGCACCCGGCCCTTTCTGCAGCATCATATTGGCAATGGGTTTACCAACAATATTGGAGCGGCCCACAACCACAACTTCGGCCCCGCTGGTTTCGACACCGGCGCGAATAATCATTTCCTGGATCCCCGCGGGGGTACACGGCGGGAACTTCACTTCATTGCCGCCGATCATCAGCCGGCCCACGTTTACGGGATGGAAGCCGTCCACATCCTTGTCCGGATCGATCGCATTCAGAACCTTCTTGTCGTCGATATGATCCGGCAGGGGGAGCTGCACCAGAATACCGTGAATAGAGTCGTCATTGTTGTATTTGTCGATCAGGGCCAGCAGATCGGCCTCGGAAATATCCACGGATTGTGTGTCCTGAATTTCCTTGAAACCCACGCGATGAGCGGTCTTTATTTTCAGTGTAACATAAGAGATGGATGCCGGATTTTCACCGACCAGAATTGTTACAAGCCCCGGCACCTGACCGTGCTTCTCCTTGATTTCATTGACTTCCGCTGTAATTTCCTCAAGAATCTGTTCCCGTATTTCCGTTCCTTTAATAAGTTTTGCAGTCATACCGCCTACTCCTTTCAGTTATTCATTTTTCACCGTTAATTTAGAAACCCGAACACCCTGGGCAACCAGAGGGTCACGTCGGGCATATACGTTATAAACAGCAACACGGCGATCTGGATCGCGACAAAGGGCATTACCGCCTTTGCCACATAGATCAGATCCCTGTCCGCAATGGCGCCGGTTATATATAAACTGACCCCCATGGGGGGTGTACAATATCCAATAGCAAGATTTACGGTCATTATCAAGCCGAAATGCATGGGATCAATATTAAACGCATTGAGCATGGGCAGAAACACCGGTCCAAGGATCAGTGTCGCGGAAATGATATCCATAAACATGCCGATAAAGAGCAAGAGGATATTCATTGCCATGAGAAAAACATAGGGGGAGTGAATACTCGAAATCACAGCGCTGGTGATCTGGCCGGGAATGTTTTCCAGGGCCAGATACCGGCCGAAACAGGTGGCGCCGGACACAATAATCAGCAGCGTGGCGGAGGTGACGGCTGAGCTTACGGTAATCCGTTTCACATCGGCGAATCGTATGCTCTTGTGGATAAACAGTTCCACGCCGAATGCATACACACAGGCCACCACTGCCGCTTCGTTGGCCGTGAACATACCGGAAAAGATACCGCCGAAGATGATCAGCGGCAAAAGCAACGACCAGATGCTCTCTTTCAGTACACCCCAGAAAATTCCGGGCGTGGGAACAGGCTTACGTTCGATGGTATTATCTTTGCGAAAGAAAAAGTAAGTGTAGATACAGACGCCCAGCATGATCAGAAAAGACGGGAGAAACCCCGTGAGAAAAAGCCCTTCCAGGGATACGTTGCTGATCATGCTATAAAGAATCATGCCGATACTCGGCGGCACGATCACGCCCAGATTGGGGGAAGTGGTCATCACACCGATGGTGTATTTCTCGTCGTATCCATTCTCTAGAAGCGCAGGGATCATAAACGAGCCCAGTGCCACAACCGTGGCCACCGTGGAACCGGAGATGGCGCCGAAAAGCCCGCATGCCAGAACCCCCGCCATACCAAGTCCTCCCGGCAACCAGCTTACCAGAACATTGGCAAACTTGGTGAGGCGGTCCACGATGGTACCGGCGGTCATGATATTGCCGCACAAAATAAAAAAGAGCACCACCACCAGGGCAAAATTATCGAGACTTCGCAATACGGTCTGAACCAGCAGCAGCACCGGCAGGTCTGTAAACAGAACGAAACTCAATACCGCCGTAAAAAAAAGACACATAAACACCGGCACATAGGCGGCCATTGCGCCGAGGAGTATCAACAGTACGATCAGGTAACTGATTTCCATGGGTTAATCATCCTTCTCCACTTGTGTTTTCACTTTCGGTGCTTCAAACACATTGTTTCCGGTAATCTCCCCATACAGCACCTGAATCGTTCGAATGAGCATCATCCCCCCCATCAGGGGCAGAATCGAAAAAATATAAACCAGCGGAATCTGCATAATAATGGTTTTCTGGCTGCTCTGGGCCTGAAGGGCTGCAATCTGCCAGCCGTAGTAGATCATCATGAGGGAAAATATCAGGGTCACCAGATTACTGAAATAAGTGAGGGGCTTTTTGAAAACGGGCACCAGCTGCACCAGTGCATCAATTTTGATCATGGTGCTGTTTTTAATGGCCGCACTGCATCCGATCAGTGTGGTGTAGATGATCACGATCCGGATCAATTCCTCGGACCAGGCCAGGGAATAGTCAAACCCGTATCGCAGCACCACATTGGCAAACAACGCCACCAGCGCCACAAACACCGTTAAAAAAAGGGTCCATTCCTCAAACAGGGTGAGGATTCTGTCTGCCACCCGCAGGCACTTCGCTACCATCTGCTAACACTCCCGTTGTCTTGACCGGCATTCTTATTCGCCGTCCATTTATAAGCCGGGGGCTCCGATATGGAAGCCCCCGGTTTATGTCTGGAAAGCCAGTGTGGTTATTTGGGCGCCGTCGTATATCCCATGTATTCCTCAACTTCACGAAGATAATTATCCGGCCGGTAGGTGTCGCCCTCATAGAGTTTGTTGATCTCGTCGGCAAACTCATCATGCACCTGATCGGCCTGCTGTTTCAGCGTATCCATGTCTTCGTCCGGCAGCCGGAAAAAGGTCACGTCGTTGGCCTTGGCCGCCTCGATCTGTTCGGTTTCCTGGGCCTTGGTCTGCTCCCGGATATCGGCGCATACATCGTGCACCACCTGTTTAAAGGTCACCTGAAGGTCTTCCGGCAGGCTCTCAAACCACGCCTTGTTGAAAATCCAGATGAACAGGCCCTGGGCATAGTTCAACTGGGTAAAATACTTGCATACCTCAAACTTCTTGGTGAGATTGCACACGGTGGGGGTATGGTCCAGCCCGTCAATAACACCCTGTTTCAGGGCAACGTGCACATCCGGCCAGGGCATGACAACCGGGTTCAGCCCCCAGGCCTTATAGCTGAGCTTGTTGACCGCAGCTTCGGCAATACGGAACTTCACCGCCTTGGCATCATCTATCCGCTGCACCGGCACTGTGGTCGCCCATCCATAATTACCGTAACCGGTAATATCCAGCCCCATGATGCCCTGATGGTCCATGGCCATCATAAAATGATCGAACAGCTCGCCACTTGCCACAAACCGGTCCAGTTTATCAAAGGAATTGATCAGAAACGGCAGGTTGATCAATCCAAACCGGGGCCCGAGGTTGGTGGCCGCAACCGAACTGACAGCCATACCCTGGATTGCCCCCATCTGCAGCTGATTCAGCACTTCCACCTCGCCGCCCAGCATGGAGAACGGCTTGTAATCGATATATATCCGGCCATCCGTGGCTTCCCACAAGGCATCACGAATCGCAAACCCGGCATATACGCCCTTAATGGCAGGATGGGAAACATTGGAGATAATGCATTTGTACTCCGCGCCTGACGGATCAAATGCGGGTTTCCACTGGTCCAGCTTCGAACCACCCGACTTTTCTTCCTTTTTTTCCTCTTTAGCCGCAGGCTTGGCCGCTTCATCAGCCGTTTTTTCGGCAACCGCGGCGGCCTGTTCCATCTGTTCGCCCTCAGGCGCTTCCGCTCCCTCTTCGGAGGAACATCCGGTCAGGCCCGTTATGGCCAGCGCCCATACCATCAACAAGCAACATGATATGCCAACCCATTTTTTTACTGTCATCCTTTTTCTCCTCCTTTGCAAACGTCCATTTGGTTTCAGCATGCCGCAAACGGCCTTTTCAACGGCCATTGACCGGCTTTTGCTGTCCCATGTTTTGCCGTTGCCGGTTCAGCATTGCCAACGGCTTTCAATCCCATACCCAAATGGCCGGTTATCTGTCTCGACCTCCCCGCCCCTCGGCCCGGATATTTCACCACATATTCGGGTCAAACCGGCAACGGTATCATATCAAGTCCCGCGGTTTCGTCAATACCGCACATGATATTCATATTCTGAACCGCCTGGCCCGCAGCGCCCTTGACCAGGTTATCAATGGCGGAAACCAGTATGACCCGGTTCCCGCCCTCGGTTACCTTCACGCCGATATCGCAGAAATTGCTGCCCCGCACATACCGGGTTTCCGGAAATTTCCCGGCCGGATACAGGCGTATAAACCCTTGCCCCGTGTAATATTCAGCCAGAATATCCAGCACATCGTCCGTTGACAGCGGTTTATTAAGGGACGCATAAATTGTGGACAGCATGCCGCGAATCATCGGCACCAGGTGGGGCACAAAACATAAGCCAACGCCGCCACGGCCTGCTTCCTGCAAAACCGCCGTCATTTCCGGGGCATGCCGGTGGGCATCCACCTTATAGGCTTTGAACGATTCCTGAACCTCGCAGATATGCGTTCCCAGGGAAGGAGACCGGCCCGCGCCACTGACCCCGGACTTGGCATCCGCGATGATCGACCCGGCATCGATAACACCGGCCTTTAATAATGGTATCAGGGGCAGCAACACGCTTGTGGGATAACAACCGGGATTGCCCACCAGCCTGGCACCTTGAATCTTCTCCCTGTTTACTTCGCAAAGCCCGTAAACCGATTCTTTACAGAAATCGGGCGATGTGTGAGGCTGATAATACTGTTCATATACGGCTGCATCGGAAAACCGGAAATCCGCCGACAGATCCACCACCCGGCATCCATGTTCCAGAATTTCCGGCACAATGGCCATTGGCAGCTTGTGGGGCAGTGCGGTAAAAACCACATCAGTGCCGGGGCATATTGCATCAGCGGCATATTCCCGGCACACATGATCCACCATGCCCCTTAACGCGGGATAGACATCCGCAAACGCTTCACCCGCATACTGGCGCGATGTCAACGCGGTGATCTCAACGCCCGGATGGCCGGCCAGCAGACGCACCAGTTCCGCCCCTGCATACCCGGTCGCCCCGATTACCGCCGCCTTAATCATCCTGTCCCGCCTTTCTGTCCCATGGCAAATCAGACAGACGCCCCTTATCCGCACTGGTTTGCGCCCGATTCAACCATGTAAAATAACGGTGCAAAACTGCACACCAAAGTATAATAATTTATGAATAATTTCACTTTTTAACTCAGATTGCAATAGATTTTGGACAAACCGGAGGGGGTATCGGCTTCAGCCCCTCTTTCGCTGACGTGGAAAAGAGGCTGAGATGGAAAGCCCTTTACCTTATATACAACCGGGAATGAAAAGGATGGACATGGACAACCAAAGTTTCCAGATTTGCTTAGTAGTGCTAACCCGCTGTCATAGTCGTAATCGGCGGTTGTTCGATTACGATTACGAAAACCAGGCAAGTTCCCTCAATTCGGGGGCATCTTACTTAGTGACGGCTTCGTAAATACCATGTTGGTTCCTCCTTTGTTGATGGTCTCGTAAAAAGTCAATTTTGGGACGGCAAAGTAAAAAGTTCAAGTTCGAGGCGCGCAAATCTCGAGGAATGGAGCGTACTTAGTTGTACGTGACATGACGAGAGATGCAGCGCAACAAAGAAATTGGACTTTTTACGAAGCCGTCTTTGTTGAATAAGGTTTATTTTTTTACAACTACCCCATTCTAACATTAATGTGGGACCAACATGGTATTTATGAGACCATCACTTAGTGTCTTTTATAAAATCCGGATTTGCCCATTCCGGATCCGGGTATTGATAAACCCCGTGACCGGTTTTAATCCCCAGTTTGCCCTGGTCAACAAACTGCTTCATAAATGCGGCATTACGCCGGGCCTGGGGCTCCTGCAGTTTTTCCGCCCAGAAATCGGTAATCTTCCAGACTGTATCCAGCCCCACGGTGTCCATGACACCGAAAGGACCGACAGGCGCGTGCATTACGCCCATCCATGCCCGATCCACATCCCGGGGTTCGGCAACGCCATTGGCGGCCAGGGTCTGGGCCGACTTGAACCATTCCGACAACATGGCATTAAACACATACCCCGGGTTTTCCTTTGACAGGACAATGGGGATCTGACCGATGGATTCGGCAAATGCCTTTACCCGTCCGGTCACCGCCGGCAGGGTGCCGGCGTGAGGCATCACATCAACGATGTTGGTCAGTGAAATATCGTGAAAATGCAGTGCCACCAGTCGTTCCGGCCGGCCGGTGGCATGGGCGAACATGGAGGGGACCAGGGTGCTGGTGTTGGTGGTAAAGATCGTATGTTCCGGGCAAAGATCATTGAAACGGGCAAAGACTTTTCCTTTCAGGCCGGGGTCTTCCGGAACAGATTCAGAAACAATATCGGTATCTTGTGCCGCCTCCTCCGGGTCAGTGGTCGAATGGATGCGGTCCAGCGCCGCTGCGGCGGCTTCAGCACTCAGGCCATTGCGGCCGGTCATGCGATCTGCAAATTTACCAAGTCGTTTCAATGCCTTGTTCAATGACTCTTCGGAAATATCATAAAGCGTCACATCATAATTGTGTGTGGCACACAAAAATCCGATCTGGTGCCCCATGGTGCCGGCGCCGAGAATTAATACTTTTTTTATATCACTGATCTGCATTCTGCACTCCTTTCAGGGACCGGAATACATAACCCCATCTTCGTTTACAACACCCCGGCCTTGCGTTTCTTACCAGTTATAAAATCAAGCCCCCGGGGATTTGTCAACCGGGAAATCCTCTTATATCTTTGCGGCTCACAGAATCGTTTGACGCCAGGAATTTCTTGAATTATAATGATGAACATAAAATTGTAAAATAGGGGGTACTTTCCGCCCCGTATTGTTCACCCTTTATTTAGAGAACTTGATGCGGTGGCCGGACAGCGACCAACTGGTTGGAAATGATTGGCTGAGACGAGGCGAAATCGGTGAAATCAGGCGGCATAATCGGTGATGAACGGTTCCAGTGGTATCTGGAGGCGGTTGCGGATGCCAATAGAGAATGGATGGTGACCATCGACAGGGTCCCCTTCATTATTGGCCGTGACCGGGACTGCGATCTGAAACTCACCGACAAATGGATTTCCCGGCATCATTCGGAAATCCGCCGGAGCGGCGACCATCTCTGGATCCGTGATCTGGGAAGCACCAATGGTACTTTTGTCAATCAGAAAAAAATCGAGCAGGCCGAGCTCCTCGAGCCGGGGGACAATATCTCCATCGGCACCTTCAAGTTTTCGCTGAAATGCTTTGAATCCAACAGCGCCGAAGCCGTGGAGGAGACCTGCTTCCTTTCCGATGTGTTTGATTATCCCGATTACATGGAATCCCGGCTGCGCGATTTGATTTTGGCCAAAAACATTATCCCCTATTTCCAGCCGATCCTGAAAATGCCCGACCTGACGGTAACGGGATATGAAATCCTCGGACGGATTGCCGATGAAGTCCTGCCATCGGACACGGCGGAGTTGTTTGACATGGCGGACTGGTTTGGGTGCGGCACTGATCTCAGCGCCCTGTTCCGGGAAACCGGTGTGGAAGTGGGGCTGCAACTGCCGGGCAATCCACTCCTGTTTGTCAATGCCGCACCTTTTGAGATCAACCAGATGAATGTGTTGCTGGACTCCATGAAAAAGGTTCGTAAAACAGCGCCAGACCACAAAATCGTGCTTGAAATCAATGAGCGGGCAGCCAACAACCCCAGTGAAATCGGGCGGCTTCGGGATGCACTGACACCCCTTGGCACGGCCCTGGCGTTTGACGACTTTGGCGTGGGCCAGACCCGGCTGGTGGAACTGGCCAAAGCGCCGCCGGACTTTCTGAAGTTTGACATATCCCTGATCCGGGAGATTCACCTTGCCCCGAAGCGGCTGCATCAGATGGTTTCCACCTTTGTGAAAGCCGCCGGCGATCTTGGTATCGCAACCCTCGCCGAGGGGGTTGAATGCGTAGAAGAAGCTGAGACGTGCCAGCAATTGGGGTTCAACTTTGCCCAGGGGTTTTACTACGGCAGGCCCCTGCCCATCCATGAAATCCTTGCCGATTACAGCGCCGGATAATACCGGCAATATGATCGCTATTTCAGGTTGTGGATATTCCTGACCCGCACGGCCACATGCTCCAGTTCATAAAGCATGGTTTTCATAAATGCCTCTATATTGGGCCGTTCATCAGGATTGAAGGTGGCCACGGCACCGGCAATAATAACGCTCAGCGGGATGCCGTCAACCTCAAAGGGGTCATCATGAAGCTGTTTGGTGATCCGGTTTAATGCCTGACGGGCATCGGGTTTGGCGGCCATAGGCAGAAACACCCCCATGGTGTCCGGTTTTAACTCGCCCACGATATCCGAGGTTCTGGCAATTTCCACCAGCCGGCGATACGCTGCCTCAAACAACTCCGATTTCCTTATTTTTTTATCCGCCGGCACCTTGCCCCTGGGCCGGACATCAACAATGGTAAAGGCCAATGTGGAGAGGTGCAACTGGTGACGCTTGGCCCGAAGCAGCTCCTTTTCCAGGTGAAACTTGAATGCCGCGGCCTTCAGTACGCCCGCCGGCATCTGCTTCTTTTCCGTCTGTAATCGAAGTCGCTCTTCCTGCTGCATGATTGCCGCGTAAATACCTTCAAAATCATTTTCGCCGATTTTCCCGGCTTCGACATCAGCCCGGACCTTCCGCAGAATGGATTGCAAATGTTTATCTGTCCCCGCATGGTGTTCCATCATCTGCAGCAGGGTCCGTTCTGTTATCGACGGGCCGGCGGGCCGCTGGGGGGAACCCTGGCCGGCCGAAAGTTTTTCAAAAATATCGTCCATCCGGGCGTTGATCCGCTGCTCCATCCCGGCCAGCACATCATCGCTGAAATTCATGTTTTTCAATCTGGCGGTCAGGCCCGCCCCCAGGCTGTCCATTACCGCTCTGGCACGGCTGCCGGTTCCATCGCTGTCTCCACCCGATTGGGCCGATTCTGCCTGAAGTGCGTCCCCCAGTTGCTCCACATAATCAATAAGCATTTCCGTGAATGCATTCTCATCGCCTGCGCCTTTACGGATTTCGGCGGCAATGGCAATCAACTCCGCAGCCTGCTCCGGCTTTTGACGGATCTCCGCCAGCAGCTCTTCGCCGTCAACACCGGCCGATTCGGCGGCGTCGTGTAAAATCTGCGACAACCCTTCGTTTTCAAGCTCCTTGCCAAGTTGCTGGACAAGCTGAAGGTATTCCGCCACGGGCATTCCTTCGGCCAGCAGGGTTCTCTTGATTTGGGGCAGCAGACGCTTGAGTTCATCGGACGACGGCACCAGCCGCCGCAGGATCTGGGCCAGGCGGGTTATGGAAATGGCCCCCTGCTGATATTCACTTTTGATCAGTTTAATAATGACATTGTCAGAAAGGGTGTTAACCTTTTCAAGGATCTGTTCCTCATTGGCATAGGCGACATTAAGGGCTTTCTGTGCTTCAATCCCCATGGCAAGCTGCCGTTTCATCTCAAAAACCGCGTCTGCCACGGCCATTATATTAACCTGGGTGTCATTTTCCATGCGATCTTCGATATCGTCACTCAGGGCCTGAACCTGATACAACAGCATGGTGCCCGGTGCCATATCCGCCTGGCTGTCAGCCGGATCGCCGGTTGCCGGACCAGCCGCCGTTCCCCCGGGGAAGGCACCATCCCGGACCGCGGCCATGCCCTTGTTTTCTGCATCCAGCATGCTTTCAGAAAGCCCTGCCGGATCGGCCATCAGGCTCTTCATGGAAAGGCTTTTTTCTGTTTCGTCTGTCAGAAAGCTCTCCATCAGCATTTCCATGAACTGCTGCCGGGCCTCTTGCCCGCCCTGATCGCCGGCCGCACTGCCGCTATCTTGCATCACCCGACGATCTATGACCTCATCGTCCCGGGTCACCTTTTTAAAAAAAACATGGTTGATTTTGAGATGCGCGACGCCGCGGGCATTCAAGGCCGTTATAATGGCATCACAATCGGGGTATTGATTGGTGGAGACAAAGATATCAACAAACACCTGCAGATCTGTCAATGGAATGTTCTCGAAAAACGCAACCGATTGAATACCCGCTTTTTTAAATAATGCAATGATACGACTGGTATTGACCCGCGGGTCCACCGGCTCCTCATCCAGGTACAACTGGTCCTGATGCAACAGCAGCGCCAACGTCGATACCTGCGGCAGTATCTGCGTCAACGTCTCATGCACCGATTCGATAGTCTCCTGAATGTGGGGATGATTAGCCTGGTACATCATGGACCGGTTCAGCAACATGCAGACCATGCGCCCGATCTTTGCGTATGCGTCCTTTCGGGCTTCCTTGTCGGTCATTCCCGACATGCCCCCTCCTTCCCTATCCTGACGATGATAAAGTATCCACGTAGTGTCGAAGATCCGCGGCAAATGCGTGACAATCAGAATACCGGTCATCCCGGTCCACGGCAATGGCTTTGGCAACGATGCGGTCCATGTCTGAATTGACTGCCGGGTTCAGCTGGGATGGCGTTTTAACAAACAACTGATCGTTCATCTTCAGGCGCAACAGATCCTTGGTGGTTTTATACGGGGCATAGGGCAGGCGGGAAACCAGCATCTTAAAGAGCATCACGCCAGTGGCATAAACATCAATACGACCATCAAGCACCCCGCTGCGAAGCTGCTCCGGCGCGATATGGGCCGGTGTTCCCATCAGCCCTGCCTCTGTCCCGTTGTCACGGGTGCTTTTTGAAATACCGAAATCCATGATAATCGGGCGCTTTGTATGCTTTTCAATCAGAATATTGGAGGGCTTGACATCCCGGTGAACAATATCCTGGCTGTGGGCATAAGCCAGGCCGTCCAGCACATCGCAGACCAGCTTTATCGTCGTGCCGACCGGCAGAAAACGGCGGGATGGCACGGCATGTTTCATGGCCCGGTCAATAAAATAAGACAACGGCCGGCCCTGGATCAATTGCATGGTGAAGTAGAGGAATTCAGGCGTACTGCCCACGTCAAAGATCTGGATAATATTGGGGTGTGAAAGAATGGCCGCCATTTCCGCTTCCTGCTGAAACCGCTCCGCACCGGCATCCGTCAATAATGAACGGGGCAGCACCTTGACGGCGATCTGTCGCTTGAGGGTCCGTTGGTAGGCAACAAAAACAACCGCCATCGCGCCCCGGTCCAGCTCTTTGAGCAACGTCGCCGTTCCCACCTCCTGACCAATCAGATGACTGACATCTATTTCATTTATGGTCGCCATGGCGCCTGTCGGATTCGCACGATTATTGGATTTTTGAGACATAACCCTGTAAATTATAATTTTAAACAATATCAGCAGGGTATGTCAATCATTTAGTAAAACATCCTGGCACGGAGGGGCGGGCGTTAATACTGAAGTCAATAAAAATTCACGGTCGACATTGAAGATAGATATTCGGATCTTATGTTATTTTTAATATGATGGTCTCGTAAAAAGTCAATTTTGGGACGGCAAAGTAAAAAGTTCAAGTTCGAGGCGCGCAAATCTCGAGGAATGGAGCGTACTTAGTTGTACGTGACATGACGAGAGATGCAGCGCAACAAAGAAATTGGACTTTTTACGAAGCCGTCTATTATGACAGTATGAAAAGGAGACAGTATGATATCAATATTACAAAAATTTATGGTGACCGCCATGACCCTATTTATAAGCTTAACCACAGCTTGCTCGTTTGCCGGCGATGCAGCGATGCCAGGGAGTGATAAGATGATGTCCGGCAATGGTTCGTTTGAAAAGGCGACCTTTGCCGGCGGGTGTTTCTGGTGCATGGAACCGCCCTTTGAAAAACTGGACGGTGTAAAAGCCGTGATCTCCGGATATTCCGGCGGGGATGAAGTCAATCCAACTTACGAGCAGGTTTCATCCGGCACTACCGGCCATGTGGAGTCCGTTCAGGTGACCTATGACCCGGCCGTGATCTCCTATGACCGCCTGCTGGATGTTTACTGGCGGCAGATTGACCCCACGGATGACGGTGGTTCATTCGTGGACCGGGGCGCCCAGTACCGGTCTGTGATCTTTTACCATAACGCGGACCAGCAGAAAGCGGCTGAGGCCTCAAAAGCCGGGCTGGCGGCATCCGGCCGGTTTGACAAACCCATTGTCACGGAAATACGGCCCTACACGGCATTCTATCCGGCGGAAGACTACCATCAGGACTACTACAAAACCCATACCCTGAAGTACAAATATTACCGTTACCGGTCGGGCCGGGACCAGTTTATTGAAAAAACATGGGGCAAGGATGCTGAATTGCCGCCGGCTTCCTCAACCGGCGGAAAATACGCCAAACCTTCAGATAAGGAACTGAAAAACCGGCTGACAGACCTGCAATATGCCGTCACCCAGAAAGACAAAACCGAACCGCCCTTTGACAACGAATATTGGGACAACAAAAAACCAGGCCTTTACGTGGACATTATCTCCGGCGAGCCGCTGTTTGCTTCGGTTCACAAATTCAAATCCGGAACAGGATGGCCGAGCTTTACCCGACCGGTGAAAGAAGATGCGGTCGTTGAAAAAAGCGACCGGAGCCTCCTGACAGTCAGAACGGAAGTGCGCAGCCGGTATGCCGACTCTCATCTCGGCCATGTGTTTGACGACGGCCCCGCGCCCACGGGGTTACGCTATTGCATCAACTCCGCGGCGCTGCGGTTTGTGCCGGTGGATAAAATGGAAGAAGAAGGGTATGGGGAGTTTGTGGAGATGTTCAGATGACAGGAATATATATCGTCAATTTCCATATACCACCGAAGTTGTCCCCTGCCATGAGGGAAGTGTATCAACCTGGGGCTGAACTGGCATCGCTGGGGGATCTGAATAGATATACGTTGCTTCAGGCTCCGGCAATGAGAATGAGGGAAAAGCTGATACGGGTTCTAATGATATTTCTGGAGGACCAATCTCAATAAAATCAAATTCCTGCAAATTCACTTCGGTTATAGCCGGGCGGATATTTAAGGGAGAATCGGGCGACAGAAAATAATAATCTTCAATCTTCGTCAGATTGAGCGACCCGTCTTCAATAAGTTTCAAGACATCTTCATCAGAAAGGACCGACGCTTCATCTTTCTGGTAGGACGGGCAGTCCCCTTTCACGGCAGTCCAACAGATGCCTTCCGCACCGGTTGTGGTCTGCAATTCGGTTTCACTCAGGATCGCCATTTCCGCCATTCCGAAACAGGGAAACAGCAGCAAAAGACCGCAGATCACGGCAATCATGGTAACCACATCATTTTTCAATACAAATTTGCATTTCCGCACACTGGACCTCCCCGGATCATTTCATCTTCATTCATATGGTATCAATTGATCAATGCAGGGTCAACCCCTCTCCAATGTCAGAACCGCAACTATGCCTGTGTCACAGACCACCCGACATAATAACAGGCCTGGGTTGTCCAACCGGTTCTGTGGATTCCCGCTGCGATGTTTCGGCCTTTTCTTTTTTATTGTCAATATAATTCAAGACTGCTTTTGCAATAACACCTGCCAGGACAGTACCGATAATCTGAGCAACAATCCCGCCAAAACTCGATGCCAGAAAAGTCTGCATGTCCGTTCCTTGCCTACAAAAACGACTGTTGACCCATATTCTGTCTTTGATAATAGGTCTGCCGATCATCCAGAGACGACCGGTGACGATGACAGGTCCCCACAAGCCGCCACCAGTATAACTCATCAAACGCCCAGTGATATTCCCCATTATTTTCGAGCAGGGTTGCCAGGCAAACCTGGTACCAATTGACAGCTTCCTCAAAATTCCCCTGCATTCGCTCTGAAAAACCGATGTAATAAGCGAACTCACAACGCTGTTTGAGTGTTTTTATCTGTTTCAAAAGATCATCCCGGGTGAGTTCCCCCATCATGAACCGGCCGACACTATGATAGTATCCGCTGGCCGGTGCCTGATAATGCCGGTTAAATTCACCCGCTATGGATGCCGGTTTCTTCTCCATAGCACACCAGGCCATAAGTCGCTGCAGCCAGACAAATTCCCTGTGACGGGTAAATGAATCCGGCTTGTCGAGTAGTTCCAGGGCCAGATCATAGAGCCCTTTTTGAAACAACAGGACGGCGAACACACTTCGCGTATCGCCTTTAATATGCGTTAAGACAATTTGCCTGGCTTCTTCTTTACCTTTCCATGCCTTGAGAAAAATATAACTATCCGCATATTTTTCAAGCATTCCCATGCTGGAGGATGCAGGTATTCTGGAGATAAGGTGATAAGCGGTTTCAGGACGATCATTCTGCATATAGCGATACCCCATGATGCTTATGGTCCATCGGTCAACACCTTTCTGAATCAGTGCATCCACGGCATTGATGACAGACGGATCGGGGGCTCTCAAAAAGACCTTCATAAAGTCCTCCACAAACCACCGGCTGTACTTTCCTTGAATACGCATGCCCCGGGCAATCAACGTGGCCGCTGCATCGTTCTCCCCCCGGCGCCATCTGAATGCCGCGGCCTTTGAAAACATATAGCCGGATGTCGGATAACGTGCCATTCCCTTCTGAAAAACCTCTTCCGCCAGGGCCGTACGGTTCAATGCCTCATATGCTCTTGCGGTCTGAACGATAATGCTGGACTGATAGTCATCAATCCCCTTTGATAAGTACCGGAGAGCGGCGTTATTATTTTGATTGTTCATTGCTGCCAGCGCGTGCCTGTATGATGCAATGGTCATTTGCAGCACTTGCAACGCATATGCTGCATCGGCGGCCCCCAAACAATCCAGAACAAGATGGTCCAGGCGATTGCGGGATATTTCCTGCACCTTTCCCTTGATTGCTTGCCTGATAAGATTACGGGTAAACGCTTGGCCCTTTTGTTGTATGGTATCAAAAAGGTTTTTCAGTCCATACCTGTCTCGTGATTCGAAATCCAGATCGAGATAGGGTGTATCAGCTTCAACAAGCTGAATCACAAGGTCGCTGATATCCTCATATTGATGTTCAGCAAGTATTTTCAGGGCTTCGTGCGGATTCTCTTCCTTCAGAAACTTTGCGGCATCACTATAAATCCTTATTTTTCTTTTCACTACCAAAGCCGCCGCCCTGCGCCGGTCACCTTGGAGATAAAAATCTACCAGCGCATGGGTATCACCGTTATCTATAAGAATACCAATCGCCGGCAATGGCTTATCCATGTCTAAATAAATTTTGGCAATCCTCCCCCATTTGACAGTGGTCGTAAGGCTATCATCACCGAAATTGTCGATCCAGTTGTGCAGCACCTCAATTGCTTCTTCATGGCGCCCCATGTGCTCCAGCATGTCAGCCAATCCGCCTGCAGAAGCAGCGCTGGCAGGCACAAGCTCATTTGCTTCCCGACGCCATTTTAATGCCTGATTCATGAATGCCGGATCTTTCCGGCTTGCATAATAATCACCGGCAGCCTTCAGCAGATTGATCTGATCGGGAAACTGCTTCAGCGCTGATTTCAGTAATGTATCATCTCCTGTAATCCAGGCAAGCATGCCATAGTCGTGAAATGCATATGGGTCATTCTGCAGACGCAGTTTGTAATATTTTGCGGCAAGATCACAATGCATGTGCTGATATAAAAGCCTGCCGTTTCTCGCCAGATCACCGGGCCTGCCATCAAGGCAACCTGCAACCAGCGGCAACATTCTGATTTCGGCCTGAGAATAGTCCGAGATGGCTTGATGCGCCGCTATCGCAAGTTCCGGAGTAACGCCGGGGTGCTTTATCAAACGGGCAAAAATCTCTTCAGCCGCCTGTTGCTTTCCAGTCCGGGCCTTTACTTCGCCTGACATCAACATCACCATTGGGTGAAGGCGGTTGCCCCTGGCAAGTATTTGCACAAAATCCTGCGCTCTTTCAACGACGCTCCAGCGATTGAAGAGCAAATTAAAACGTGAATAGACCGCCTCCGTATATAACGTTCTGTAAATATCCCTGCATGTTTTATTGTTTATAAAAAAACCGTAAGAGGTGCTGTCCGGCAGGAAACGCCATTTCGCAAGCATTAGATCAAACCGGGCAAAGGAAATATCGTCGCCCTTCTCGTCACCCAGAAACCCCAAACGCCATCCCTCTATTTGTTTTTCCTTTTCCTTTTCAAAGTCAGGCAAAACCTTTTCAGCCACTTCGATCAGGATTCTTACCGGATACACAACCGTCAATTTTTTTTCCACGCTAAGATCCATGGCCTCAATAGCTTCCGCCATGACCGGATAGTTATCGGGATAGTGTTCAAGCAGACCGTCAATAACTTTTTTCGATGCATGACGCAGTCCGTTTTCCCTGTAAAGGCGGGTAAGAAGATAATCACCGAATATACTTTTTTCGTCACGGGTCATCGTCTCGAGTTTTTCAAGGTCTTTCCGCAGATAAGCATCAATGACATTTGCCCTGATATTGCCTGAATCCGCAAGAGGCAGGATACTTTTCAACGCAGAGGCGGTGTAGCCCATGTTCATGGCCAGCAATGCCGATACCTCTTCTGTTGCCAGTGCCGGATCGAGAGTTCTGCCAAATGCCAGAAACGCCAGGGCTTTTGCAGCGAATTGATCGCTGTACCGCATATGGTCGAACGAAAGGTCAAATAGCATCAGAACATACCCCCTGGCGGCAGCCAGCATCAAAGCGGCGTCAGGACCATGCTGTTTTCGAAGATCTTCAAGCACCATCATGCCCTTTATAATCCGGTGTGGATCCAGTTCGTAAAATGATGCAGTCACCCTTTTCAGCTTGGCGTCCCTTTCCTCCTGCTCTGCAGAGAGCTCCTTAACGGTATTCTGTGCCCCCATACTCTCCAGTAAATGCTGCATGGCTTGCAACTGATCTTGGAATGAAACAGGCAGGGAAAGAGAAAAGACTTTAAAAGGAGTGGAATTTCTTAAAAGAGGAATCCGCACCTGGTTGTCCTGAATACGGATTTGGCCCAGGGTATATGGATTTTCAGCATCCCTGGCCTCCCTGCAACGACCGTAAAGAGCGATCAACTCTTCAAAGGATCTTATAAACCGGGTGTCCGCACGCATCCGGTACTGAGCCAGGTGCGTTTGATACATTTGCACAGGCGGGACCCGCATGACGGAAGGTGGCAAACGTGGTATATCAGGGGAAGTAACGGGGAAAACAGCGGGTGAAGCGTCCGCGGCCTGGTCTGACACACTGGCAGCTCTGCTGTTGCTGGCAGGCGCCTCTGAGTGACGGACTGTATACCAGACGACCAGGCAAGCCATGATTCCAAGCAGTAACAACACCCACCGGAAATGCCTGCGTTGATAATTGTTTTTCTCCACCCCTCCCCCAACAGGTTAAAATCATGATTGTCAATTTAACAACCCCTGAGTAGATACATAACAGGCTCAGACGTTCATGTCAACGGCGTAAGAAATATCCCTCCAAAAAAGAAAAAGGCCCCAGACTTTACAGACCGGCAGCCCCTTTCGGATCGAGAATCTTTTGCTTACTGGCTTAATATGTAGTTTTTACTAGTTCAGACCAATACCATCCGCCAAGTTGTCCCGAGTTCGTGAATTATATTATCAGCTTTTTAAAGCAAGTCAAGCGATTTTATGCATACTGTAAAATCAAATAAATATCTTCCAGATCGTCGGCGGGCAGGGATGAAAAATCATTGTCCCCGGCCGAGTCGCGTCGTACCATTATGCTGAACGTACCGGTGCCCGGTGCAGTGCCGTCAAATACGTCCGCATTGTGATGCACATTGTTCAGCCCCGGGTCCGTGGTCAGATCGCAATCGATATCCGGCTGCCCGGGGATGGAGACCCTGGCCGCATAGTTGCCGGCGTGTTTGCCTTCAACCACCATACCCATACCGGTCAGTTCGACACCCCCCATCCGCGCCAGGAACGGGTAATGCGCGGCCGTTATCTCGCAGGTAAACACCTGGGGCGATCCGGGCGGTTCGGGCGTGAGAAACGTTTCCCATGTATCCGGAAAACACTGCTTCAGGCCCACCAGCAGGTTGCCCCCCTCATCCAGAATGTCATCCAGTTCCTCCCGGGCAGCCTCGGCCAGGGCTTCCCCCCCGTCCAGGGCGGTATAATCGACATGCAGCACCACATCGGTCAGGGTGGCATAATCAAAAGCATTGTGCGCCCGCGGCATGTGGATATCCCAGGTCCCGACCGCGCCGGCGCCTTCAAAGGGAAGAAACCGGTCGTCATTGAAGTCCAGCCGAAACAGGCCGTTGTCCCATTCTCCGTGGCTGGTGGCAATGGTGTCGCCGAATCCCTGCTGCGCCACAAAACGGGTATCTTCATCGTCCTGTTTTGTGTATCCCGGCCCCACCAGGTTGCTGACCCGGACCTCGTTTGCGCCCAGACTGAGGCTGCAATTCAGGTTGGTATACGGATCAGCCTCGCACAGAATACTCACGGCGATTGACTTGATGCGCCGCCGGTAGTGTCCCGGATAGTCAAGATTGTACATCCATTCCGCCAGGTCAAGGGAGCACCGGCCGGTCATGATCAGTTCCAGCAGCTTGTCAGGCGCCAGCCGCGCAAGCGATACATGCTTGGTCAGTTCCAGTTCCCGTTTGTGCTGATCAAGGAAAGATGCTTCCATACGGCGGATATCCTGAATCAGGCGGTCGGCCGACAGCAATCCTTTTTTGAGACTGTCCCAGTGGCCGAACTGGATAAAGCCGGTATTGCGTACGCCCAGTTCCCGCTGGTAGCTTTTTTCAGCACGTTTGGCCATGTCGTAGGCAAGCTGATAGGCCTGAAAATAGACCGTGGATATCTGGGTGATCATCCACTGGTAAAGCTGGGCATTGGTATACTTTTCCTGAAGATAGGCATGCTCGCCCTGCTTGATTTCCAGCTGGGTTTCAAAATTTTCCAGGTCTTTTTCCGCGATCTGCACCAGTATCTCGCCCCCCAGAATCTTGTTGTCCAGGCTTTCGATGGATTTTTCCTCTTCTGCAATCTTTGCGGCCCGTTCAGCCTTGGTGCGTTCGCTCTTGGCCTCGGATTTCAGGTCATCCTGCATCCACTTGCATAGTTCCGCGGCAGCATCAAACCCCTTGCCGGCATACTTGAACACCTTTTCCACATTGGAACCGCCCCCCTGAACCGTGGCTTCCGGCGTACCGCCCGCGCCATTGGCACCGGCGCTGGCATCGGGGATAGCGGACGCGATCATGGCCCCCACCTTGGAAGCCTTGCTGAGGACTTTGAACACCGTGGCGGCCGTTCCCCAGTCACCGGCCTTTTTCTCGGCATCCAGTTCTTCGCTCAGGCTCTCGATATGATCGATTCGAATCTGGCAGATTTCCTGTTGCCGTTTGAGGGCCTCGATGGCATATCTGGCCGCGTCAATCCGCAGTTCCTTGATATCCCGCATGTTTTCAAGTACGGTCACGGCGTTGCCGGACCGCAGCACGGCCATTTCTTCAGAATCCTTTTTCTCCAGCGCAGACAACAGGCGGTCGCCAAGCCGTTTGACGTCACTGCAGAATTCAACGGCCTTTTTCGCAAGCACCTGGAACCGGTAAGCCGGTGACGGGGCATTGAGATCGTTCAGCACCGTTGCCAGGTCCAGGCCGGCGGCCGCAGCTTTTACCAGCATTCCCGGATCAATAGGCGGTTCAAACAGGGGCAGCTGCCGCTTCAGCCCCTCGATATTCAATCCGTGCCGGATTTTGAACAACCGGTCTTCCACCGTATCCCAGTATGACAAAAGTTTATCGTTATGGGGCAGGCCGAAATAGGATATTTCAAGGTCCGGCATGGGTTCCACTGATGAACCGGAAAGGGTATATTCAATGGGCAGGCCCAGCACGTTTTCCGCTGCGATTTCCACCTTTGTGTTGCCGAACGTATCCAGCGCCCCCTCTTCCATGAGTTCATTAAAGGTCTTTTCATCACGGTGGATGGCGGGAACAATGGTCGGCCTGGGCCCGAGCAGTTCGTGGGCCAGCACATACAGCATCGTGGCTTCGTTGATGGACTCCATGGTGTCCTGCCGGAAAAGCTGGTCGCCCCATGCAATCAGATTATCCAGGTACTTCATGACAACGGTCCGCTGATAGGCCACGGTGCGATGCTCCGCGATCAGGTGCGGTTTAAAGGGATTGTTCCGCCACTCGATCAGCTGCGCCTTGAAGTCGTCGATATTTTCAATGATATTTCTGATCCGCTGGGTCCGGTATTCCTCCGCGCTGGTCTCATGGAACGGTTTGGTGATCCAGAAACGCTGCGGTGACGGATAATAATCGGTACTGGTGGGATCAAAAATGTAATGGAACCACTGCATGGCCTCTTCAAACCGCTGGTTCTGGCTGAGGCGGCAGGCGATCATCAGCGGTGCGTGAAAAAACAGCTCCCAGTTGTAAATGGCGTAAGCGCCGTTTCTGGCAAAATCCAGGGCCTCAGTTTCCGCTGCATCGCCGTTCACCCCCCAGGCGGGGTCATACCGGGAATCAAAGGAAAACGTTGACCGGCTTGAATAATGGCCGGGATCAAGCTGCAGCCGCCGCCTGAACAATCCTTCCACGCCGTCCCGGTTAATCTCCTGCTGAAACACCTCGGCCCAGGGGTGATAAAACGGCCTGGCCTGATAAATGCCTTCGTCCCAATTGAAAAGATAGTTCCAGAAATTTTCATCCAGGGTTTGCAGAAAAAAGAAGGACCGCTTCTTGTCCTGATACAGAAACGGCCGGATTCTGCCGTCCACGGGCGACAGGCCCTGCTGACACAATACCGCCTCAAAGGGACTGTCCGCACGCGTCAGCATGGTCCGGGTCCCCCTGTCCGGGCCGAACACATTCAGGTTGCTGATATTAATATCATGGTCCTGGTTGTTGGAAAGACGGGTATACTTGTAATGCATGCCCGAGGGAAGGGCCAGTTGTTCTGAAATCACGGAAAGCGGATAAATATCCGCCCCGGCCTCATCAAAGTTCTTTTTCACGTATTCATAGGAGGTGATCGTCTTTCTCTCCCCCGCGTCCGGGTCAAAATAATACCCGGGAATGCCCCGCAGCAGCACCTCCCGCACCCCGGCACCGGTGAACACAAAGCTGGATGAATGCCAGGGCCGGAGGGTCTGATCGTAGTAAACCTGGGTCATCCGGAGCTGTTCATGGGTAAACTGATCATAGAAGGTGCCGTCATTAAATGCCTTGGAGGTGGAAATATAAACATCCAAAGACAGCGAGTTGTCCGCTGTTTTATACCGCGGCTTGAGATTATAAGAAAAGGTGGGGCGTTCCCATGGGTGGACCAGCTTCTTTTTGGAAACGCGCCGGGCATCCCACCCGTCCGGCTGCCGGACACACCATGCCAGCTCGATTTCGAACATTTTGGCCGGCTCGCTGTTCTGCACAGGCGTGTCGCTCTGCTTTACCGGCGGAAGCTTCTTCAGCTTCACCGGCTTTTCATGGAATATCAGCCAGAACAGGTGCAGCTTGCGATTATATACCCAGGGCACCACATGGTCGGATTCAATATCGTTCTGGATCCGCTCCCAGGGAGACCATCGGGAGTAGACCAGGTCATAGTAACGATAATAAAACATTGCCGGAATGCTTTGGGTCCGGCCCACCACATGCAGCCGGTTTATGGTACCTTCCCGTTCGTGAAAGATGCTGCACACCTCGAGCCGGGAGACTTCATCAAGCTTCTGAATGTACCGCTGAAGCGCGCCTTCCACATTATCATTGGTGATCGCACTGGACAGAATATCGCTCTCCAGTTCCTCAAAAAACGGCGACTTGGTATCCCGCAGCTCCGGCTCGATCCAGTTTTCCGGAAACAGAAATACTTTCCGGTTGGCTTCCCATATCCGGTAATTTTTCATCCATTTCCACTGGTCCCAGTTGTTTTCCACGTCCGGGTCGGGCTGGGCCACTTCGACATCCCGGTGCTCAAGATTCAACAGGCACCGCTGCACAAACAACTGGGTGGATAAAATCGCCTGTTTGATCCGGGAGGTGAGCTGGTCGGCGCACATCTCCACATCGATCAGGAACCAGCCGTACAGATCGTCCGGAGATGTCCAGTATAAGTGGCTGGAAAAAGAATACGCCCGCTGGGACCGTTCCACCAGATACGCGGTCAGGGCCGCCCGTTTCTGTTCCCGCAGCGTGTCCATCATGGGCTTGAGAATCTCCAGCCAGCGCTCCCGGGTATATTTTGCCTGGGCCATGTTTCTGGCTGTGCGGGACTTTTCCTGCTCCTCGCCATCCGGGTCCCGCTGGGCCAGGGTAAACAGCGCCTGAAAATCCGAGGCCGTAATTTTTTTCTGACGATGACACTCGGCAAACCATTCATAGGTCTCGGGGATCTGGTAGTCCAGCTGTGAATAATGGAGATAGGCATGCGCATCAGGGTCCCATCCGGTAACCGCGCACAGGGCGTCGTTGATTGCCTCGGCGGGCGCAGCGGCTGCAGCAAGCGTGAGCACGTCAAAAAAGGACGCGTCCTCGGGCTCCGGGAACCGGCGCTGGAAAGCCAGAAAGCGGTATGTCCGAAGCCATCTTTCCAGGGGAACAGCGGCTGGATTGCTTTCCAGTGGCAGGGCATTGAAGTCCAGGGTCTCGCCGGCCGACGGGTTCTGCACGAGCCATGTCAACGCTTCGGTATTACAATCCAGGCAGCGTGCCGCCATGGATGCCTTGTGCAACAGCTGCAGGGCGGCAAACAGGTCCGGCAGATCATCCGGGGTAAGCTCGTAAACATACGCGTTATCGGCATCACGCTCAAACAGCCGGTCATCCTGAAGCACGGCCAGCAGGCTTCGTGCCTGGGACGGCAGATGCAGGTTGTCCAGCAATACCGAGGCCTGACTGCTTTCCAGTGAATAGGTGTCAGCGGTAAACTCCTTGATGGTCGTGTGGTTCAGATAGTTGAGTATCTCGGCCATCACATAGTCCCGCCGTTCCATCAGTTCAGACGGCGAAGCCGGGGCGGTGTATTCCAGGGCATCAACAGCTTCTTCCGTATCCCCCACAAACACGCCGAAACTGTCTTCTATAAATATGGTGATTTCCGACTGGGAGGCCGTCCACGTGCCGGCAATCACTTCCATGGCGGTCGCGAGCACGGCGGGATCGGCAAACGGGCCCACCATGGCCAGCAGCACCTGCAGGCTGTCTTCACCGGCCTCTTCCGCTGTTGTTATCTGGTCCTGAAGCCCGGCTAGGGCTTCCCGCAGCCCCTGCAACCGCTGGGTATATACTTCCTGCCGCCAGCCGGCCGAAGAATCCGGCGCGTGGGTCAGCAGGTATTCAAGCTCTACCAGCGTGGCCTCTGCATTCCGCAACAGGTCTTTTTCACGGACAATACGTTCCACCGTGGTAAAACCGTCAAACGGATCGGCGATGCCGGCAAGGTCGCAATACAGTAAGAGCTCCGTGACTTTCCACTTCAATGTGTCGGCCAGGTTCACATACCGGAAGAACACAGACAGTGTGTCTACCGTAAAATGGCCGTCCGTAAGCGGAAGGAGCATCGCCAGGACCTCCCTTTCACTGGAAAGAGCGGTTGCGACATGGTCCAGGTAAGGCGCGACATCGCTGCCTGAAGCGGGCGTTGTCATCAGCTGCAGAAAATCGTCGTACAGATCGGCATCCATGGAACCGCTGAGGAAAAGACGTTCAAACAGGCATTTCTCATACTCGCCGGCGTCGGTGGCAGCGGGCCTGGGAAGCGTGTTAATGGGACCGAAAAAAGCCGCCAGTGCCTCGCTCTCCAGGTCCAGTTCGTTTCGCAGCGCGTCAAACTGTTTCAGTTTGATCAGGCACTGGTCGTCCAGCACACCGTTGCCCACGGCCGGGTGCGAAATAAGCAGATCAAGCGTCCAGAGTTCCATACCGGTGCGGTACCACAGCCTGAGAAACCGGTTCATCCGGTCCAGGCGATCCAGGGAGAGATTGTCCACGGTCTGGTTGCTCAGGTCGCAATCATCAATGGGGCACGTCACAGTGCTTTGCGGCGACTGGCTGTTGATAAAGGGGCATTGCAGCAGTTCCAGCAATTGGTGGTACGTCAGGCCGGACTTTTGAAGCAGCCTGTCAACCGGCACATTGGCGCCCAGAATATCGTTGCTCCAGTAGCGCTTCTGCCAGTAGTTGGTAGCCCGGGGGGTAATCACGACCTGTTGTTCCTGGTCCGCGATGCCGAAGTATTCCGCCGCGATACTGCATTTATTCGCGGTCTGCTGGGCCGCGGAGCCGGTGGGTATCAGAAAGGTTTTCATAAGGTGATAACGGGGAATCCCCAGGTGGGAGAGATACATCCGCGTTTCCGCCTGCCAGAGATTGAAATGGCCGAACAGGGGGTAATCGGCCAGTTTGAGCCGATCATAGGCGTCCGCGAGAACATGCTCGGGCTCGGCCAGCAGGTCCGCGGCCGGCCAGGTGCATTGAAAATCCAGCACACCGTCTCCGTCCATGACCCGGTTTTCCAGGATTTCACAAACAAGATCAATATACGGCATGGGCGTATTGGTGTTGGTGCAGTTCAGCTTGATATGACCCAGGTCGGGACGGCGCTCGAACAGCACGTCTTTGACGGTTTTGCCGCTGGTCCTGGCATTTTTTTCATTCAGAAAACGGAACAGGTCGGTGAGGTAGGCCGAAGGGCCGAGCACGGATTCGCAGTGCCGCACCTCCCGGATATCAATGGGTCCGAAAAGGGTCTCAAGATCGGGAATTTCGCTTGTCAGTGCTTCAAGGTCACCGCTTTTATACGCACGGGAGAGAATCAAGGCAGGCTCAACAAAGTAAAAATCCTGGTAAAACTTCCCCAGCGCCGTCAGGACAACAGCATACTGATGCTCGCTTGCATTATAGATCTGCTCCGCATCCGCCTTTGCCATGCCCTTCTTTTCCATTGTGCCGACAAAATTTGACTGGCCATTGCGGTACACCTGTGCCGCGCTGTAAAATCCCGCTTCCAGCAGCTTCACCCCGGCATCCGCGGACGGGGCAACACGATGGACCCGCTGCAATACCTTTGTGGCCGTTCTTTCATGTTCGGAAAGGCCGGCGCCTGTGTCGGCAAACAGATGTTCGCAGGAATCCCGCTTCAGATCAAAGTCCGGCCTGGCCTCGACAGCGGCAAGAATATTTTCCACCGATCCCAGTGCATGGGCGTTACTGCGCCCTGTATCAGCGATCAGAGACACCGCCGGAAACCGGGTCTCCGCATTTTTCTTCATCAGTTCGGCATAGGCGGTTCTTTTTTGTTGCGCCGTGTTGCCGTCGATCCATGACGGTACATTATTGCCGCTCTGCGATATTACCGAAAGCCAGTCACTGGTTGAAAGCCTTGCCACATTGCTCACCGCTGTAAAGGTGCCATTCCCCAGCCCGGTTTTCAGATGCGTAATCATGTTGTCAAAGGTGCCGGTGATCCAGCCCAGATCGGTGGTGGCCCGGAAATCTTCAACCCTGGCATTGTTTAAGCCGGATATACCGGCCATGGATTGCCAGAAAGCCGGGGTAAATCCCCTTGCCTGGGCAAAACAGGCGCCTACCGACCTGTGCTTATTCGCCGGTATGGTGGATGAGTTCAGAAGGGTCTGAAGCGATCCCTTTCCGTCAAGCAATGGTTTTTCCAGGACCAGATCGGTCTTCATTTCCGCCAGCGCTTCCAGGATCGCTTGTTTTTCATTTGCCACCCAGCGGGAGACCATGTTCTGCTTCAGGGCATTTTCGATAATCTCCGCCCGCTGGCTGTCTTCCAGCAGGGGAATACCATCGGCACATTGCGCCACCAGGGATGTAATCCAGTCCTCCCACTCTTCCGGCCGGTCGGGCAGGAGATCTCCGGGAAGGGTGGAGGGCTGATTCTGGCGAATAAATGCATAAAACACCTCGGCGGTAAGATACGGCCGGTCCACGGCATTGGCCGTCCTGGCCGCCAGGGTCATCTTCATAATATCTTCCGCCGCCAGCCTGGCCGCCTTTCGCAGGAATGTGATGTCCCGGTGGGTATCGCTCTCTTCAATGGCGTTAATGGGGGTTTCCGGTCCCAGGGCCTTGCTTAAAATATTTTCCAGTACCTGAAAGTCGGCTTTCCCTTTGTAGGGGGTGTCGCCCTGGGTAAAGTTTGCCCACAACACCTTGCCGGTCACATGAAAGGTCTTTTCGCCAATGGCGGTCTGGTCTGGCCCGGTTACCATCACCCGCAGCTGAAACGTTTCGTGCGGTTTGCCGGTCAGTGGATTCACAGGCGGTGCATATTGAAGGTCATAGAACCCGTTCTTCAGGGTCTTTCGCTCCGCCAGCAGTTTATCGGTACGCATCTGTTTTTCAAACACCTGAACCGTGGCCAGCTTGACGCCTTCCCACATCACATCACGCACGCTGCCCCTGACCCGGTACTTGTCCTTGCAGGAGACCATCCGGCTGTTGGCGTCTATGAGTGTATTCATCTGTTTGGCGGTTTTAAAACCTACATTCCCGCTCACAGGAAGGCCGTGTTTGGACTGAAACGCCAGCACGGCCTTGCGGGTGGTTTTGCCGTACCGCGGTATGGCCGCCTCTTTCTTGTCGATGGTATACCCCAGCCAGGATAACGCCCGCTGAAGATCTCTGACTTTGGCCTTCTGCATGTGCAACCGGATGGGATACCGGACCTTCATGAGCCGCTCGGTTTGCGGGACTTTGAGTTTTTTGACCGGCGCCACCTGGCTGGCAGCCACCGATTCAAGGCGCTCCAGGGTCTCTTTGTCCAGCCGTCCGGTCTGCCGTAGATTATATTTCTTCTGAAACATCTGCAGCGCCCGGCGGGTCTGCTCTCCCTGCTTCCGGGCCTTTTGGTCGCGGGTTAAGTCGATGTTCAAATTTGCGACCCGATCTGCCTTCACAAGCATTTGGTGCAGCCTGGCGGTCTGGGTTCGGGTACTGAAGCGTTTATCAATGACTTTCTGATTCAGGACTGCAATGGTGGATTTGTTGATACGCTTGTTTGCCGGCAGCGCGAGACGCTTTTTCACCTTTATGAGGGCCTTTGCCGTGGCATCCCCCATCCTGCGGGCCTGTCGGTCTTCAGACGTCTCCGCAATAGCGCCGCCGAGATAAACAAGAATGTCCTGGAGTTTCTTTACATCTTTTGGCTTGCGATGATCAAAGGATTCATTGAGCAATTTCATTGCAGATCCCCTCCCCCGGGCATATGCCCATGCATATGATTATAGTTTGAACAAATACTTTGGTCTGATTGAAAAACAGTAATTGAGAGTCGTGGTGGTACGTAATAACCGATACCTATACCAAGCAGCACCACGTATGTCAATTGATTTTGATGAAATAATTGTATTTTGAAATATACAGAAAAAACTTTTTAAATCCTAGAAATCTGATATAGTGATTTGGTTATACAGTCATCAATTTAAGACTCATAATAAAAAACCCGGCGCGTCATCGCGGCGGGTTTTTTTTAAACTGAATTACAGGCCAGCTCGGAGGGCTGGAAAAAGACGGACTTAAACGAACAAATGAAACAAGAAAACAATACCAGCATCAGAAACATCGCCATTATCGCCCATGTGGATCACGGCAAGACCACACTGGTGGATGCCATGTTCAGACAGAGCGGGCTGTTCCGTGAGGGACAGGCCGTTGATGAGCGGCTTATGGACAACATCGATCTGGAGCGGGAGCGGGGCATTACCATTGCCGCGAAGAACTGTTCCATCAACTGGCGAAACACCAAGATCAATATCATTGACACGCCGGGCCATGCCGATTTCGGCGGGGAGGTGGAACGGGCCCTATCCATGGCGGACGGTGCGATCCTGCTGGTGGATGCCTCCGAGGGCCCCCTGCCCCAGACCCGGTTTGTGCTGGACAAAGCCCTGAAGCAGAATCTGAAAATCATCGTTGCCATCAACAAGATTGACAGAAACGATGCCCGGCCTGCGGAAGTGCTGGACGAAATATACGACCTGCTCATCGATCTCGGCGCCACTGATGAACAGATCGAATTCCCCCTTGTATACGCAGTCGGCCGACAGGGCATCGCCATGACCGACCCGTCGGAAAAGGGCAAAAACCTTCACCTGCTTCTGGATATGATTGTGAATGAAATCCCTGCGCCTGTTTCTGATCCGGATGCACCCTTTCAGATGCTGGTCTCCGACCTGGGGTATTCCGATTATCTGGGCAGGCTGGCCATCGGCAAAGTGGTCAATGGATCAATAACCTCGAAAAAAGACCTGATCTGTATCAAGGAAGGCGATGTCCGGCTGCCGCTGAAAGTTTCCAAACTCCAGGAATACCGGGGTATTGAACAAAAAGAGACGTCTGTTGCACGGGCCGGGGACATTATTGTACTGGCCGGGATCGAAGATGTTCACATCGGCGATACCATCTGTACGGCCGATCATCCTCATCCCCTGCCCCGCATCAAGATCGACGCCCCCACGGTTTTTATGAAGTTTACCCACAACACCTCACCCCTTGCCGGCCAGGACGGCAAACAGGTTCAGGCCAGTAAGATTTATGCCCGGCTCATCAAAGAGAGCCTGATGAATGTCTCTATTCAAGTTGAACCTTCGGAAGACAAAGAAACCTTTATTGTCAAAGGCCGGGGCGAGCTTCAGATGGCCATTCTGATCGAAACCATGCGCCGGGAAGGATTTGAACTCTGCGTGGGCCGCCCCCAGGTGATCTTTCGCTATGCAGAAGGGCAAAAACTGGAACCCATTGAAAAACTCCTGATCGATTGCGGGGGTGATTACAGTGGGACGGTAACCGAGAAACTGCTTAAGAAAAAAGGCGAGTTGATCCGCATGGAGCACCAGGATAACGGCCGGGTGCGGCTTGAATTTTCCATTCCCGCCCGTGCGTTGATCGGATACCGGGACGAGTTTCTCACCGACACCCACGGCACCGGCATCATGAACGCGTCCTTTGCCGGCTATGAACCATACCGGGGCGATTTCCCCGGCCGGTTCACCGGCAGTCTTGTGTCGGATCGCCAGGGGTATGCTGTTCCTTTTGCCCTCTTTAACCTGGAAGCCCGCGGCCGTCTGTTCGTACAACCCGGCGACGCGGTTTATGAAGGGGTCATTGTCGGCGAACACAGCCGGGGCAATGACCTGAATGTCAACCCCTGCAAGACCAAACAACTCACCAACCTGCGGGCCGCCGGAAAGGATGACGCCGTGGTGCTCACGCCGGTATTACCCATGACCCTGGAAAAAGCCATCCAGTTTATCCGCAGCGACGAGATGATCGAAATTACCCCCCGTACCATCCGCCTGCGAAAGGCCATCCTCTCGGCCCACGGCCGTAAAGTATCGGAAAAACGAGGCGCCGCAGCCTGACCCACCAGTGTTGACACCGTCTGCCAGCCTTGTTATAGATAACCAGAACTTACAACTTTCTCTCATGTCATAAGGATAAATTTAACACACATCCCAAGGAGACAGCCCATGTGGAAAGGTTTAATCGTTCTGCTACTGGCAGTGGTTCTTTATTTTCTGTTCTGGCCCGTTCCCATCGATCCGGTGGCATGGGAGGCGCCGGAAGCGCCGGCCCTTGAAGGCCCTTATGCGACAAACAATAAACTTTCTGCTGTCACATGGTATGCCCGGGATTTTGGCGTTGGCCCGGAAGATGTGGCGGTGGATGAAGCAGGCTGGCTTTACGTGGGATATGAGGATGGCCGCATCGTGCGTTTTGATGCACAGGGTCAACACCCCAGGGAGATGGTCAATACAGGGGGCCGGCCCCTGGGCCTTGACTTCGACCCGGCGGGGAATCTGATTATTGCCGATGGCTACAAGGGCCTGTTGCTGATGGCTCCTGACGGCGATTTGTCCGTACTGACCACATCGGCTAATGGTCTTGCCTTTGGATTCACGGATGACGTGGATGTTGCCGAAGACGGCATGATCTATTTCAGCGATGCATCATCCAAGTTCGGTCCCGCAGAAAAGGCCCGGGACGACATTCTTGAACATGGCGGCCATGGCCGCCTCCTGCGGTACGATCTGAACAACGGCACCACCACGGTCCTCCTGGACGGCCTTCAATTTGCCAACGGGGTTGCCGTTAGCCCCGATGGAGAAAGCGTGCTGGTGGCACAGACCGGGAGTTACAACATTCTGCGATATTGGCTGAAGGGAGAAAAAGCGGAAACTTACGAAGTATTCTTTGAGAATCTGCCCGGCATACCTGACGGTATGTCCTGCAACGGGCGGGACACATACTGGGTTGCCCTGTACGCGCCGCGCAATGCACTCCTGGACGCCTTGTCCGGATATCCCTTTCTGCGAAAGATGTCCTGGCGGCTGCCGGAAATAATACAGCCCCAGCCGGCCGCCCATGCCTTCATTCTCGGACTGGGGCCGGACGGTACGGTTACGCACAACCTTCAGCATAAAGGGCCTGACAGTTACCACCCCATCACCAGCGTGGAACAGGCCGGCGGCAAGCTCTTTCTCGGCAGCCTGATTCAGCCGGCATTTGCATCACTGCCGTTACCATCACTTTCTTCAGTGAACAAAAATTAGACAGAATGGAAATTGCTGTCGCCTCGGGGCAACGCATGGGACATCATTGCTGATACCGGGGCTGCTTGACGAATCTCTTCAGATTCTTGACCATCTCATAAGGGCGGTCCTGTAAAAACACGTCAACAACCCATGCCGGAAGGCTGCCGCCCACATCCGCACATATGGTATAGGTGAACCGGGTATGGGTGTCGTCTATCTTTTCCAGTATCCACTGCCCCTGGACGAACTCAATACGTACATACTTTTCGGCAATTTCGCCGATATCATCTGTTTCGTTGACCGATTGATAGTCAATGACAATCCGCCCGGCATCCTCATCCCGGGTGGTGGACGAAAGAAACACCACGTACCGGTCCTTGCAGGGCCATGGGAAATCTGAAAGGCTGAGTATTTTTCTGTATCCGTCGCCGTCTTCATGAATGATTCGGGCATACGGACACAAGGGGAACCACTTATGGGCCGAAGGGATGTCATCCAGCACAGCTTTGATTGTGCCAATTGTTTCGTTAAAAATCGAATCTACACGATATTCCTTCAACTCCAGATCCGGATTTTCCCGCTTTTGGACCCGAATTCCCGCTTCATCCTTGATCACCCGCCATTCATCATCTGCACCAACCGGAACAACATTCAGTACCGACAGCACCAACAACGTAAGCAGTACCACTCTTTCTTTCATATCCACCTTTTATATATCAATCGTAAAAACATCATCCTGTAGCAACAATTTTCTGAAGTATCGCCTTTGTCACCATGTACGTCGGCCGAATGCCCTCAGACCCCATCTCGCCGGCCGCCAGCGTCTGACCGCTCAGGAGAGGGTTATCCGACGCATAATAGGCATATCGAACGCGAATGTCCCGCGGCAGATGCCCCTTGATAATGGCGGCGCTGATGGCCTTCTGATAATGGCCGCCTTCCATTTCCAGGCCGATTGTGCCCCAGCTTTCCTGAAACCGGTTCAGCAGGTCCCTGTTCTGGAGCGACGTGCCCAGGACGGTGATCATGGGACCGGTATGCACGGGGATATCCGGCTCAAAATCATCTGCTGTCAAATCGTTTCCACACATATAATTGTCCGAGGTGCCTTCAATTACGTGGGCGTTGGCCAGCATGATCTCTCCCTTACTGCCGGCCAGAATGCCGGCCTTTCCCATAACGGATATGGATTGAACGTTCAGATGCATGGACGGGGCTTCTTTTTCCACCACTTCCGGGTTTAACAAACAATCCATGACCTCGAATGCCTGGGCCCCGAATGCATAGTCCATGACCAGCAGCACCGGTTTTTCCGGCTGGAGCCGCGTAAAATCGATATCATGGGCCGGATGCTGCGGCAAATCAGAAAGTTTTGCGGTATCAATGATCTGACAATCAATGTGAGATCCCGAGGCGTCGGTATAGTCCACCATGCCGTTCTCCCGGGCAAATGTCAGCACATCTTCGCCATGATCGCGGATGCAACCGATAAATGTGTATAGATCATCCGGATTATCCGTTTTGACACGCTTGTTACATGCGGCTACGGCGGCATGGCCATACAACAGATTCACCACACTATGCAAATTGGCACTGATAATATGCAGCGGCCGACTTGCCAGCCCCAGTGACGCAAGGCGGGCTTTCAGCGCCGAGGCCCATTGTTCCCCATACCGCTGATGGGAGATGGCACTCATCAGGGATGGCGTCATATAAACCGTTAATGCATTTTCCGGCGCAATTTTCTCTCTGCTGATCCGTTTGCCGAGGTTATACACCAGTCGAAACAGGCCGCTGTTACTGTTTCCTTCTGCCCTTCCTTTTTCCAGTCTTTCATATGCCTGTTGCGTTTCCTGATAGGACCGCCCCAGAATCAGGCTCAGGTTCCACAACGCCTGATCCAGATCCCGGCCTGTCATACTGTCGATATTCGTTATCCGCGCCTCCAGCTTTCGCCACTCACCGGTCATATGGCCATCATCATCGGTCATGTGGCGCTGAATCTTGCCGGCCTCAATATTCAAAAAAGAAAGATGGGTCAGAATATCGTATATTTCACTCAGGCCCCGGGTAACAATGAAGCACACCTCATCATCGTCAATGCGGTAGCACACCCGCCGGCGTTTCCGCGGAATAATGCGTTCAAAAACTCCCTCCCCGAACCGGTCTTCATCCGTCAGGGTGATTCGGTTGCATTCATCGATGCCGCAGGGCAGGCGGTCGATGACATACTCCAGACCGTTCAACTCCACCACCTTTGGATCGGTCATGCTGCCGTAAATTTCCGGGCTCAGGGTCAGGAGGTAGCCTGCAAGCTGCCGCCCCATTCTGCCGGAGGGCCTGTAGAACCCCCTCAGGGCCATGGCCTTGGCAATGGTCTTAAATGAGCTGATGGCGAATCGCGCCTTTTGTGAAGGGGTCAGCTGTTCCACTCTACCCTTTCTTCGCAAACTATATTTAAAAAAATTTCACGGTCCGGACAATCCATCCCCCTGAACCGTCCTCACCCGGGAATAAGACACCACCTGTAATGAAAAACGAATTCTTTCATTAAACTGTGTTTAATTTTTATTGTATGACAATTGACAGTGACAATCAAGAAGATGATTTTCCGGGGGGGGGATTCGGGCAGCATCAGCCTTCACGGCTTCCGGATTCATGATATTCAACAACATGCTCCTTCTTTTCGTAATCCATGGATTTGCGGCGGCGGTCGTCCTGGCCATCAAAGTTTTCCAGCGCCCGTGGAAGCTGAACCGCAGATTCCACATATTCATCCGCACCCATGGATTCGGCAATATGTTCATCAAGGCAGGCCCCGCCCACAATAATTCTGACATCCGGCATTTCCCGCCGGCATTGCTGCACGATATCCTGCATGCCGGCAAGCGTTGTCGACATCATAGAAGAAACGCCGAGCAGGGAGGCGCCACTCTGCTTTAACGCCTGCAGAAATTGATCCGCATTCGTGTCCTGTTCCAGGCACATCACCTCATACCCCAGTGCCTCCATAATCCCGGCAATTATAATGACACCCAGGCTGTGAACCTCTCCGGTTGCCACGCCGACCACGGCCTTACGCTGCTTTTTTTTATCCGGGAATAATTGTTTGAGCCGGGTTAACCCCAGACGCGCCGCATCCACGGCCAGCAGGAACTCACCGATGCTGGTGGTCATCTCCCCAAGCTCTCTGCGAGCGGCGTCCAGTCCCGCCACAAGGGCCTGCAGTAAAGCGTCATAACCTAACGCCGCGACATCCATGTCTTGAAAAATCGCCGCCACCTGTTCCGGTGCCTGGCTACGAACCGCCGCTTCCAGATCCCCCAGGATTGAAGATGATGATGTCATATCCGGGCCTCCTTTTTACGATACTCACGAATATAATTCCGCCGCCTTCACCAGTGCAAACGCATTTTCAAGGGAGAGGTTGGGCGGATATTCGCATCCCGGCGCCAGAATATACCCCCCGTCCCTGGCCAGCACCTCAATCTGCTGTTTGCATTCGTCCATCACCTGCTGCGGTGTGCCATTGACCAGCGTCTGGGTACGGACAAACCCCACAAAGGTCACCCGGTCGCCGTAGCGTTCTTTCATTTCCGCGGGCGTCTTGCAATCATCCGGCAATTCCGCAAAACTGATAAAATCCGGCGCCATGGCGTCGATCTGGGCATCAAAATAGAGGGCATGACCGCAATTGTGAATACCGACGACCTGCCCGTTTCTTCTGACACACCTGGCAATTTCGCCGGTAAAGTCCCCCTCAAGGGCGGTCCATACATCTTTCGGTAATGCATTCCACGAGGCCAGCAGCGTATCAATGGTAATGCCAAGTACGCCGGTGTCGCACTGCGCCTGGGCAAATTCCAGAAGGGTTTCTGTAATCGCTTCACAGGCCTTCTTCACATGACCGGGATAATTGCGACAATCCTTGTAAAAGTCCTTTGCCCCGCGCATCATCAAAAGAATTTCAAGCGGTCCGAACAAAAACCCGGATACCGGTATTCGAGAGCCGATGCGCTGATTCATGAGCCGGCACAGCTTGACGATTTCGTTCATACGTGATGCTTTTGAAAAATCAATGGGCTTGATGTTCAGATAGTCATCCACATGCCGGATGACGGGATTCAGATAATTGGGATGGGCCGTGGACTGTTCCGGGTAAATGGTTTCCTGACCGAAATCCGCCGCTTCCACGGACAGATCAATCAACAGCACCAACAGATCGCCGCCCACAAATTCAATGGAAGCGGACAGTGCATCGGCGGTTTTTTCCGCAACGGTGGAATACTCGGGAAAAGGGATGCCTTTGATACGTCTTCCCACGGCATTGGCAAGGGGCGTCACCGGCACCCGGTCCGGTTCCTTGTGGCGCAAGGTGGTAAGTATCCGTTCAACAGAGGTGAGCCTGGAGAATTTTCCACGAAAGCTGCTGACAGCAGCTGCGGCATCCAACAGGGATTCCGGGAAATAACCGGCCTGGGGAATCTGCCGGTTCATAATGGATCTGATAACAGGACGTAGCTGCATGTTCACCTCCATGGTTGCAGGAACCGCGGAATGGCGGGAACATCTTAACGCCGTCGAAACAACCGTCCGAAAAATCCACGGATATAAGCTTTAACGGATCGCCAGCCAATAACAAAAATCGGCGGCCGCTGTGCCAGGACCGCATCCGCAATATGCCGGACGGCAGTGTTCACCGCATCCGCGTCTGTATTGGCCACAACTGCGGCCATAACATCCCGGACCGTTCCGGGATGGTCCGCTTCCAGCCGGTTCAGGCCGGCGACACCCTGATTGATACCGTCCGCCAGTGCTTGAGTGAATGCTGGGGCTGTCAGTAGTTCATGAACAGCGGATGACAGTGACGGCCCCGCCGCCTCAAGAACTGTCCGGCCGAGTTCCTGATATGCTGTCACCCCCTTTCGCAGGGCTTCCGTGTCAATGTCGGCAAGCATATCGGTCACAAACGGAATGAGCATGTCCGGGGGCATTTTGTCGGTCACTTGTGTGCCGATCTCTGCGGCCGCGTGAAGACCGAAATTGATGAGCACCGGCAATGCCGCCAGTACGGCCAGCATGGTCTCCATGTCCGTCCACATCACTGTCTGGACAATCCGGGCGCCGTCTGCCGGATCTATATCCATCAGCGTTTCACGGATGATGGTTTTTAAAAACGGGGCCTGAAGAATCGCCGCCATTACATTTTCCGCTTGTGGTCCAATCTGCACTGTCGCCTCGGACGATGCCGTGCTGCAGTGGTCTCCGGCATATGCGGCCTCTTGCGGCGATTCTCCTGAAGGCGTCAGCCATCTTTTTTCAATTTCCGGCGCCAATCCGGCATAGAGGGAGCGGGTCTTTTCCCGCACCCGGTCAAGCGTTTCTCGGTCAATATCATCCACCACATTGCCGAGAAATTCCGTAAGCACCTGCTCGGGGAACTTGTCATTAACCTGATTCAGCACCTCATCCAGAAGTTTGATAATGGTATTGATCAGATCCGGCGCAGCCGCCACACCGGAAAGGGAAAACTCCATGTCCTGCCACATCACGGTCCGCACCAGTTGCCTGGCCGATTCCGGATCAAGGTTGTTTAACACAATCCGGATATTGTTTTTAAAGGATGCACTGTCCAGCAGCCGGGACAACACCTGCTCCAGCAGATCAATCACGCCTTTGTCTGTTTGATGTGTCATGAATCAATCCTTAGATGATAAACTCGTAAACGTCACCTGCAGATGGCGAGCCATCAGATAGTTTCACAATCGAAAAAGTACCGCGTTGCCTCGGCCTGGCAGAGCTGCTTACCGCCCAACCACAGCTGAATCATCTTGACATCCCGCCAGTGCTTTTCGACATCCATGGCCCGATCGCTGCCGTATCCACCCAGCACGTCCATGGCCTTGCCGATATCATTCACCATGACATCCGAGACAAACGCCTTTATATTTCTTGCTTTGGCAATGGTCTCTTCCGAATGCAGCGGCTTCCCTCCCACCTTTGTCCGGCTGTCGATCAGTCGAATAAGTTCATAGGAAAGAATCCGGCAGATATCAATATCTCCCGCAATCTGGCCGATCACCCCGGCCACCGCATCATTTTCCTTTAACGGCCGGTTGCCGATGGTGTGAGTGTTAACAAAATCGTAGAGGATTTCATAAACGTTCATCATGGCGCCCATGCCAAAGCCCACACTGCCCAGCAATCCGATGGTGACAATCCCCTTGAACACCTCGGCATCCTTGCCAGGTCCCTGCACCCGGTAAAAATCGGGGACCCGCACATTGTCAAACCAGATATCCCCGTTTTTATCCGCGGCCATCCCCGCTTTCTGGTAAGGACCGCTCTGCTTGACCCCTTCCAGATGGGCCGGCACCATGATATAAGCAAAATCGTCTGGATCGTCCGAACCCGGATTGGTTGTGCAGGGGACACCGAAAAGATTGGCAATACCGCCTGAGTTGGTCGGCCACAGTTTATGCCCGTTGATCACCCACTCGTTGCCGTCCAGAGTGGCCGTAGTGCGGATGGTTTTACCATGCAACAGATCGATATTTTCGATATCCGATCCACCCTGAGGTTCGGTCATGGCTTGGCAGCAGACACACAGCTTGTCCGTTCGGCAGAACATGGGGGCCAGTTCCCGGGCCAGCCGCATATTGATATTCGGTTTCAACAAAAATGTGCAGAGCGCCCACATGGAACAGATATTGGCCAGCGCCAGAGCACTGTCACCCCGGGCCATCTCTTCGCACATGGCGAACATAAGGCCGGCCATATAATCAGACGACCCGAATCCCATGCCGCCCAGTTCCTCGGGAAAAAGTACGGTCTGAATACCGAGGTCTACACATAGCTTCTTCATGGCCGGTTCGATAAGATGGTGGTCCTTCCAGTCCTCATCATATTGCCGCCGATACGGCATGACGTCATCTTCCGTCCACTTCCGGATCACCTGACGAAACGGCTTCTCCATTGGAGAAAGCCGGTCAGCGGGTTTCGACATTTTTTCATATGATATCATGGATGGTCTCCTTATACCGCGTTGCTGTCAAACACATATCTTGCCACGTCCAGCCGTATCAAGGCCTCACCTCCCACGCCACAGAGGCCTGACTGAATCGTTTTCACATCCCGCCAGGCCTTTTCCATCCTGCCCTCTCTGGCATACCCCTCCGAGGCCATCAACTCCATCATCTTATTAATCGCCTGCAACGCAGAGGACTGAACCCGTCGCCCGGTCATCTGCGCTTGGGTAAACATCATGAGATCGCCGGCATCACCCCACTCGCCGGGATTGGCAAGAGCGTTGGCCAGATGGTGTATGAGCGTCCAGGACAGCGCCACTTCCTCATAGGCCTCTGCCAGAACAGATGCACATAAGGGGTTGTCTTTCATCAGCCCCCCGCCTTTTATCACCCGATCCGCGGCCCATTCGCCGACCACTTCCATGCATCCCATGGCCGCCCCCACACTCACCGCGCCCAGAAGCAGGTTGGTCCACGAATAGAGATGCCGCACCGCAGCTTCACCCTCAAACCACATCATTGATTCCAGCGGCACACTGTTAAAATCAATATTCGCATTACTGCACCCCTCCAGACCGGTTTTAAGAATATTCTCTCCCCGGGTGACCCCTTCCCCATCGGCCACCACAACGGCAACTCCCGGCGTGCCATCGCTATCGGCACCGACCACGGCAAACACCGCCGCATCCATACCCAGGTCCAGCGGCCGCAGCCCCCATCCGGAAATTGTAAAACCGGCACCGTTCCGGCTCACCACCGCTGCGACAGGGCGGCCTTCAAAAAGAGGCATGGTTTCACCCGTCCGCCCACAGGCCGGCAATATCATTGCAGCCGAATTCAGCGTATCCCCACAGAACAGCGGGGCCAGCTGCGAAAAGGCATTCCCGCCTGCTGTGGTCAACAAGGCGCAAAGGGCATATTCCATGGCATGAATGAACCCGATCCCGGCATCGGCCCGGCCAATCTCCTTCAACACCATGATCAGCGCAGGCGCAGCATCAGGCACTTCCAGGCCGAGACCGTCCAGATCAGCGGGAAACATCAATCCCTGACAGCCGATATCAAGGGCCAGGCTGGCCCTGACTTTGGGGAAAAGAGTATCAAGATCATCCAGGAATTCCAGCCGGCGGGATACGATTTCCTTGTTTGCCCATTGCCGGACAGACTTTGTAATGTCCCCGGTCTCTTTGGATACCCAGGTTTTGGGATAAATAAACAACTGATTGATGTCCTTTTTCATATGCCCCCCACAGTTATAGCATTTTTCTGTTGCCGGTATTCTTCGAGCGCCGCTGTCACTTCGTCTAGAAACTCCCGGGAGTAAACTTTACCGGCCAGACCATCGCGGACATGCTTTGCCGCTGCTTCAAACCGCGACTGATCGGCTTTGGAAAAATCCACAAATTTAATCCCGCACTTGGTTTCAAACGCCTCCATGCTCTTTTGATTGTATTTTCTCAGATCCGATTTCCATTGGGGCTCAAGAGTATTGAATTGCTGGATGACCAGTTCCTGGCAATTATATGCCACCGTTTCTGAAATGCCAAAGATTTTTGCCAGCCGGTTCTTCGTATTTGTACTGACAAAAATCGCAGCCGGCGCATAGAGCAATGGCGGGTTTACAATATATTCCACATACTGATATCCCTGCATCCCCAGCAACCATGCCGCCGGCCCCACGGCCGTATCCCCGTAACCGGTGCTCAAGGATGCTATAACTTCCGGCACGGCAACGGGTATCGGCCTGATTCCCAGTGCTTCCCACGTGTTCTCGCCGACCGTCCCGATCCATGTCATGACTTTTCGGTTTTTTAAATCGTCGAAACTCGTTACCTTATGCTTTGAATAAATATAGAAGAAACCGGTATCAATCAGGGCCGCCAGCGCGTATCCCCGCTCTTCAAACTTCCGGTCCAGAGTTTTGCGGAAATCCGCTCCTGTCCACATGGCCCGCATACTCTCATCAACGGTCGCCTGAAGCTGCTCCCCACCCAGGTTCGCAGCCATGGCACAAACCGGAAAAACTGTGAGAACAACCAGGACGATCAGAACACAGAAAACAGACTTACCTGCAATTCGTTTTACTGACACCATCATTTCTTTATCTCCTTCTCTGGAACCACAAAACGTTTATCAGCCGCACAATTACTGGACATCGCCCGTCAATGAGGCGATAACTCTTTTCACCGCTCCCAGGGCGCCGCAGTCGGGCAGGCTGAAAAAGGACCGGCCGGCGCCATCAAAATCACGAATCACATCGTCCTCAGGGATGTACCCGAGCACCGAAATGCCGTCAGGAACGGGCAACCTGGCGGTATCATCCGATGGCCGGACTTTGTTGACCAGCAATCCCTTCTCCCGGCAGGCCGTGTGGCGTGCGGCCACTTCCGCAATCATGCCGGCCACGTTGTGCCCCTTTACAGATGTATCGGTGACCAGCAGCAAATGGGTAATCATCTCCATCACCCGCCGATTAACCTGTTCAATGCCGGCTTCGCCGTCGATCACAACGTAATCAAAATTAGCGGCCAGTTTGCCGATCATCCCCCGGAGAAACGAGTTCAGCCGGCAATAGCATCCCTCGTCCTCGGGACGGCCGATGGCCAGAAACGCCAGATTCTCCACTTCTTCCATGGCATCCAGAATATCGTAATCAATCTGACCCATGAGTTGGGATTGATCGCCCCCTTGCCCGTTTTTGATACCCTCAATAATTCCGTTTCGGACATCATCGACGGTTTTGCGAACCGTTATTCCCAGGGCGGTTGCAAGCCCCACCGCCGGATCTGCATCAATCACCAGTACGCGTTTTCCCGGACGGACGGCCAGCACCCTTGCAATCATGGCACTGACGGATGTTTTACCAACACCGCCTTTGCCGCATACAGCGAATATCAAAGGGGCTGAATCTGTATCAGCCATTGGTCCCTCCGGCGTTCCGCTTCTGCTGTTCCAGACGGGCGGCCATGGCCTTTAATTCCGACACCCCGTCACACACGCTCTGGTATTCACAGCTGTTGCAATCAAAAGTCATCTCTTCCGCCATTTTCCGCATGGCGCTAATATACTGCAAGGCGTTTGCACCTGTGTCACGAAGTGTTGCCACAGCCGCTGCATCCCCGACCACCATCACGGTTTCTGCTGCCGTCACATAATCTTTACAACAACAGGCATCCACCAGTGCCCGGCCCAAAGCATTCGCGTCGAACCCGCGCTCAAGCGCCTCCCGGCTGATACGGACCCACTCCTTGTTTTGCTGGGAGGCCGTTCGCATCATATAACCTTTCAGGGAGACCTCATAAGCAATCAGAGATAATTCCACAAATCGTTCATACGCATTGGTTTCGTCAAAATCACTTCCGCAGACGATCAGTACCCTGGCAAATGCTGCATTCATTGTATCCACCGCGTTAAAATCCGGTCCGATCCGGGTGATGCGGCCATCGGTTACCAGGTCCGGGTTGTCTGTCCACAACAGCAGTGCAAATGAGTCCGCTTTCGGGCCACCCAGTTCCAGGGCGGTATCGCCGCGCAACACGACATCCCGGTCGCCGCCGGACGGCCATACAGGTGCATCACTCGCCTGCATTCGGCAGAACGATCGAGTGTCGGCTTTTTGATCAGCAAACTTATTGATCTGTTTTATCGTGTCGTCAAATAGGGTCATTACCTGTCTCAGTGGCAGCCTTCAGGCCACCATCACCTGCGGTTCGCAAACGCTTTCGCCGGAACCGGAAAAGCAGTTACTGGACTTTTTGCGACGCCAACATCTCGCCGGCCATCACCGCCGCTCCAAGCGCCCCGTTAATCTGTGGGTCCACCTTGAGATGCTGCACCGGCATTTTCAACCGCTCCTCAAGGGCTTCATATACACCGATATTTTTGGCCACACCGCCGGTTATCACAATCTCCTGTTCGACGCCGATGCTTTTTGCCAGTGAAACAATCCGGTTGGCCATGGCCCGGTTCAGTGCCTTGAGAATATCCGGAATTTCCTTGCCGTCATTGACCAGGGAAACAATTTCCGTTTCCGCAAACACCACGCACTGGCTGGACATGTCGATCACTTCCGTCGCCTGGCCGGCAATTTTGCCCATATCCTCAAGAGGGACTTCCAGGGCATCGGCCATTATCTCCAGAAACCGTCCGGTACCGGATGCGCATTTGTCGTTATACACATACCGGATTACCTTGCCGTCTTCATCCAGTTTGATGGCCTTTGCGTCCTGGCCGCCGATATCAATCACGGTCCGGATGGTGTTTGATGACCACCAGGCCCCCTTGCCATGGCAACTGATCTCAGATTCCACCTTGCTTGCAAAGGGGATCTGCTTTCTGCCGTATCCGGTCCCGACGGTATAATCGACATCTTCCATTGCCAGCCCCGCATCTTCAAGGGTCAGGGTCATAATTTTTTCCGCGGTCTGCCTGGGCGATCCCGCAACCCGCATGACCCGGCTGGCCATGATTTCCCCGTCCTTCAGAATAACGGCCTTGCTGGTGAGTGATCCGATATCACATCCTGCTACGATCATATCAACCTCCATCTTATCTTTACGCCGCCATTTTTTCTGCAGCGATAATAGCCGCCCCGATCGCGCCGGCCAACTGTGCATCCGCCTTGCGTATCCGCTTGATGCCACACCCGATGAGCCCCTCAAGGGTGTTGACCACACCAGCATTTTTTGAAACACCTCCGGTCATGCAGACATCCTTTTCCACGCCCAGACTGTTGACCAGCAGAGCCACCCGGCCCGCCATAGCGGTATTAATGCCTGCGGCAATATCCTCAATGGGAACATCCATGTTGAAATGTTCGATCACATCGGCCTGGGCCCAGACCGTACAGGTAGACGCCAGAGTCATGGGCGAGTGCGACTTGGCGGAAAGGCTGCTCAGTTCACTGAGATCGATATTCAACACCTTTGCCATGACTTCCAGAAACCGGCCGGTGCCGGACGCACACTTATCATTGGTAATAAAATCCTCAACCTTGCCGTCCCTGTCGAGCTTGATGGCCTTGCAATCCTGGCCGCCGATATCGATCACCGTTCGTGCAGAGGGGAGCAACCAGTGAGCGCCCTGAGCGTGACACTTGATCTCGGACACCGCCTCATTGACAAATTCAATTTTACCCCTGCCGTATCCGGTGCCTACACAGTTTTCTATATCATCAACTGTCATACCGGCCTTATCCAGAGCGGCCTGCATGGCTTCCCGGGCGGACTGCTGCGGTTTTGTCCGTGACCGGATAATAGCGGAACCGGCAATCCGGCTCCTGCCGTTGTCAACCGTCATCACAACGGCCTTGGACGTCAGGGACCCCACATCACATCCTGAAACGATCATTTCATCAACCCCCTTACTTTAAGAAATTCCTCCAGCCGGTCGGTGGTGGTCCGCCAGGACTCCACCCGGAAATCAAAGGCATCCGAATTCATGATATGCGCGGGATACCCGTGCTTTTCAATATCCCGCATAAACGGCCGGACCATGCCCCAGGTATTTCTGCATCCCGGCGTTCCGCTGTAAATAATACAGTCGGGTTTAACCGTCCGCGCCACCTGCAGGGTCGCCTCCAGCCACATGTAGGGCTGATAATATGGTCCGCGGATACTGTTTACCATGGGCATGCGGGCATTGATCTGGGCAAGGGAATCGATCATGTTTTCCATTGTATCGGTCCGGATCACATACCCCGCTTCCTTATACCCCTCCTTGATAGCCGGGGTCTGGGGCACAAAAAATCCTTTCAGGAGCGATCCCACCTGGGCAATCCCGTTGTCTTCCAGCCAGTGCCAGAAATTGAAATCCACGGTAAAGTGATCAATATAGCAGAACAGTGCCCGTATCTTTTCCTCGCCGTATCGCATTCCCGAAAGTCCCTGAGCGGCTTTTTTCCCGCACTCCGCCACCATGGCTTCCAGCATCCGGGTATAAACCGGCATACCCGCAAAAAAGTAGCGGCCCGCGTAAATGATCAGGTTGTAAAGCGACGGCACCGGGCTGGGCACCATGCGTTGCATGTCTTCCAGTTCGCCGATCAACTCGTCCTGCTTTTCGTATTCGGCCAGAACCTCCCGCAATTGGTCCACATCCAGCTTTTTCCCGGTTTGCGATTCCAGAAATTCAATCAGCGCCATAAAATCTTTTCGATGGTATTCGGACGACCGCTCGTCTACAAGTGTGGGCGGCAGGTCGATCTGATAGAACGGTTTTTTCAGATAGGCAGCGGCAAACGCATATGCACTGGCATTGGTATCGCACACCCCGGGCGTATCACAGACTACCAGGTCGATTTCTTCTCCCATACCGGCAAGATAGGCCCCCAGCGCGCCGCGCTGGGCCGAGCAGGCGGTTTCGGTGAATCCCACCTCACAACAGTAATTCATATAATCAATGGTGCCGCGGTCCCACACCAGGGAAGCGATAACAGTCAGCGGTTCCAGCATCACCGGCACCACATCCAGGGCATAAAAGATTGCCGGCGAAAAGCAGAACGTGGTGATGCCCAGCTTTTTCCCTTTTTCATGGGCCGTCTTGATGTTGTCCATGTATTGCCAGACCATTTCCAGGAACATGCGGCCCACTTTGCCTTCATTGGCCCATGTATCCATTATCCGGTCATAATAAGGCACATACTCGCCGATCCAGTGAATCTCTTTTTCCGTACTGTCAATCACCCGGTACCCCACATCCAGAACATGCCACAGCAGGGTATCAAAATTGTATTCCCTCATTTCCGGTCGCATAATTGCCTCCTGACTGATGTAACGCCAATCGTCAAATGTTACTAAAATCCGGGCGGAAGGCTGAAGCCTTCCGTTACATGTGCATTCTTATGCCGCCATCGGCAAGTGTAGCGAAAGCCTTCAGGCCTCCAGATAGCATTAAGGATACTTCTCCGTTGGCATGATGACACTTAGGATATCCTTTCCAGAAAAGCATCCACGCGCATCTTGACCCGGCCGGTGTCAACCAGGGGGCCATATTCAACCTCGATCTCCAGGGATGGCACCCCCATTTCCTTTAGCCGTTTTGCAAAAAGGCCGTTTTCCGCGCCATGAAGATCGCAGAACCGGATATTCTGCATCACGACACCGTCCACCCGGGCCTCTTCTATTTGTTGTTCGATATTGGCAAGCCGGCTTTCAAAGCTGCCGAACATGCGCGGGCAGATAACACCGCCCAGATACCAGTCCGCAAGCGCCGCAACCGGATCACCGTTTTCGGCTACAAGACCCCGCGTATGGCGCGCGCCAAAACAAAGATTGTCCGAAACCACTACGGCGCCGGCCGCCTCAACGAGCTCAATCAGCGACGTGTCGTCACACACGCTACCGACCACCAGCAACCGCTTTTTATCGCCCGGCAATGGCCGGGGGGTTGTTTCGAGTTCCGTCAGAATCGACTCCAGCATGGTATTGAATGCCTCCCGCGGCATGGCTGCGCCGGCGATAATGATGGCAAAAGCGTCTGTTCCGCTGATGGCCGGCTCGTCTTGCATTCTTAATTTCTGCAGCCGGTACATCAGTTCGCGCCCCCGATTGTACGTTTTAATGGCCGCCGTCAGCTTATCGTCAGTGACCTCGACCTGAAAATGGTCTTCAATATTTTTAATAAACCGTCGAATCTCCGCAATGAACCATTCCATGGCATGGGAAGACGCCTTATGCGGAACCCCCAGATAGCAAAAGAACGGCGGCATAATACCTTCGAAGTCCTCTGCGGCCTTTTGCCAGCAGTCGTCCAGACGGCGCATGGAATCGCATCCCGGCGTAATCACTGCCCCATCCAGGAATGAATACCGGCCTTCACAGATCATCTGCAGAATGGCCTTGGGGCAGGAGCAGATAAAGGGTCCGTAATAGGCATCCGCGACATCCAGGTCTGCCGCCTCAACCCCCCGGAACCGGATGGGGAGGATACCGCCGGCATGTAGTACCTCTGAGGGCACAAAGGTACAGAGATTTGCCACGACCTTTCCCCCGTTCTCCTTCCACTCACGGACCGGCTCACTGTAAACATGCGCAACCGCTTCCTTTATGATTGTCATTGTATCATTCATGCGTCCACCTCTTCCTGGCTTTGTAATAGATTCTTCAACGCCTTCACCGCCGTCTGCACCTCCTGATCGAATCCGTCCTTTTCCGGTGTTGCCCAGCCGCAGATCATCCGCACCAGCGGCGGCGCGAAAATTCTGCCAATGGGCCGGAACACCTCGCCAAGTTCATCGGTGAGCCATTTCACGGCATCCTGCAACTCATCCACATCCACACCGTTCACAAACTCCGCTATTGTTGAGATATCAAATCCCGGGTTGTCATCGCGCACCCGGTTCAACGTCCGGCTGAAACCGTTTATGATTTCAGCCATATCATGCGTGTTGACTCCCATCACACTCTCGGAAAGGGCTTCGGACACGCCCTGATCCGCAATATCTTCCAGCAGCGCAACCCGGTCACTCATGGTTTTGATCCGGATATTGCGAATCTCATTGGTGGTTTGAAGATAGTCCACGAACTTTTCCGGGTTGTTCCGGAGGGTTTCAACAAATGATTTATGGATTGTCTCACGGCCTTCGGCAATTCCCCGCCGGGCCTTGTTCAGCGACTCGCTGTCCACGGCTTCAACCACTTCGGCCAGAAACGCCGATATATCCCTGCGGAAGATGGGCGATCCGGGTTCACCGATCAGGGCGCTGCCCACATAAAGTTGCCGTATAAGCTCGCAGGACACATTGACCGTCTCCCCGACCGTCTTTCCGTCGATCCGCCGCAGCACCGAAAGTAAAAAATCGGTGATCATATCGGGAGACTGGAACAGGCTGCTGATATTGCCGATGGTTTCTTTGGCAGCATACACCACAATATTGGTAATATTGGGCATGACGGATAAAAGGGTCACCACTTTTGCGGGATACCGGCGCAAAACCGCCCAGACACCGGAAATAAGCGCCATAATATCGCCGGTGGCATGCTCGAGCGTTTCTCTGAGCTCACCGAGGTCCGTCTGCTGTATGGCGCTTTCAAGGGCCGGCATCAGCGAATCGGTCAGCAGGCGGGGGTTGTCAATATAAACAGTGTTAATCACCCGGCCGAAAATGGTCAGCAGTTCACCGGCTTTACCGATATTGCCCGACGCCACCAGATCTGCCACATACGCTGCCCGGTCGTCGGCGGGAAGCGTTTCCAGGTGTTTTCCCACAGATTCCAGCATGTCCATGAACCCGCCGAGCAAAACAGGCAGTTCTCCGCCCACATTGGCCATGAAATCGGGATCATTAAACAGTTCGGAAAATGCCGTGGCCGAGGCCAGCGCAGACTCCTTTTTCATACCTTTTTCAATGGATGACGCAATGGGACGGACCATGGTGCGTTTAAATATGCTGCCACCAGCCCAAACCCTGACAACCTCCGGCGCGATGCTCCCCATCAGCTCCCGCATCTCGCGGGTTTGAACCACCCGGCCGATCAATTCAGCCAGATTGTCCGGTGATACCGCCGGTTCACCTGTGTCGGAAGCCTTCACTTCCGGGTTTTCCTGTTGAGATATTGCCATATTGCCGCTACCTCCCAACCAGTCCATCTATGAGGTTAATAGTTTTATATATTTTCCACATCCATACACCCGTATCTAGTTGGCAAATTTCAATAACAGTGCTTGCCCCCCTGCCAGATTGAACATCTGACGGGCGATATCGGTCAGCGCGTTGAGATCAATGGTATGGGGCACAATTAACCGCAAATAAAAGAGCCCGACCAGAAAGCTCAACACCAGAAATCCGAAATGACGATCCGTGGTCCCCACGCCCTCGCCGATCCGCTCTGCCATAATACCGGCGTAGTTTTTCATAAAACTGATATTCTCCTCGCTTGTGCAATGCTTTGAAAAATCCAGTAAAAGCAGCAGAATCCCTTTATAAAAGGTTTCTCTTTCCTTGAAATAATTAAAAAAGATGTCGACCCGCTCCATAACATCGTCGGTTTGATAGGCCACCTGCGTTAACTGATCGATTTCCCGGATCGCGATAACTTCGAACATATTCTGGAGCATAGTCTGCTTGTCCGGGAAATAGTGATAGAGCAGCCCCGTTGACACATCCAGCGAATTTGCTATTTCCCTCATTGTCACCGTGTCATACCCGCGGCTGGTAAACAGCTCAAAGCACTTGAGTAAGAGCTCTTCTTTGAATTTCTGATGGTCGACAATCTTCGGCATTGAGGTTCCATTTTTTTATATTGAACGTTCGTTATGGAAAATATAAATGGTGTTCGCGTCTTCTGTCAAGCAAAAAAAGAGAGACAGGTGTTAAAATTCAGAAAAGCTGTTAAGTCTAAGGTGCAGGTACGTTCACACCCGATTCAGGCGTAACTGCCTGCAGGGGGGCAAAATGGAAAGAAAGATAGCACCTCAGGCTGATTTGTTTTTCTACGTGCTGACAACCTCCTCAGGATGCGGGCGGCTCGACGGTCGCCAGAAGATAGGGAATAACGATCTGTTGCAGAATTTCCATCTGTTTGTCCACATCAACAACCTCCGGAACGATCAGCAGCATATAACCGATACCGGCAAGAAAACTCACGGCCATACTGCCGAAATCCCTGTCCATCCCTACCCCCTGGGCAATGTAAGTAAAGATGATTTCGGCATATTGGTCAAGGGTCTTCTGATTGTCCGCAGATCCGCAAAACTTTTTGAAATCAAGCAGCAGCACCAGCACATTTTTAAAAAACGCTTCCCGCACTTTAAAATAATCGAGAAAAATCACGACCCGTTCTTCAATTTTGTCGGTTTTATAGACATCTTCGAGAATCTGCCGGATTTCACGGGTTGCAATCACCTCGATCATCATTTCAAGCATGGCCTGCTTGTTCGGAAAATAATGGTACAAGGCACCGGTGGATATGTTCAATTCCTTGGCAATCCCCCGCATAGTAACATTGGCATACCCCCGGGAGGCAAACAGATCAAAGGATTTAAGCAGCAGTTCTTCCCGGTATTTATCGTGGTCTACAAGTTTCGGCATAAGTGCAAGGACACCCCTGTTTACAACTGATTCTATCGCGGCCCGCCGTTAGCGTCCGCCATCACCGGCGTTCAAAAATTTATCTGCTATGCCGGATTTATAAATCATTGCGGCAACACGAAAATAGGTTTCCGGAAACCAACGTTTCATCATCCACGTCACCTTACCGTCAATCTGGCAGACAGCATAGAGTTTATTCTTTTGAATGCGTTTATACGCATGTTTTGCAACAGTGTCAGCGCTTGCCATGGATTTCGCAAAAAAAGCATTGGCCATATTGGCCTGCCGTTGACGGGGCGATTTAAACTGGTCCATCAGGTTGGTCTTGAAAAACGTGGGCGCCAGAACCGTCACCCCGATTTTTTTCGGTGCCAGCTCTACCCGCAACGTTTCAGAAAGTGAAACCACACCCGCCTTCGGCACGTTGTAACTGCCCATCTCCGGCAAAGAAACAAGACCGGCGCTGGAGGCCATGTTGACAATATGGCCGCTGCCCTGTTGCAAAAAAAACGGGATAAACGTGCGACACCCGTAAATAACACTCATCAGATCCAGATCTATCATCCATTGCCAGACATCCGGTGTCACTTCGTCCATATAGCCGCCTGAAGCCACACCGGCATTATTCACAATAATATCGACGCCGCCCCACAGATCCACAAACCCACGGGCCATGGCATCCACCTGATCCGGCTTTGTCACGTCACAGATCGATTTTTCCCCCTGGCCGCCGGCAGCATTGACCATATCGACCGTTTCATCCGCCCGTTCTTCGTTAATATCCGATACACCGATCCGCCAGCCCTTTTTGGCAAACACCATTGCCAGGGCCCTGCCAAAACCGCTGCCCGCTCCTGTTATAACAATCCGTTTTTCCGGAAACCGCTTCATTGAATCTCCTTCGAATCCGGGCTACAGGGAAAAATCATAGGAGAGCCCGAAAATATATTTCGAATCCGACTTTTTCTGATCGGCCGGCGGATTATCATTATAATCATAATCCACCTCAAATGTGGTATAAAAATTGTTCGCCACCTTCAGCCGGAGCCCCTGATCCGAACGAAAAAGAAAGGTATCTGAATCATCCAGCCGGTCATAACCTTCATGGGAATGAAAAAAAATCAGTTTATCCGCCACCAGTTCACTATCCAGCCGGGCCGCCCAGCGGGCTGCCTCATAATCCCTGTTGGCTGCATCGTCATTGTGTTCATTCACGTGAGCAATACCAGCTTCAACCGAAAGCTGATGCCGCGGGGTGTCGATCAACTGGTATCCCAGACCGGCACCGGATGTCAGCCGCCGGTCCAAGTTTGCCACCCTGTCTCTCTCATAAAGGCCCTGTATATAGGAAAATAAACGCTTTGTCAAAAAGTAGTCATATTTCGCACCTGCCAGATGGTCCGCCGCTGTAACCTCATCACCGCTTTTGCCGTAATTATACTTGCCCTCCAGCCCCAGACGGTGCTTTTCATACCGCGACACAAGCCGTGCCGATGCATTCCATGCCGTTGAACTTTTATTGCCGTGGGCCTGAAAGCCACCGGCGCTGATGTTGCCATTATGGACAATTTTTTTGTCCGGCGAGGGAAGCTTCATACCCCTGATATTCCGGATCTCCAGTTCCCGGACCGCCTGACCTGCTCCCGCAGCGTCTTCCGACGCGGGGACCAGCCGTATCCAGCCCTCGTCGGGACATTCCATCCGGCCGGTAAACATAGCGCCATTTTCAGTAAAAAGGGTCAACTCGCCATCCGATACCATACACGCAATGTCCCCTATTGCCACCTGTACCGTCCCGGCAACAGTCGATTCAAACACCACGAAACCATCGGCCGCAGATGTTATCGCCCCGGTCAAGCGGTCGCCGTTTGCCAGTTGAAGCGTATCGGCCCGGGCAGTGCCGGTTATCAGCATCATCACAGCAACTACAGGAATCGTTACCCATCTGAACGGGAACATAAAAGCGCCTATGATAATTTTTCGTCCGACATCCCATCCTTTGGCAAATCAATTCTGAGCTGTCGTTTATCGTCGTTTGCCAGGTAGACCGTGCGGCTCGGGAAAGCAAAATCGATATCTTCCGCTTCCAGCCGGCGCATGATACTCAAGCATGTCTGCTGGACCCATGCCTGAAATGCCCAGAAATCCGGGGGATGATACCAGGCCACCACCAGTATATTCAAACTCCAGTCATTAAACCCGTTAAAATAGACCCGCGGCGGGAACTCTTCATTCATCCCCTCATGGTTGTCCAGGATCTCCCGGATGATCGTCACCGCCCTTTCCACCTTGTCCGGCGGGGTATCATAGGTAATGCCAATATTGTTGAGCCACCGGATATTGGGCCGTTTGCCGATGTTTTCAATACTGGAATTAATCACCTTTTCATTGGGCAGCGTCAAGAGATGACCGGAAAGGGTGCGCACCCGGGTGCTGCGAAACCCGACACTCTCCACCACCCCGTCGTTTCCTTCGATCACGATCCGCTCGCCGGTTTGAAATGGCTTGTCAAAAATGATCGTCAGGGTGCCGAAAAAGTTGGCAATGGAATCCTTGGCCGCAAGGGCGATGGCAATACCGCCGATGCCCAGGGAAGCCAGCAGCGGGCCGATTTCGACACCGGTCATGTTCTGAATCAGGAATACGCCGCCCAGCAGCACGATCAAAACCCGTGCGATCTTTCCGACAAGGGGCACCAGCAGGTCATCAACCGTATTCTCTGTCTTGGCGGCCCACTGCTTCAAATAAATGTCCACCAGCGTTACCAGCCGCAAAACAAACCAGATCACCAGCACCCAGGTAAAAAGCGCCACAGCAGTCTCGCAGGCCTGCCTGATCAAACTGCCCACACCGTTGTCCCCGAGGGTGTAAAACGGAAACAACGCAATATAAATGCAATACACAAACAAGGCCATGGCAAAAGGCCGATACAGGGCATACATAAAAAAAGCCCATCCCGGGTGCTGCTCCGGCGCCTCGGGAACGGACGCCACCCTGTGCCACACCAGCCGATTCAGCAACCGTTCCACCAGAACAACAAATACCAGTAACAGACCTGAAAAACAGAGCGCGAACCAGGTGACATCCGCAAATGCGGTATTCTGAGCCCATTTCCCCAGCATTGGCGAAAACCTGTCCTGAAGTCCCATGGCTGTGTCTTCCAGTAATGTTGTAACAGATACCGGCTCCGACACTAACGAGGCCGTCTTCGTTACCGCCGGTTCGTCAACGGCAGCAGAGACGACATCGGCGCAGCCCGTCATACAAAAAAGCGTTACCAATAAAACCATGGTGGCAATAACAACCCTGTAACCGGTCCATCCGGAGATTAATTTTTTCATGAATCACCCCCGTTTTGATAATGTTTGTTATTTCTTCCTTTTTGACAAACAACAAACAATTGCCAGCCATTCAGGCTTTCAATCGAGACGGCGATCTGCCTGTCGTCCGTTCTCATCGGCCAGCAGCCCGAACTTCCGGGCCCGCTGTTCCCACTTCTCCCTGGCAAGGGCCTGCAGATCGGTGGTAATGTCGGTCTCATCCACAATTTCAATACCAAGCAGGGTTTCGATCACATCCTCCATGGTCACGATTCCCTCGGTTCCCCCGTAATCCCCCACCACCAGCACAATGTGGGCCTTCCGGGCCACCATGAAATCGAACAGATAAAAAACCGTCAAATCCGAAGATACGGCTAACAGTGGACGGGCCAGGTCCGCCAGTGTCTTTTGGGAATCCGGCTCGGCCATCTCCCGCAGCAGATCATCTTTAAGCACAAAACCGTTCACATGATCGATATCCCCCTGGTGAACGGGAATGCGGGAAAACGGGATCGAGTCAATCTCATCCGCCATATCTTTAACCGGCGTGGAATCTTCTGCCGACCGGACAACGATACGGGGCGTCATAATATCCGCCGTTTTGATCTGCTGAAAGTTCATCAGGTTTTTGATGATATCCGACTCATTCTGTTCAATATTACCCTCCTTTTGCACGGCTTCTGCCACCTTCTGGAGATCCGAGCGGGTAAAAATACTTTCCGTCCCCCGCTTTTTGAGCATATGGGTAATGCCCTGGCCCATGAGCACGACCGGATAGAGGAGCAGTATCAGTACACGGATCAGCCGCAATGCAGGCGGCGCCAGTTCGCGCCAGTAGTTGGCCCCGATGGTTTTGGGAATGATCTCCGACAGGACCAGAATCAGCACCGTCAGAATAGCGGAAATAAGGGAGAGATACCCCTTGCCCCATATGGCCTGGGCCTGGGCCCCGACACCCGCGGCACCCAGGGTGTGGGCAAAGGTGTTCAAGGTCAGAATGGCGGCAAGCGGTTTGTCGATATTGTCCCTGATCCGGTTCAGATCCTTTGCCAGCGGTCCGCCTTCTTCATTTTTGATGGCAATGTAGGAGGGAGGGATGCTGAGGACCACCGCTTCCAGCACGGAGCACAAAAACGACACAAACAGCGCAATGAACAGATATAAGAGTAATTCAATCATAATTTCCGCAGACAATTTGTCTTTATTGTTTCATGGAACTTCCGGAACACCGATTATTCTTACAACCATATAAAAACACGAGGAAAAGTCAAGCAGCGAATACAGCCAAAATCATGCACCTGTCGAATCCTGCTTGAGATATTTCACATCCCTGTTATGCTGCAAAAGAGAATTCATTACCCGACCTCAAAACAGCAGGAAAGGACAAATGATATTTCATACTGCCGGCATAGAGGTGGCCCCGTGGATCCCTCCGCTGGTCGCATTTGCGATCTCCTTTTTCACGTCCATGGGTGGTATTTCCGGTGCATTTCTGTTGCTGCCCTTCCAGATGACCTGCCTCGGTTACACCAACCCATCGGTGAGTGCCACCAATCAACTGTTTAATGTTGTGGCCATTCCCAGCGGCGTGTATCGTTATGTCCGGGAAGGTCGGATGGTCTGGCCGCTTACCTGGATTGTAGTGGCCGGAACATTGCCAGGCGTTTTTGCCGGCGCGCTCATCCGGGTCGCCTGGCTGCCCGATCCCGGACATTTCAAGCTGTTTGCCGCCGGTGTATTGTTTTACATCGGTATCAAGCTCGTCCGGGATCTGTTAACACAAAAAGCCGCCAACGGCCTCAGGCCCGGTCATGCCAGACCATCTGCCGACAGTCGGCAGGCCGTCCTTGTGAACGGCTTCAATTGGAAACGCATTACCTATACTTTTGGCGGTGAATCTTTTCATGCCTCATCACCGGGCATCTTTACCCTCAGCCTGGTCGTGGGGATCGTGGGCGGTGTATACGGCATCGGCGGCGGCTCCATCATCGCCCCGTTTCTGATCACGGTATTCGGCCTGCCGGTCCATACCGTGGCCGGCGCAGCCCTCATGGGGACCTTTGTCACCTCGGTGGCGGGTGTTCTTTTTTATCAACTTATCGCCCCCTTTTACCCGCATATGGCCGTGGCACCGGACTGGCTGCTGGGCCTGTTGTTCGGCATCGGCGGCATGGCGGGCATGTATATGGGCGCCCGGTGCCAGAGATTTGTTCCCGCCCGGCTAATCAAATGGATGCTGGCCGCCATCATCGGCTTTACCGCAATCAAATATGTGGCCGGATTCTTCAGCTAGTGTCCATCCATTTCACATGGATGGCACAATCTGGGGTTTCCAATCCAGAAATGTGAATTTTTCCGCAAGATCAAGGAAAACAAGGGGTTGCGCGGAGGCGTACTGGGCGTACGCCGCACAAGCAAGCCCGCAGTTTGACGCAGATATTGCGGAAAAAGGCCATTTATGGATGGAAACCAGCTAGTTTCCATCCACATACGATAACGATTACGCCCCCAGCTGCTTTGCCACTTCAGCCACGCGTTTGCCGAGCAGCAGGGCATTTTCTTGCGTGGCCGCATCCGGCGCACCGACACAGGCCGTACCGTAATGGCCGGTGGCTGTCATAGGATCGCCCACGACAATCATCCCGTAAATCAGCATGCACTGGATAATGCCCATCATGGTGGTTTCCTTGCCGCCCGTGGGGTCCCCGGACGTAGTAAACGCCGCACCAACCTTGCCTTCCATCTTTCGGCGCACCCCGACAAATTCATCAAACACGCGCTTCAAATCCGCGGCCATGCCCCCGAAATAAACCGGCGAGCCCGCGATAATGCCCGCCGCATTCAAAAAATCGTCCTTTGTCACCGCATCCGTTGTTTTTACCACTGCCTCGACACCCCCAACCCCGTTCACCCCCTCGGCAATATGTTCCGCCAGGGTCCGCGTATTGCCGCCTTTTGAATAATAGAGAATCAACACCTCCATGCCAGCCTCCTTGTCTGTTTCCGGGTTTTGTCCATTCCGATCATAATTATTTTAAAAAATAAGCATAAAACAGCCATTCGTCAAACCGCCCCCAGCGCTCACACTGATGACGGATGCAGCATTCACACAAAAATGACCTCATTCCACCCGTCACTCCGGGCAAGCCTGTCCTGAACTCGATTCAGGAATCCGGAGTCCACATGAAAACTGACTCCATACCTTCCGTCACTCCGGGCCTGACCCGGAGTCCATATAAAATAGACCTTTCACCTCCCGTCACCCCGCCACTTTCTCATACAAATCCGCCCAATCCGGATTTTCACGCTCAATCAACGCAATCTTCCATGCCCGCCGCCAGTTTTTCAACTGCTTCTCCCGCGCTATCGCTGACATCATCGTCGAATGTACCTCATACCACACCAGCCGGTGAACATCATAGCGCCAGGTAAACCCTTCCGCCACACCATTCTGATGCTCCCAGACCCGCTTCACCAGATTTGACGTTACCCCCACATAAAGCGTTCCGTTTTTCTGACTCGCCATCATATAAACCGCCGGCAACCTCTCCATCGTTTCCCTCCTCGCAATATGCCTTTTGCCCCCGGAACCGGGATGACCGCCCCGGCATCCACATAAAAATTCACCTTCCCCATCTCCCGTCACTCCGGCAAGCCTCTCCTGAACTCGATTCAGGAATCCGGAGTCCACATGAAAACTGACCCCATACCTCCCGTCACTCCGGGCCTGCCCCGGAGTCCACATAAAATGCTCCCATACCACCCGTCACTCCGGGCCTGACCCGGAGTCCATATAAAATGCTCCCATACCACCCGTCACTCCGGGCCTGACCCGGAGTCCATATAAAATGCTCCCATACCACCCGTCACTCCGGGCCTGACCCGGAGTCCATATGATAATTGCCTCACATTCCATCCCTAACCTATCCAGTTCTCCTGAGTCTCTCAATCAAAGCCTGAACGCGGCTTGATCCGGGTACAGACATGTATGACCCGGGGGTCTTGTGGAAAAAATCAATTTTATATGGAGTCTGAATCAAGTTCAGAATGACGGGAGGTAGAAGATCATTTCTAGAAAAGAACCCGACAACCGGAATCCTGAATTCATTTATGCACAAGCTTTTTCGCGCCGCCCGCCCCGGCATCCGCATAAAAATTCACCTTCCCCATCTCCCGTCACTCCGACAAGCCTCTCCTGAACTCGATTCAGGAAGCCGGAGTCCACATAAAATGCTCCCATACCACCCGTCACTCCGGGCCTGACCCGGAGTCCACATAAAAACGACTCCATACCTCCCGTCATTCTGAACAAGTCTGTCTTCAACCCGATTCAAGGACCTGGCGTCCATATAAAATAGACCTTCCACCTTCTCCCCTTCCCCGCTATAATACCCCGCAACAATATATAAACAAAGGAGATCCCTCATGACCGCATGGGTCTGGCCCGCCGTCATCCTTATTGCCGGCCTGTTTGCCATCAAGATCACTTATGTTCTTTCTGACCGTTGCCCTGCCCGTCACGCGAAAGCCCGCTTCTCCACCCTGAAAAACCGCTCCTTGCGCACAAGACCATAATAAAAAATATCATGAAATTTCAGGATCAGGCATGATATAATGATATTCAAAGCGTTTGATTTCATCTTCAGAAAAAGTTGGGCAACCAATGAAACAGGCGGCATGAATCAACAAACAGAATACTGGATAAAGTCAGCCAATCATGATCTCGACGTTGCAGAGACCCTGTTTCAAGGAGGCAAATTCGATTGGTGCTTGTTCCTTGGGCATCTTGTCCTGGAAAAAACGCTGAAAGCTTGTTATACCCAAAAAACAGGCAGCCTCCCGCCACGGACGCATGATCTGGTCAGATTGGCAAACTCAGCAGGCATCCATTTTGACGATGAAACACTTGAATTTCTCGACGCGGTCAACACATTTAATGTTTCCACCCGGTATCCCGATGAAAAATTACAGTTCTACAAAATGTGTACTCCCGAATTTACCAGTGAAAACTTTTCTCGAATCAAGGAGATTCAGACATGGTTGCTGAAAATGATATAGTCACCACCAAAGCCAGACTATTTATTGAGATCCTGAAAAAAAACGGGATTGATGTAAGTCAGGCTTATCTTTTTGGCTCGGCATCAAAAGGGTTGACGGATAAAGACAGTGACATTGACCTGGCAATCGTCTCCAAAGACTTTAATGGCCAGCCTTATTACGATATTAAAAAAATCAGTAAATACAGGCGCAGTGTAGATTTACGGCTTGAAATCCACCCCTTCTCCTTTAGCGATATTCAAACCAGCCCCTCCTTATTCTTTAATACAATAAAAAAAGAAGGCATACGGCTTCAATAGCAACTTGCGCACCCGTCACGCAGGCCCGGAGCCGGGATGACCGCCCCGGCATCCGCATAAAATAGACTTTCCACCACCCGTCACTCCGGCCAGCCTGTCCTGAACTGGATTCAGGAAGCCGGAGTCCACATGAAAACTGACCCCATACCTTCCGTCACTCCGGGCCTGACCCGGAGTCCACATAAAAACGACTCCATACCTCCCGTCATTCTGAACAAGTCTGTCTTCAACCCGATTCAGGAATCCGGAGTCCATATAAAATAGACCTTCCACCTTCTCTCCTTCCCCGCTATAATACCCCGCAACAATATATAAACAAAGGAGATCCCTCATGACCGCCTGGGTCTGGCCGGCCATCATCCTTATTGCCGGCCTGTTTGCCATCAAGATCACTTATGTTCTTTCCACCGCCTTTGCCCTGCCTGCCACCCAGGGCGCGCTCTACGTCTCCACCCCCAAAGCCCGCATTCGGGCTATCCTCGACGAGATCGCCCCGCAACCCGGCCAGCGTTTTCTCGACATCGGTTGCGGAGACGGCCGGGTACTTCGGGCCGTTGCCCGGCGGTTCCCGGAGGTTACGCTCATTGGCTATGAAGTCAATCCCATGGCGTTTTTCAGGGCCCGTCTTGCCACGCTTTTCAGGCCCATCCGCATCTGCCGGAAAAACTTCTGGAAAACCCGCCTGGACGATGCCGACATTATCTTCTGCTATCTGTTTCCCGATGTCTTAAAACGCCTGGCTCAAAAACTCCGCATCGAAGCCAGACCCGGCACCCTGGTCATCTCCTGCAACTTTCCCATTCCCACCCTCACCCCGGAAAAAACCATTCATCCCGACGGAGCCCTGATTCACGACCCGGTCTATTTTTACCGGATCAAATAGAAAAACGGGACGCACTGCGTCACGTTTTTATGGTCCTTCCCGGAGAAAAATACCTTTTTAAAGGCCGGCATACCTCAAGTTGAGCGGACTTTTATGACTTCCCTGAAAAAAATCCGCATGTACCGGATACTCGAAAGCACCAGCGCCAGCCCGATGCCGATATAACAGATCGCCAGGTATTGCCTGGGGATCGCGGAATGGCGAAGCGTTATGCCCATGGCCACCATGACGGCAATAATCAGATAACTTTTCCATGGAATAAAAGCAAACACGCACCGTTTGCCATCTGCCGGAAGAATCCGTTCCAGGTTGCTGTTCACGATCTTCAAAAATCCAAAATGATGGATCAGCAGGGCCAGCACAACACCGGCAACGGCAAAGTCATAATGGACCGTCCCGTTGGATGCTGCGGCAAGCCAGACGGCCGCCATAATCAGAAGCATAATGCCGACGCAAATCCAGGCCGTGCCCGCCAGAAGCACCAGAACGGTGCCTGGCACAGCTGGCTTATATTCTTCAACTGGCTTCATGGTATACCGGGGCCTCTTTATATGCTGAAACCGGAAATCACGATTGTCTCCTTTTCCAGAATATCGTCCGCTTTTTTAATGGCTTTTTTGAGATCCTGTGCCGGAACGTTAAACAGGGACAGGGTCAACTCAAGAATAGCGGATGTCTTATCCTGATACGAGATACTGCCCTTATGGTACCGGTCTGCAATAAACCCGTAAATGCTGCTTTTTATCGCCATGGTCCGGACATAATAATCCTGGTCCGTAAAACCGGGATTCAGCGCCTCAAAAAGCAGCCTGTTTCGCTGCGCGCCCTTTTGCACCAGGAATTCCAGAACAGTCCACGACCGGTAAGCTTCATAGAACATCTCCGCCAGCCTTTCATGCTTTTCAATCGCATAAAACTCCAGGTTCATGGCAATGGTATATTGCAATACAGGGTCTTTTCCCGCCAGTGCTTCAACAATCGCTGACGCCTCGTCAAACAGGTTGGCGGCCAAATGAAGTAGAATATGATCCTTGCTCCTGAAAAAATGATACAATGTACCGTTTTTGATCCCCGCCCTTGCAAGAATCTGCCGGGTCGTGGTTTTTTTGTATCCCTGCGCGAGAAACAGTTCACGCGATACATCCAGTATCTTTTCCCTGACGTTCTCCATCTGCTTTCCTTCTCCGACGATCACAACGACCCGGCCTGGCCGGCGCCACACGCCCGGGCATTGGATCGCAAAACAACAAATCCACCGGCAAAAACTCCCATACTTAATAAATTAAAGATATTGCCGCAAGAAATCAATCATCTTTTGAGCATGCTCAAAATTTTTATTGACAAATGCCAGCATTTTGAGCATGCTCAAGATCAAGGCAGCACATAAAATTATCCGGATTAAATTCAAGGAACCTATCCATGCCAACAACGCTCATTCTTATTATTGCCATCATCGCCCTCTTTCACATTCTCTGGTATGCGACCAGCCGCCTTTATCAGAACCGCAAAATTCCCGGCAATGAGGTTCTTCAGGAATATCAGGACCGGATCATGAAACAGATGAACATCGCCGTCGACAGATCGGTCATGGAAGAAACATATATCGACGCCAACGGCTACCGGCTGCACCTGGTTGTGGCCGCTGCCGGCGAAAACGCGCCCACCCTGGTCTTCATTCCCGGCACCACGGCCTATGCGCAGGTATACGCCCAGTTCGGATATGAAATGTACAAACAGGGCTTCAACATGATCGGATTCGATCCCCGGGGCCACGGTCAAAGCAGCGGGCCGCGCGGGGACTATACCATCAACGGCCTGGTGGACGATGCCCTGGCCGTGACCCGATACGCCCGCCAGCGGTTCGGCGGCAAGGTCGCCCTTGCCGGCAGCAGCCAGGGCGGTATCGTCGCCTTTTATGCTGCCGCCCGCCATACATCCCCCGACGCAACCGTTGACGCCGCGGTCTGCCACAACATCGCCGACCTCAACGGAAACGACAACCTGATCCTCTCACTCCTCCGGCCGCCGAAATTCCTGGTGCCGGCCGCACGGTTTCTCATGACCCTGTATGGACGCTTTTCCATCCCCATCTCTTTGTATCTTGACCTGAGCAAAGAAACCTTTCCCGATGGCACCAACGCCGCCACCCTGGTCAGGAATGATCCACTGGCCGTTTCCCGGATCACGTTCCGGGCACTGAATTCACTGACACGCACGGACCTGCCCACACCCGTGGAAAAAATCCCCGTACCGATCATGGTGATCCACGCCGGCAAAGACAATATCTTTCCGCAAAGCTATATTGAAGACATATACAACCGTCTCGCCTGCCCGAAAAAATACCTTCTGTTAGAAGACACGGAACACCTGGTGATGACAAACAATGTAAATGAAGTCGTTCCGCCTGTCGCGGAGTGGCTGAAGGGAATCATGGCGTAACCCGATATTTCACGGGTCGATCCGGGCGCAGCTGCAAAACGGCCGATATGAAGCTGAAAGGGAGAATAATTATGGTATTGAAAGATATCTTCGTCACGTTATGCATGCTGACCCGCCGGACGGACAAAGCCGCCGGGTTCCTGGGCGTGCGCTTTTTCCTGCCCGCCCTGTTCAGGCGCCGGTACGCCAACATGGGCAGGCTGGATACCGATACCTTTACACGTCAGCTCGACAACATCAAAACCTTCAAAGACACGGACTGGTGCGGATACTGGAACGCCATTGCCGCCGAATATGAACAAAAGGCCGCGGAAACGGCTGCTTCACAGGGTAACCAGAACAGCGAAGCAATCAGGGACCTGTTGATCCGTGCCGTTACCTACTACACCGTCTCGGCATTTCCCGGGGATTCCCCGCTGAAAATGCAGGCCTACCATAAGGCCGGAGCATTGCTCGCGCAGATAGCCCCCATGTATGAAGAGAACCTGGAACCGCTCACCCTCGACATCAAAGGCGAAAAAGTCAACGGTTATGTCCGTTACCCGCAGGGCAATCAGAAGGGCCCCATGGTCATTATCACCAACGGACTGGAAGGCACCCTGCAGGAAATCCTCATCCCCCTCCAGAAATACAGAGATTCCGGCCTGGGCGTCTTTGTTATGGAAATGCCGGGCACCTATGCCTGCACAACCCCCATGTCCGCACAATCGGAAAAGATATACAACGGCGTCATCGAGCACTTTGCCAGTCACCCCACAGTAGACGCCGGGAAAATCGGCATGATCGGCATAAGCTTCGGCGGATACTGGTCCGCCCGCATGGCAGCCGTCAACCCGGATCTGAACTGCGCCGTGGTCTGCGGCGCGCCCCTGCACCATGCCTTTACCTTCCGGAATTCAATCGGCATGCCCGAGATATTCGTATCCGCCCTGAAAAAAGTGCTGGGCGCAAAAAGCCTTCGCTCCTTGCGCAAAGCCACAAAGGCCCTTTCTTTCAAAAAAAATGACCTATACAGACAAATAAAAATCCCCCTCCTGATCATCAACGGCGAAAACGACACCCTCACCGGCACCCGGGACTCAATCGAACTGAACATGAAGGTCCCCAGCTCGCTCTTAAAACTGTATAAAGGCGACGACCATTGCGCCATGGAAAATTACGACCACTGGCTGGACCTGACCTTTGACTGGCTGAACATGCAGTTTTCCCGGACACCGGACCACGAATCCCATCCGCAATGATGCCCCTGTCCCGGTACTTGCCGCCCGGCAGATTTTCCATCCCTGCAATCCATAAAAAATGCATGAAATCAATCCATTGATTCGTTATAATCATTCTCATGCATAAAACCGCAACAAACCGGGAGGACGCATCATGTCCAGGGGGCAGCAGATCATACGGCAATGGCGAATTCTACAACGACTGGAATCAAACGGCAGCGGCCTTTCCGCCGCGGAACTGGCCGGCGAAGAAAACTGCAGCCGCCGCACCATCTACCGGGACCTCACCGCCCTTCAGGAAGTGGGGTTTCCCCTCTACCACCCGGATGGCGACGGCAAAAACGGCCGATGGGCGCTCCTCCACAGCCACGGGCAAAAAACCCCGCTGCCCATACCCCTTGGCGAAGCCATGGCCCTCTATATCTCGCGCAACGTACTCAAGGGCGCCGAACACACCTTTCTCTACAAAGACCTGGACGCATTTTTCACAAAAATAAAGACCCTGCTCCCGCCCGACTTCATTCAATTCATCAACGAAGTGGAAAACAATCTGTATGTAAAATCCAGGCCTCACAAACAGCCCGGACCGGACCTACCCGAACGCCTCACAACCCTTCACACCGCCATCACCGAAAACCGCTCCCTGGATATCACCTATCACACCATGAGCCGCGATCAGGAGACGCGACGCCGCATCGATCCATACGGTGTGGAATGTTACGACGGCAGCTTTTACCTCATCGCCCACTGCCAGCAAAAAAACGCCCTTCGCATCTTTTCCCTGGACCGCATCAAAACCTGCCATCTCACCGACGCCCTGTTTAACCGGCCCAAAGGCTTCTCCACCCGCCGGCACATGACCCACAGCTTCGGCATCTTCCAGGGGCCGCCCACCCCCGTCAAAATCCGGTTTTCCCCCGAAGTGGCCGGCTACATCAAAGAAAAGAAATGGCACGACTCCCAGATCCTCACCCGGAACCCCGACGGCTCCCTCGACTTCCAGGCCACCGTCGCCGGCACCAGAGAGATCCGCTTCTGGATCCTCAGCTGGGGCGCCAGCGCCCGGGTCCTCGCCCCCGACTCCCTCAAACAGGACATCCAGGCCGAAATCAGGGCCATGCAGGCTGATTACAATAACCAGAATTGAGGTTGCATATCCCGGAACAATGTAAACAATACGAAGCCCCGTGTTCTCCACAGACGGACCAGAGATATCGTAGAGCTTGTCTCCGTTGGGTGATTCCTCTCTCCTTCATGCGTAAAGAACATGGATATCACAATTTGTGATATGCTCATGATCGCCTTTTATCCCCGCACCCGTGGGGAACATACCTGACCCATCAGTCCGGGCCCTTGAAGGTCTTTTGCAAGGGCCTTAAATTCTTCATCCATGCGGCAATCATAAATAAGGCCCTGGTTGATCTTGTCAATCAGCTCGATGCGCTTGCCCACCTCCACCGGCGCAACCTCGGACAAAATCTTCCACGCCGGATCGCCAAGGTATTGCTCATAGTATACAGCCGGGTTGATCTTCCGGAGCCGCTCGCGCAGAGCGTTATCCGCACTCTGGCCGACCGGCCGAAAACGATCGTCATTTAATTGATCCGCCATTTTGCCTGTGCGGGTGGTGCAGCGGGGGGCGCCATCGTTCGCTTTTTGCTTGTCATCATTCGACTACTGTGTTAATTTTTTTCAACAAGGCTGGCATTGACCGTCCCCGGCTTCCTAATGTCGGATCGACCGTCTTTACCGGCCTTTGTTGTTTCTATGGGCGACAGGAACATATTGTGAAATTCACTGCCACCGTCCGCTTTGCGTACCTCACGCACCGTAATCCGTGCCCAATACGGCGTTTCGTCAATGCTGACCTTGGAAAGATAATTCTGGTAGGCCACAACATTGCTGCGGTTGTAGCCCCGCCGATCTGATTCAAAATAGATGGGAACAGCCTGCTGGACAATACCCAGGGGATGCGGAATGGCCCGAAACAAAAGGTTTTTGCTGCGATGGCTGGCCAGCTTACCAAACGTGTTGTTAACAAAAACAATGGTGCTGCCGTCGGCGGTGTTCGTCACCGGCGCTCTCTGCTTGCAGGTTTTTTGGACCGCCTGAAAACGAACAAAATCATCCGTATTGATCACCACCGGGACCATATTCTGCACTTTACGATACGCCTGCGCCGCCTCCCAGTCGCCAAACCAGTCTTTGAATGCCGGCCGGCGAGTGACCGGACCGCTTTCAATGTCCCGCACCACTCCACCGGCCGTCCGAAACCCCATCAGGTTCACAAACCCGTCCACCATGTCGGCGACTTTCTGCAACGCCCCGGCCAACCGCTTACCGGCCTGGTTGCCAAACGCTTCCCTTATTACCTGAATGGCCTCGTCTGAGCTGCCTATCGGTTCGAATGCTGCCGCGCCGTGCAGTATCATACGGCCGGTCTCTTTTTACGGGTATTTTTGTGGTCCGGCGGGTCGGCTGGATTGTTTCAGCGTTGCGCCGATGGATGTTACGGTATTTCTGGCCCGCAACAATAAGGGAAGACATCTCAATGCCATGCGCACTGAAAATATTCCGCAGCAGGCGCGTGATATGCAAATCCTCGTTTGAGGGAGATGTGTTGCCGCCTGGGTGATTGTGAACCATATAAACCTTGGCCGCAGCGGAAATGTTCAATACGTGGCCGGACACCATGGTCGGGTCTACGATGCTTCCTGTGCGATGCCCGGTGCTGTGGCGAAACACCTCAAGCAGGTTTGTTGTCTTTATCGACAACTACAAAGAAGGCTTCTTCGCGGGCTTTTCTACAGAGGTGTGATAAGAGGCTTGCGGCGTGACCGTCATGAGACACTCGGGTGTTGGCAGCGCGTATGTAGCCCGTGGTCTGAATGGTAACACTTTGCTTTCGGGTAAGGGTGCCGGGTTCGGCGCCTGCCGGCGTTTCTGCTGGTTCCGCCGGGCTGAAAGCAAAATCAAATTCGAGCTGCTCGGGCGCGGCTGGTCGTGTCTCATTTACTGATCCCTTCCCCTTACGGCCTGCCTCAGAGACTCCGGGATAACGAGCGGATCGTTCGGATGCTCCCGATTGATTTCTTCCGTTGCCTCCAGAAGTGCTTCGAGTATATTCCATGGGCGAGTCTTGCTGGGCGTCTGGCTGTTCTGCTTGTCTGACGGCTTCATTGATAGCCTCCAAAATATTATAAGAATCAATGCTTCCTAATTCATCATAATCCTTATAGGCGTATTCGTCAAGATACGGTTCATCCCCACACCCGTGGGGAACATGTCGCTCTCGCAGAGCAGCCGCGCAGATTCACGTCCGTCTTCAGCAGGTTGAAACCGTCCTTGTCGACCAGAAAGCGGCCTTCGCCTTCAAGCTCTTGCCAATCCTTTGCAAACAGCAGAATACGTTCCGGCATGCCGCCGATTTTTGGGATTGTTTTTGCTGTCACATAATACATTGGCTTTTCCTTGACTTATCGGCGTGATCTAGCCACAATAACATTGCGGGTTGTCGATAGGGCCGTGGCCCCAACATCGTCAGCCTGCGCCCGCTCCGCCACGGGGAGAGAGAGGGCTTCCATTAATCCTTCGCCCATATCAGACGTCTTCGTCATTGCCTGTTCATATAGTTGGCGCCTGTGGTCGGGATCACCGTCCATACCCCCAATACGCCCCGCAGCGCCTGGGCGACAAAAATCATATGCCGGTTTTTCCCCGTGTCGATCACCTTGAGGATTCGCTCCCGCAACTCGTTTTTTTGTGCCTTGATGACGCTCCATGCTCACACATATTTCCTGAGGATTATCGATTATCTCCGGGATCAATGCCATGTATGGCACACGGGAAGCAGTGACGAGTTCATCCATCGCCTCCGCGTTAACCACCACCGGCAAGCCGGCCGGCGGGAGCTTCAATGAGGCCACGGCCGATAGGCCGTGGAATACAATAAGACCCTGCCTGCCCATTATAGTTCATGGAAGGCTTCAATGAGGCCACGGCCGAGAGGCCGTGGAATACCTTAATATACCGGAACGTACCGGACGCACCATTCACGCTTCAATGAGGCCACGGCCGAGAGGCCGTGGAATACACCTGCCCCAGCTTCATTCCGCCGCCTCTTTGTCCGGGCTTCAATGAGGCCACGGCCGAGAGGCCGTGGAATACTTGTACTCCGCCCGTTGTTTCTGGGGCTTCCCCTTCTGCTTCAATGAGGCCACGGCCGAGAGGCCGTGGAATACGGCGACTGGCTTTCATGAGACACCAAAGCCAAACCTTTGCTTCAATGAGGCCACGGCCGAGAGGCCGTGGAATACTCAAGGCGAGTGTTTCCGGCGCGTCTGCTTTACTTGGCTTCAATGAGGCCACGGCCGAGAGGCCGTGGAATACAACCACAGCAATCTCCTCTTGTCCATTTATCCACACTGCTTCAATGAGGCCACGGCCGAGAGGCCGTGGAATACCTGGCTATTCCCCCAGCTTGAGCCTTGCCGTAACTCGCTTCAATGAGGCCACGGCCGAGAGGCCGTGGAATACCGGGCTAAGCCATCAGTTACCTGGAATCAGGACCGGCGCTTCAATGAGGCCACGGCCGAGAGGCCGTGGAATACTGTGCGGAACTGTATATTAACTTGTGAGGCTATAACCGCTTCAATGAGGCCACGGCCGAGAGGCCGTGGAATACGTTGGCTATATAATCACCCTCCGAGATTACACCAGTGCTTCAATGAGGCCACGGCCGAGAGGCCGTGGAATACGGTGTCGGCAGTGGTTTTGCCATTGCCAACGCTCAAGCTTCAATGAGGCCACGGCCGAGAGGCCGTGGAATACCTCCCGGACAATCAAACAATCACTTGCCGCGCCAGGCAGCTTCAATGAGGCCACGGCCGAGAGGCCGTGGAATACCTGGCGGGTGATGCCCTGCTTTCCGGCAAAAAGAAAGCTTCAATGAGGCCACGGCCGAGAGGCCGTGGAATACATCGACGTAGGTCTGCGGCGGCATTTTGGCCGATCAGCTTCAATGAGGCCACGGCCGAGAGGCCGTGGAATACCCCGCCACCCGGACTCCTGCGCGTCATGCAGCATCTGCTTCAATGAGGCCACGGCCGAGAGGCCGTGGAATACGTGACGGGCACCTTCGAGATTGACGGAAACCAGGTCGCTTCAATGAGGCCACGGCCGAGAGGCCGTGGAATACTATGACCTTGCAATCACCTTAATAAATAAGCGGTTATACCGCTGTATGCGAGCACCTGGTTTTTTCCTTTCCATTCTTTCTTCACAACAGTCTTCCCTGCATTGTTTTCTGGTTTTATCATCCTGAATTTCAAAGAACAATACCGTTTTCGAGGGGTGACCGGCAGATCCCCGACATTCCACCGCTCGAAAGGTTCCGGCAAAAAAAATACCGGAATTAAATGATAGTGGCTTTTCGAACAACCGTGTCAAAGGATTTCCCCAAACTTTTAAACCGCAAAGCCACACGATCAGATGGGCCGAGATCGGCAATCAACACATGATCTTCGCCCTTTTTTATGCAATCCTCCAAGGCATGTTCCATTCGCAACAATTGCTCCTTGCTTAAAATGCACTGAAACACCGATAGCTGGACCCATTGGCCAAAGGACTTTACCGTTTTATAAACCTGCCGCCATCTTTTCTGATCACAGATATCATATACCACTATGTATAAATGATCTTCCGCCATTCTCCTTACCGTGTCATAAAATCCGGATAATAGTCTATCTCCCCGGCCAGATATCGGCCAAGCAGTCTTGCCTGAACCTCGAATACCCGCCGGTAGCTTATTTTATAACCAAATATCGGATGCGTTATCTCCTGAGCCAGCCGCCTTTCAAATGTCTGAATAAACCTTTTTTTCCCGGGGCCGGAAAAAACACACCCCAGCGGCGTCCTCTGAAAGTCTTCAGGCCGCACCTCGCCGTTATTAATAGCCGTTATGACGACCGAATCCGCCACTAACGGACGAAAAGATTCCATCATATCGAGGGCCAGTGCGGGCCGCCCAAAGCGGGGCTGATGAAAAAATCCCCGGTATGGATCAAATCCCACACCGGCCAGGGCATTTGTCCATTCCCTCGTCAGCATGGCATAAGCAAAGGAAAGCATGGCATTAACGCTGTCTTTGGGGGGACGGCGGTTTCGGCCTGAAAAATCAAAAGAGAAATTACGTTCCGCTTCTCCGTTCGTCAGCATACTCGCAAATTTGCTGAAATATGCAGCGGCCGCACCGCCCTCAACACCGAGCAGGACTGACAGGCTGTCTGCACGACTGACCTTTTCCTTATATTGATTCAAGGCGATGAGCACTGCGTCGTTGGACTTATTGCGCATATTACGGCGCAGCATTGTCCTGCAATTGGCAATCTTGCTCTGGACAAAATGCCGGGCAAGACCAAGGCAGCATATCGGATCAAAGCTTTTCTGATACTGAAATGTGCGCAACTCAACATTCTTGTGCCATGGTCCATCTGTCCGCCCGACAAACCAGCCGCCGCTGCTGTGGTAATTAACCGACACACCCCGGCGGATCAGTTCATGAACAGTGGGGGTTGAAATACCTACCGCACCGAACAGCGCCACCTGTGAAATCTCTTCCAGCCGGGCCTCTCCAAGCTTGTCATCATTTTTTCGTATTTCCAGCACCCCGCCTGTTTTTTTGATGCGGGCACCCGGCTCCTGAACATACAGCGGAAACGCATCTTCACACCTTGGCACAATCGCCCGCGGCGCATGGTTCTCCTTCTTAAAAAAAGCAATCTCATCCGGCATACAGATGGAAACCAGCGAACACTTTGGGCAACGGGCACTGTTTTCCAAAGGTTCCGGAATATCGGCATCCGGGCTCTGCATCTGGTGCAGCCCGTTGATAGCCTCCCTTGTTTGCTGAATCAGTTCTTCATCAAAGGCAACCGGCACCCGTTCTTTTGATCCGGCAAAATAAATAACCCCCTCATCGCACACATAACCGTTATCCTGTAAAATCAAACCCTGACAGCATAGCTGCACCAGATCAGACGCCCACGCCCCCTTGGCCACATGCGGGCGCTTGCCTTTCTTATATTCCACAGGCACCACCCGGTCATCGTAAAGTTCCAGCAGGTCGACCTTGGCAATAACCCCCAACGCATCCGAACTCATGGAAACCGACCGCACCTGCCGCCCGCCCAGCACTTCCAGGTCAGCCTCATCCGGGAACCGCCCCGGTTCATCCACCCGCCGATGCGCCCGCTTCCCCTTTATCGTGTCCACAGATTCCGCCCATTCCCCCTGGACCCACATTAAATAAACCAACCTTGGGCAATAAGCGTATTCATTCACCATCCGGGCCGGTATTAACACTGATTCCGAGCGGTTATTATCAGTATCTTTCTTTAGCAAACCTCACTCCGTTTTGGGGGCAAAAAGCCCCAGCCCAAAATGACGCCCAGCGCCAATGGCAAGCGGGCCTGAAATTGCTGTTTTCCATCTTAATTGCACATGCATCCCCGGGTTGCCCTTAAGGTATTGTGGTAAACAATAAGAACGCAGTGAAAAACATCCTGAGTGGAAAGGTGCTTTCTGCAAATACAAATCTTCAACATCATCTTCTCTGAAGCCTGCTTGCTGCAATGACTTAAAGACAAGCTTTTCTGCCTTCCGGTATTTTAAATCGTCAAACCCGGGCAATACGACGGGCGTTACAGTCTGAAACAGCCTGGCCTCTCGTATATATTGACGAATCACTTTGTCGGGCTTGGCCATTGGCTGCAATCTGGCTCGAGGCGCACCATCTTTATCCGTTAAAAGGGCATTGGCCAAGGTCCGCCTTGCCCATTCAGCATATTCCCCATTATCCCCATAGGGTTCAGCAATAATAAACCGGCGAACTCTACCGTCAGCATATTGATGGCCGATTGAGGGTATTGGCAAATATGAAAACCGCGAGGGGGTGCCCCTGTTCTTCATTTCAGAAGAAATATGCCCGGCCACGTATACCGCCGAATCCCCGGGGAAAGAACCCATTTTCGCAGCCTCACATGCCTGCCCCCGGCCCCAGGCAGCGATTTGCATGGCCTTTCGCTGATCAAGACTGGCCCACCGATCAGAATCATCATCCGGCCAAAGCAAATTGAAAGAAACGAATTTCCGTTCAATCGCACCAACCCTGGCATAGGCAATCTCTGAAAACTCAATTGGCTTTCGGGCAGGACGATAAACATTACCCTTAAATCGATTTACAAAAGTTTGGTAAGCGGCCACTAGATCAGCAAATGACCCTTGCCGCGGACACCTGAGAAACATAGGGGCATTATTCGCTGGTTTCAGATAATACCCATCGTAATCCTCTATCAATTGGTCGATACCTGCTTCCGACAAAACCTGCCCTGTGCCGGCGACCAGGTCAATTCCCCAGCCTACCGCAGACAAGAGCTGCGCCAACTCGGCTACTTTTTCTGCAAGCGGCGTTTCACTTGATTTTATCTTCCAGAGATAATGAACAGGGCCGCCATTGGATATATGAACCGGGCGAAATACTTTTTCAGCAAGACGCTCCTGGCGGTTCAATTTCTTATCGGAATCGTTGTTGGGCACATATGTCACCCACCTTCGTGCCGCTTTGGCGTTGGGTGATAATATTTCCGGAGGAGAGAGCTGCTCCAGCCATTTAAGCAGGTCGTTTGGGTCTTGACCATTACGTGAAGCAGCAGCCAGAAGGGCCTGGAACAAGCGGAAGGGAGACGGCGGCCATTCCGGTCCATTATCACTCTGGCCATGAAACCATTCATCAAAAAAATGGAGTGTGATGCAAAGCGTTTTCATAATCATTCACTTTCCTTGGATTTATCCTTTTTCTTTAACGCTTCCTTGGCCTTTTTGGCGTCAAATGTAAATGTCTTTACTTCCGTATTAACATCAAACGTTGCAACTGCCTGACGGGTAAACGAGATAGCTTCATCATGAGATAGATGCAAAGCCTCTCTATTCCCATCTACTTTAACCAGTTCCCAGGAAGCAGGATTATCCGAATCACCCGTTAACTCACAACCCATTCGTAACAGAGGGTTTTGAGGAGCGGTCAAGGCAATCAATGAAAGCCCCAAAATGTACCGACGCAGTTTCATTGTCTCTTCATCATTTACACTGCGTAATGTCCGCAAGGCAGAGAGACTCAACACCGACTCCCGAATGATTTTACTATCATGGTCCAAAACCACACCGCCAACTTCACCGGTAGAAGGCACATGCCCCATTCCCTCATCGGCGAATTTCTTTCTTTCTTTTTCCCCAAGCGTTTCAAAGGCTTCTTCATATTGTTCTGTTGCCGGCACATACTGGGCCGAACGCGTCAATGGGTGAACGTTATACGCTCTAATAGTGGACCTTACGATACGGGGTATTTTCTCGTGAGTACCGCGGGAATCCCAACACCCAAAGACAAGTGAAGTCGGCGCAAGTCTGGCCAGTCTGGAGGCATCCCCTTTTTTAACATCCTGAAAGGCCGCCTCTATTTCTGCTGCCCCATCTGAAAAGCGAACTGCGGCATCGGCGATGCGATGGCCCGCATCAAGCAAACTCACCTTATCAAGCAGATCACCCTTTTCCTGCCCTTTGGGTGCTGGTTTTCGTATTTCAATGGTAACTTGCGGAATAAGGTTCTGGTAGGGGGGCTCTTTAAAAATCGGTTCCATACGATTGGCCTGCGACCCAACGCTGTCAATCGTACATACCGTCTTCAATTCCTCAGATCGCTCAATGGTGTCGATATTGTAACCAATTCCAGCATAGGTTGGCGGAAAAATAACAGCCTCATCACCCTCAACAGGCTTCAGCTTCTGCCGCATAACTATAGCCGCGTTGGCTTTATGTTTATCGCTAATAAGATAATCAAATTGGTTACTCACTTGTTCAGTCATAATTCTCCTCCTTTATTGTGTTAGTCTTCTGGAAGGGGCAAAACCTTTATATCTGCCCTGTGGGTCTCTTTTGTACATCTGAAAACGATAGCCCTGTTGAAAAATACTGGTGAAAGGTTGTGCCACAGCAATTGCTGCTAAAAAAGCAGGCAAGGGATCTACCCAGGCATAGTAAAGCCTGCCAAGACGATTTTCGCCTTTTTGGGGACAAAACCGTTGCATGCCAACCAAAGCAAGTAGCTCCAGAAATACTGGCGGCTCCCTTAAAAGTCGCCCTTCCTGAACATCCATTGAAAAACCGGCATCAATGGCATCTTCAGCACGCCCGATGCTAAATGCGGTGGCAGCTTTATCCAATATGTCACAATAATTCATCAAATTATTATTAAATGTTTTTGGAATTGCATTCTGCAAGGACTGCAAGATTTCAAAAATATTTTGCTTTCCCGCAAACGTTTTTACCAAATTGTTTTGGGGAAAAGGACTTCGCCAATCAAGGGTAATTTTAAATGGATCCCCTAGCACAACCGGTCCTTCCTTGGATGAAGGATCAGTTGTCGTAATATTGCACTTTTTCAGAGAACCAATGATCGCTTCAAGGATTACAGGCCCTTCTTCATCAAAGGCAGCGATTAAAAATTTCGGCTTTGAACTGTCAATGTTTTCAAACCACCCCAAGGCACGATTACCGGGACGGGTTAGCCGATGGGCCAGCTCCAGCAATCCGCAGCAGGCAAAAAACTGGCCCGGGTTATAAAGATCGACCGGAATATTGATTGTTGCTTCCGGGGCTTGATTATTCATCACTCACCTCCTCACTCGCGCCCTGTTGTGCTGATGCCATACCATCTGCCCGGCGAAGCAGCGACTCCAGCCAGGCAAGCTGCCAGTATCCAAAACGCTCCTGCAATCGAGTATAACGCATCATAATGTCCAGGTTGACCTGTGTGCGGGTGGCGGCATCCGCTTCAGGCGGGAAAGCATTGTCTTCAAAATGAGGCCGCGCCCAGCCATGGTGGGTGGCAATTAAATGCAGTATCAAATCGGACTCGGTGTGACCTCTTATTGCCTCCGTGTCCAGTGCCTGAAGAACACTGCCAAGCTCATGGCGGTATCCATCCAGCATGCGCCAATTAATGCCACCAATAGATGGTTTGGCAAAAGATGAAGCATTATTGGCATCAAAACCGGCTGCTGTCTGCCATCGCTGATGATCTTTCCCCGTATCATGATGCCTGGCCGCCAGCAATAAAGCCTCGCTTATCTCCTCCGGCAAGGCGAGTTTCTTGACCATGATGTTCATTATATTGGCTACTGCCAGGTTGTGTTCTGCAACCGTTGGCGTCTTGACCTCCTTTTTCTCAGGGGTTCCCTTTTCCTTAAGAAGCATCAGCCAGCACTCTTGCAGATCGTCTTCATCCTCCCATTCCGCCGCCTGCCGAAATTTAAGGCTAAAGACAATTTTTTTCATATATCGCGTTTCTATTGTCCGTGAGGCGTCCCGAAATGAAGACCATGAATGCCAATCACCCACATTTCGTTCTTCCATATCTTCCGGTATGGTAATACCCTGCCACTCTGCTAACGGAACAAAATGATAGTGATCGCCAAAACGCTGCAAAACCAGCCGCTGCAATGAGTGGTCTGCCGCGTCGTGAACATCCATAACCGCCTTCTTCATCTGGCCATCAAAAAATCCATTTGGGCTTAATCCTCCCAAATGGACCGGAAAAATGATTGTGGCAAAATTGAGGGGGGTGCTCTGTTTAACCAGTTCAGAAATCCTCATCTTTTGGACTCTACCGGAGGGAGATAAAAGAATGGCTACCTTGTCTGCATTCTCTTCCGCCCACCTTTTCGCTTCCGTTTCCTTCCATAGCCGAAAAGTCGGCATTCGCAATGTTTCGGTAGACGTGATCCGGCATTTCTGAAACCACCTGGCAATGTCCTCATCGCTTAAGTCACCACTTGCGAGCAATGAGGTCTCCTGCCGCCACGCCATCCAGGTTTCCGGCAAATTCTCTTGGATACCATGCAGCCATGGGGCAACTTCCGGCCGGGCCGAAAGATCATTGACTGAGGTCTGAGTCCACATGTCCAGTAGAATATCGGTGGCATCCACCATTTCAGGGGCCGGGGAAAAAGCTTTAGAGGAATCACTGTTCCCCATCATGTGTAAAAGGGCAGCGGGGCTGACATCAAAACTCTCCTCGTTTATTTTATCTTCAAGCAGATGCAGGGTTTTTTGCCGGGGCCCCTCCTTTTCTTTTAGCAATCCTTCTTCGTAGACAACATCCACCTGCGCTTCCGTTTGTCCAAAACGATTTACCCGGCCCAAGCGCTGTATCATGGAATCGAGGGTCGTTAAATCGGACACCATATGGTCCGCATGAAGGTCCACGCCCACTTCTCCGGCTGAGGTTGAAACAAGGTAAACCGCCTGCGAAGAATCAATCTTGCCCGTAAACGGTATCATACCCGGCGTATCAAGAAGAATATCCCGCTCGTGTCCTCGAATCTCGCCGGTTAAAACAGACACCGAGGACTCACTCTGAGCCCGCAACGCCTCTTTTTCTTTTTTCGGAATTGATGTTACGTTGTTTTCCTTTTTCCAGGTGCCTTCTGCGGTCTTTTGTAATTTTTCAATCAATAATTTATGTATTTTGGCGGCATCTTGTGGTGATTGTACAAAAACAACAACCCTGCTCCTGTTTTCATTATGCCTGAAAGCCAGCTCAGCAAGTTTTTCCTGAAGCGGTTTGCCCTTTTTGTCAATCTTATGAAGATGAAGTTTTTTGTAGGCATTCATTCTGGACTGCACCACGGAATTGCGCCTGTCGTCCTCATTAATCTGAAATCTTGTGTCGTCCATTTTTCGGCTTGTAGCGGAAAGCTCAAGTGCTTTCAAAAAAGGTGCAACGGTATCTGTTTTAAAGGTCTTCTGAAAATATTGAATGCTGTGGAGCAGATTGCTGAAGCCCGGGGTTAAATGTGCTTCGTCATGTACGATCAAGGAATCACAGCCCAGAATACCGGCATTCAGCGGCCGGGTTCGCCTTGTGTCACCATAACCGGAAAATAAAAGTTTGCTGCCGATCATGTCCACCGTCCCTATAATCACACCAGGCGTCAAGGGATCAAAGCGCCATTGAAGATTATCCGCCAGCTCTCCCCGCAGGGTACTCACTGCCAATAGGTTTTCCCCACTGTTTTGTATGACTGACATCTCCCAAAGCCTATTCGCGATGGGGTATAAGGGATCTTTTTCATGATTAACCGCGTACTGAAGTTTATGGCTGATCACATTAACAATTTCTGTTGACTGATCGACTATGGTCCGCCGATTGACGACGTATACCAGCCTTCTTGGCAAATAAACGTCTTGTTCTTTCCCGGACAGTGCTATTAACCATATTGGAATTACGGAAGTTTTTCCAAGGCCAGTGGGTATATCGCAAACCTTTGGGATAACGCCCTGAACAAAACTGCCGTATATTCTTTGTTGCCAGGGGAAAGGCGCATGCCCCATCAACTCTTTGAAAATTTGATCAAAATTAATCTCCATTTGTACCCTTCCTTTTAAATTGCAGCTTTACACCTATATTTTAACCAAACATCAGCATATGGGGTTGATCTTCTCCTCCTTTGCTCAAACTAATTAATGATGCTGCGAAATCCCACTAAAACACTTTTTGATTGTTGCGTCAAACCGTTCCATAAGGTGAAACGATTAGGGCGTTTTTATCAACATCAATAATGTTTTGCGGAAAAACTGGAACCGGTATATCAATTTAGGTCATACCACAGAGGTGTGACAGATCAGGTCACAGGGGGGAAGAAAATTGATAATAATTTGTTTTTGGGGAAGTGTTGTGGTGTTGCGGGCGATTTTGCTTGGTTAAGGGATTGCCGGATTGTTGGATGAAAGTATGGGTGGGTTTATTTTCTGGTAAGGAATCAGTTTTATATGGACTCCGGATTCCTGAATCGAGTTCAGGACAGGCTTGCCGGAGTGACGGGTGGGCTTGGGTCTATTTTAAGTGGATTCTGAATCAAGTTCAGAATGACGGGTGGTGTGGGGTCTATTTGTATGTGGACTCCGGAGCCGTCATCCCGGGCGTATCCGGGACCGGAGTGACGGGTGGTAGAAGGGCATTTTTATGGAGACTCTGGACTCCTGGATCAAGTTGAAAGTGAGGGGTGGTGGGGGATTAATTGTATGGGGATCCCGGATCAGGTTCTGAGTGACGGGTGCAGGGGTCAGCATGACGGGTCATTTACCGGGATGCAGGGTTCGCCGGGGCCGTGGATGACTTCAACGGTGAGGTGTTTGATTTCGGGAATGTGGGAGAGGAGACCGCGGTAGTGGTCGGTGTCTCTGGGGTAGTGGGTGACAAGGGAGATCATGACGACGAGGTTCTGGGCGTCTATTTTCCAGGCATGAAGGTCCACGATTTTGTTGTCGGCATCGGCTTCGATGGTTTTCTGGATGTTTTCCAGAAGGTCGGGGCTGACATCGCTGTCCAGGAGGATGCGGCTGGTGGCACGGATCAGGCCGTAAGCCCAGACGGCGATAACGATAGCGCCGGCAATACCCACAAACGGATCAAGCCAGTACCAGCCGAATATAATACCGGCGACCAGAGCGATGATGGCGGCGATGGAAGTGACGGCGTCGGCGAGCACGTGGAGATAGGCGGCCTTGAGGTTGTGGTCGCGATGGTGATGATCGGCATGATCGTCATGGTCATGGGTGTGGTCATGGTCATGGTCATGGCGGCCGAGGATCAGGGCGCTGACGAGGTTGACGATGAGGCCGAGGACGGCCACGGCAATGGCTTCGTTGAACCGAATATCAACGGGCGACAGGAGGCGATGCACGGATTCCCCGGCCATGAGGATGGAGACCACGGCCAGCACCACGGCGCTGGCAAAGCCGCCGAGCACGCCCACTTTGCCGGTGCCGAAGGTAAATCGGACGTTGTTGCGGTGTTTGCGGGCGTACCAGTAGGCGAATACGGTGATGCCCAGGGCGGCCACGTGGGTGCCCATGTGCCAGCCGTCGGCCAGCAGGGCCATGGAGCCGAAAGCCATGCCGGCGATGATTTCGGCGATCATGGTGACGAAGGTGAGGATGATGACGGCCCAGGTGCGTTTTTCCGAACGGGTGCCGGCGGTATTGAACCGGTGGTCGTGGATCCAGTTGTCCAGGTTGTAGATGTGCATATATCCTGTCTTTCCGGTTCCCACTCGAAAGCGGTGGGACCGGGGAAAATGTATAATACCAATTCTATACTGGATTCCGGCTCACGTTCCGCTTCGCTCCACTGGCCGGAATGACGGATTGCGGGAGAGCCTGTCCAGGCTTCCGTTACACAGGCTGCGGTGCTTACCCAAATACGGGGCAATTGCCATAGCCTGTGTCGCGGCGGTCTTTAGACCGCCAGCAGTTACATCACTTCACTGACCGGGTGGGCACGGGACAGCATCGGAGATGCGGGAACCAGAAGGCCAGTTCAGCGGTCGTGGTGGCCGAACGCTTTCATGGCCTTTATCACTTCGTCAATGGCCTCGTGTATGCCCTCGCCGAATGAACCGTGTTTTTTGACGGCTTCGGCTTTCTGCGGGTCGGCTTTTATCTTTTTGAGCTTGCTGGCCGCTTTTTCAAGAGGGATACGCTTTTGTTCTTCAAGGTCTTCGGTGATCATGGTATCCAGTTCGGCAAGCAGCTCATCGGCCCGGGTCATTATCTGTTGAAGGTCTTTGTTGTCGTCGGGGTTGGTCATGGCAATCCTCCTTTGGGGAGAAGTTAATACATTATGAGAACTTTTTCAAATTTGCAACGGGATGTCAATGAGGGGAAGGTGGAACATAGTCATTTTTTGTGGACTCTGAATCAAGTTCAGAGTGACGGGAGGAGGCGGGTCTGTTTTAAGTGGACTCCGGGGCCGTCATCCCGGGCTTGATCCGGGCCCGGAGTGACGGGTGACGGGGAAGGGATTGAGTTACCCTGAATTCACAGGCGTTGAAATGATTTGGTGGTGTACGGGGAATAAGGAATTGCGTCATCTTATATAGACTCCGGATCAGGTCCGGAGTGACGGGTGGTAGAAGGGCATTTTTATGGGGACTCTGAATTCCTGAATCGAGTTGAGGACAGCCTTGCCGGTGTGACGGGAAGTAGGGGGCATTTTCATATGGCGTCCGGGTTCCTGAATTGCATTCAGGAAAGGCTTGCGGCGTGACAGGAGAAAGCGGGATTTTTTATTTGGATTGGTGAAGCTTGATGAGGAGTTGCTGAAAATCCCGGGCAAGTGGCGTGCTGAGGGCAATGGGGACATCTTTAATGGGGTGGTTAAAGGCGATGCGCCAGGCATGGAGCATCTGGCGGGGGGCTGTGCTGAGGCTTTCAAAGGCGGCGCGGCTTGAAAAATGGCGCTGTTTCCCGGTCCATCGCTTGGTGTACAGCGGGTCGCCCACCACAGGATGGCCCAATGCCGTGCAGTGGACCCGGATCTGATGGGTCCGCCCGGTCTTGATATCAAGCTCAAGAAAAGTGGCGTCGGGAAAGCGCTTGCGTGTCCGCCAGAGGGTTCTCGCGTCCCGCATGGCATTATCCCCGACAACGCCCATTTTTTTCCGATGGGTGGGATGGCGGCCGATGGGCAGGTCGATCCCGCCTTCGGCAGATGCCATAGTGCCATACACCAGCGCCAGATAAGTTTTGGCAACGGCCCGTTCCTTGAACATGAGGGTCAGGCGTTCATGGGCTTCGGGATTTCTGGCGATTACGAGAATGCCGGAGGTGTATCGATCCAGGCGGTGAACGATGCCGGGACGGGTGGGATCGCCCACTTGAGCGATTTCCGGATAGTGGTGGAGCAGGGCGTTGACCAGAGTGCCGGAAAAGTGGCCGGCTGCGGGGTGGACAATCATGCCGGGGGCTTTATTGATCACCAGAAGATCGTCATCTTCCAGCAGGATATCCAGGGGAATGGGTTCGGCTGCGGGGAGAAACTCAGGGCGGGCCAGGATAACGCCGCTGATTGTTTCACCGGGGGTCACCCGGTGGGCCGGCTTGGCCTGCCGCTCATCCACAAGGATATCACCGTTCTTGATCAGGGAAGCGGCAAGTTTCCGGGAGCAGCCGCGCGACACAGCCACCATCATGTCCAGGCGCGTGTCTGCATGGGATTGATCGGCAGTGATGGTAAAGGTATCGGCCCTGGCCGGGGATGCATCCGGGGCTTTATCCGGATCATCCATCGGCATGCTGTGTGGACTCGACGCTGGGGAAAAGCGCTTCAATTTCGGAAAGCACCACAGCTTCTTCCAGGCCTTTTGCAATGGAGACTTCACGTACCAGCAGGTTGCGGGAGGTATCGAGCAGTTTTCGCTCACCAAAGGAGAGGTCCTTGGTCAGCTTCAGTACGAACAAATCACGGAACACTTCGGCCACATCATGGAGTGAGCCGGTCTTGATCTTGTCCATGTATTCCTTATGCCGGCGGTTCCATGTCTGGTTGTCGGTGGTTCCTGCCTCCATGGGCGTCTGTATGATATCGTAAATACGGGGGATTTCCTTTTTTGCGATCACATCCCGCAGCCCCACTGCTTCCAGATTCTTCACAGGGATCATGATAACCATGTTGCTTTCAAGAATTTTCATGATGTAAAATTCCTGCAATGCATCCCCGATCTCTCTGGATTCGATGGATTCGATCCGTCCAACGCCGTGGGCGGGATATACAACCAGGTCGCCCGGTTTAAAACCGTTTGACTGGGCTTTTGGTTTAGCCTGTTTTTTTGCTTTGCTTTTGGACTTGTTCGCCATGATTAAGCCACCAAAGATAAAGTTGTTTACCAATAAACTTATAATCTATCAATATATATCAAATTTTTCAAGAAAAATCAACGCCAAAGTTTTATACTGTGAGTATATACCCGGTTATTCATCTGCCGCCGGTTTGTTCCGGTTTTCGTCCAGATACCGGAGGATGGCCTTATAATCAAACGTCTGGGCAAGCCCTTCCAGCTTCTGTCCAACCATTTGATTTCGTTTCTTTATTTGTGAAATCAGCGTCAAAATTTCCATCCGGTCCTCCCGGGCAAGGGCCTGGCGAAGCTGGCCTTCGGTATCTTTTGACAGACCGGCCCGTACCGGGTTGGACGGCCCGGCAGCATCTCCTGCCGCCGTATTATCCCCGTACTGATATTCAAGCCCCAGGTGCCGGGCCATGACATCAAATATATCCCTTGTTTGATAGGGCTTGCGGACAAAATCATCGCATCCGGCCGCCAGTACAATCTCTTTTTCTTCCTCAAATGCATGGGCGGTCAGCGCTACAATAACTACTTCCGGCATCGTCTCCTTAATCATACGGGTGGCGGTAAGACCGTCCATCACCGGCATTCGGATGTCCATCCAGATAAAAGCGGGCCGCCACTGACGGGCCAGATCCACCGCGACCTGCCCGTTTTCCGCGTCTTTCACATCCAGGCCGGCTTTTCCCAGAATTCGCACCAGCAGGTTCCGGCTTTCGGGAATATCTTCCACCACCAGGATGCGGGGGATGACCTGGCCCGGCACCAGGCCCGTTACCCGGGGGTTCTCGGGTGATACAGCCGCCGGGGGCGGACCATGGGTGGCCGTTATTTCGAGCGTAAAGGTACTGCCCCGGCCCGGTTCGCTTTCCACCACGATATCCCCGCCCATCAGCCGGGCATACGCACGACTGATGGCCAAACCGAGCCCGCTGCCACCGCCTCTTTCCCGGCCACTCGTCGTCTGCTGGAAATGATCGAACACGTTATCCAGCTCTGAAGCGGCAATACCCACACCGGTATCGGAGACCTGAATACGGATCAATATGGTGTCAGCCTTGCCGGGCTGAGCAGAGAGATGAATGGCCACCGTCCCCTGCCCGGTAAACTGAAGGGCGTTGGTCAACAGATTAATAAGGATCTGACGGAGCTTTTGGGCGTCTGTGGCGATATAGCGTGGCACATTCGCCAGTCCGGCCAGCTCAAACGTGAGGTTCTTTTTGTCCGTTTTAATGCGGAACATGCTCTCCAGCTCCCTGATCAAGGCATGCAGATCAAACGTCGTCACATTGAGGGATTCTTTTTTGGCTTCGATCCGGGTGAAATGGAGGGCTTCGTTGATCAGCGACAGCAGGTGCCGGCCGCTCTGGTTGATGGCATTCAGGTTCTCCAGATGTTCCGCCGGAAATGAGCCGTCTTCCTGCATCATCTGGGAATACCCCAGTATGACGGTCATGGGCGACCGCAGTTCATGGCTCATGTTGGACAGGAATTCGCTTTTGGCCCGATTGGCGGCTTCGGCCGTCTCCTTGGCCCGGACAAGCATTTCCTCGGCTTCTTTTTGGGCGGTGATGTCCCGTCTGAACATGGCCACCTGAACAGGGTGGCCGTGACTGCCTGCAACGGGATAGGCGTTCATTTCAAACCAGTGCCCATCATCCCGGTAGGTAACAATGGCAGGACGGGCTGTTTTGACACCCTTGTCCAGTGCCTCACGGATACGGTCTTTCGTATGAGCGGATATGCCCACATCAAAAACATTCAAACCGATACAGGCGTCTGCATCCCTGCCGATCCGGTCGGCAGCCGGTTCATTGATGGCCAGTATTTTCCCGTTGTCGTCCAGCAGCACGGCACTGTCTGTGGTGGCATTTAACAGCACCTTTTGCGTTTCACGGCTTTTCAGTAAGGCATTTTCATAAAGCTGACGCTGGGAAATATCGTCCCGGGCCTTACGGTAGAGCAGCACAATAATAATGATCACACAGATACAAACAATGGGAATAATATAGGCGCTGATTTTAATGATGGGAATGGAGAGTTGCCGGAAAAAGGCATCGCAATCGCTGAGATAGAGAAGCCGCCACCCCGGATACAGATCTATTGCGCTTTCCTGGACCACATACTGGGTGCCCTGGGCATCTATTGCGTGTTCCATTTCAAAGGCCAGGCCGGCCTTTTCCCATGGGCCATTACCGAACTGCCGGGTCTGCCGCAGCTGGCGGGACTCGTTTTCTGTCAAGGGTTTCAGTGACTTTAATGCCAGGGACGGCCGGTTGGTCATAAACACAATACCCTGGGGAGAAATCAACATGGCAATACCGTCGTAATGCTTCATCACCCTCTCTTCCAGGGACCATACGCCGGCCTTTATCACCACCACACCGATAGGGGCGGGATCATTCTGCCAGTACACGGGATGGCTGAAATACACGCCGCGCCGGCCCGAGGTAACGCCAAGGGCCATATAGGACACCCGGTGGCGTCCTTTCATGGCCTCCTGAAAATAAGGGCGAAAGGCGTAATTTTTTCCCTCAAAACTGTCTGGTGCATAACGGTTGCTGGCCGCAATGGTTTCACCGGTATGATCCATGAGATAACAGACATCAACACCGAGGGTTGACTGAAAATGATCGAGTAAGGCATTGACCCGTTGCAGGGCCTGCGGGTTTTTGTTGAGCAGGGCGTAACGGATATCTGCCAGGCCGGCCAGGGTGGCGGTTATTTTATAGTGTTTATCCAGAAATGCGGAAAGCCGGCTCTGAATGTGTTCTGCCTGTACGACCGCTTCCTGGTGTACCGCCTGAAGGGTGCTTCTTTTCAGGAAGACATAAGAAAGATAACCACCTGTAATCAAAGATAGAACCGCCAGAAAAGATAATAGGAAAAGAACCCTGCTCAATTTCATGAAAAAAAGGCTCCAATCGTTGACGGCTACGTAAAATAAGGATCATGCCAGTCGATAAAAGTGGTCAGCGAAGCCTGTGGGGTGATGAGAAAAGTGTCAATTTCCGGATAAGAGAATCATCGACTTTCAAGCCTTTGGTCTTTCACATCTCATTATATTACGATAGTAAACACAGTTTATGCTGTTTGTCAATCTTCAGCATTGACGGCTTCGTAAAAAGTCCAATTTCTTTGTTGCGCTGCATCTCTCGTCATGTCACGTACAACTAAGTACGCTCCATTCCTCGAGATTTGCGCGCCTCGAACTTGAACTTTTTACTTTGCCGTCCCAAAATTGACTTTTTACGAGACCATCAGCATTGAGATGTTGAAAAACAGATGACTTTATCGAAATTAAGATACCCATCCGCGTTTGTTATACGGAGATTCATATGACGGATTATCCGGTATCTGATGCCGGCGATCTGACCCCCAAAGCACCATCAACGACGCATTGTTACTGCACTCTTTTTCGCTCCAGCCGTTCATCATTCACCTCTCTGATGCAGTATCAGCGCCGTCCGGGTGGGCAGGTACACCTTGAGCCGAGCGAAATCCCGGTTGTGCGGATCGGGCATGGTAAACCAGGTCTGGTCCGGAACGATCCGCCCATGGCCGTGGTAACCCGGGTCATCGCTGTTCATCACCAGCGCATATTCACCCGGTGGCGCGGGGATCTCGTAGTCGGCATGGGAAACCGTCGGGTGAAAGTTAAAGATAAAGACCAGGGGCCCGCGTTTGAACGCAAGCACCTTATCATCGGAATGCTCGTACAACCGATAAGGCCAGGGCGTTCTGAAGATGGCATATTGTTTTGCCAGCGACACCATGTCCCGGTCAAACTGTTGAATCAGGCGATACTTCAGGTCGGGATGATCCGCCAGGGACCACTGCCGGCGGGCGTAATGATAGGACCAGTTGTTGCCCTGACGGGGAAAATCGATCCATTCGGGGTGACCGAATTCATTGCCCATGAATGTCTGATAGCCATGGCCGGCGGTGGCCATGGTAATCAGCCGGATCAGGTTATACAGGGCAATCCCGCGGTCCACGCGAAGGTTATTGTCATGAAGATGCATGTGATCGTACATGTCTGCGTCGATCATTCGGAAAATAAGGGTCTTGTCTCCCACCAGCGCCTGATCATGAGACTCGGCATAGCTGATGGTTTTTTCATCGGGCCGCCGGTTGGTGAGTTCATACCAGAGAGCCCCCATGGGCCAGTCTTCGTCCCGGTATTCCTTGACAAGCTTTATCCAGAAATCCGGCACCCCCATGGCCAGCCGACAGTCAAATCCGTTGCCCCCTTCTGGTACCGGCATGGCCAGACCGGGCATGCCGCTGATGTCCTCGGCAATGGTGATGGCAGGCGGTTTAACTTCATGAATCAGGGCGTTGGCCAGGTTCAGATAAACCAGGGCATCCTCATCCACATTATCGCAAAAATAGTCATCATAGGTGGTAAAGGCCTTTTCCAGGCCGTGATCCAGGTAAAGCATGCTGGTGATGCCGTCGAACCGGAAGCCGTCGAAGCGAAATTCTTCCAGCCAGTAACGGCAGTTGGAGAGCAGGAAGTGCAGCACTTCGTCCTTGCTGTAATCGAAACACCGGGAGTCCCATGCATGGTGAGAGCCCCGGTGGCCGTCATGAAAATACTGATACCGGGTGCCGTCAAACCGGCTGATTCCCTCCACCTCGTTATTCACGGCATGGGAATGCACAATATCCATAATAACGATCAAGCCGGCACTGTGGGCTGCATCAATCAGGGCTTTCAGCTCTTCAGGCGTGCCGAACCGCGATGACGCGGCAAAAAAACTCGAAACGTGATAACCAAAGGATCCATAGTAAGGATGCTCCTGAACGGCCATGAGCTGCAACGCATTATACCCGGATGCGGCAATTCTGGGGATAATGTGATCGGTAAACTCACGATAGGTCCCCACCCCGCTTTTTTCCTGCGCCATTCCCACATGGGCCTCATAAATCAACAGGGGCGTATCCGGAACCGGCCACTTGTTGCATCTCCAGTCATAGGGTTCCTGGTCCCAGACCTGGGCGTTGAAAATAAGGGTATGCGGATCCTGGACCACCCTCCGGGCATAGGCGGGGATGCGGTCGCCACCGCCGCCCGGCCATTGCAGATGAAGACGGTAAAGATCGCCATGGCGCAGAGCGTTTTCGGGAAGGGAGATCTCCCATACGCCGTTGTTGCCGATCGGCTCGAGCGCAAAGGCATTGTCATGCTGCCAGCCGGTCATATCACCGATCAGGAACATTTGCTCGGCATTGGGCGCCCACTCCCGGAACACCCAACCATCATCTGTGCGATGCAGCCCGAAATATTCATGGTTTCGGGCGGCATCGGAGAGTTCCCGGGCGCCGTTGTTCGTAAGGCGATGTTCGGCAATCATAACTCGGGAAAGCCGTCTTTCCAGAGCTTTCTGGTAGGGCGCCAGATAAGGATCCTTTTCAATAATGGTCTTGACCCGCTTTTGCACCGTGGCCGTCACTGATCTGTCTGTATTCTCTTGTGGCAATATAAGCCTCATCACATGGTTTAAATCATTCAGTAAAGCATCTTTCCCGGCCTGGATAATCAGGCTTTTCAGGTTTCCGTAAAAAGACCGGAATCAAGGCATCGCTGCACATCAAGGGGTTTCCTGTAGGGACGAACCTTGTGTTCGCCCAAATCGACTCGTGAAATAAGCGGGCTACAGGGCACTTGACATGAGTATAATTGCTGCATAACACCGCCGGGCACGTTGCCGCAACTGATCATTTTACGAAGCCGGATTATGGGTTGAGAAATGGCCGCTTCAGCATCCGTTCATACAAATCAATGTAATGCTGGGCAGTAACCGAATGGTTGAACGCTGCCATGGCCTCGGTCATAATCCGGGAAATCTGCTTTTTCTTCTCTTTGCGCGGCAGATTGTAAAACCCCATGGCCTGGTCAATGGCCCAGAGCAGCCCGCCCGGATCGTGTGTTTTAAAAAGAAATCCGTTACCCGTGTTCTGCCTCACATTGAGATGCTCAATCGTATCGTGAATCCCCCCGGTGTCATGAGCCACAGGGAGTGCCCCGTAAATTGCGCCGATCATCTGCGGCAGGCCGCAGGGTTCAAAAGCCGACGGCATGAGGATAAAATCCGACGCCCCGTATGCCAGCCGTGCCAGATCCTCATCAAAGTCACAAACCGCTACGCGTTTTGAAAGATGAAACTGCCAGACGATCTGCTTGAAATAGTCCTGGTATTCGCCGTTTGCCACAAACACCACCTGCATGGGCATATCCCAGTATTTGGAGACCACCTGATAAAGGATATGCGCCAGCAGCTGGCTCCCCTTCTGCAGCCGATCCAGACGCGATGGCCAGAAAAAAAGCGGCGCATTGGTATCCTCAACCAATCCCAGCTTCTTTTGCAAATGGCGCTTGTTTTCGATCTTGCCCCTGGTGTGGTTTTTGGCATCGTATTGCACCGCAAGGCCCGGGTCGGTTGAGGGATTGAAGGTGGGGTCCGGACTGTTCAAGATACCGGCCGCACATCCCGCATGCCATTTATTGGCCAGTTGCTGCTGCACCGCCGGTTCCACAAAGCCATGCCGGCCATCGATGATTTCTGACAGAAAGGTGGGGCTAACGGTATTGACGAAATGGGCGGCAAAAATACCGCTGACAAGAAAGTCCACCATGTTGTTTTCACGGCTCTCTTCATAATTGTAGGGCGGCCATTCAAAGTAGAGCTGCTTCCAGAAGGAGGCCGCATCGACCCCCCGGTCTTCAATCTCCGCCAGGCTTCGCTTCACGGTAAAAATATTATGAATGGTAAACAGACACGGGATATCCAGTTCCCGGGCCATGGCCGGAATAAGGCCCGTCATCCAGTCGTTGCAGTGAATCAGGTCGGGTTTTACCTCTGGCACGATATTATTGATGACTTCCCGTTGAAACGCCAGGGCGATCTTCACATTTTCCCATGAATAGCTGGAATAGACACAGTTCATGTAAAAAAAGGCCCGGTCCCTGGCCAGATGAACCCGGTCATCCGGCATCCGGTTTTTTATGGCATTGAACTCCTTTTTTAATACCGGTTCAGCGTTTCCGTCAAACATGGTGCGGTAGTCGGGCATTGCAACGTGAACATCCCCGCCATGGGTAAACAGCGCATTGATCAGGGCGGCGGACACATCCGCCAGTCCCCCGGCCTTGGCGGTCAGAGTGTTTGCGGCGTTGCCCATGCCCTCGGGCAGATACGTTACCTCAGGGGTTACCACCAGCACCCGGGGTTTTTTCGATATATGTTCAGCCGGCATTTGATCTCTTTCCATATTCCAAAAACAGCGCGTTTTGTCTCGTGTTGCGCGGGAACCAACAGGACGCGATGTTGTATTCCGCCGCGCTTGTCAACTCTCCGTGGGCATGCTGCAACACCACAGATGCACCCAGGACAGCTTGTGAAGTGACAGGACTAGGCCCAGGTAATCAACCCCGGCGTATTGGTAATCAGGTCATCGCCCCGGGGTGTGATGCGGACGGTGAACCCGAACCGCCCGGCCCTCTGGCAGGGCAGAGAGCATTCATACCGATACTTCCCGGCATCCAGGGACTCTTTGACACTCATCTCCAGGGTCTGGCCGTCCATCAGCGCCTCCACGTTCTTCACCCTTCCGTAATAAAGCTCGACTTTAACCTCTTCGGGCTTTAAATCGCCCAGATATACGTCCGAAGTGATGTCCATCGCCTCGCCGACCCGGAAGGGGCCATTTTCGTGCCGCACCGGCGGTTCAATGGTAATGGCGCCCCATTTCTTGCGAAGCCGTTCATGAAAAACTGTCAACCGCATGGCTTCGGCAGCGTCGTCTTTTGTCAGTTCATAAAACCGGTTGACCGCCGGAATATAGAAATGGTTTAAGTAATTGTCCACCATCCTGTGGGCACAGAAGTATTCGATGGCCATCCGCATGGACGCCTTCATCATCTTCAGCCACTTCACCGGCAGGTCCCCGCTTTCCCGGTCGTAAAAACAGGGAATCACATCGTTCTCCAGGATATTGTACAGCGCCTGGCTCTCCACGGCATCCTGGTAATTGTAATCCTCATATTCCTGCCCGTCGCCAATGGCCCAGCCGGTTTCCGGCGAATAACCCTCACACCACCAGCCGTCCAGGATGCTCACATTGAGCACGCCATTGGCCGCGGCTTTCATACCGGATGTGCCGCAGGCTTCAAAAGGCCTTCGTGGGGTATTCAGCCAGACATCGGCGCCCTGTACGAGGTGCCGCGCCACATTGATATCATAGTCTTCCAGAAAAATTACCTTATGCCGGAACTCGGCATTGCGGGCCAGCTCAACAATCCGCTGTATCAGGGTCTTGCCCTCGTTATCCCGGGGGTGGGCCTTGCCGGAAAAAATAAACTGGACGGGCTGTTCCTTATTGCGCAGCAGGGCTTCAAAGCGATCCATATCCTGGAGCAGCAGGGTGGCGCGCTTATAGGTGGCGAACCGGCGGGCAAATGCAATGGTCAACACATCCTGATCCAGAACCGATTCGGCATCCCGCATGACCGACTTGGGCGCGTTCCGCCGCCCGTACTGGTTGACCATGAGCTTGCGGCAAGACCGGATCAGGCGTGTGCGGCTCATTTCATGCGCCCGCCAGAGTTCTTCATCGTAGATATTGTCGATCCGTTTGGTCAATTCACCCTTCCAGGCGTTCAAGTGCCATTCCGGCTCCAGATACCGTTCAAACAACAGCGAGTTCTCAATGGATATCCAGGAGGGAATATGCGCGCCGTTGGTAACATGACTGATGGGCACCTCTTCCTCCGGCCGGCCGGGCCAGACATACGCCCACATTTTGCGGGCCACCGATCCGTGCAGCTCGCTCACGCCGTTGCAGTACTGAGCCAGACGCAGTCCCAATACAAACATGGAAAACGGGCTGTCCTTGGATGCCCCCGCGATTTGCCCCCAACTCAGAAGCTCTTCCACCGGAATGCCAAAGTCCTGGGCCAACGGCGCCAGATACGGCTTGACGGCATCGGGTGTAAACTCGTCATGCCCGGCCGGAACCGGGGTATGGGTCGTAAAAACCGTGCTCCGGGAGCAGATCTCAATGGCGGTTTTCAGATCCACGTTCTGCTTTTCCATAATCTGCCGAAGGCGCTCGATGCTTAAAAAAGAACAATGGCCTTCATTCAGATGGCAGACAGTGGGATAAATCCCCATGGCATCCAGGGCGCGCATGCCGCCGATACCCAGGATCACTTCCTGGGCCAGGCGCACATTGGAATCGGAGCGGTAGAGGTGGGAATTGATATCCCGGATTTGCTGCGGGTTTTCCTTGATATTGGTGTCCAGCAGGTACAGGGTAATGCGGCCGACATTCAGGCGCCATACCACCAGCCGGATGTCACCGTCCGGGCCGGCCACGGTCAGCCGCAGCTCATTGCCGGTGGCATCCCGGGCACGCTCAATGGGCAGATGGAACAGATCGATCTCCGGGTAGCTTTCCTGCTGCCACCCCTCATGGTTCAAGTATTGGTGAAAATATCCGCTGCGATAAAAGAGCCCCACCCCCACAATGGGAATCCTGAGATCGGATGCGGCTTTCATATGGTCCCCCGCCAGAATCCCCAATCCACCGGCGAACTGGGGCAGACTTTCATGAATACCGAACTCCATGGAAAAATAGGCGATTGTATCGGATTCGCTCAATGCATCATTCTCCATGGGGCCATCCACCTGGCTTTCAAACTGCCCTTGAACCCTTTCCAGATGCGCCAGAAAACTGTCGTCCTGCGCCAGCTCCTCCATCCGTTTCTGACTGATCATCGAGGAGAAGGTAATCGGATTACGCCCGGCCGCATCCCAGGATTTGGGGTCAATTCGTCGGAACAAATCAATGGCATCCATATTCCAGCACCACCACATATTCCGGGAAAGCACTTCCAGGAACTTGAGCGGTTTTGGAACATAGGGAAACACCTGAAACGTTTGTAGAAAACTCATAGGTTTTATCCTCTGAATAAGATTTGGGTCAAACCGGTTATTTCACGAAATGAAATAATTCCCTGCAACTGAACAAAATACCCGGGCTAAACCACGACCACGGAGTTATCACAGTTTCCGTAATCGCTTCTTACATAGCGGTCTGCTTCCCAATCGTTCTCCCAGACCTTGTCGTCCATGAAATAACGGAACTGATATGCCCGGTTTGCTTCAAGATTAATGGTTGTTTTGAAGTCCCCGCTTTTCAGCTTTTCCATGGGGTTGTCCCGGATGCTCCAGTTGTTGAAATCCCCCACAACACAGATGGAATCCGCTCCCATGGCCGCCTTCCGGGGCACCCGGAACGTGACTTTGCAAACCTGGTTTTTTTTGATGTACTGTTTTTTTAAACTCATTGGGACCCCTCCTGAAAAGAATGTTAATTGAGCAAACCGTTTACAAACACCAAAGCCTTGATGGTTGAATAAATCTGATCACCAGTAAACACATCCGGGAAATCATATCCTGAAAAGAGATCAATGCGCCGTTGGATGACGCAGATAAGTCATCAAATCACCGTTTAACTTCATAATAAGCATGTGAAAATGAAAATCAAGCGCAAATCGATGGCCTATTCAGTTTTAATGGTCCTGGAAAAAAGAGCGCCGGGACGGCGCCTTCAGTTTTGTCCATACCCGGACAAACTCACTGAGCCCCCAGGCCTGGGCATCGCATCCGCGGTGGGTGTGCGGCGCATCCCCGTCCACAATCTCCGGGAGATGGCCCGTGCATCCCCTGTCCAGCAACGTCATGGCGGAGGCCAGCAGGGACCGGGCCGAGGCGTTACCCTCCTCGCCATACGCCATGGCCCAGGCTTCACAATACAAGGGAAACATCCATGTCCATGCGGTACCGTTATGGTATGCCGGCTTGCGGGACGTGTCCTCGTCCCCGGTATATCGGCCCTTATAGGGCTCATGGGGATTATTCAGGGCCTGTCCGTTGTGGGAAATATCGATCGGAAAGGTGACAGGCCGGTCGGCCAGGCTCCGAATAGCGCCCGGCACCAGCAGACATTCACATGCGTCCAGGATGGATGCGCACATGGCCGGATCGGTGGTTGCACCCAGTGTGACCGCCAGCAATTGATTGGGCCGGAGGGCATCATCCACGCTCCCTTGCCGGGCAGCCTCACCGGGCCGGGTATGAATACAGTCGGCCAGAAACCCCTCATCCCGATAGAAACGATCAGTAATGGCCCGCTGCACCTGCTTGGCCCGTTCTGCCCAGGCCGGACGGTTTTCCGGATCGATCGCCGCGAGTAATGAAAGGGCTCCATGCCAGAGCGCCTGGATCTCGATGCAATACCCCTGACGCGGGGTGCAGGCCGGGTAATTGGTATCCATCCAGGTAAAATGGGCGGGACTGAACACAAGGCCGGTAGAATCATCCACATAAATGCCGTTTGGCGTGCCTTTCAGGTAAGCATTGGCAATGGATAACAGTATTTCCCGAATGGTTCGGCTTCCGCAGGATTCATCCAGAAAATCGTGGTTGTTTTCAGCTTTCAGTATATCGGCGCAGGCAGTGAAAAACCACAGGGGGGCGTCCGATGTATCCCGGTTGCCCGCATCATCTCCCTGAATCATGTTCGGCAGGGTGCCGTCCACCTCGAACCGGCCGAACTGTTTTAATACGGCTTTTGCCGAATCTATCATGCCCGCGGCGATCAGCCCCCTGGAAAATATCAGTGAATCCCGCCCCCAGTCCAGAAACCAAGGATATCCCGCGATGACCGATTTGAATTCCCCGCGCTTCACCAGGTATGCCGACAGATTGGTGTAAAGGGCACTTTCAAAGGTATCGTCATTCGGTTCTGATGCCGACGGCATATCGGGCATTTCCACTGCATCATTCACCGATGCACGAAGTGTGGCGGTTTCCCCGCCCTTGAGAAAAATCGAAAAATAGCCCGGACTGAACAGATCGGATGCATCGTCCATCCCCCGCTCCGCTTCCAGCGGACGGGGCACCATATAGTACCATTCAGGCTCGGGCACATAAGCGCTTTCCGCCACGGCAATGCGTAACCGCCGGGATGCGTCCGGCGCAAACACAAACCCGCTCTTTTCCGGGTGAATCGCGGCCGGCCATGCATGTTCCGGACCGGTAAATGCCTTAGTGGTATGATGAAAATTCCGGTCCTCGATATCCGGCCGCAGAATCAGCCGGACGTCGGCATTGTCTGCCAACGCCTGTTCATCACCGTTTGCCGCTTCCCGGTAAAAATCCAGGATTATGGCGTTTTCACCGGGCACCATGGCCGCACGGATGGTCAGGCCGATGCGGCTGCCCTGGCCCGCCGGTATCCGGTAGCGCCATGTTCCGGTGCCGGTGGTAATGCGGAAAGTATCCAGACAGTCAAAAGATATCTCCTGGGAATAGCCCTGATAAACCACCCAGGCCCGGCAGCGGGTAAACATGACCCGCCGGTCTTCGGGAAAATGCGGGTTCAGGTTGGCTGCCAGCAGTGCGTCGTATTTACTGTCAAGGCGTCCCCAAAGGGCATTGGCCCGCATCATTCCCCCGATGCCGTTTGTGCCAAGCACTGTATGAGTCGTTTCGCCTACTTCATGACGATGAAAAAACGTGCGTAATACCGCGCGGTGGGCATCGGGCAGAAACAAAAGGGGCGCCTCCCTGTACTGATGATCACTGCGGCCATAAACCGTTATCTGCAGTCTCCGGCGATGAAGGGTTGATGGATCTCCATCGGGATTAAACAGGACAAACCAGGAGTTATGGCTGTCCCGCAGGCTGTCTTCTACGGCCGTTACAACCGATTGCGTACCGTCAGGATCGACAATCGCCGCGCGGAAATGGGTTTCGGCCGTAACCAGCAGGAAATGACCCGGCGGCACCATGACCGTCCGGTTGCAGTCCTCCGGCCAGCGCCAGGTAACCACGCGCGATTCCCCGCCTTCAGGATTAGAGAACCGGCAAAACCCCCGGGGATCATCACAAAGTCTCTTCACGGCATCGTCCATATCCAGGCCGGTCACGTCGGTGATGCCATTGAACGTACAAAACACATCCAGCACTTTGGCCCGTACCCGCTGCCCAACGGCATGATCCGGCACTGCCGTCAATTCGCCGGTATCTTCCAGCAGCGTCAGATCCGACGGGTCATGTGTCAGGCAAAGCACGCAACCGGGCCCCAGCTCGCAGGAATACGTATCCCCGTTTACCGCCATCCGGTGCTCCGTCCCGGTAAGCATATCCGTATACGGGGTATCGGGGGCCGGCCGGGGGACCTCCACCGGCAACACCCAGGAAAGGGTGTTGGGCGCGTCATGATCCAGGTTGACCACAATCAGTAAGGTTTTACCGGTGGGCACATGGCGACGCAGCATAACAATACCGTTGCCAGTGCCGGTCTGAATCATTTGCATGGCCACATTGTCAAAAAAGGCCGGGTGACGCAAAAGAATCAGGTTCAGCCGCCGCACATGATCCACCTGATTCTCCTCGGCACCCCAGTTCAAAGATGTGGCATCATGCACATTGATCTTTTCCGTGGCAAACCACTCCACCCCGTTGGCAAAGCCGAATCCTCCCTGATGAGAAAACAGCGCGCACAGGGCCGTTCGCATTTTTGCATAGGTCTTTGATGTTGCGGCCAGCCGGTTGTTGTCATGGGTTTCGGCAAAATGAATCATGATGCCTTCCTGTTCGGCGATTTCCATGGCAGTGGGCAGATAGTGCTCGATCTGGCCGCGGTCATAGTTCTGGAACAACTCGGAGTAGGCCCAGTTCAGGTTGGATCGGTTCAGCAGGTCCCGGGTAACAGACACTTTGCCGCCCAGGCCCTCCAGAAAAAAAAGCGTATCCGGAAACTGCTCCCTGACCCGGGCCACAATGTATCGCCACGCTCTGGCCGGAATCATATAACCGGCATCGCAACGGAAACCGTCCACACCCCTGCGGCACCATGTGAGAAACACATCCCCCAGAAACGCCCACAGGTCCTGCCGGGAATGGTCCAGGCTGGTCAGATCCTCCCATCGAACGCCCCAGGCGCCGGGCACCTGAATTTCCCCGTCCTCATCCCGTTCCAGCCATTCAGGGTGGGATGTGTGAAGGCTGGACGCCCAGCCCGTGTGGTTGATGGCAATATCCAGAATGATGCGTGCATAACGGGCATGCACGGCATCCACCAGTTCGATAAACTGCTCCAGAGGCGTGGCTTTTTTGTCAAACACGGCCAGGGCCGGATCAATACCTGTAAAGCTGAGCGCGGCATATGGGCTGCCAAAACGCCCCATGCGAGCAAAAGTGGTGGGCGTCGGATGGATGGGCAGCAGGTGAATGATCCGGCAGCCAAGCCGACCCACGATAAAATCGAGCTCGGCAATCAGATCGCGAAACGTTCCTGACGGCGGGATCACGGTATAGTGCTGCGCATCCAGATCGGCGATACAGGCGGCCGCTGCCTCGCCCGGCCGGCCGGTGCCGTCCCTGTTCGGTCCGAACTGACGGACAAAGGCATTATAGATAATATTGCCGCAACAGGTCTCCGCCGGTTCGATGTTAAGGGTCACATTGTCGCCTTCCGGCCATATGGGTCGGGACTTTCCCGTTGGTATGAAAAGACATTTCGCCTCAAAGTGGCCCACCTGTGTGAGGGGAAGCGTAATGCGATATTGCCGGTCATTGACCCGGATCATGGGGAGATCATACCAGTCGGTGCTCAGGGAAGGAATATCCTGCGCGATCGCGTTGATAATATTTTGCCGTGCCACGCCCGCGTAACCGATATTGGTCCGCAGCCATGCATTGCCGGACAACGGTCGGGAAAAATCGAGTAAAAATGTAATGGTATCTCCCCGGAACATGACACGATGCGTCCCCGGGGCGGGATGCTGGCGTAACTGCATGGGATCGGTCTTTCAGTAAAGGCTGCTTAGAAACATATGCACCCGTAACGGCTTGTGAATAACCCGGGCGTTGTGCCGAAAATAATACGGCAGACAGAGATGTCAATAATACCTGTGTAAAAATATATTATAAGATGACACGCGGCGAAAAACAACCGGTTTCCACTTACAAATCCGACATGAAAACAGGATACTGACCATTTAATGAGGCAGTATGACAACCCGGTGCGATATCATCCGCCTGAAAAATTGTTTTACCGCATATGTCAACCGGCTTATTGCCCGGGCAGCAGAACCGCCGGCCGATATGCCGGCAGGGGACAATATGGCCGTATTTTCCGGCAATCACCATTCTGCCAACGCCCGTTGAATGCGTGAGCAGAATTTGTCCACCTGAGACGGGGACAAGTCTTCACATTTATAGACGGACAACATCTGAAGCCGGCATCGGGGTGCGCAGGTGCCCACAATGGCGGTCTTCAAGACCCGCTTGACCGGCTGCCGCAGGATGAAATAGTCAACCCACCAGGGGGCTCCCAGTGAGGTAATCACCAGCATGCGCCGGAGTTCATGCAGTCTTGGCTGAATCGGCCCGAACCCGGGCGCGTGGTCATACGCCGTACCCGGCGCCCAGACCCGGTCAAACCAGCCCTTGAGGATGGCCGGGAAACCAAACCACCAGGTGGGGAAGACAAGGACAATCGCCTCGGCAGCCTTCAGGCGCTCAATCTGCCCCGATACGCCCTGGGTATCGTAACTTTCCGCATAGTAACTTTCCCGCTCCTGCGGGGTCATTGCCGCACCAAACCCCTGTTCATACAGATCCTCAATTATCACGGAATGCCCCGCAGCCTGCAGCATTTCCGTCACAACCCGGGTCATTTCAGCGCAGAGACTTTTATCGAGCGGGTGCGCCCTGACGACCAGACAGTTCATTTATATATCATTCTTTTTTTGCAATCGTTCCGCCCGCCCGCTCCATGGCTGCTTTTTCAAATGACGCCTGGAATCCCGGGGTAAAATTCATGTACTGGGGAACCGGGTATCGGAGGCCCGCGGCATGGGTCTCTTCAAGGCCGGTCATGAGCACATCCAGTTTTGCGGCCGGACAGGCAAACATCACCTCGTTATCCTGGGCGCCGCCCCATATGCGGTCGCCATTGCCCAGGGTCACATACTGGGGCTTTCCGGTTTGAATGGTTTTGGTAACGCCCTCGTGACAGGAACCTACCCTGCCGGCCGCACTGAACGACAGGGCACCGCCTTCCATAAAGAGATATCCCTGGATAAAGCGCATGGCCTGGGCCGGAAGACAGTAAATCAGCACCGTATCGGGTACAATCTTTGTCCGGGTCAGCGGCGAGATCACAAGACCGGCAAATGCATGGTCCAGGGGTACGATATGATCTGCAAACCGGGCCGCGGTTTCACCGTCCTTTGCATACAGCCCGACACTGAAAGCCTCTGCCCACTTCATCTCTTCTTCGGTGAGTACATCCCAGCCATACACCGCCCGGGCGAGCTTGCAATTGGTGTCTCCCGACGTAACGGCAATGGTCCATCCGTAGGCACGGGCCATCTTGAAATTCTGGCAGATAAAGTTCTGCGTCCCCAGATCTTTGACAGGCCGTTTTGCACCCGGCGGGATCTCACTTTCCGATTGAATGACTTTCACTGCCAGCGGAAACGTGGCCGGCCGGATCAATGACTCAATCCGCTCTCCATAAGCTCGGTATTGCGCCAGTTCCATGGTCATCATCGCCTCTTTTGCTGTGTTGTGGAAAACGTCTGACAGAAAAACTGGAGAAATATTATCAGTCGGCAATGGTTTACGCAATATTCTTATTCAGCAGCAGACATCGATCCTGTCAGGCGCAATTTAAAACCATACTGTCCCGGGGTATATACGGTTTATGTGACAGTTTCGTTTCCCTCGCCACAAACCCCGGCACCACTATGCCGGAGTCGAACTGGGCGTAATCGACAAATGTTCTGCCGTCGATTCTGACCTTCATGCCGCTCACCGGATGTTTCAACAGCACAATGGCATTGACCCTGCCAAGGTGCTCCGGTATATCGGCAATGCCGTTTTCTTCAGCCCGCTTACCGATATTGACCTCGCAATAATGCCGTGCCGAGTCCGTCATCATATTTTGATAGGTATCACCGATTATCGATATAACCGTATTTAATGAATTATTCATGATTTCACCGCCTTTTTCTTATATGTATCCTTTAAAATGCGTCATTATAATTAGGATAAGATGCGTTGACGGTAAATCAAGGGGGTGGAAGACAGTCAAACGATTTGCTTCGATCTGAAAAATATGGCCCGGGAATAATCAAAATCGCCATCGGTATGAAATCACCGGGTGCCGACGCACAATGCAATTTGCGCTTGGTACAAAGTGTCAGACTTAAAGTTTGTTGCCGGATTTGAAGTCCGCTCGATTTCGCTCACAACCGGGGCGACCCCCTTTCAGGGGGAACCGGCGCCAGCCCCTCTGGGTGGGATTTTACACAGACGTGAGGATCGCCAGCACCTGGCCTTTATCCACGGTTTCACCGCCCAGCCGGTCGGTGTTGTCGGCCACAGCTGCCGCGATATCGTCGAACCGGGATTCTATCCCCATGACGGAGGGGGTGAGGTCCGGGCTGCCGGCCTTTTGAAGTTGCCGGACCAGGTCAGCCACCGTATCAACAGCGGCCTGCGGACGTTTTGCAGCCGGTGTGGCAGCGTATTTATCCGCTCCTACAAGCGACAGCAGTAGTCTTGCCGCCACATCATCGGCACCGTCTTCATTGATGCGGGTTTTCATCAGTGCCGGCAACATCTGGCCCACCGCCACATCCCCGGGTGTGTTGCTGTCGCCGGTGATCGCCTGCGAAATGGCAAACCCGAGTCCCTGGGTGGTATTGGACAGGGCTACATCAGCAAGTACATTGGCACTGGTAATATTGGCCAGTGCTTTGTGTTTTTTAATGTTTTTCAGTACCTTACCCATCTCTTGCCGTAACAGATCGATGGCGCAATAGGCAAATGCCTTGCTCACGGGGTTCTGCTGGGGACCGGTAGCCGCTTCAACAGCCCGGAACAAAGTTGCCAGGATTCCGGCGGCAACATCCCGCCTGTTTTGTGAAACCATCATGCGCGGGTCAACAACGGCACACCGGGGCATGAGCATCGGCGAGAGAAGCGCAAAACGATCCGCTCCGGAATTGACCTTCAGGGACATGTTGATGGCGGCCCGGGCCTGGACCATGGTGGGGATGGCAATAAACGGCCGCAACGGTCCGTCAAGTTTGTCATATCCCTGCACATCGGCAAATTTCACGCCGGGATTGGAGACCGTCACGTTGACGCCTTTGGCGGTGTCAATAACGGTATTGCCGCCCAGGGCAAGAATGGCATTACTGGCGGTTTCATGATACACATCCGTGATTTCCCGGATAACCGATTCGTCCACGGTGGCGGGCACACGATCGTAAACCGTAATGGGGTTGGCGGTGCGGGCAAATGCACCGGCCAGCGCCTTTATCATGGCGCGGCTGGTGTAAGTATCCGTTATAAGAAGAGGATTTCTGGCAGGGATCTGATCCAGCTCCGGTGGAATCTGCTCCAGCGCCAGCTTCCCGTTGATGAGTTTACTCTTGTGCACAAAGGTATAGTAAGACGGTATCATTTCATCATTCCTTTTGATGGCTTCATAAAAAAGCCAATAGCCAGTTAGTTTCCATCCATAAATGGCCTTTTTCCGCAATATCTGCGTCAAACTGCGGGCTTGCTTGTGCGGCGTACGCCCAGTACGCCTCCGCGCAACCCCTTGTTTTCCTTGATCTTGCGGAAAAATTCACATTTCTGGATTGGAAACCCCAGATTGTGCCATCCATGTGAAATGGATGGACACCAGTTATGCCGCAATCTTCAGCTTTTTAAGCAGATCCGGCTGCGGTTTGCCGTCCGCCGGGTTATACCCGCGGATCCGGTAATACTTTTCCAGCATGACGTCAAGCGGCACCGTCCGGTTCTTTTTGTCGCATTGGCGTGCTTCGGCCAGCAACCGTTTGGGCAGTTTATCGTCCTTCCTCGAACCGCCGGCCAGGGTGTTCATATGCCGCTCCAGCACCTGAATCCGTTCTCCGGCCCGGTTGAAAGCAGCCCGTGATATGGGGATGCCCGTTACCGAGGACCACAGCTTACGATACATCACGCTGAAGTCCACCGCCAGCATCAGTACACTGGGGAAAAACTGCATGCCGATCAGCGAAGACAGCCAGGACGAATACTTGGGCACACTCAGTTCGAGCAGATAGGCATAGGATGTAAACAAACAGGTGTGCAGTGAATTAATGCAGTTGATCAGGTTCTCAAAAAAGACCACCCACCTGGCTTTGGAAAGCGTTGTATGGGGCGCCAGCAGACACATGAAATTCTCTTGGGCCATCATGGTGGAGCCCAGGTGACACCCGCCTCTGTTGGTCACCGCATATCCCAGCCCCAGTCCGTAACTCCCCCTGGGGTCATAGGCGGATATTTCCATGCCTTTAACGTTCATGGCAAAATCCGCGCCGCCGTATTTTTCAGAAAGTCCCCTGGACCCGCCGGCCATCTCCTTGCCGAATTCCCGGCTGTAACCGATGTCATAAAGGGCTTCGCTGACACCGTCAGGGTTGCCGAATCGCAGATCGGACTGCACCAGCCCCTTTTCCGCCGCTTCCATGACCCATGCAACAGTCCCGCCGGCAGACATGGTATCCATCCCCATATCCCCGCAGATCTTGTTCCATTGAGCGATAATGGCCGGATCAAAAATATCGAGGTTGGACCCCAGCAGGCCCATGGTTTCATATTCGGGAACCGGCATCTCCTGCCCGTTAAAAACCGCCTTTTTCCCGCACATAATAGTGCAGGGCTTGCAGATATGATGCTTGGGATTGTACTGCCGCCGGACAGTCTCACCGGTGATCTTATAGGCATTGGCTGATGTGCCGTCCTGAAAATTGCGGACCGGAAGAAGGCCTGAACTTTTGGTGTTGTTGACAATACTCAGGGTACCGTACAGGCGGTTGGCAACCGATGTCCAGGGATTGGCATTGATAAAATTGTTGGCCTTTTTCTTGATTTTTTTAAAAGCTTTCTGGTTTTTGGGAACAATTTTGTAATGTTTGCCTTTGGCCACCAGGCCTTTTAGCTGTTTTGCCCCCATAACGCTGCCCAGCCCCCCCCGGCCGAAATATCGCTCGCCCGAAGCGATGTTGGCAAAGCTTACGAGATTTTCCCCGGCCGGGCCGATGACCAGTGCCTCCCCCTCCTTCCGCAATACCTGTTGTGTCTCCTGGGTATCCTTGCCCCAGAGGTGACTTGCATCCCGGAACGTGGCGCCGGTATGGTCGATCATCAGATAAACCGGCGAAGGGGACTGCCCCCGAATGAGGATACCGTCCCAGCCCGCAGTCTTCAAAGCCATACCGAACTTGCCACCGCATGAAGAGGAAGCCATCACCCCGGTCTGCGGAGATTTGGCCACGGCGGCAAATCGACCCGAGCACGGCGCCCCTGTCCCCATCAGGACACCGGGCATAAAGGCAATCATATTGTCCGGCCCAAGCGGGTCCGCATCCATGGGCATCCGGTCATAGATCAGTTTGAGGCCCATGCCTTTTCCGCCCAGGTACATCTTTCTGTCTTCTGTGGTGATGGTGATGATCTGGACGGTCATTTCCGTCAAGTCCACGTCCAACACTTTGTTGCTGGTGCCGATAATCTGTTCCATAGAATCCTCTATCTACTGATACGCTTTGCGTAATATTGCCAGGGCATCCTCATATTCGATCTGGATGGGATTGAAATTTGCGGCGCCGTCATTCACCGCCACCCAGGCGACCTCTTCCAGCTTGTCTTCAGGCACGCGGGCCTCCTTCAGGGTCAGGGGAAGGCCGCACAGTTCGTTCAACTCCCTTCCCAGCGCCCGGATTGCCTCCACGGACTTCATGGCCCGATCTTTTGCCGAGGTTTTTGCATATACCTCCGGACCCGCCAGCGGCAACAGCATATCCGCCAAGGCATCGCCGACCTTGCTCAGATTGTACTCCATGCCGAACGGCAGAATAATGGAATTGGCCATACCGTGCGGCACATGACAGACCCCGCCCAGGGCGTGAGCCACGGCATGTACCACCCCCACCATGGCGTTTGAAAACGCCACGCCTGCCAGCAATGCTGCATTGGACATGGCCAGCCGGGATTCGGGATTCTCCCCTTCCCTCACCGCATCGGGTAAATTGGCCATAATCATTTCAATGGCGGAAAAGGCGAATACATCGCTTATGGGATTGCGCTGCAGACTCATGAGCGCCTCCACCACATGGGTCAATGCGTCCATACCGGTGGCGGCAGTAATATGCGGCGGCATGGTCTTTGTCATGCGCGGGTCCAGAACCGCAAAATCGGGGAGCATCAGAGGGGTGACAAACTGCATTTTCACATTCATGTCCGGATTGGCGATCACCGCGGCCATGGTCACCTCGGAACCGGTGCCCCCCGTCGTGGGAATCACCACAAAGGGTTTCATGGTGGCCCGGACCCGGTTATTGCCGGTAAACTTGAGCAGGTCGTCCGCATCCTCGGACAGGACGATATTCACCCCCTTGGCCGTGTCAATGGCCGATCCGCCGCCCACGGCAATAATGCCGTCACATCCCTTGTCCCGGTAAATGGTGGCAATCTCATTGACCGCGTGAATGGATGAATCCACCGGGGTATCGTCATAGACAGCTCCGATGGCGGCACCGTCCCCGTTACTGAAGCTTGCCTTGACAATATCGATCAATCCCGCGTTGACCACCCCTTTGTCCGTAATGATAATGGGCTGCTTGACCCCCAGCCGCAAAAGCTCGGATGGAAGGGAATCCAGGGCTTCCAGGCCTGAAATGATTTTGACGGAATTGTAGAATTCGTAATATGACGGCACCATGTCCACTCCTTTTAACGGCTTCATAAAAAGGCCAATTGCCGCATGGCGGCCGGCGCCTTGCTTTTGAACTTTTTATTCTGCCATCCCAAATTCGTCTTTTTACACGATCATCTTTTCAGCATATTCGCACGGATGCGCCCCCGGCTACTTGATCTGCCCCAGCCATCCCACCGTATAAAACACTACCCTGTTTTTGATGGTCTGCATATTCAGACGCGGTACCTTTTTCAGGAAAAAGCCGGCCACCCCCGGCAGCATCATGAGCACAACCACATTCATGCAACGGAGAATCGAGGCCACCACCGCCAGATCGCCCTTTACATATTGACGGTTCTCAAACACCAGCCGCGGGATGCTCAGCAACCCCGTCATCATCCGGAAACCGAATTCAACGTTCTTCACGGCCAGCACCACGTCCGCATTATAAACTTCCCGTTCCCCCAGATACTGAAGCGTATTGTTGCGTTTAACCAGTACCATCCGCGGCCCGTCCGGCTCCACATCCATCACAAAGGTGAATGTTTCCGGCCAGCTGTCCACTTCTTTTTTCACTGCCGGGTCCACCCGGTAAGCGGTTTGAAACGCATGGCCCAGCATCAGAAAAGCGGTACGGGTAATCAGGGTCTGAATGGGTTTTCTGCCGGGGGTCAATTGATAGTAGCGTTGGTCCGAAGCCATTGATTATCATCTCCATTACTATTTTTTATATGGTGAATCACCAACCGGAAGGTCCAGATTCACGCGGAAGGCAGGTGTTCTCACAACCAAACCCCCATAAAATCACATGAACACGATTTTTATAGAACAAGAATTATAAAAAAACGACAACATTGTCAAATATAAAACGATGGGCGCATGCCACAGAAACGGAAAAAGCTATATTTTTTCGATGGCGTAGTCCCGCGTCCCGAGCCCCAGTGCCTCGGCATATTCAAGCTGTATCTCCCAGTCCACATGCGGATATACACTTTTGAACTTATCGCCGCCCGGCTCCCGGTTTTCTTTCAAGCAGGAGTTGGGAAGCGCATGTTCCCGGTTGACCATATCCACACATGCCTGATCAATGGCCACCGGATCTTTTGAGGCCAGAATACCGATATCCCGGACCATGGGGGCGTCATTATAAGGCACGCAGTCACACGCAGGTGAAACGTCCGTGATAAAATTCACGTACAGGGTCTTTTTTTCCTTGCCTTTGATCACGCCCAGCGTGTATTCGACCATATTTTCCAGAAAAACCGGTACAGCCTGATCCCACTGAATTTTTACCGAACCCGTCGGGCAGACAAGGATGCACTCGCCGCATCCGGCACATTTTTCCGAATTGATAAAGGCCTTGTCATCCTCGTTCAGCGCAATCGCTCCGAAGGCGCAGTGGCCTTCACAGTCCCCGCACCCCACACATGTTTTGGCCTTTACTTTCGGTGAAACAGTAGAGTGCTGGGCCAGCTTGCCTTTTCGCGAGGCGCACCCCATGCCCATGTTCTTGATGGCGCCGCCAAACCCGGACAGTTCATGGCCCTTGAAATGAGCCACGGAAATAATGGCATCGGCACGGGCCAGCTCCGCGGCGATATAGACCTCCTTGAACCGCTTCTGGTTGATTTCCACGGCAACTTCCGACTTCCCCCGCAACCCATCGGCAATGATCAGGGGGGCACCCACCACCGAATAAGCAAATCCATTATAAATAGCGGTTTCCAGATGCTGCGGAGCCTCGCTTCGGGAGCCCGCATACAGGGTGTTGGCATCTGCCAGAAACGGGGAGGCCCCGGACGCCTTTACCAGGTCCACGATTTTACGCAGATAAACGGGCCGGATATAGGCGGTATTCCCCAACTCGCCGAAATGCAGCTTCACAGCGGCCAGGTCCCGCTTTTCAACCACATCGTCTAGCCCGGCCGCCTGAACCAGCCGGCCCAGCTTGCCCACGAGATTTTCCTTGAAACTGGCAGAAAGATCGGTAAAAAAAACGGTGCTTGGCATGATATCCTCCTTTTTCAAAATACAATTTCAGTCTACAGCGCGGCCTCGAACGCATTGCGGATCACCTCAATATGCTCCCCCTCCCCCCCGAGGATCACTACATCAAACCGCGCGCTGGCCTCGGCCTGCCTGGTCTCTTTTAAGTAATACATGGCCGTCCGGGTAATTTTCGCCTGTTTTGCCCGGGTGATACTGGCCTTGGCACTGCCATAACTATCTGTATGCCGTGATTTGACTTCAATAAAAACAAGGGCATCCCCGTCTTTTGCGATAATGTCGATTTCACCGGTTCGGGCCCGGTAATTCCGGCAAAGGATAACATACCCCTGTTTTTTGAGAAACCGGGCAGCCATGGCCTCACCCTGCCGGCCATATTGTTGACGACGGTTGAACATTGGTTGCACCAAAATGTCTTATCAAAACTGGAATATCATTCATATCACAAACCGGGGCTTGGTGTAAATGTCGGGAACCCAATTCAAAACCGAAATCGGAATCGGGATCGAACAGCAGCCGATGACGATTACGACAACGACGACGGTTAAGAAAAGGGAAGAATGCGGGAAAACAAATCGACGCACCATCTGACAGACAAAAAAGTAAATTAATACCAAAAAATTTCAAATTTATACTTGACATAACAACATATAAGTACTAACACTTTAAAAACTTGAAAAATTCAACCTTTTTTCTTATACGTTCCGGCAACGAAAAAGAGGAGGGGCGCCATGAAACGCCAAAAAGACGAACTTACCTACATCGGTCAAAACATCCGCCAGTTACGCCATCAGCGGGGCTGGACCATTGCCCGGCTGGCCGCGGAAATCGGCATGTCGGAAGTTCCGCTCGGGCGTATCGAGCGCGGGGAAAATATGCCCTCCACCGCCGTAGTTCACCGGGTTGCCAGAATCATGGGGGTATCGCTGGACACGCTCTTTGCGGAAGACCCTCAGACCTTTCTAGCCTGCCAGGTCAATGCCGCGGATGCGCCTTTTGTGCCCACCCACGGCCATGGGCAGTTTCCGCCCAGCGTCCTGAATGCTACGAGGGAAATCATCCAGGCGGTTTCAGCACTGGAGACCATTTGCGGTGCGCAAAAACAGGCGAAAATCCCTCTTAACATTCCATTTGAGACCAGTGCCCGGGGGCTTGCGGAACTGGCTGAACGGGTGCGGAACTACATGAGTATCGGCACCAGTATTGTATTCGACTATTTTGAACTCTTTGAAAGCATGGGATTCCGGGTGATTATCATGCCGCTGCCCAAGGAGACCCCTTCTATTACCTTTTTTGATATGGAAAACCAGAACGCTTTTTTCTTTATTCGCCGGTTGATGACTCCGGAACGAAAGCTCTTTCACCTGGCGTACGGCCTTGGCAGGATTTTGTTGATGACCGGCCCGGCCGCCGCCAAAAACCAGTTTCCCGAAAACGTTGATCCGGACGACGATGATATCACGGCTGACCGTGAACTGACGGAGGCGTCCGATGCAGCGGATAACAGCGATGCAAAACCCCTGACACGCCACCGCGCGGCGCGGAAATTCGCCGCTTTTTTCCTCATGCCCGAATCGAGCGTGCTCACCACCATCCGCCAACTGGGCATTCAACCGGACCAGTGGACCTATGAACTGCTGCTGCGACTGAAACACCGGTTCGGCGTATCCGCAGAAGCATTTCTGTTCCGGCTCAGGGAACTGTCCCTCATTGATAGTCATCTGCATACCCGGTTCCACGAACAGATACAGGCCTATTACAGGGATAACAATTTTGCCGAGCCCGACGCCACACGCCGTCTTTTGACACCCAACGGCCGGGTCTGGGACCTGGTGCTGACCGCAAGACAACAGGCCGGCAAACAGGAACAGGTCAAGGATATTGAATCGACACTGAAGAAGTGGAAGGTTGTCAAGAAATGACGGTATCGTAAAAAGTCAATTTTGGGACGGCAAAGTAAAAAGTTCAAGTTCGAGGCGCGCAAATCTCGAGGAATGGAGCGTACTTAGTTGTACGTGACATGACGAGAGATGCAGCGCAACAAAGAAATTGGACTTTTTACGAAGCCGTCAAGAAATGACGGCAATAAAATAAAAGGACACATCCCGTGCTCATTATCCCGGTTCCCGGCAAAATCAACTGGAAAAACCCGCCCTGGTTGACCCTGGGGTTAATTACCGTCAATTGTCTCATATTTTTTCTGTTTCAGCTGAATGATAATGCCGCTTATCAAAGGGCATATACCTATTATATCCAGTCCGGCCTCGCAGCCATTGAAGTACCTGAATACATTGCCTATAAAAACAGACAGACACACGCCGACACAATACCGGACCTGCCTGAAAACCCCGACGAGCAGGACCTGTTGCCCTATGCCATTGCAATCATGTCGGATGCCCAATTTCTCAAAATGCTTCAGGCCGGGAAGATCATATCCGAAGGCCATCCGGCCTATGAAAAGTGGCGTTCTCTGCGTACTACATATAAAGAGAGGCGCTCCGAAGCCGTGGCCTACCGTCTCGGTTTTAAACCGGGCTTTCCCTCTACCCTGACCATGCTGACCCATATGTTTCTGCATGGCGGGGCCGGTCATCTGATCGGGAATATGATTTTTCTCTGGCTGGCGGGCTGCCTGGTGGAGATGGGCATCAGACGCTTCGCATTTTTACCGGCGTATCTTTTTACTGGCCTAACGGCAGTCTGCCTGTTCTGGGCGTTTAACCCCGACAGCGCCGTTCCCCTGGTGGGGGCTTCAGGCGCCATTGCCGGATTGATGGGCATCGTCACAACACTTTACGCCACAAACCGGATTAATATCTTCTATTCTCTCGGATTTTATTTCAATTACGTGAAGGTTCCCGCCATCATTCTGCTGCCCATTTGGGTAGGGAAAGAAGTGTGGTTTGAAGTATTTCAGGGTGATGTGTCGAATGTTGCCTACCTGGCCCACACCGGCGGTTTTATCGGCGGCGCGGCAATCGGCCTGATCAGCAAAAAGCTGCTGCATATTGATAACACTGAAGCGATCACCACGCCGGCAGAGGATAAAGCGCCTGAATATATTGAAGAATCTTTAGCCCTTGCCACCGACCTTAAAATAAAGGAGGCCCTGACCCTTCTGGATGAAGGCCTCAAAGAGTATCCGGACCACCTTGAGATACTGAAAACCCGGTACCAGATTGCCCGCATGCAGCCGGACACAACCGCCTTTCATACGACTGCCGGCAAACTGTTGAAACATTACACCAGCCATCCGGAAATGTACGATGCCGCCTACCGTCTTTATAAAGACTATACCGGCATCGCAAAGCGGCCCAAATTGCCTGCAGCTGCCTACTTACGGATTTGCACCGTTTTGATTACGCTTGGAAAAATAAAGCAGGCAGAGAAAGTGCTTGCCATATTGCTCAAAAAAAACGCAGACCTTCCCGGCCTCCCAACCGTTTTGTGGAAGCTGGCCAAAAGCTTTCAACAAAACGACATGACGGAAAAATATGATATGTGCCGCCGCATCCTGTCCACCCGATATGCCGATTCCACCGAAGCTGCCATGCTTGAAAAACAACCCTAAACGCCGTTCAAGATTTGACGGCCATTCCCCGGGATACAGCCCGCACCAGAATATGATTCTTGATGGAAACTATTTGACATCCAGCCTGCTGCTGCGGTATGAAAATACATTTGCCGTTTAACGGCCAGAATATGACTTCTGGTGTTCGGATTGGCGTCTATTGAGGCGGTATCATTGAGAGCGGTATGACAACAGTTGACAGCATAGCACAAAACGTGGAAAAGGAACTTGCCTTTCTTGGTCTGCTGGACAAAGCGCATGAGATTTACAGTGAACTGGGCGACCGGGCTGTCATTTCCTATATTAAATCCAGCTACAAGCTTCTAAGCAAAGTCTACCATCCCGACCTGAACCCGCACAATTCGCGCAAGGCCATGATCACCCAGCAATCGCTGAACAGGCTCAACCGGCTGGTCGCCCAGGTATCGGATGAGGCGTTACTGGCCATTATCAAACGGGGCGTTGTCAAAAAAGACAGATATCGAAACAGAATTCTGATCGTGGAAGATGAAGAGAGCATCCGGGACGCGTTTGAACGGATTCTGACCCTGGAAGGTTATGACGTGCAAACGGCAGCAGACGGGGTTGCGGGATACAACGTCTATCAAGCTTTCATGCCGGAAATCATACTTTGTGATATTGTAATGCCGCAGATGAACGGCCTGGATTTTGTCGCCAGAATCCGGAAGTCTCACCCACGCGTAAAAGTCATCTACATGAGCGGTTTTCTGGAAATCGGCCCCTTAAAAGAACGACTGGATAGCGATATTGAAAGATACGGATATACCGTTCTTGCCAAACCCTTCAAACCCAGTATCCTGCTTAACCTGATCCAGGACCTTCTGGAGATGGATCAAAAAATCGGCAAAGGCATCTCCGTGGTGGCCTGACCCGGTATTTCATGGAATCTCCGGGTTGGCGGCATTACACAGCAATGCCGGCCTGATACCGTTCCGCATACCGGACAATATCATGATCGGGGTATTTATTGATCAGCGTCTCAATGAGCTTCTTTGATTTGGCGGCATTGTTCAATTTTTCATTATATAGCTGGGCAAGCTGAAAATAAGCTTTTGGGGCAAGCGCGTCCTCCGGATGGAGCTTTATCATCCGGGTGTAGGCATTTGCAGCAGCCTTGGGTTTCCCCTGTTCCTGCAGCCATCCCCCCACCCGTACAAGATCGGCGGCCGCCATCTGAAGACGGCCTTTTTGTGCAGCACACGTCACATATGTATCACAGGCATCTTCTTTTCGCCCCTCCTGAATCAGCCGTCCGATAAGGGTCTCCCCGGCGGCCAGCATTTCAGGGATATCTTTCTTAATGGACAGAAGCTTATAGAACCGCTCCAGAAGGACAATACTGAGGAATCCGGCGGTGGCCGTCGCTTCCTTGATATAGTTCACCGCCTCATCAATCTTTCCGTCTTTTGTGAGTATTTCCACCTGCTGCAGAATATCCTGCTGGGGATCGGCCGTTTCTCCGGTCTTCTTGTTTTTCTCGGTTGAAGGATCATAAAAATCCTCAAAGGAAATTTCATAGTTCAGTTGTTCATGGTACTGAAGAATGACATATCCCATAAGAAAATAGGAAACGAATGTATAGTAATTCTTTATAAGATTCACAAGGGGAGTGAGCACATAAGGATGCATAAACTTGGACAGCAGGTATACCAGCGATCCGGGGGCAAAAAGCAGCAGCGCCAGGAACAGCCACATCAGAAAATACCCGCCCCCCATCCGGACCACCATGCCGGTCAACACTACGGGGTTAAGAGCATGGGTCATCTGTTCGGATGTGACCAGCAGAATAATCATTGCCGGGAGCAGGAGTATAACAAGAATTGCATAAATCAACGCACCTGCGGTTCCCACCGATCCCAGAATAATGGTCCCGCCCACCCATAGAAGTACAAAAAGGATCCACTGTTTTGCAACCGGCGTGATATCGTTCAAATCCGCAATCATGTCCAGCCGGGGCGGCCGCATATCCCCGTACACCGTTCGTTTCAATATGGTAAACGCATATTTGATCAGCAATGCAGACAATATCATGTTGATATAGGGGACCCATCCGAAGAGAAGGGCAAGTACCGACAGCATAACATTGGCGATAAGGGGTTCAACCTTTAAGGGATAAACAAAAAAACGGGGCAATTGCTGCCAGAATGGTTCAATCAGGTTAGCGGCACCGGTCCAGTCCACCGGCACATGGCATTTGGGACAGAGATGCACCTTGCCGGTAACACCGCCGAACCCGCTTTTGTCTCTGGCCACAACGCATTCGGGGCACAGGGCTGCGCCACATTTGGCACAATGCCAGTGAGCCTTTTGGGTGGGATGATACGTACAGGATTGTTTCATATGCCCTCCTCCGGGGTATTACATAATTGTCAGCTGTCAAAAAAGACGGCTTCGTAAAAAGTCCAATTTCTTTGTTGCGCTGCATCTTTCGTCATGTCACGTACTGCTAAGTACGCTCCATTCCTCAAGATTTGCGCGCCTCGAACTTAAACTTTTTACTTTGCCGTTCCAAATTTGACTTTTTACGGGACCATCAAAAAAAATTCATGAAATCTCCGGGTCAGTCTTCCATATTAAACAGCCGGCGGATAACATCCAGGTACCGGTTTTTTTCCTTATCCGCCTTGCCGGCGATATTTTTCAGAAATACCGTGGGATCGTGCATGATCTTGTTGACCATGGCGTCGGTCATGGTATGGAGTCCCTGTCGCTGGTGTTCCGTCAGTTCCGGCATTGAACCGATGGTCTTCTCAAGTTCCGCATTGGCTATAGTGGTCATCTTTTCCCGCAATGCCACCATTGTGGGGACCACATCCAGGCTCTCATACCAGACACGGAACTTGATAGTGGCCTCATCCACCATTCGCCCGGCCTTTACCGCTTCCTTTTGCCGCTGCCGGAGATTTTCAGCCACAACCGATTTCAGGTCGTCAATATCATAAACATAGGCATTTTCGATCCGGTTGACTGCCGGGTCGATGTCCCGGGGAACCGCAATATCAATAAAGAACACCGGGCTATTGCGCCGGCTCCGCATGACAGCCTTGACCTGCTGCCGGGAAATAACCACATCCGGCGCACCGGTGGAACTGATCACAATGTCTACAAACTGAAGCGTGTCCGTAATCTCCTCAAATCCGACCGATTTTCCGTTAAACCGTTCGGCAAGGGCAACAGCCCGTTCCAGGGTCCGGTTGGCCACATAAACCTCGGCCACCTGATGGGCGACCAGATGTTCCACAGCCAGTTCAGCCATTTCCCCGGCACCCACCAGCAGCACCCGTTTGCCGGCCAGTTCCCCGAATATCTTCCGGCCCAGTTCAATGGCGGCATAGCTCACAGAAACGGCGCTGTCACCGATACCGGTCTCACTCCGCACCCGTTTGGCAACAAAAAAAGTCCGATGAATCAAGCGATTGAGAATAACGCCGGCGGTCTTCTGATGAACGGCCTCCCGGTATGCGGTTTTTACCTGTCCGAATATCTGAGGTTCGCCCACCAGCATGGAATCCAGGCCGGATGCCACCCTGAAAATATGCCGGACCGCCTCATCATCCTGATACCGGTAAAGACAGGCTTCAAAAACGCTGCCGTCAATAGCCTTGAATTCGCATATAAATGCCTTTATGGCCGCAACAGCCGCCGCCGGGGTCCGGGTGGTAAACAGCACCTCTACCCGATTGCACGTGGAAAACAACATCACTTCATTCACGGTATCGATGTTGATCAGGGACTTCAGGGCAATCGGCACTTCATCCGGTGCAAAGGACAACTTTTCCCTGACTTCCACCGGTGCGGTCTCGTGATTCAGCCCCAGCAGAATGATGGTTTCCCGTGTGTTTGTTTCAATTGTATCGGTTTTCATATGATTTGACGGCATAATATATCGGCAATCCGTTCACACGGTTGTAAAAATGCCATGATGCCCTTCCAATAAAAAGTTAACCCCTAAAAAGGTAAACAGCAGCAAACCAAAGCCCACAATCGCCATAATCGCGGCCCTACGGCCCCGCCATCCCACAACAAGACGCTGATGAAGAAGGGCCGCATAAACCAGCCAGGTAATCCCGGACCATACCTCTTTTGGATCCCAGCCCCAGAATCGGCCCCATATCATACGGGCATACACAATGCCGGTGATCAGCCCCAGGGTCAACATGGTAAAGCCGACCACCAGACAGGCGTACCCCGCAGCATCCAGAAGCTCCAGGGATGGCAGCCGGCGGTAGAAAAACCCCCGCCTCTTGTTTTTGATGGTGGCTTCCTGAATCAGATAAAACCCCCCAAGACCAAAGGCAAGAGCAAAAGCGGCTTCGCCGATAAAGATCGTTACAATATGGGCCATCAGCCACACGCTCTTTTTTAAATCGCTCAACGCCAATGCAGTGGATTGTCCCTCGGCTGCAATCTTTACGGTATCGGGAAGCGTGGCCGCGGAAAGCATGATGATCACCACCAGCGGGGCAACATAGATACCGAAAAACTTGAGGTTAAGCCGGCTGTGCAGCAGGATAAAGAGGCCGGCCAGACACCAGGCCGCCACAAACAGGGTCTGCGACAGGGAAAATCCCGGGATATGACCGAGACCGGCAATCTTCAGACCCATATAAACGGTATGACAGGCAAATCCTGCTACAAACAGGCGATAACCGTATTTATAAAAATGCTCCTTCTGTACAAACAGATAGGCAAGATAAGCGCCGGTGCTGAACAGATAGATCAGTACGGCAATCAAAGCGGCTGCATTCGTCATTTGTGGGATCCACCTTATTGTCATCGGTTACAAGGGCCATCATCACAGATCAACGCCCAGTTCCTGCAGCGTAAACCCGTCACCCAGAATTTCGGTCAACAGTCCATTAATCTGCCGGATCGCCTGGTTTTCAATCATCTCAAGGAGCCCGCCGGCAATGATTTGTTCAAACAGAGGCTTATGTGCTTCCGGGGCATGGGCTTCGGCCAGAAGCCTGTTCCGTATCGCCCCCATTACTTCCAGCATCCGGGCGTAAGCTTCGCCGAACTGCGTCTCCAGCTTTTTGCGCATATACTTGGCAAATGCAGGGCTTTGTCCCGACGTGGAAATGGTGAGTTGAAAATCCCCCCGCTGAATGACCGACGGCAGAATAAAATTACAGGCTTCCGGAAAGTCGGCGATATTGCAAAGGGTGTTTCGCTCATCCGCATCGCTCTTGATTTTTCGGTTCAGCCGGGCATCATCGGTGGCGCCGATGATCAAAAACACATCATCGGCATCAGCGGATTTATACCCCCGAAGGACCAGTTCAACACGCCCTGCAGCGGCCATCCTCGCAAGGGCGTCGCTTACCGCCGGCGCCACGACCGTAACAAAGGCACCGTAATCCAGCAGGGAAGCCACCTTTCGTGTGGCCACACCACCGCCGCCCACCACAAGACATTGCCGGCCCCGAATATCAAGGCATATTGGGTAATACTTCATTGACGCATATCCATATTAATGGCAATTTTGTCAAACCCTCATGGTGATGGCTTTTCACGAAGCCATCACCTCAATTTGCATCAGGTCCGTTGCCAAATGCAACCTCCCCTTATATGTCTTCCGGCACTCTTTTGCAAGATCAACCTCGTCACATACCGGATAAAAATGGGTCAGCACCAGTTCGCCAACATTGGCCTTTGCGGCAACAGCGCCAGCCAGGGACGGGGTCAGATGCCCCGGCATCTTCATGGCATCCGGCACAGCCGCCTCACATACCAGCAGGGCCGTATCAGCGGCCAGCGCCACCAGATTGTCATCCACATCTGTATCTCCCGAATATACCATTGATACCCCGCCCGAGGAAAGCCGAAACCCGACACTTTCCGGTCGGTGCGCCAGGGGCATGGTAGTAATGGAAAAATCGCCATAATCCCGGCTGTCCATACCGTTTGCTTGAAATTCATGCAGGGTCAGCAAATCATTGTCCAGCGAAATCCAGTGGCCGTAGATCTGCCTGAAGGATTCATAGAACCGGATAAATCCCTTTCCGCCTGCCAGAGCCAGCGGCACCGTCCGTTGCGGCGGCATGGCGTATTTGTTGGCAAAAAGCAGGGAAGCGATCTCTCCGGTATGATCCGGATGAAAATGGGTGAAAAAGATATGGGTCAGATCAAAAATCGTCACCCCGGCTTCCAGCAACCGCCGAATGGTTCCCGGTCCGCAATCAAAGAGAACCCGGCTTTCCCCGGTCTCCACCAGCAGCGCGCACGAACTCCTGTCAAGAGACGGCACACACGTGCCGGAACCGAGTATGGTAACGGTAAGTTGTGACATTTTCGGCCTTGTAAAACTTCAATGCTCAGTTACCGGTCTGCGCCTGAACATTGCCGAGAACCTGCCCCAGGTTGCTTTGCCCCAGAACAGCAGCGGCCCCCACGAGACTGTCACTGTCGTTGCCGCCGACATAAGTCTGGGGAACTTTCACGATCTCCGGATTCTCCACTGCCGCCTTCAAGAGTTCCTTGATAGTCTCCAGATACATGACGCGCGCTTCACCCAGAACGGCGACCTGGGCTTTTTGACCGGCTGCAATCTCTATGAGCCGCAATTTCTCGCCCTCTCCCTGATTTTTCAGCTCCTTTTTCCGCTTTTCCGAGACATTCACGTCAATCTCAGCCTGCACGAGCTGGTCCTGCTTGTCGGCTTCAGCCTGAGCGCGTTTGACATCTTTTCGTTCTTCCTGGGCTCTTTTCTCCCGTTTATATGCGGCAATCAACTGGTCGGCCAGTTGTGCCCTGAGCTTGGCAACCAGCAATTCAGGCGGAATAACCGGCTCAGCCAGACGGATATCTTTTACTGTAATACGGGCCTTCCAGACCTCGGGTTTGAGTTCATTTTCCATGAGATTTTCCAGGTTGGTGCGCTTTTCAACAAGATCCAGCACCCGGGTTCCCAATGCCAGTGCCCGCTCCTCCTCGCTCATCTCAGACAACTCTTTGTTTTCTTCCCTTGTTCCTTTCACGGCCCGGCCGATGACCGTGCGTACTACAGAGCGGACAGCTGGGGTAACAATCTTGTTTTCCGCTTCCCCGACCCCGCCCACGGAAGCCACCACAAACGGCGCATTTTCCGGTGAAATCTGGAACAGCACCCGCAATTCCTGAGGCACGGTCCAGCCTTCCACCCGGCAGGTAACGGCACTGTCGGCTGCATCTTCCGGAACCGGCACATCCATTGACCGCGGTTTTTGCGTGATGTTGCCGTCCTGATCAACATCCAAATCAATGTGACGTCTGGTATACCCCCCCTTATAAGCCCAGGTCTGCACCCTGCTGGACACTTTTGTCCACGTATAGGCCATTTCATTCATATAATACGTGCCGGGATACAACGGCTCTTCCCAGACACCGATGCATCCTTTGTGCACCAGGGGAACGGACAACACCCCGTCATCGCCGGCGATGGCAACCGGATTGCATTCCTGGCGCTCCTGCACATTCGATTTGATGACCGCCACCTCTCCGGCTTCCACTCTGAGAGCCTTTCCGAGTTTCACTTCAAAAAGATAATGGTTCAAGCGATAGTCTCCCGGCCGTAGAACGGACAGCTGAGGGCCTTTCTGCCCTCGTGGCTGGTCTGTTTTCTGGTGTTCCCCAACCTTGTCGCCCATAAAAAACCGGGCATTGCTCATCAGGTCAAACTCTTTTTCCGGCCACGCATCGGCCAGATACTGATCCGACCGCAATGACCGTCCATCCTTCGCGATCAATATGCCATAATGGCCATCCGGTATGGAAATGACCGGCAGTTCCTCAACATCATACAGCACATTTAAAAGCAGCTTGAAATTAAAGCCCGGCCCCAGAATTTCCGCCTGCGGCCCTTTCTGATTCGGCAGGGCAATCACACGGCCCGAAGGAAGGGGATCGGCAAAATAAATACGCTTCAGGTGCCCTACCCTGTCACCGCCGATAATGACAAAACTGGTTGAAAAAACAAAAAACAGGGCCACCAGCAGAAATCCCCACCGGATAAAGCCCAACAAGCCATTCAACTCCTTGTGAATGATCGGCTTATCGGGATCCACCGGCACATCCGATGAAAAAACCTTTTTATCTTTCAAAATCAATGGAACAACAAACGCGATGATCACACAAACGAGCGCCAGAAAAATTCGGATCATGCCCCCTCTCCTTTCATCTCTGAAACAATTGAATTCAATTGCCTGCGAACAGTTTTGAACGTCATCACCCGGCTATTTCATAAAATATCCGGGAAAATACAGAAATTAAAGATTACCATACTGACAAGGAATTGCAACTTTGATGCGTGCAAAACACCACAAGCTAAAACCCTTTGCGGTTACAGACAAGATGCCCCGAGACAGTCCCCTGTGTCCCCATGCCTGAAAATCGCGGGTATTTCCCATATAAGTCAATTCATAAAGAACCTCAATATCTTAAAATAATAGTGCTCTTTTGTATATTTTTTTTGACAATGTTCAAAATATAGGTCAGACTGTCTCGTTACGCGCCGGCCTTCACAACCGGCGCAGATAATTATTCATCGGAAAAAGGAAGTTTTTTGAAAGAATCGTCACACCAGCAACTCAATGCCCGGGTTGTCGAGCTTGAGGCAAAACTTGAAGAATATCGAACCGTCATTGACGCACTCTGGGAAAAAGAACAGAAGTATCGAATCCTTGCAGAGAATTCAAACGATGTGATCTGGACTGTTGATCTGGACCTCAAACCGACCTATGTCAGCCCGGCGGTCTATCGGGTCAGGGGGCTGACCCAGAAAGAGGCCATGCAGCAATCACTTCACGAAATGGTGACGCCCGATTCCATGGTCCGTGTTCTGGAAAAATTTCAGTCATCTCTGGAGGGTGAAGAACAGGGGAACCGCATCACCGAACCGATTGTGATGGAACTGGAATATTATTGCAAGGACGGCTCAACCGTCTGGGTGGAAAACAATATATCGCCGATTCGGAATGATACCGGTGAAATTATCGGCGTTTTCGGCATCAGCCGGGATATCAGTGAGCGTAAAAAAGCTGGAAGAGAACTGCTGGAAAGTGAGCGGAAACTCGCCAGAGCCAGACGAATGGAGTCGATTGCCGTGCTGGCAGGCGGGGTGGCCCATGACCTGAACAATATCCTGGCCGGCATCCTGAGCTTTCCGGACATGCTGCTGATGGACCTGCCGGTGGACAGTCCACTTCATCAGTCACTGGCAACCATCCGTGATGCAGGGGAGCGGGCAGCTGATATTGTCGCAGACCTGCTGACCATAGCCCGTGGCGTGGCCATTAACAAGGAAGTGGTCGATTTAAATGAACTTGTTCAGGAATATTGCCATTCCCCGGAGCATTTGAAGATCAAAGAATCATTTTCCGATATCCTGTTCCGTTTTGCGCCGGATGCCACGCTATGGCACATAACATGCTCCCCCACCCACATCAAAAAAGCATTGATGAACCTGGTGATCAATGCGGCGGAAGCGGTTACAGATAAGGGTATGGTAACGATCATAACCGCCAACCGGGACTTGAAAACCCCGTTGAACGGTTATGATACGATCCCGGAGGGCAAATATGTCACCCTCATTGTCACCGACAGCGGCTCCGGTATCGCCGAAGACGATATGGAACACATTTTTGAACCGTTCTACACCAAAAAAGTCATGGGCCGAAGCGGAACAGGTCTGGGGCTGGCGGTCATCCGGAACACGGCCAGGGAGCATGACGGCTTCATCAATGTCACCACCGGACCGGCCGGTTCGACTTTTGCGCTTTACCTTCCCGCAACAGATCAGCCCCTGCCCCGGAAAAAACCGGCGGCAGTGAATGAGCATTACATGGGCAATGGCGAGAAAATCCTGGTCGTGGATGATGAACCCACGCAACGGGAAGTCGCAAGCGCACTGCTGGAAAAACTCGGCTATACCGTCAAGGCCGTCTCCAGTGGTGAGGACGCGGTCTCCTATATGGTCCATCAGCCGGTCGATCTTGTCCTGCTGGATATGCTCATGGGGGATGGCATGAATGGCCGTGAAACCTATGAACGCCTTCTTACCATCAATCCCCGACAGAAAGCGATTATTACCAGCGGATTTTCAAAAACCGATGAGGTGGAAAAGGCCATTGCCGCCGGTCCGGCCGGCTTTCTTCAAAAGCCCTACTCGGTCACAGCTATCGGACGACTGATCCGGCATCAATTAAAGCATTAGAAGTGATAAAGACAGATTGAAGCTTTACCCGCCGCCTATTTTTGTAATATAATATTCGTTAACATATCTAGAAGGTTATGGCGCACCTGTATCAAATGTCTCTACATCTCCGGATACACAGCCAGCACCTTGCCCGACGTCAACCTGGCACAAAACGGCGGGTACTTTCTTTCCAAACCATTTACCATCCGGGACCTTGCAAACAAAGTCCGGCAGGCGCTGTCCTGATTGCCCCGCCTTTTTACTGAACAGCGGCAGTACCGGTTGCCACATGGATCATGTCGTGAAGCATATGATCAAACTGCAGCCAGTCCAGACGATCCTGACCATTGGCTGAGGGGAGCGTTACCTGGGACGCGCCCTGGATGGCAGCCCACAACACCACGGCCGTCCGTTCAGGGGTAAGGCCCTTTCGGATTGCCGCCATATCATCAGCTTCCAGCCGTTTTTCAAGGCCTGTAAAGATTTTGGCGATTACGGCTTTCAACTTTTTCCTGAAACATTCTGAAACAGCGTCATCGTCGGCTTTTGACAGATAACTGAGGATATCGGTATATCGCCCGAACCGTAAATAATAGTTCTTATAATTCTGGGCAAGGGATTCAAGGCATTCCATTGGATCATCGATGTGCAGGCTCGCCTGCATGTTATTTTCCAGCAGTTCAAGATTATTGATCAGAACATGGAGCAGCACTTCATCCTTGTCTTTAAAATAGGTATAGATGGTTCCCGGCGAAACGCCCACCTTTTCCGCCACATTCCGAATGGTGACCGCTTCATGCCCTTCCTGCTGAAAGATCTCTTCAGCCTTTTGAACGATCAACTGCTGCCGCATCTCAATTTCCTTTTCACGAAGTTGCTTAAACACCACAAATACCTCCTTTTTATTCAATTTATGCAATGTCAAAAGACAGAACAACAGAGTTATTATTCCAAACACGCATTAGCTTTGATATATTTCAATAAATAAAGTGAATATGTCAATAATTTTTTGAATATATTGAAAAATTTCAATAATGATATGAAACATTGAATCGATTTAACGATATTTCAAGCCAATAAACACCATTCAGATGAAATACGCCACATTTCAACAGCTGTACAATCTCTCAGGGGCGCACCTGCGCTGATGCATGGGCATCACCGGGGTTCTACGGGCCATAGCGATACCGATAGCGATTTCTGTTTTTGTCGAGCCCTGCCACTTTTTCAAAATCAGGACCGCACAATTGGTAAAACCACTGTATTCTGATCTGGCTGCGGGGGCAGGCCTTTTTAAATTAAAGTGAAAGGAGGCACGAAGCTCCATCAAAATGGACAACAAAAAAAGATGAAATTTCAAAATCCTTGTGATCGTGGCTGATCGGTGTTACAAGTTTAAAAAACCATCACTTGGAGATATGGCATGACCCCACCTTCTGCAAATGATTCATTAACCATAAAAGAGCAATGGACGCAAAGCCTTCACGCCCTCTTCCCCTCTCTTTATGCCTTAGATGAGTTTGAACGGGACAATCCCGGCATGTTACACCATTTTCTGCCCCCCCTGCATCAGATTGGACTGATCCGGAATGACACCCAAACGGCACTTAAAGCCCTTATCCAGTCCTCACCACCATCTGAAACCGATGCTCCCCGGTTTAACTCATTTGAGGACTTTCTACAGCAATCGATGCCGATATCGCTGAGCGAGCTGGCCAAACAACTGAATGGACTGATAACGGAACTGGGGCTTCAACCCCTCTTTAACAACAAAAAAATCGGGTCTGCCATGTTTTCAAGACTCAAAACCATGCCCGCAGACACGACCATCAAAAGAAATTACCTTCGCATCCTTGCATTTTATATGGCATGGCACCGGTGGGACAGCCAACACCGGCTCGATTATGAACAACTTCTGGCACTTTGCACGGGCCAGCCCAGGGAAAAGGGGTCGCACGGCATCCGGATCGGATTCAGTATCAACGTCATTGACATCAGTGCCTTTAAGTGGCTGCGGAGGCTCTTGAAAACCTGCATGGCCCGGTCATCCACCCTGGCATCGCTCAAAATCACCCCGCTGAATTCACGATCCATGTTTGCCCTGTATGTTGATATTCCCAACAAAACAAGAAGCAGCCGCATCTCTGATAAAACACCGTACGGCCCGGGCATGCGGGAGGCTATCAGTCTGGCCCACCAGGTATTGATCCAATGGCAGTTATCCGCCCCCAATCAGTTGCTGCGGCCCAATCTGGTGATCGGGATTATGGCCGGCAATTTTCCTGAACTCAGCCATCTGCGGCAGGCATTGAACATCAGTGGACAGATCGATTTTCCCCAGATTCGCATCACCCAGTTTGCCAGAAAGTGCCTGATGGAAAATAATGTCCGCGTTACACTTGATCCCACCCCCCAGGTACTGCAAATTCCCAATGAACGTCCCATGATGATCTGGACGGTGAACGGTCTGTGGAGCTGGATGTATATACAGATTATCGAAGAAATGATCCAATCGGTTGAAGACGCGCCGCTTGAATCGATCACTCTGCCCAACCGGTCTCAGCCCGTCCGCATTAACGCCACCCTCAAATCCGCAATCCAGCAATTTTACCACGACACTGAAAATGCACTGCTGGGGCTTGAAATCGCAAAAATATTCTATTATCGCAAAGACCTGCTTAACGCTATCGAGATTCTGCAAGCGATCCTCCGGGAGAATCCTTATCAGATCAATGCCCTGACAATGAAAATGTCAATCTTTTACAGCCAGGCCGCAGGAACAGAGAATCCGCACCAGTCGGAATTGCTCTTTCACCGCGCCGAGGATATTGCCGACCGCATCTTTCATCTTCCCGATTGCCATGAAGAAGACGCTTTTAATGAAATCGGACAGGGTTATTTGGCAAGGGCTATTCTCTTTTTGCGACAAAATCAGGAACGACTGATGAAAAAGACCGCCGCCTCAGATGATTTCACCCCGGCCATTGATTATCTGATCAAAGCGGAAAAAGCATTTGTCCGTGGTGCGAGCTGCATCAGCACCGGGCATCGATCTATGTTTTTTATCCTTATCAACCGGATTCTGATAAGCCTCTTTCGCTCCGGCACAGTCCGGATAACCAGGTCCAATATCGTCCCTGAAGACCCGTCGATCTTCGAAAAGACCGCTTTTCATCTGTTTCAGGATGCCGGCTGGCTCCCGCTGTCTCAGCCGGCATACGACTTTTCCGGCCTGGAGGTGGCGCTGATGACAGCGGTTGAATCGTTTGGGGACTCGGTGAGGCTGCAATGTTTTAAGGCCAACACAAATCTCGGGCTGGTCATTCTCTTGCACGATCTGGACCTGCATATCTTTCCGGAAGATGAGAACAGGCGGCTCTTAAAGCACTGGATGAACGAGGCCCTTGAATGGGCCCGGATAAATGAATCATCCGGTCTTCACACGTATACGTTTTCCCGTCGCGGCTATGGTGAACTGCTCACATACAAGGAACTGGAGGCACATATTGCGGTATGGATGGATATCGTAGAGAACAAAAAAGACGAAAAACTGATCTTTGCCAATATGTTTAAGTAAAGACGCCCGGCCCAAAGGACCAGGCTTGATCGACTGAATAAAAAATTTACCTCACCTGTCCCGCCGGGCAACCATTCGCAGCACAAGAATACAGACAAGCCCGATCAAAATACCTCTCCCGTTCACCCATACATCTTCCCAGGTGCCTGTTCGGATGGGAGAGAAATGCTGCAAAAACTCCATCAGTGCGCTGTACGCAAACACAAACAGCACAGCCCCGACCCGGCGCCACAGACCGGTAAAGCTGGCCCAGGCCAGCATCGACAATATCGCCATGGCTGCTATGTGCGCCGAATCCGCCCATTGGGCCGGCGGATTGGTCGCCGGCGACAGCACCGCCCAGGGCATACATACCAGAAAAATCACCAGGACGGCGCGGCGCAACACCTGCGACTTTTTAATTTTTGATCTGATTTTCACAACCCCAGCAGAATGGCGGCATTTTCGCCCAACAGCATGGCTTTTTCCCTGTCGCTCAGACCGGCGCCTTCCAGCTCCTTGTAATAACGCCGGGGCGGCAGAAGGGGGAAATCGGTGCCAAAAAGCATCTTGTCCATGCCGGCGATCATACCGGCCACACGATAAATATCCGGATCATAAAGAAAGGGGGACGCGGCGGTATCATACCAGATATTTTTCAGCACATTCCGGACGTCCCTTTTTAAAAGATTGAAAAAGAATATGCCACCGCCCCAATGGGCAAGAATAATCCGGTTGTCCGGAAACGCCAGGGCAAGGTTGTATATCTGTTTTATGGTAATGGGCGTTTTCCCGGCATATTCATGCCCCACCGGTTCGTTGGTATGAATCATGACCGGCTTGCCGGCGTTACGGCAAAGATCCATGATAGGGGCCAGCCGCTTGAGGGCCGCTTCATCGATACCGGACAGGTAGCAGGCGAGCTCCCCCACGCCGAACAAACCGGCATCCAGGCAACGCTCCGCCTCCCGGGCCGGTTCGGCCCCATAAAGATCCACACAACAGAAGCCCATCAGCCGGCCGGGGTATCTGATTTGAGATTCAATAATATAGTCGTTGTGCCGCCTGATCAGATCCGGGTTATGCCAGGGGAATCCGAATGTCACGGCCTTGTCCACATTCTGCTCGTCCATGCAGGCCACCAGATCGTCGGCACCGGCCAGTTGCGACTTGTTCGATTCATACAGCAACTTGAAGGCGCCCTCCCCTTCAAAAAAATTTGACCGGCTCTCTCTTACTTCATCGGGAAATATGTGGGTATGGATATCTATAATCATGGTTTCCTCATACGTTAAATCTGAAATTCACAATATCCCCATCCTTCATCTCATACGTCTTCCCCTCCAGCCGTGTGGTGCCCCGCTTGCGGGCTTCGGCATAGGTGCCGGCATCCATCAGGTCGTCATAGGCGACGACCTCGGCCCGGATAAAGCCCTTCTGGATATCCGAATGAATCACGCCGGCCGCTTCCACGGCGGGGGTGCCCTTTCGAATGGTCCAGGCCTTCACCTCGTCACTGCCGACCGTAAAAAATGAAATCAACCCCAGGATCTCATAGGAACGGCGAATCGCCCGGTCCGTGGCCGGTTCGTCAATATCAAACTCATCCAGAAACTCACGGGCGTCTTCCGCCGACATGGTGGATATCTCATGCTCAAGCTTGCCGCGCGCCACCATGCATTCCACGCCGTCGGGGATGCCGGCCGGCAGATCCACATCGTCCTCGGCATTGTTGATCAGCACCAGCACCGGCTTGGCAGAGACAAAAGCAAACCCCCGCAACAGGGGGGCACCGGCAACTTCAGAATCATTGCGCAGGGGGACGCCCGCTTCCAGCAGATGCCTTGCCTTCTCCAGAAGGTCAACCTCTGCGGGGTCTCCTTTTTTGCCGCGCTTCTTGTCCGCCTCGATCCGCTCCATTCGTTTTTCCACAACAATAAGATCAGACAGAATAAACTCATCGTCAAGGTCGGCCAGCTCTTTACCGGGGTCGGGGGCCGTCATGCCAGGGACCGGAAAATTCTGCACCACATGAATGAGCGCATCGCAGTCCTTAACGGCGTTCCACTGGGTTTCCCGGTCTTTATCGCCGGCATGGCCGGGAAGGAAGTATTCAATCTGTGCATAAACCGTCTTTTTCGGCTGATACATATCATGAAGGACATCGACCCGCTTGTCCGGCACGTGAATGGCCGCAATCCGGTTCTCATTTTTATGCCCCGCACCGGGGTCGGTCTTTGTCAATGCTTCAAACAGCGTCGTCTTACCGGCCCCCGGGCCGCCCACAATTCCAAGTTTCATGCGTTATAGTCCCGTATAGATAATTTCCGGACAAAAACGTAAAAAAGTTCAACAGCAAGGCACCCGTGCATGGTAAAACGTGTTACGTACCTGGCTATTGAACTTTTTTACGAAGCCGTCACGCTTCGTCTTCCTGCTCCTGGGCCGTTTTGCCCATGGCACTTCGAATGGCTTTTGCCATTTTCTCCATTTCAAACGGTTTCATGATAAATTTCCGAATCCCCAGGTTCCGCGCTTTCTCCGGTGTAATCAGTTCGTTAAAACCGGTACACAGAATAATGGGGACATCGCTTCGAATCTCCATCAACTTCTTTGCCAGATCCACACCCGTTAAATATGGCATGGTCATATCGGTGATGACAAGATCAAAATAGTCCGGATCCTCGGAAAAAACTTCCAGTGCCTCATGGCCGCTGTTGGTGACAATAATGTTATACCCCAACCGGCCGAGCATTTTTTCCCCCACATCCGTCATGAGCACCTCATCGTCCACAAGAAGGATATTCTCGTCACCGCCCGGCAGATCCTGGCCCTTTTTTTCAACGAGCTCGGGCTCGGACGACCCGACTTTGGGGAAAAAGATACTGAACTCCGTCCATTTGCCGTATTCGCTGTCCACCGTAAGCACCCCCCCGTGGTTGGCGACAATGCCGTGGGTGACCGAAAGGCCCAGGCCCGTTCCCTCGCCCGGCTGTTTCATAGTGAAGAAGGGATCGAATATCCGATCCTTGATTTCCGGGGGTATGCCGATCCCGGTATCATAGACCGAGAGCCGGACATAATCGCCGGCCGGCACTTCCGAAAAACGCGGGTCATCTTTGATTGTCACATCCTCCACCGCAATCTTCAGACTGCCGCCCTGTTCGCGCATGGCATAGGCCGAGTTGTTACACAGATTCATCAACACCTCCTGAATCTGCGTGGGATCGCCTTTGATCAGCCCCACATCTTCCGGCACACTGCGTGATATCTGAATGGTGGCCGGCAGCATGGCCCGCAGCATTTTGAGCGTCTCCTTCACCACTACGGAAATCTGTAAAGGCTTGCGCTCGGTCTTGGAATCCCGGGAAAAGAGCAATATCTGATTAACCAGATCCTTGGCCCGCTGACTGGCCAGCAGGATCTGCTCGGCGGAATATTTGATTTCACTGCCATCCGGGGCATCATCGTCGATCATCTCGGCGTTGATCGTTATGGACCCCAGAATATTGTTAAAATCGTGCGCGATGCCACCAGCCAGAGTGCCGATGGACCGCATCTTCTGGGCATGCCGCAGCTGTTCTTCAAGCTGGGTTTCCCGGGTGACATCGCGACTGACCGACACATAACAGATAATCTCGCCGGATTCATCCCGTACCGGCGAAATCGTGGCCTCTACTTCGCGCCGCTGCTTGGTCGTGTCCCTTGAAAAACGGCCTGTCCAGGGCTCCCCCTTTTCCAGGGCGTTCCAGATTTCTTCATAAAAGGTTTTGTCGTAAAACGGCTTTTTCCCCTTGAACAGGTTGGTTCCGATGGCCTCTTCCCGGGTATAATTATGCTTGCTGAGAAACTCCGAGTTTACATATTCGATATTCCCGTCGATATCAATGATCACGATTTCTTCCCGTGCCTGTTCAATGGCCGTAGCAAGCCTTGCCAGGTCCTTTTCCGCCTCTTTCAGCGGTGTAATATCAACGGAAGTGATAATTGCCCCCCCGGAAAAGGGGGAAATGCGGATATGGAGGGTTTTATGACCGTACGCCAGCTCGGAAAATTCCTTTGGCGTCCCGGATTTGATACACGCCATCAACTCCGTATGCATATCCCGCCGGTGCATGGCGGCATAATCCCTGTACATGATATCGCCGATGTTCGGCAAACGGTCTCCGGCCTTTTTCTTGGCGAGATTGTATTCCGTAACCCGTCCCTCGTGGTCAACGGTAATGGTTTCAATGGGATTGTTTTCAAACAGCGCCCGGTATCGTTCTTCGCTTTCGGAGCCGGTGGCATTTTCCGCCTGGAGCTCCTTCTTCTTCAGCTGCATATGCCGGAGTTCGGCATTCTGAACCCCCAGTTTGTTCTGCTGGACAAAAAGACGCTCAATGACGCGAAACAGATCGTCCCGGGATATCTCGCCAATCTTGTCCGGCGACTGAAGAATCGATTGGATCAGGTTCTCCAGGAACCGGGCCTGGTCATCCGTTGCCTGCCGGTCGCCGGGGCAGTACTTGGTTAAGATGAGCTTGTTGCCTTTTTTGTTGTACCGGTATTCGGAAAAATAACGGCGCATGATGAAGATTCCACGGCCGTGCTCGACGCTGGCCGAAGGGCGCATCGCTTTGTAAGACTGCCAGTCAAAACCGTCCCCCTCGTCTTCAATCTCCATGGTCAGAATATCATTTTTAAACCAAAGGGCATATTTGACAAATTTCTGGGGGTTGAATTGGTTGCCGTGCTTGACGGCATTGGTCAGGCCCTCCCGCATCACCAGGCAGATGGAAAACGCCTCAGCCGAAAGCCCCACGGAATCCAGAAACTTACGGGTTTCCTCCTCGGCCCGGTTAATATTCTCAATCTCGGACGGAAAGTTCATGCTCAAGCTTTCTTCGTCCTGGGAGATGTATATCTGTCGCTCGTCCATAGCCTTAGACTTCGATTGCCAGCACAATCACATCATCTTCACACATGGCATTTCCCTGTCGCATGATTTCAGCAATTTTCGCCGGTGCAGTATTGATGGGCGTCGCAGATACGGCATGGCACGCTTCCAGGAGTTCCGCCGATCCTTCCGGCCAGAGAATCTTCTTCTGTATTGATTCAATCAGGCCGTCCGAATAAATGAAGAACCGGTCGCCCTTGGATACCTTCAAACTTTCACGGCCAAATGAGACGTCCTGAAAACTGCCCAGCACATCCCCTTTTAAATTGACAAATCGGGGACGTTCCCCGACCGGAAGATAAACTGCCGGAGGATGTCCGGCGCTGATAATGGTCATATGCCTGGTTTTCCGGTTCAGGCAGGCATAACAGGCCGTCAGATATTTATCCTCCGGCAATATTTTCAACAACACATCGTTGATAATCTTGATACTTTCCATGGGACGGTAAACCGGCGTACAGTTCTGCTTCAGCAGCGCCTTCACCGAAGATGTCAGATAACTGGTCTTGATATCATGGCCGGAAAAATCCCCCACAAAATAGCCATAAATATCCGACGACACGGGAAGGACATCGTAAAAATCGCCGCCGGCCTCTTCCAGCGCGCAAAAATGGACCCCGAATCCGGCGCCGGGCTGCGTCTCCGGCGTGGTCAGCATGGATGTCTGAGCTTCGGTGATCTGTTTGAGCTTATCGGCCTGGTTGTTAATCAGCGAATTGGTGGCAATAGAAAGTTTTAAATGCAGGCGAACCCGTGCCAGCACTTCAAGGGGATGGAACGGCTTGGTGATATAATCTACCGCTCCGAGTTCAAAGCCGGTCAGTTTGGATTCGAGTTCGCTCAGGCCGGAAAGGAATATAACAGGAATGGAACTGGTGGCTGGATTGCTTTTTAACTGTTTGATCACCTCAAACCCGTCTTCATCCGGCATTTTCACGTCAAGCAGGATCAGGTCGGGCTTTTCAGTTTCGGCAAATTGCCGTGCCGTGGGGCCGTCCATGGCCATAAGGGTCTTGTAGCCATGGTTATCCAGGGTCGTTGCGAGCAGTTTCAGGTTCAAAAGGTTGTCGTCGACCACCAGTATCGTAAGGCTTTGCTGAACATCATGCATGCGCTTATCATTTTCCGTTTAGCCGTTAATGGGTGTCTCGCATCATGGAAACAAGCCGCCGCAATGCTTCTTCCAGCCGGTCAACACATCGTGGCAGATTCGTCAGTTCATGCTTTCTGGCATGTTGTTCAGTTCCCAGGGCAATATCGTAAAATTCATCCAGCCCGAGGTTGCCGGCCGCGCCTTTCAATGAATGGGCAGCCAGGACAACAGCTTCTGCATCGTCATTTGCCACGGCAGATCGAATGGCCTCGATGTCCCGTTTTGCAGTGTCAATAAACACTACAATGATTTCAATAAATTCGTCACATGTCAGGCCCTGGTCGTTGGCTAGTTTGGCGATATTCATAAATGTCGAGGGGCACTCCATGCCGATGATTTGATCATTGATATATACCGTCCGACAGAATACCTGCGTTACAGCCGACGGTTTATCGTGTACCCATTCACACGAATTGTTATGTGGAAGGTTCAGATGCGGCCAAAAGCAACGTACGGCTTTTTTTTTCATGATAAAGAAAAAACCGCTGGAAATCAACAGAAAATATCTTTGCACACCCTTCGCCCGGGGAAGCAGACAAAGCACCACCGGCCAATCAGGTAGCGGCCTGTTCCTCTATTTTTCGCTTGAACGACCGGTGCAGAATCATCGCGGAGATGACCCGGACAGCACGCTCCGGCCCCTGGTAAAAGGGGATACCGCTGGCGGCCAGCGACCGGACGGCAACTTCTTCACGGTTATGGTAGGAAAAACAGACAATGGGTTTACCCGTATCCCGGATGATGCCTTTTACAATGCCGGCCACAGAATCGCCGATTTCACGGACTTTCTGATCCATTTCATCCCGGCCAACCCCCATGCTCAACAGCATGCGCTTTACCATCTCTGCGGGCAGATAAAAATAGAGCATCAGGATGTCGCAGGCCGGGTCCTGAATGATCGCCCGGGGCAGGTCGGACAAAAACTGGGGCATATCCTTGGTAAAGGTCACATCAATGGGGTTTTTGATACTGCCGGTGGCCGGGATCATATCGGCCAGTTTTTCCCTGGTGGATTTGGATGGTTCAGGCAACCGGATACCGGCCCGGCCGCAGGCATCCGCGGCAACGGCGCCGGGACCGCCAGAATGGGTCTGCACAAACACCCGGTCGCCGCCGGGAGCGGGCAGTTGCCCGAAGGCGATACAGATATCAAAAAGCTCAATGATGGAATACGCCCGGATAACGCCGCATTGGCGAAAAATACCGTCATACAGTTCATCCGGACCGGACAGGGCACCGGTATGCGACAATGCCGCCTTTTTTCCGGTTTCAGATCCGCCCACATAAAGAGCCACAATGGGCTTGTGGGGCACGATCCGCCGGGCTGTCTCAACAAACTTCCGTCCCCGGCGAATACCTTCGATATACAGGGCAATGACCTTTGTGTTCGGGCAGGCCCCGAGATATTCGAGGCAGTCCACCAGATCCGTATTCGCCTCATTGCCGATGCTGAAAGCCGTGGAAAACCCCGCGCCCAGGTTGTGCAGATAAGCAAACATCTGAGTAACAAAACTGCCGCTCTGGGACACCAGACCGATAAAACCGGGATCACCGTAAAACCGGTGGGGGGTTGTATTCAGGCGGTGGTGGGTATTGGCAACCCCGAGGCAGTTGGGGCCGATCAGTGTCATGTTATATTGGTCCGCGATCCGCACCATCTCTTCCTGGCGGGCCACCCCATCGCCGCCCACTTCCTTAAAGCCGCCGGAGATGACAATCACGTGGCGAATACCCTTTTCACCGCATGCCGCCAGGGTCTCGCACACAATTTTTGTGGGCAATACCACCACAGCCAGATCCGGCGCTTCGGGCAGGTCCGCCACCTGCCGGTAGGCGGTCAACCCCTGCACCTTATCCTCTTTGGGGTGAACGGGAAAAATCGTTCCTTCATATTTACCCGCCATCAGGGCTTTGAGAATAATGGTCCCCATGGATGAATAATTGTTGGATGCTCCGAAAATCGCCAGACTGCGGGGGTTGGTAATGGGAAACAACCGGCTCTGTTCAATATTGTCAATCATCTGAACCCCCCCCCGTCACGATTAATGCATCGACTGCTTTCAGCCCGCCATCCGGCGACACTATCAGCGGATTGATGTCGATTTCCCGAATGCCGTCCCAGTCCATGGCCATGCGTGCGACCGCCGTCAGGGTCTGATAAAGCATATCCCGGTTTGCCGGGGCCTCGCCGCGGAAGGCATCCAGCATCTTTTTCGACCGCAGTTGTGCGGTCATATCTGCTGCCTCGACAGCATCAAACGGCGCCATGCGGAAGACCGTGTCCCTGAATATCTCGGTCATCACCCCCCCGAGGCCCAGCATGACACAGGGCCCGAACTGCGGATCGCGGGTCATGCCTACTACCAGTTCCCGCTTGCCGTCAATCATCTCCTGGACCAGTACCCCGTCGATGGTGCCGCCTGCCTTTTCACAGATATGCGCAAAAGCATCCTGAACATCGGCATCGGTATTCACGCCCAGCGCCACAAGCCCGTTGTCACTTTTGTGCATCAAATGGGGGGCACAGGCCTTCAACACCACGGGATAACCGATCTTCCGGGCGGCTGAAATGGCCGCATCCGCACTGTCGGCAAGATATTCCCGGGTAACGGGAATACCGTAACTGCTCAACACCTTTTTGGCATCATATTCCGACAGGGCCGGCATGCCCTTTTGTTTCGCCGAATCCATAATCACGGCTGTCGTCGTGTCAGGCACTTCAGGCACGGTAAAACCTCCATCTGTTTTTTTTCAGTTGTAAAATTTTATGACGGCAAAAGGCAGATGTCAAGTCATGGGAAACGTATTTTAGAAGATTTGGATAGATCAAAGGCAAAGCCTACCAATCAGGAGCTGAAAAGGGCTAATGTGGATTTCCCGGTGTGGATGATCAAATCTTTGGATAAAGAAGCGAAAAGACTTGGTGTATCCCGGCAGTCAATCATCAAAATATGGCTTGCCGAGAGACCTCATCATTCGTCGCTTTAATCGTTATTCCATGACTGGTCTGCTGATTACATTTCCTCCCTGTCAGCCATCACGGAAACACATAAGCCGGTGCTCCAGTGGCAGTCATCATTTCCTTCGCAATCGAAATCGATTTCCCGCAAATCCATAGACCGCAGGGCCCCCCTTTTTACAAGATAATAGGCATCATGCCGTTTCTGCCCGGGTGTCATCTGTTTTGTCCAATTTCGATTGCGATTATCCCGACAACGGGCTTTTATACATGATGTGTGAATTCAGCTCCCCAGTGCCTTTGCGCCGGCCTGCAGTTTCTGGGTAATGGCATCGGTCATGGTGCCGATCTCGGCAAGAATCGCCGCAACGTCGGTCATGCCTTCCGCCCGGGCCGTTTCCTCCCACTGCCGGTAGGTTCCGGCATGGCTGTCGTTGTGCCGGATCCAGTGGTCGAAAAGCTTTGCCAGTTTCTCTTTTGTGGGCATTTCCCGGTCGCTTTCGCCGTGGTGATGGTGATGATGGTCGTGATCATGAGGGTCGTGATGGTGATGTGTCATAATATCTCCTTGTGATACATTATATCTGTGCATGATGGTCGCAATATGGTAATTTATTCTTAAATAATAGTTGACGGTATTATATCTGCCGACAATCAGTCAAACAAAAAGCGTCATGGCGAAAAAGAACAAACACCCCACACTCCTGATCGTCATTATTGTCCTGTCGGCCGTTTTTGCCGGCACCGGCGGCGGCCTGTTTTTTGCCATTGCCCACGATTTACCGCAAATCCGTCAACTGGAGACATTTTCACCGTCGGCCGTCTCCCGGGTCTATTCCGCAGACAATACCCTGCTGGCCGAACTGTTTGCGGAAAAACGGACCCCGGTTGCCTATCAAGACATACCGCAACCGATTATCAAAGCACTGATTGCCACCGAAGACAACCGGTTCTTCGAACACAGCGGTGTGGACCTCAAGGGGGTGTTGCGGGCCGTGATCAAGGATATTATGGCACTGGATTTTGTGGAAGGCGGCAGCACCCTGACCCAGCAACTGGCCAAAACCCTGTTTTTAACCAACGAAAAAAGCCTCATCCGGAAAGTCAAAGAGGCATTTCTGGCGTTTCAGCTGGAGCGGCGATATACCAAAAAAGAGATCCTCGCATTCTACCTCAACCAGGTCTATTTCGGCAGCGGTGCATACGGGATTAACGCAGCCGCCCAGACCTACTTCAATAAATACCCCGGCGAGCTGACCCTCTCCGAATGTGCCCTGATTGCCGGCATGCCCAAGTCTCCGTCCCGTTACTCTCCGTTGGTGAACAAGGAGCGGGCAAAGTGGCGGCGCGATATCGTGCTGGGCCAGATGCGTAATAACGGTATTATCACCGAAGCCGAATACAAGACAGCCGTCCAGTCGCCCATTATGCTCAACCCGGGCAGCCGCCGCATGCGAAAAGCGCCCTACTTCATCGAATATATCAAGAATATCCTCGAGCAGACAGTGGGGGAAGCCCGTCTGTATCGGGGCGGGCTCACCATTCAGACGACCCTGGTCGACTCACTGCAACAAACCGCCGAAAATGCTGTAGATAAAGGACTGACAGCGCTGGCCCGGCGCATGGCGCAAAAAAGTATTGACCATCCGCCACAGGCCGCACTTGTGGCACTGGATGTGGATACCGGCGGTATTCTTGCCATGGTGGGCGGAAAGAACTTTCAGGACAGCCCCTTTAACCGGGCTGTGAGCGCCCGGCGGCAGCCCGGGTCCGCCTTCAAACCCATTGTCTATGCCTGTGCCCTGAGCCACGGCTATACTCAGGCAACCACCATTCTGAACACCCCGGTGGTTTATCCCGGGGCCCGGCGGGGAGAGACATGGGAACCCCGGAACTTTTCCAAGACCTATACCAGCGAAATGACCCTGCGTGAAGCCCTGGTTCATTCCAAAAACATACCGGCCGCCCGGGTCATTAACAAACTGGGGCCCGCATCAGTAGCCCGGTTTGCGGCGGAACTCGGCATCACCTCGCCCCTCGCCCCCTACCTGTCACTGGCCCTGGGCACATCCGAGGTTACCCTGATGGAGACCACCGGCGCCTATGCGGTGTTTCCCCGCATGGGCAAATATATCAAGCCGTACGGGATCACCCGGGTCCTTGACAGAAACGGCCGGATTCTCTGGCAGGCAAAGCCGGGCGAGAAAATTGTCATGCCCGCCGCAGACGCCGCCATTATCACCGACATGCTTGAAGGGGTCATCAATAACGGCACCGGCCGGCGGGCAAACGATATCGCCTGCCCCATTGCCGGCAAAACCGGTACAACCGACAGCTTTAAAGATGCCCTTTTTATTGGCTTTTCCAGAAAAATTGCCGCCGGGGTCTGGACAGGAACGGACGATTATACTACGCTTGGGAAATGGGAGACTGGTGCCAGTGCCGCACTCCCCATCTGGAAACAGTTCATGCAGACAGCGCACAAGACCGTGCCATGCCTTGCCTTTGATGTCCCGGACGGCGTGGTCCGGGTACGCATCGACCCGATCACCGGCAAACGCCAGAAATATGCAGACGCCGGCGTTGCCGCATTGTTTAAAAAAGGGACCGAACCGGAGTAGACAGGGAACCACGTATGAATGTCATTAAAAAAATGCAGAAGATTGTGAACCAGCCGGATGAATATGCAAAACAATGGAAGGCGGAGACCGGCGGGAAAGTGGTGGGCACCGTTTGCTCATACGCGCCGGTGGAGATCATTCAGGCGGGTGGCGCATTGCCGTTCCGGGTCTTCGGCAACGGCGGCAATGTCTTCTCTTTCGCTGATACCCACCTCCAGTCATATTGCTGCAGCCTGGTGCGCGGCATTCTGAACCAGGCGCTTGCCGGAGACCTGGATTTTCTGGACGGCGCGGTATTTACCCATACATGCGATTCCATGCAGCGGCTTTCCGATATCTGGCGCATGAATGCGGGCCTGGGATTTCACGAGGACCTGGTGCTGCCGGTAAAAATGGAGGGCAACACCGCCCGGGAATATATGATCCGCATCCTGGAAGCATTAAAAACCAGCCTGGAAGGCCATCTCGACGTTGCCATTACCGATGAACGCCTGGGCCATGCCATTACAACCATGAACCAGGTCAGAACCGCCATTCTTCAACTGGATCAGGCCCGTATCACGTCCCCGTCCACTGTCTCAAGCGGCGACCTCCACATGGCAATCCGGGCGGCCATGATCATGGATCCTGCACAATGGCTGGACATGATGGCAGATACCCTTTCAGGCCTGACGAATACCGCCGGTGACAACGGGCCATCACCAGGGAAACGGGTAATCCTCTCGGGGGCAGTGAACGGCTCCCGGGGTATACACGACTTTATTGAGGAAAAAGGCGGTGCAGTGGTGCATGACGACATGTGCACCGGCATTCGATACGCGCACGGGCTGGTGGATGAATCCATGCCCCCCATCCCCGCAATCACAGACCGGTACATGCACCGGGTCAACTGCCCGTCCAAACATACCGGCATCTATGCAAGGGGGGAGCACCTGGTGGAAACCGCCAGGGCCACCCATGCGGACGGCGTCATATTTCTGCTGCTGAAGTTTTGCGACCCCCATGCATTTGATTATCCGTACCTGAAAACCATGCTGGATGACGCGTCCGTGCCGTCAATACTGTTAGAGGTGGAAGATCCGTTTGTATTCGGCGGGCAGGCGGCCACCCGGGTGGAGGCGTTTCTGGAAATGCTGTAAGACGATACTGTTTAACGGGTGGCAATAAAAAACCGACTGGGAGAGAGACTTGACTGACGCAGGAAACCAACAAAAGGCCCCCTCGTCCATGGAAAAACTGGGCGAGATCATGATGAACTACTACATGGAGGCCAAGGCCCCGCCAGAAGAACGGGGCAATCGGAAGATCGCCTGGATCACCAGCGGCGGCCCCGTGGAACCGCTCATTGCCATGGACATGATTCCCATTTACCCGGAAAACCATGCCGCCATGGTCGGCGCATCCAAAATGGGCGGCGATCTCTGCGCCAAAGCCGAGGAAATAGGCTATGCCGGCGATCTTTGCTCCTATGCCCGGTCCGACATCGGCTGCTCCATCGTAAACGGCGGCCCCATCAACGGCCTGCCCGCACCGGATATACTGGTCTGCTGCAACAACATCTGCGGCACGGTCATGAAATGGTATGAAGTGCAGGCCCGGTATTACGATGTGCCGCTCTTTATCTTTGATACCCCGATCTGCCATACCCGGTTTTCCGCAGACGCCAAACAATATGTGATCAACCAGTTCATGGAGTATATCGCACTGCTGGAGTCGGTGTGCGGAAAAAAAATGGACATGGACACCATTCAGGAAGTGGGGTATCGCGCCATCGAGGCCCAAAAGCTCTGGCAGGCCATTTTAGATACCACAACCTACAAGCCGTCCCCCATGTCCGCGTTTGACGCGTTCTTCCATATGGCCCTGATCGTTACCCTTCGCGGCAAACAGATCGTGGTGGACTATTACAAAAACCTGCTGGCGGAAATGGAACAAAAGGTGGCAAACGGCATCGGCGCGATTAAAAATGAACAATACCGGCTGCTCTGGGACAATATTCCCATCTGGTACCGCATGCGGTGGCTTTCCAAAAAGTTCGCGTCCCGTAATGCCTGCCTGGTGGCCGATACCTACACATCGGCCTGGGCCGGGTCCATGCGATACGTCAACCCTGACGACCTGCTGGATTCACTGGCCGAGGCATACACCCGGATATACCTGAACATCGGCGTGGACCAGATGGCCGAAGAAGTGATCGGCATGATTCAAAAGTACGACGTGGACGGATTTGTGATGCACTCCAACCGGAGCTGCAAGCCATACTCTTTCGGCCAGTATGATATCGAAGCCATTGTGAAAAAAAAGACCGGCCTGCCCACTCTGATCATCGAGGCCGACATGGTGGATGAGCGGAACTTTGCGGAAAGCCAGATTGACAACAGAATTGATACCTTTATTGAAATGATAGAAAGCACAAAATGATCCGGAAAGCACAAATAAAGGACGTCAAGGCGATCTACGACCTGCTCAGTGAATTTTCCGCCCAGGGGCACCTGCTGGCGCGGCCACTGTCGTTGCTCTATGACACCATCCGGAGTTTCTGGGTGTTTACCGACGATACGACCGGTCGTGTCATGGGTTGCTGCGCCCTTCAGATCTGCTGGGAAGATCTTGCAGAGATCCGCTCCCTGGCCGTTCTGCCCGAACATCAGGGCAACCATATCGGCCGGCAACTGGTTGAAAACGCGCTGGCCGATGCCGGGGCATTCGGCATCAAAAAGGTTTTTACACTGACCTATATTCCGGCCTTTTTCGAACAGTTCGGGTTTTCCACCATCGACAAGACCGAACTGCCCCTGAAAATCTGGTCGGATTGCATCACCTGCGTTAAATATCCCGACTGTGACGAAACCGCCATGATGCGGCATATCAACGGCGACGCCAAACCAGACAGGGAGTGAATTCATGATCCGGGTCAAACTTGCTTCTGAAAAAACATCCATCTACGCATGGCATGACATCAATACGGTCTATGTCATCTGCGCGCTGCTCAGCGCCCTGATCTTTGTTTTCGCCATTATCGGCATCAATACCGCCGCTTCCATATCCGACTACCAGAGATATGTCTGGCTACCCATACTGCTGCTGTTGTTCAGCGGCAGTATCCTCACATCCAGCCTCTTCCGGCTGGCCCGGCGGGGGTATTTGGCCCTGCAAGACCGGTATGACTGGTAGGCAAAAGATTCCTCTGGAATGAAAACCGCATCCCCTTTTTGGACTTCCCGGGTTTGATCATCAATATGCATTTTCCCAGCGCCAGATATAATATAGTAGCATTGTTCCTCCTCATGGGAGTTCAGGAATTGCATGCCACCAGGTTCTACATCGGTAATTTGAATCGAGATTTCCTTCAAATGGTCTTAAACGCTACATCTCTTACCTTAAATGTCTATACGTTTGTGTTCAAACCGGCAACAAGTATGGCCTTTTGAAATCGCACTTGGTTTAAACCAATCACCACCCAATGCATTAACCCGCATGTTTCATGAAATTTTTGATTAATATTATTTTATGGCATTATTTCAATGCCATATGTTATTTTTTATAGTCATTTCAAAATTTCAAATTGTCATAGTGCAGCGGCTGCATTCACAAGCCGTCCCGCAACCATGAAAATCGTCATTCCGGATAAGACCTGCCGAAGGCGGAACGTGATCCGGAATCTATCAAAATGTATCATACCAATTTTATACTGGATCCGGCTCATGTTCTGCGCCGCTTCACTGGCCGGGATGCCAATTTCAGGACAGCCTTCGCACATGTGCATTCCGTTGCCGTCATCAGCGAGTGTAACGCAAGCCTTACGCAGCGCATCAGGCTTCCAGGTTCCGGATGGCATCAATCGCACTTCTCTGTTGACACTATACCAGGGGATAAAGCTGCTCAAGGAAAAAGTGGAGAATCTTGGCGGTGACGCCCCAGATGACCATGCCGTCATAGGGGTAGAGGAGTTCGTCGTAATCCGGCATGCGCTTGTGAAAGCGGTTTTCGATGTGGGTGTTCAATACGGTTTTCAGGGGGATTTTCAGCACCCGGGCAATCTCGTATTCTTCAGGCCGGATCTCGTCCTTCTGGTTCCAGGTGCCGACAAACACCTCGATCACCCGGTTGGCCAGGGTCTGGAAATGACCGAGGCTGCCGACATAGGCAACATTTTCAGGCCTGATCTGCAATTCTTCCCGGAGTTCCCGAAGGGCCGCATGCATGGGCGTGGGATCGGTTTCCTCGATATGGCCGCCCGGCAGCGCTATCTGGTTGCGCCAGGGATAGCCTTCCCGGTCCGCCTTGAGGATGGCAAGCAGACGGGTCTCCTGTTCCCCGAAAAAAAGAAGCGACACACTGGTCGCTTTAAACGGGAAATGCGGTGGCGGCGGCACCCGGGCGGATGTCACCGCCTGTGCAAGAGTCTCTTGATCCAGCTTCATGCTATTGGTTGTATTGCTCCTGATTCACAAACTTCAGCATGGTCATAAAGTCTTCGGGCGGAAGGTAGCCGGGACGGGAGCCGATCTGCTCGCCGTCTTCCTCCAGAAACCAGGACACCGGCACGCCTCTGACACTGTACTTTTGCGCCAGTGACTTTTCCTCATCGGAATTCACCCGGATGGCAACAAAGTGATCATTGAGAAAGGAAATCACATCCTGATCAGTAAAGGTCTTTTGCGCCATTACCTTGCAATAGTGACACCAGTCCGTATAAAAGTGAAGAAACACTTTTTTCCCCTGTTTATCGGCAACATCCAGCCCCTGGTCGTAGGGCATCCACTGGATATGATTTTCTTCGGCCTGTGCGCTGCCATTGCCGCCAGAGCAGGCGGCCCCCAGCAGGACAATAAAACACAGGATCATTATCATATTTCTGGTTTTCATGGTACCTTCCTTGACGGCTTCGTAAAAAGTCCAATTTCTTTGTTGCGCTGCATCTCTCGTCATGTCACGTACGGCTAAGTACGCTCCATTCCTCGAGATTTCCGCGCCGCGAACTTGAACTTTTTACTTTGCCGTCCCAAAATTGACTTTTTACGAGACCATCTTCCTTATTCCCCGTATTTTCCGGGAAGCGGTGAGAGGCAGTGATTTATATGACGCCTGTGATCAGCAGCAGGCCGACCACCAGCAGCAGCACCCCTGCCAAGGGATTTATATATTTTATAACACGATTTGCCTTTTTTAAAAAGATCAGCAGAAAATTAATAAAAATTGACAAAATAATAAACGGCAGGGCCAGGCCGGCCGAGTAAACCGACAGCAGCATGATCCCCCGGGCCACAGTCTCCTGGTTACCCGCCACAAACAGAATCGATCCCAGAATGGGGCCGATACAGGGGGTCCAGCCGGCAGCAAAGGCCAGCCCCACCACGAACGCACCCAGCAGGTGGACCGGCCGTTTTTGAATATGGGCCCGTTTTTCGACACTCAACCCGGGAATCCGTATAATACCGGTCAGATGGAGTCCCAGGACAATGATCAACACCCCGCCCACAATTTCCAGAACAGACCGGTTGGCATCCACCAGCCCGCCCAGAAATGAGGCCGAGGCCCCCAGCAGTACAAACACGGTGGAAAACCCCAACACATAGGCGATGGTGGCAAAAAAAACCTTCCGCCGGATCTCCGCATTGTCCGCCCCGGTCAGATCTTCAAGGGAGAGACCGGTGATCAGGGTAAAATAGACCGGCACCAGAGGCAGAATACAGGGGGTCAGGAAGGAGAGCAGTCCCGCACCAAACGCCATGGGGAACGATACATTTGCGGTTTCGAACATAATATGGGGTCTTTCAAATTATTTTCTTTTCCGTTCCCACGCTCAGCGTGGAAAGAGGGGGCGACCCACCCCTCACTACGCAATACTCACCCCTACATGGGACTGAGTTCCCGTGCCCGGTCCCGGGCCGCTTTCATGGCAGCCTGGATGGTTTCTTTCATGCCGGCATCGGTCATCACCTTCAGGGCCGCCTCGGTGGTGCCGCCCGGCGAGGTTACCTTGCGGCGCAGACCTTCCGGGGCCTCGCCATAGCCTTCCAGCAATGTCACCGCTCCTTTGATCGTCTCAAGGGACAGGGTTTTTGCATCTTCGGCTGAAAGCCCCAGTGCAGCGCCGCCGGCCATCATGGCCTCCAGAAAATAAAAGACATAGGCCGGCCCCGATCCGGACACCGCAGTCACGGCATCCAGGTACACTTCATCAAATATAATCACTTTTCCGATGGATTCCAGGATACGTGTCGCATTTTCCCGGTCCTGTTCACCCACGTTAACATTGACGCTCATCCCGCTCATACCAGAAAGGGCCAGGGCCGGGGTATTGGGCATAACCCGGACAATCGGCAGGTCCTTTCCCAGCCGGCTCTCAATAAAAGCAATGGGTATGCCTGCGGCAACGGAAACGATCAGACGGTCTCTGGCAGCGCCTTCTTCCGACTGGCATTGTTCCGTCAGATCGGTCAATACCCGGTCCATGAGCTGGGGTTTTACCGCCAGGACCACGATGTCACAGGCCGCAAAAACCGCACAATTATCCATGCTTGTGTGAATACCATAGGTGCGGGCAAGATAATCCAGGCGTTCTTCACTGATATCGCTTGCCCATATCTGTTCAGCCCTGCATACACCGGCCTGAATCATGCCCCCGGCAATGGCCTCGGCCATGTTGCCCCCGCCGATAAACCCGATGTTTTTCTCTAAAACCGCCACATGCGCCTCCGTTTGATTTTACTGTCATTCATTGCGGTCTACTGATGGAGAAAAAAGCATATCAGAAAGCCGGTCCTGCCTCAATATCTGTTTCAAATCGAGTCCAGCAGCCGGTAGTATTCCGTGAGCGTATGGACGGATTGCAGGGTGGCCCGGAACAGGACCCAGCTGAGCAACAGAATGGCGATGGTCAGACCGATCTTCCAGGCGGGTGAGGTCTTCGGCCGCCACCAGATCAAAGGCAGGGCCAGCGGCCCCACGCAGAGGACCGCGATCACGATAAAGGAGGTCCGGAAATACCATGGCTGTTTTTCCGTTTCCGCATGAATACGACCGGTCCCGTCCAGAAATTCGCCGCAATGCTTGCACTTGATGGCGGCATCCTGAATATCTTCGGCACAATAGGGGCACTTTTTCATAAAAACCTCAGTTGAGCCGCTCCTTCACCGTTTCCCTGGTTTCCTCACGTTCCAGGGCGTTTTTATAGATAACATAATACTTGTTGATATTGCTTACATACCGAACGGTTTCCTGGCCCACCATCCGCAGGACCGCCAGCTCCACATTCCGGAACCAGCTATCGGGATCCAGATTCATGGCTGTCGCCTTTTTCCGGGCCTGGCGGATCCGGGCCGGCCCGGCATTATAAGCGGCCAGGGCGAACCTCACCCGGTTTCGCGGAGAGATACCGGGATCGCTGAAATACCGGTCCCGGATAAAGTCAAGATACTTGGCCGCGGCATGGATGTTGTTTTCTACCCGGCGGATATCGTTTATGCCTACGTTGGGGTCGGCCGCGGTGGATGGCAGCATCTGCATAAGCCCGACGGCGCCCCGGTGGCTTTTCCTGTCCGGATTCAGCCCCGATTCCTGGTAGGCCACGGCCAGGAGCAGCCGCCAGTCAAACCCGTATTGCTTTGCATATTTCTCAAACCAGGGCCGGTATTGTTTGATTTTCGCCCGGTCATCGCCTTTAAGCGGGTTTTTCACCCACTCGGTCTTTTTGTAATACCGGTTAAAAAAAATATTGCCAAGAAGCGTGCCTTTTTTGTGGGTCTGAAGAAACCGGTTAAGGCTCTCTTTCAGTTTCGGCGCATCGTCGGGGACGGCCCAGGCAATGCGTCCCCCGGTACGAAGCTTGACATCTTCATTCACCCGTATATCCGGCAGCACCGTTGACCAGACCCGGGCGATATGGCTGTCGCAGATGGTCCGCCTGATAGCGCCGGTATTGACCAGCTCCAGGATATCCTCGGTCTCCAGGTTTTCATCCGCCGCCATGATTTTCACCGGCTTTTTGCGGGCCTTTTTCAGTTGTTCATTCAGTGCTGTCAGACTTTCATAATAGCTGCTGCTCGGGCGGACAAAGACCTGTTTGCCGGAAAGGCCTTCAGGATGTTCCGGCGCGGCAATACTTTTGTGCGTAACCAGCAGTTCCTCCACCCCGGTCAGGTAGGGCCGGGTAAAATCCACTTTTTTTTCACGTTTTTCCGTGATGGTCAGGCCGGCGGCCGCAATATCCCCCTGCCCTTCCACCAGCCCGGGCAGCAGTTGGTCCCGGGCCACCGGAATAAACTCCAGAGTGATCTTCAATTCCCCGGATCGAATATCTTTATTGAGGAATTTTTCATATTCCTTGAGCAGTTCGTATTCAAACCCGTGAGCCCGGCCGCCGGCCAGGAAAAAACTGGTACGGTTCATGGTGGTCAGCACCCGGATGTATTTCCGCTCCCGCAGGGCGGGAAGGTCCTCGGTATAGGTTTCCGAAAGATGGGTATCCAGGGGATGATGGGGCGTGTCTTCGGCAAAACTCACAGTGGCCGTTATTATGATTGCCAGCAGAACCGGGAAAAATCGTTGCATGGGGTCGCCTCCGATTGTTGTTTTCAGCAAACCCCAAGAATTATAGACAACTATAAGGGAAGCGGCAAGAAAAGAATCATGGCCCGGAGGACTGGGTGCTGGTTTTGGCCTGAGTTGCCTCTGACGATCTCGATTTCGTTGTGGAACATTTACATCATCAGGCATCCAGCAGGGATTTTATCTCATCAAGAAGGCGACCATGGCGGGTTTCCTGCTTGAAAAGACGTCGGAAACGCTCTTTGTAATAGGGATGTGTCAGCGTGGTGGCCAGAAAATCGTAATTTTTCGCCATTTCCCGCTCAATGGCGCCGGCCTCTTTCAGGTATCGTTCAATATCGACCTTAGAAATCATTATCCGGTTCCTTTTCCAGCCGGGACATCAGTTTTTCAAGTTGCTTCCGATGGCCCGCACTTTCGGCTTTCAATCTTTCCAGCATGGCCCGCACACGGAATTGCGTGTCCCGGGGAATACCGCTTCGGATGATCACTGCCCGCAGGTGTTTATAGTAAATCGCCACGGCGCTCTCTTCGGTCCGAATGCCTTCCCGTATGTGACGCATCAACTCATCTTTTTTCATCAATTCCTCCCTGCGTCTCAAGCCACCGGTATGCTACTGATTTACGGCGCCGGATCGCCTGTATCGCCACTTTATCCGCCGGCAGTGTCAGATGCCAAGGGTTTTCCTTCTCCGCCTGGAACCAGCAGACACCGTGGACTTTCCAGGTGCCCAGAGTATCAAACATATCCGCCACCCATTGCGCACGATCGCCGCCCGCCGTCACACTCCCGGTTTCAAAAACAAACAGCGGCTTTTCCGGCGCAATGGCCCGAAGTTCATGGTAGGCGGCCTGAAAAATCACCTGAAAGGACTGCCATCGGCTGACCCATCCATGCACCGATTGCGTGCGGCTGGTGCCCCAGTTGTAACCGTCCATCCCCACCACATCCACATAGTCCGGGCCGGGATAATACGAAGCAATCCGGTTCCAGTGCGTTTCAGCATCAGCGGACGTATCCGGCACGGATTCCGCATTCGGGCAGAATACCCACAGCACATTGCCGGCACCGTGGGCCTTAACCTTATTCACCACATATTGAAAAAGCCGGGTATAGGCGGCCGGACTGTCCGGGCTATAGGCGTCCGCCGGTCCGCCCCAGTGGTACCGGCTCAAATTCATCTCGTGGGCAAAGCGGATCAGAAACGGATGGCCATATGTGGCGGCGGCTTCTGCGAATTTCTGAATGTAGGCGTCATAATGGCCGTCACAGATGTCCCGGACGGATATCATGTGCTCGCTGCCATCGGGCAGATGATAAAACGGCTCCCATGTCAATACCGGCATAGCGCCCTGCCGCCATATGGCGGCTAACGTGTTTTCAGGGAAACCCGCCTGTTGCTGCCGGTCCGGTTCGGGCCACTGGAGAAAGAAGACCACCATATCCGGAGAGATGGTGGTTTGGCAGGCCAGCTCACAAAGGCGATCGCTGTCGGGCAGGCCTTCCACGACAAATCCCCATAGTGGCGGGGATGCCGGGCCGGTAGTGACGGGCTGCGATCCCTGATTTTCGCTGCATCCGCCGGCGTTCAGGATAATGGCCGCCATTGCAATCACCCGGACAAATTGCACGGTGAGTTTCATGCCGGTTTTTCCACCTCTTTTGCCCTGTTGATATAAAGGACAGCCCCCAGCACCACCGCATGGTAGGCGCACCAGAACATATTGGCAACCAGCGCATAAACGGCGCCGTCCCTGTAAATCAGCCGGTTTGCCCCCCAGACCAGAGCGCCAAAGCTGATGGTAAAAAACAGCATATTCGGCCACAATTGCCGCAACGGCAACGCATTGGCAGCCCCCTTTGGGGTCACCTCAAACGTTCCTTTCCGGTTTAACAGGGCCAGCACAGACGCCTTGATGTAAACCGCAAAAGTATTGATGATCAGCGCCTGGCCGAGGGCCAGATCGCGCAGACGGTAATTGCGTTGCCGAAGGGTCCATAAAAACACCCAGAGGGTTGCCCCGATATACGGCAGAAAAAACAGCAGATACATGCCCGGCCACGCAAAATAGCTTGGCAGGTTGAACAGCAGATAGGCCACCGGGCAGAGCATCATGATAAAAAAGACAAACCCCACCATGTAATAAGTGCTGGACAGAAAATACTCCCACCACTTGACAAACGGAAGCCTGAAGGGATTTCTTACAAACTCCCGGGCCACCAGGGGCAGCATTCCCACCGTCCCGAGCGCCCAGCGGAACTGCTGTTTGAAATATCCCCCGAGGTCCTCGGGCCCGAGCCCGAATGCGGCCACCGTACTGCTGTAGGCCGAATGCCAGCCTTTGAGATGGAACTTTATGGAGGTGGCAAAATCCTCGGTTACCGACCCTTCTTCAAATCCTCCCACATCCTCAAGGGCCGAAATCCTGAACAGTGCGTTGGTGCCGCAGCAGAACATGGCGTCATTGATACTTTTCCCCTCGCAAATATATTCATAAAATACGGCCTGCTGAAGACCGGCGGCCCGGGCCACCCGGTTGTGTTCAAAATTGGAATAATACTGGGGGGTCTGGATGAATCCCAGCGCGGGATTGGCTTCCATCTGCGCCACCAGGCCGGTTAAAAACCCGGGGAACGGGTTCTGGTCTGCATCGAATATGGCCATATAGGTGCAGTTCCTGTTAAACGGCCTATCGGCATAGGGGTAAAAGTGACTGCCGTCCCTCTCCCGGCCGGCCAGAAAATCCAGAAAATCATTGATCATGCCCGCTTTGGCATGGTGCCACTGACGCCGGAACAGATTGACGCCGCTCCGCTGGCACAGGTCTTCAACCGCTTGCCTGTATCGGTCCATCCCTTCGGAATCCCGGCCGGCAAGATCGTACCGGGTATCGTCAAGCAGGACCAGATGCTTGTTGGGGTACGCCAGATTATAAAAACTCACCAGGGTTTCTGCGATAATTTCCAGCGGCTCTTTATACGATGCCACCACAATGGCCACGGGCGGGAAAAAAACCGGCGCCGCGCTGTCTGCGGTATCCGCCGGCATCACATTGCCCAGCCGGCCGATGACATGAAATATCTCCGTAAAATAGCCGACCCCATGCAGCAGAAGAAAACCTTCTGCCAACAGGAGCGCCGCAGCCACCACTTTTTCAAACCATGCATAATCCATGGCAAAAAACATAACTGTCCGCGCCATCAGATAGAGCAGTGTCAGAATAATCACCAGCACGGGAATACCGGTCAGCATCAGACGCCAGTTTGGTTTTTTAATCTGTTCCATATTTCAAAAAGGCCCTTTTATTAAAATCGAAATGCCAGCCGGCCATCTAATCCCGTGGCATCCCACTCTTCGGACAAATGCAAAAATCCGTTCAGTTCCACCGTCCACCGGGTGTTGAATTCATAATGCCATGTTGCGGCCACATGGCCGCCGGGATTGCTGTCAGAATCACTTCCCCCGCCGATGCGGATGTCATAGTAATGCTGATCATTACCGCAGAAATGAGGGGCTGACAGCGCATGCCGCCACTGCACAACAACACTTCCGGCCGTATAATCCTTCGGCGCCCAGTAAGGATGGATAATGGTCATCAGCCGGTTGCCGGCATATACGTACCGGTTATCGTTTTCCGTGTGACGATACACCCCGGTCAACATCACCTTCAGGGTGCGTGGATGATCAGAAAACCGGTATGCCAGGGTCATGTCATGAAACACGCCTTTATTGTCATCGCTGTAATCGATCCGGCGGAGGGTTGCTGCAAGATTCACCCGCCTTGCCGGATCTGCGCTCGCACTGAGCCACCAGGTATCGGTTTCAATGCCCCGGCGCAGGGCAAAGGTGTTGGCGGGAAGGTTTTCTCTGGAAAACCCGACCCCCAGTTGAATGTAGTCGTATCCATTGACGCGGATTTCGGCTCTGCCGAGATGCTTGTCATCCAGGGCATCGTCCGAATAGTCCTTCAGTGTCCACGATGCAGCGGCATCCAGCCATGCGTTTATGGGGCCATTAAACGAGACCGTCCCCCCGGATGCGCTGGCCGCTGTATCGTCAAAATCGCCCTTTTCCCGCCACTGCTCGGCGACAACGGCAATATTCATGCGGCAGAGAACCGGGACATCGCCCCCCAGCCCGTAATGGTGACGGCGCATGCCGGCCAGATCCCCATACCCGGTTTCCCGCCAGTATGCATACCGCGACGTCAGACCGGGATGATGCCGGACGCGCATTTTTGTCAATGCCCGGCGGACCAGACTGTGGTCCTGTCCCCTGGCAATCATTGCCGCGTAACGGTCTGCGGCAAGATCGCACAATCCCAGCCGGCATTCGACCTGACCGGCATCAAAGGCAGCCTCTTGATTGGTGGGGTCCAACCGAAGCAGCGCCGCGTATTCATTTCTTGCATGCAACAGCCGGCCCTCCCATGCATCTTGCTTGGCATCACGTTCAAGGCCGGCTTTACGCTGAATCATAAAAACCGGGTGAAGGGAGGCCATGATGGTTTCGAAACGGCGGGCCCGGTTTGTATCAAGAGAGGCCGTAATCCGGTCGCGGCTCTCTTGAATATCGGCAAATTCCTGCCATATCGATCCTTTCGCCACACGTTTCCGGAGTATATCCATATGCTGCTGCAACACACCGCCGGCTTTTCCGTCCACCAGCGGGACCAGATGTTCCAGCAACCGCCGATCCACGGGCGGTGTCAGCAGGATGCCATAAAACGACAGTGCCATCTCCATCCGGCCGGCCCATGCAGCGGTCCGTGCCATCTCCGTCACCAGTCCGGGGTCTGCCGCGTTTTCTTCACAAAGCCGTTGATACATGTCAATGGCCGCATCGTAATCGCCTTGAAAAGCCCGCGCCCGGGCCAGTGACCGCCGGGCATCAACATCGGTGATATGCTCGGATTCGGGGACAATAGAGGATTTGCCGGCAACGTCCCCGGCCCCCGCCATTATCGCCGCAAATATCACGAGAAGGCATATAATCACAGATGGCTGTGGATGAGAATGGGATGGACGGTTCATAAAATCTTCTTATGGAATCGTTATTGATCCTCCAGTGTCTGCTCCAGTTGACGTGCCGCATCTTGCTGACGGCCGGCCCATATCAGCACCGTGGCATAATGACGCCGCACCTGAATATCGTCCGGCCGGCGTTGCAGGATCCATTCATATTGTTCAAGGGATTTATCATACTGCCCGTCCCAGCTCAGTACCCTCGCCAGTTTAAACCGGACTGACAGGTCGCCGGAATGGGTCCGGAGATAGGTCTGATAAAGCTGCTCGGCGGTTTTATACTGTTTTGCCGCCGCATATACGTCTGCTATCTGCTTTATGGATTCAGGCGGCACATCGGTCAGTGCCAGGCCATCCAGAGTTTTAAACGCCTGGTCTGTTTCTCCCATATACTGCAGCACTAAAGCTTTTTCGATTTTCACATCCATCATATCCGGTTTTTCCGCCAGCACCTTCCGGTATTGCGCCAGGGCTTCTTCGTACTTTTCCTGATAGGTCAACAGCCGGGCCAGCTCCAGCCGGGTCTGCCACTCCGGAATCTGTTCCGTGTTCTCAACGACCGGGGGCATATGACCAAGCCGTTGCGACCAGAACTGCCGGTCCATAACCGGTTCACGGTCTTCAGATACGGTTGTCTCCCCCGGTTGTCCGGCATGTGCGCCGACGATGGCAATAAAACTAAAAAAGGCGGTTAATGCCGCCATACGCCATTGTTTACCGTTCATAAGGATTCTCCCAGAATGGTTTTATAGATAGATATCGCCGCTTCGATCCTGCCGGCATCCGCCAGGGTCCGGGCGTATTCGATCTGCAATGCCCGGTTTTCCGGATATGCCTGAAGCTGCTGCATGTATATCTGTAAGGCCCGGTCCCATTGGTGATTGCGCTTGTAAAGCCCGATCAGATGCCGGATGTCCCCCGGTTCGGGGGAACCGGCAATAACATAACGCTCCTGATAATGCATGGCTTTCCCGTACTGCCCCAGCTCCAGGTAGCATTGCCCGAGCCATTTATAGATCAACGGATCACCGCTCTCGCGCCAGCTATTCAGCAGCCGGGCCGCCTGTTGATAACGACCCGTCTTATATAATTTTTCCGCCCTGGAAAGGGTGACGGCCTCCCGGTTAGCCAAATGATATACAGCGGTCACGCCCAATGTGATGAACACCATATAGATTATCAACCAGACGGAACCCCGGCCAGGAGCGTTCTGTAGTGCTTTCAACATGAGGTATTTTCTGATTTATGGACACTCACTACATATTCGGATCAGGGGTCATGCACCCAGAGGAGAGGTTCGCCGATTCAGCCTGCGGAGCATGAATAAATAATTTTTATTATACCGGAAACCGGTTTATTATTCAATAAAAATAAGGTATTCTCGCAGGTTATACCGCATTGACATTCATTCTGAGAGTCGGTCCGGTTTCTGGATATATCCGGCCACACCGGAGGGTTGCAGGTTTCTGGTGCCTGAAAATTTTTTATTTGATTTTTCCCCGGATTTATGTATAAGTTTTTGAATAAAATGAAAAATGTCTTCAGTTGCAACTTGATGTTTCGATTTCAAATAACCGGTTAATCGAATCGTTATTTTTCACAACTGAACCTGTGCACCGCCACATCGACCTGAAGCGCATACGGAACATCAAGAAACGCTGAACGCGTTGAAGTAATCGGATAGCTTGCCTTCGGGTCGTCATCAACAGGACGCCCCGAGTGTACGCGACGTATTGCCATTAATTGTTGATGGGGGGCTGCAATGAAACGCTTTCAATTTTCCGCACTTGTTATTTCTTTTATTATCCTCTTCCTGAGCCTGCCGGGTTTTGGGCAATGGGCGGCTAAGACCGGTGATTATTATACCAAATCAATTCAAAAAATACCGGGTGGCGGTTACATTGTTGCGTCGGGTGTCCGGTCCGGGTTAACAGTCAAAAAGCTGGACGACGCAGGCCGAGTGATCTGGGGGAACAAATACTATTACAACACGATTTCCTCTTACACGATTGTTGGCCATACGGGCGATTTTGAAAGTTCACCCATACAGCTTACAGCAGATGGCGGATATATTGTTGCGACGCCCATTGACCGGCAGGAAAATGGCACATACGGCGCGGGCAGGAGCGATATCTGGGTGCTAAAACTGAACGGCGACGGCCATGTCGAATGGCAGAAAACGTTTGGCGGCCCTGAATATGATTATCCCGCAGATCTGGCCCAAACCTCAGACGGGGGTTACGTGATTGCGGGTCGTAGCAGCTCATTGGGCCAGGGGGGGTGCTGGGTACTGAAACTGGACCCAATCGGCGGCATTGAATGGGAAAAGACTTATGGCGGCTATTGCGCGGGGGCCATTGAACAGACACCGGACAACGGCTATATTGTGGCAGGCATCACCTTCAGCGAGGGGGCCGGGGGGGAAGACGCGTGGGTTTTCAAACTGAATGCCAGCGGCGAGATCGAGACTGGCCTGCAGAAAACCTTCGGCGGTAACAACGATGACAGCGCCCGGGTCATTAAACAGACCAGTGACGGTGGCTACATCCTGGGCGGCCGGACACACTCATTCAACATTCAGCCTGGTACGTCGGCCTGCCTGTGGGTGCTGAAGCTGGATGCATCCCTTACCATCCAATGGCAGAAAACATACGGCGGCACCAGCCTGCTGCCGGACGCGGACGCGGCTGACCAGACAAAAGCCTTTGATATCGTGGAAACATCCGACGGTCATTTTGTCGTGGCCGGGACCACCAGCCATTTCGGCCACGGTGCGGCGGAGGCCTGGATTCTCAAACTGGATGCCGACAACCAGGGGAGTGTCCTATGGGAACATACCTATGGTGCAACAGAACCCCTCACCTCGCCTTACAGCCGGGTCGAGTATTTTGCAACCGTACTGGAGACATCCACCAATGACATTATGACCGGCGGCATGTCCCGCATGTATGGCGGCTGGATTCTCAGCCTGGACGCGAGCGGCGAAATCCCTGGCTGCGACCTGATGGGCGACAGCACGGCCATTGTTGCCGACAGCAACGCCACTGTTCATGAAACGCATGCAACACCGGAAGACACGGCAGCCATCATAGGCACCCCATGGGGCGTGGCCCAGCCCCAGGATGCAGAGCGCATTCTTTTCTGTCCGGACGGCGTTGATCTATCCGTGACCATTGATGACACCCCGGACCCGGTGCGGCCGGACAGCTATTATGCCTGCGTCCTGACCGCCGCCAACGAGGGATCGAATCCGGCAACCGGTGTCACGGTGACCGCGGATATCCCGGCCGGGGCGACCTTTTTTTCCGCCACATCCTCTCAGGGCACATCCAGCGAATCCGGTGGCACCGTCACCTTTGATGTGGGCGATCTGGCCGGATATGAAACCGCCACGCTGACGATTATTATCCGGGCCGGCGCAAGCGGAGAATACACGCTGAATGCCGCTATCGACGGCAATGAAATGGCGGCAGACCCGGACCTGGCCAACAACAGCGACACGGAGATCACCCGTGTCGATTCATGGCTGACCCACACCGTGGGCTCAAACGGGTATTGTCCTTTTGGTATGGCCGTTGATTCGGGCGGGTCTGTCCATTTTGCCTGGGTCTATTCCGGAAAACTGATGTATGCCACCAATGCATCCGGCCAATGGCTGAGCTGGACGCTGGCGGACAGCGGCCAGGTAACATCCGTGGATGTGGCGGTTGACGGGGCGGACAACATTCACATTGCCTATGGTGACAACTACACATCATTGAAATATATGAACAATACAGGCGGCACATGGTCTGACCCGCAGACAGTATCCGATGCCGCGGGCACGGCCTGGGCAATCAGCATGGCGGTCGGCACGGACAACAGTGTGCATATGACATTTCTGGACTGCGGCCCGGCCTGCCCCTCTGCACTTTACTATGCCACCAATCAGGATCAGACCCCCGGCCAGTGGGTCATCACGACCATCCATCCCATGGCTTACGACTATGCCGCCCTGGCCCTGGACAACGACAACCACGCCCATGTCAGTTTTTACAGCATGGAGGTAATACCCGGTGATCAAACCACCGGCGGCATCGGATACCTGACCAACGCACCCGGCGGTGGCTGGCAGCCGGCAGAACAAGTGGACGAAGACTGGTCCGGATGCCAGTTGGAGGGAATGGTGACGGATATTGTGGTGGATGTGGACAACATTCCCCATATTGTTTACGCAAACGCCTATGGCACCGGCAGTGAAGACACCAAATACGCGTCCAGAGAAACCGGCGCATGGGTTGTGGAAGACGTCGATGACGGCGGCTGTATGAGCATGGGCAAGTCTCTGGCCATTGATGAGAACGACAATGTTTATGTGAGTTACGACTATTACCTATACCCCGGCCCCCGTCTTATGAAAATCGCCGACTACACCGGCGGCAGCTGGAATCCGATCACCCTGGACAACGGCGGGACGTACAATGCGCTTGCCATTGACCGGTACAACCAGGTCCATATCGGTTATGTTGACGATTCCGGCGACATTATTTACGTGGTCAATCTGACCACCCCGGACACGGACGGCGACGGCGTGGCCGACATAGAAGAAGACGCCGCGCCCAACAGCGGGGACGGCAACAGTGATGGTACATCAGACAGCACACAGAGCCGCGTGGCATCACTGAGTACCAGTGACGGCCAGCAGTATGTCACCCTGGTTGCACCGGCGGATACGATTCTGACACAGGTCCGGTCGGTTGTGAATCCGTCTCCTGCAGACGCGCCTGAAAATACCGATTTCCTGTACGGATTTTTTGGGTTCACGCTGCTGGGCGGGGAGATCGGCCAGTCAACCGCGGTGGATCTGATGCTGCCGGATTCCCTTGCCAACACCTACTTCAAATACGGCCCCACGCCGGATCAACCGGAATCCCACTGGTATTCGTTTGCCCACGACGGCCAGACCGGTGCGGTCGCGGCGGGCAGCACCATGACATTAACGCTTCTGGACGGTCAGCGGGGCGATGCAGACCTGGCGGCCAACGGCATTATTACCGATCCCGGCGGGCCGTCGGACGGTCCGGCGGGGCAGCAGCATATTCAGGTCACCCCGGCATCTCTTGATTTCGGCGAGACGGATATCACAACCTCTGCCGATCTCTCGCTGGCAATCATGAACACCGGTGCAGATAATCTGTATGTGAGCAGCATTTCAGATCCGGATGCGCCCTTTGCTATTGTGGGTGACTTATGCTCAGGGAACAGCCTTGCGCCGGGGGCTTCCTGTGAGACGACTGTCCGGTTTACGCCGGTTGATCTTGGCGGCAGTTATGGCGAGTTCACGGTCAGCTCGGATGATCCCGCTTTTCCGGTTGTGGCCGTGTCGCTGTCCGGTATTGCCGTGCCAGCCGCCGAACCGAAGATATCCGTATCGCCAATGGATCTGGACTTCGGAGACATTGCCGTGGGAGCGACAGCGGATCTGACGGTTACGGTCACCAACAACGGTTTCACTACCCTGCATCTGGACGATGTGACACCACCGGCGGCCCCGTTCAGCATCATCACCGACACGGTATCGGGAGCGGGGCTCAACGCCGGGGATACTGCCGAACTGACCGTCCGGTTTGCGCCTTCAGTTCCGGGGGGTGCGGACGATTCACTGGGTATCCCATCGGATGACCCGGATCAGCCACTGGTAACGGTCTCGCTCACCGGCAACGGAACGGGCGATGAGAACCCGGTCATTGACGTCTCCCCGGACACGCTCGACCTGGGTGCGGTTGCCACGTCCGACACCTTTATCATCAGCAATGCCGGCACCGGCGTGGTGGACTGGACCATCGGCCCGGCCCTGCCGGACTGGCTGGCTGTCGATCCCATGAGCGGCGATAC
>JAXHTY010000002.1:199230-277148 GCA_034189905.1 Thermodesulfobacteriota bacterium
CATCAGCAATGCCGGCACCGGCGTGGTGGACTGGACCATCGGCCCGGCCCTGCCGGACTGGCTGGCTGTCGATCCCATGAGCGGCGATACGGCCGGCGGTGCCGCAAGCGTCGAGGTGACGGTGGACAGAAGCCAGGCTCAGGGCTCCGGCATTCACAATACCAGCATTCTGATCTCCTCCAATGGCGGCGACGCGTCGGTCTTTGTGCAGATGGAAAAACCCAATGCAAACGACCCCGTGGCAGTGGCTGCGTTCTCGCCGGATAATGCCCCGGCCGGTGAACCCGTACAACTGGATGGCACCGGCTCTTATGACCCGGACGGTGATGCCATCAGCAGTTATCAATGGGCGTGGGAGTTTGATCCGGACACGGAAACCTTCCCCCCGGCTTTCGGGGCCTTTATCTCCGATTACAATTCCCCCACCCCCGTCCTTACATCGCCTTATGCCGGCGAATTGAGGGTTTCCCTGACGGTGAACGACGGCACCCGGGAAAGCGCCAGCGATGTCATCACCATCCATTTTTCGGACAACCCGGCGACCAACACGTTGCCCATCGCCGACGCCGGTGGAAACCAGACAGTCGTCGTGGGCGAATCGTTTCAACTGGACGGCACCGGTTCATATGATCCGGATGGCAGCCCCATCGTATCTTATGAATGGCATTTTGTCTGGGATGAGGATGAAGGCACCAGCCCCCTGGCGCTGGGCGCCTCATTAACAGACTGGCAGACCGCCACCCCGACCTTTGCCTGCACCCGTCCCGGCCGCTTTTTCCTCTCCCTGGTGGTAACGGACAGCCGGCGGGGCGAAAGCGAACCCGATATGATCGCCATTACCATTCAGGATGTCACGCTGCAACACTCGGATGCCGATGGAATCGCCGATGCGGATGAACTGGGACCGGACGGCATATCGGCCGACTACGACGGAAACGGTGACGGTATCCCCGACCACACCCAGCCCGGTGTCGCTTCATTCCATACCGACTCGGGGCTTGAATATGTCACCCTGGCATCGTCCGGGGGCACCTTTCTGAGCGATGTTGAACCACTTGACAACCCGTCCGGCAGCGGTCTCCCCGGCGGGTATACGTTTCCGTTCCAGTTTTTTTCCTATACCATCAACAATGCTGATCCCAGCGGATCGGCAACCGTGACCCTATACCTGCCGGACGGTGAGACCATGGACAGCTACTGGAAATACGGTCCCACGCCGGGCAATGCCACCCCGCACTGGTACGAATTCATGTGGAACGGCACCACCGGCGCACAGATTGACGATAATGTTATTACCCTGACATTTGTGGACGGCCAGCGGGGGGACAGCGATCTGGACGGCACCAACGGGGTCATTGTTGATCCGGGGGGACCGGCATTGTCCAAGCCGGCACCGGTTCCTGCAAGCGACGGCGGGAGCGGATGTTTTGTCAACAGCCTGTTCTGACTGATCACGCAACCACGGCCCGGCAATCTCACAACATGTCCGGGCCGGGGTTACCGGTCAGCGGCCATCTTCAGCAGGTAATCCAGGAATGCTCCCGCATCATTCAGCACCCGATAGGGTTTGGCCGCCAGCGTTTCCCCACCCATTGTCCTGAACACCGGCCCGCCAAGGATCACCGTGACATCGCCCGGCAGTTGAGGAATGAGTTCATCGCAAAGCATCTCTTCTGTTTCGTATTGAAGAACGGTAAGGCCAAGGATATCGGGTTGCCGGTGCCGGCATTCGGTAATGATCGTCTCCGGCGTCTGCATCAGCCCCAGAGGCGTAAGCACCACGCCTGCCAGCTCGGCTAAACAGTGTATCAGGATCAGGCCCTGGCCGATGCCGTCGTCCAGGGTGGCGGTCATCATGCGCGGGGGAATGGCAAAAATCCCGTCAATACCCTGGTCCTGTTTCAAGTCCAGCATCGACCGTGCCGTCGCAAGCATCTCCGAGCCCGACATGCCGGGATTTGCATCCAGCTTCTGGAGAAACGTCGTCAGCGATGCCCGCAGTACCGATCGTGGCATATGGTTTTCCGTCATCTGTCAGTGAATCCTTTTTTTCATGGACCATTTCAGTTGCATCTTCCGCTTTAATCCCAACACCCGGTTTTGTATGCTTTGATCCCCCTACCACCGGAGGCTGAAGGAAACCGCCGGGCTGTCCGGGAGAATCGCCGGCGGCGCGGTAAATGAAACGCTGAGCACCAGCCCGCCGGATGATCCCGGCGACAGCGCAATATCTGAATCGTCCGGCGGGTCTGCGGTCGTTGCTGACCAGAAAGCCAGCCAGGCGTCCCTTATCTGCTGTTCCGCTGCCTGCCGGGGCTGACCGTGATCCATCCGGTCGCTGAGATCAAGGAAAAATTTCACTGACCGGGCGACCAGCATCTGCATGCAGAATGAATGACCGGACACCGCGGATTCAGCATGAAAAAAAACCATTGCATTGCTGTCATCGGCTGAAAGCGGCATAAACCCGGACCGGACAAACCCTTCGGCCCGTTCACCGTCAATCAGGACCTCCGCAGCCGCCTTTTCAATCCGCATCTCCTTTTCACTGCCGGCGAACCGGGTGGGCCAGCCACAGGCACTGATGCTTTGGACACACAATGTCGCCGCTGCCCATACCGGGGAGAGGCGACACAATGGTGCCTCATCGACGTTTGTTCCGGCTTCCGGAACGACTTCATCGTCCTCCTGAATTGTAAAGCGAGTGCAGGCAGCTACCAGCCATGTTGCCGGTGAGGATGCCCGGAACCGGTTCCACCCGGCAAACCGGGTCGCATCCATATAATGGGGTACATAGGGCAACATCGTGACGTCCGTCCAGGCCTTCAGATAAAAGAAACGCTCATTAACGCCGATAATGGCCGGTACCATAAATTCATCGCAAACCAGAGCCATGGCCTCAATCACGGAAAGGCTTCTCGGGGAACTGTCAAACATAAAGTCCACCAGCAGAAGATCGGGGCGGGTGCGGGGAAATTCCCGCCGTAACGTTTCCGGCAGGGCATCGCGGTCCTTTGTTGCCAAAGCAAGGGTTTGCAGAAAAACAGAATCTTTGCCCGCACAATGATGCGACAGCAATGCCAGTCCTTTCCAGGACGCAACTGTTGACAGATAAACGGGGTCATTCAATACCGCCGTCAGGTTCTGCTGCAACCGTTTTTGCACAGCAGCCTTCCATGTCTCCGGCCCTGCACCGTCAGTTGCGGCATTCCCCCCCTCCCATGCGTCCGTGTCCACCATGTTCAGAATATCATCCAGCGCTGAAGCCCCCCTTTCATCCAACACTTGCCGTTCGCCTTCTGCCGCCGGCGGTTCAAAGCGGACGGGCAGATTCTCCCACTGGCAAAGTCGCTGATAAATTTCCTGAACAGAGGCCCCCTCAGCTTGCGCGCGGGATATATAATCGACCGCAGATTTAAGATTGACCAGCCATGGATTATTGCCTATAATATTTTTTGATAAAAAATCATCAGGATGACAAAAGGTCAGATCCAGGTGACCTTCGGGGCAGACATGCTTTTCCATGGGGATCGAAACCATTACCGCATCCCGGGGAAAATCCTGAGGAAAATTTTGACCGACCGTCCCGGGAAAGTCCCGGATGACGTTCTGACAGCCGTTGCCGCTGAATGAAAACGGCCCGGCCGCCAGAATTGTAAAGTTCTGATGATGTTTCATGCTTTTCTCTTTACTGGTTTCTAAATGGTAACATCTTATTACACATAAGCAGCAGACGCAATCTGTTTAGCCAGGAGGATTTTTACACGGGCCTTGTCAGGCTCACTATACATGGATCCTTTACATCACATAACACTGCCTGCCGCCCTTGATCATCTTGGTGGACTGACCGGCCCCGTCCTGGAATGCGCCCGGACCAAGGGTCTTGACGAAAAGGTCATTACACGGATTGACCTGGCCATGGAGGAAGTCTTGGTCAACATCATTAAATATTCATACACCGCCAGTGAAAACAGTGGTGATATTACGGTTTCCTGCGGCCTGTCCGGCAGTGCAGGCAACCGGATGTTCATGATTGAAATCCGGGATACCGGCATCCCGTTTGATGTCACCCAAAAAGACCCGCCGGATGTGGAAGCGGCCATTGATGACCGTCAGATCGGCGGCCTGGGCATTTATCTGGTCAAAAAAACAATGGACCTGGTGGATTACCAGCGGCAGGGGGATACCAATGTTTTGCTGCTTGGCATCCGCATGCCGAATGCAGATGAAACAGAACGGTTGTAAATTGACAATACAGCCGTTCATTCGTTATAGTACGTTATACATAAGCCACTTGCAAATAAGTGAACAATGGAGATTTTATGGAAGTAACCGGCAGAAAAGAAGGCAACACGCTTGTGATTGAAGTTACCGGCAGAATGGATGCGGCAACCGCCCCCCGGTTTGAAAAGGAATGCAATCAATGGCTGGAAGACGGAGAAGACCGGATCATTGTCGATTTTGCCGGCCTGGAGTATATCAGCAGCGCAGGCCTCCGGGGCGTTCTCGCCGTCGGCAAAAAACTCAAAAGCCGCGGGGGCGTTCTGTGTCTGTGCCAGATGGACGGTATGGTCCAGGAGGTATTTGAGATATCCGGTTTTGCCAATATTTTTCCCGCCTTTGATACCATCGAAGACGCACTTGACGAATTATAATGTAACGGGATGCGAAACACCTATATGCAACGATCATGGATTTCCGGTTTGACAATAGTGATGCTGATGGCCTGCCTGGCCGGATGCTTCAGCAAAAAGCCCCTGCCGGAACCCGCGTGGCAGCCGCAATCCGCTGCCATCAAGCTTCATTGCCGGGCGGATCAGCGTCTTAATGAATTTGACGGTCGCCCCCACACCCTGCTGCTGGTTGTATATCAGCTCAAAGCGCCGGATTTTTTCACCAAACTGGCCAAGGATGAAGATGGCCTGAAACGCCTCCTCCGGTTTGAAACCGTCAAGGAACGGCTGGCTGGCAACCAGAATGATGTGGCGGCCTGTCAGCGGTTTATTCTGAACCCCGGCCAGGAAAAAACCATTGTACTGGACAGAATCGAGGGCGTGAAAGTCATTGGCGTGGTGGCGGGGTATTACAATCTGGTGCCTGATCGTGTGAGCCGTTTCTGGGAATTGCCGGTGCAATACAACCGGGAAGGTCTGTTGTTCTGGAAAGTTGAAGCCATGGTGGATGAGCTGACTGTTGACCTGACGATGGGCCCCCATGCATTGACGGCGGCCCCGCCCAATCATTCAGAAAAGGAGGCCGAGTGACCGCAAACAGACCCATTTTCTGGCATCAAGGCCTGTTTTTACAGCCCCAGCATTTTCAGCACTTGGAAACCTATTTCCGATCACTCCTGTCACCGCTTCACGACTACCCCCTGCCCTACTTCTGGGGTGTCGACAACCTGAAAATCCACAAAGCATCCCTTAACAACCAGGTGGTGGACATTTCCAGCGGCAGCTTTATTTTTCAGGACAACACAGCCGTTAATTTTCCAGGCAATGCATTTTTACAGAGCCGTACCTTTGATGTGTCATGGCTGGAAGGAGACAAGACACTGGATGTTTACCTTGGCCTGAAAAAATTCGATCCCGCCGGCATGAATGTCTCGGTTATCGATAATCCGGAGGCAGCAAAGGCCGCAACAACCCGGTTTGTCAGCTTATCGTCCCCGGACAGTGTTTCTGACTGCTATTCAGACGGCCCGGACGCCCTGTTGAAAACAATGCGGTATGTGCTGAAACTGTTCTGGGAAAATGAAGTGGAAGAACTGACCGACTATCACCTGATACCGCTGGCCCGGCTGGTGCATAACGGTCAGGAAATTGACCTTTCCCCCCGGTTTGTTCCGCCCGCCCTGACCATAGCGGGTTCGCCCATGTTGCTGAAAACCGCCAAATCGGTACGTGATCAGATTGTTTCGCGTTGCAAACAACTGGAGGAATTCAAGAGTCCAAAGGAAATGCAGACCAGCGGGTTTGACCCGGAATATATGATTTATCTGCTGGCCCTTCGTTCCCTCAACCGTTTTGCGCCCTATCTCTCCCACCTGATGGAGACACCGAACATCCATCCCTGGCTCTTCTACGGCGTCATGCGGGAAATCGTCGGTGACCTGAGTATGTTTTCCAACCGGATCAATGTCATGGGCGAATTGCCTGACGGCACGCCGCTCATGCCGCCATACAACCACGACGATCCCGGCGAATGCTTTACCGAAGCCCAGACACTCATCAGCGAACTGCTGAACGATATTATCATCGGCCCGGAACATATTATTCACCTGGAAAAGACGGAAGACGGTTTTCAGGGCGATGTGCCACCTGATGCGCTGGACCGGCGAAATGCCTTTTACCTGGTCATCCGGACCGAAACCGACGAGGCCGGCATTTTAAACGCCTTGTCCAATACAGCCAAGCTGGCGTCCGCCGAAAAGATCAACATGCTGGTTTCCCGGGCATTGCCGGCCATTCCCCTGACACAGACAAAGGTGCCGCCACCGGGCCTGCCCCGTCGAATGAACTCACTGTATTTCCTGATCGACCGGGAGCACCATTTATGGGAAGACATTCAGCGCTCCGGCACTATTCATTTTTACTGGGTAGCGCCGCCACCGGATATGGATGTGGAAATTGTAATCCTGCGAAATGAGTAAAGGGAGCTTCACAATGAGTGTCAGACCGCAAGCAGCCGATGACGAACAGGCCGCAGCCGCAGAAACGCCTGCTGATCAAAAGGATATTCATCAGGAACCTGTCCGGCTGATCGACTGCTTTGTGGAAATTATCGGCTATACCCGGTATCTGCTCCCCCGCATGGGAACGGATGCCCCACCATTTGCCGAGGTGCGTGATCACTACAAGGCGCTTTTTGCCCGGTCCCAGGAAAAAGCCAGGGCGAACCGGCTGCCCACTGTGGAATGGAAAAAAGGATGCTTCCCGGTGTGTGCATGGGTGGATGAAATGCTGCTGTGCTCAGAATGGCCGGAAAAGGCACAGTGGCGGAGCAATCAGCTTCAACTCCGGTTTTTTAGAACCACAAACGCCGGCGAGGAATTTTTTGCCCGGCTTGAGAAACTGAAAGACAAGGAGACCGATGTCCGGGAAGTTTACCTGTACTGTCTGTCACTGGGATTTACCGGACAGTTCTTCAAGGATACCGACGATCTGCACCTGGCGGAGATTCGGACTGACAACCTGTTGAAACTGTTTCCCAACGATGAGGATATGAATCTTCCCCCGGAGCTGTTCCCAGAGGGCTATGCTGCCCGGCAACCGGCAAAAAAAGGGTGGAAAAAGGGACTTCCGCCGGCCCTCATCATCGGGCTTATTATTCCGCCAGCGCTGATTGTATTACTCTATACAGTTTTCAATATTCACCTGGCCGGCATGACCCGCCATTTTACCCGGACGCTGGAGTCCGCCCGTTCCGCTGTGGTAAAAACGGAAGCCGCCGCAGACACCAGGCCCATACAAAAACCAAAGCTGATCACGCCGGACAAGTCATACGGTGATACAGCACCTTAGGATGGATATTTATGTGATCGTATATAAATAAAAGATTTGGGACGGCGAGGAGCGTTTGAAAAAATTTCTGAAAATCGTGTTGCTGATACTTCTTTTGTTGATCCTGGCCGCAGGCATTGCACTGCTGGTGGTTTATAATAGCTGGCCGTGGTGGCTGGGCCTGGCCATCGGTGGCGGTCTGCTGGGCATCTGGCTTCTGATGTTGTTTTTGCGAAAATTTCTGCTTCGCATGCGGGAAAAGAAATTCGTTCAGCAAATTATCGCTCAGGATCAGGCGGCCATCGAATGTGCGCCGGCGGAAAACCGGCAGGAACTGCTGAACGTTCAGGATAAATGGAAAAAATCCGTTGAACTGCTGAAGCAATCCCATATCCGTAAAAAGGGGAACCCCCTTTACGTGCTTCCCTGGTATATCGTTCTGGGGGATGCCGGATCGGGAAAAACCAGCGCCATCCGCAATACCAAGCTGAGTTCTCCGCTCACGGAAGTGAGCCGGGCCAGCGGTATCTCCGGAACCCGGGACTTTGACTGGTGGTTTTTTGAGGATTCCATCATCCTGGACACGGCCGGCCGTTACGCCGTGCCGGTGGACGGCGAGCGGGACATAGAGGAATGGGAGGCGTTTCTTGCTCAACTGGCCCGGTACCGAAAAAAGGAACCCCTGAATGGCGCCGTGGTGACCATTTCCGCCGACAACCTGCTTTCCCATTCGCCGGAGGAACTGAGTGAACAGGGCCAGCACTTTCGCCGCCGGATTGACCAGTTGATGCGGGCCTGTGGCGCCCGCTTTCCCATCTATATAATGATCACCAAGACGGACCTCGTTCACGGCATGACCGCCTTCTGTGAACTTCTCCCCCCGGAGATGCATCAGCAGGTGCTGGGATATGCCAACGAAGACCTGACCCTTTCATGGCGCTCGTTCCTTGATCAGGCCATGGCCACGATGGTAAAACGGTTCAAAGACCTCCGGTTGCTGCTGGTCCAGAAAGACCCCGACGCCGATCCCGGGGTGTTGATGTTCCCCTCGGAATTTGCCAGCCTTCAGGAAGGGATTACCGGTTTTGCCAAGGGCATTTTCTCCGAAAATCCGTATCAGGAGACCCCGCTTTTCCGGGGACTCTTTTTTTCCAGTGCCGTGCAGCACGGTGTGCCATCGTCCGATTTTCTGAGAACCTATGACATCAAGTCTGCCAAAAACGACATCCGTGGCAATAAAACCACCGGCCTTTTTCTTTACGACTTTTTCAAGCAGGTACTGCCGTTTGACCGGTATCTTTTCTCGCCTATACTGGAATTTCTCAAATGGCGCCGCGCCACCATCAGCATCGGCACTGCGGGCTGGTGGCTCACCTGCCTGGCGCTAGGGGCGCTGATTACCTTCGCCTATCTGTCCAATGTGGCCGCCATCTCATCGTTTTCCAAGGAATTTTCCCGGCTGCCGGCCATAGAGGGAGATACCGCCAACAGACTCATCTCCCTTAATCAGCTTCGAATGAAAATCGACGAGGTATCGCGCCACAACCAATACTGGTGGGTGCCCCGGCTGGGCCTTCGCTACTCACAGCAAGCGGAGCAACAGTTGAAAACCCATTACGCCGATCAGTTTAACCGGCAGCTCCTCACCCCTCTGGACCGACAGCTTCAGCGAACCATCACGATGATCAACAACGGCCGGGTCCTGGATGACCGCGCCGGTTACATGGAGGACCTGAAAGCCGGCTATGTAGATCATCTGGTGACCCGCATTCACCTCCTGGATACATTTCTGGATCATGGTGTGTTCAGCAAAATGGACGGCATGGCAGACCGGTCCGCCCGCATTTTCGAATACACGGACCCGGAAATGCTCATGGAAATCGCCGTTAAATTCGGCCCACTGTATATGGATGCCCTGAAGTGGACGAAAAACCGTTATCTGGTGAGTTCCAATTTGAAGGAACTGGAAGTGAGCCTGGCCCGGCTGCTTAAAGCCGCGGGCCCGGCCCTGGCGACTGCCGACGAATCCGGACAGACCGGCTACGATATGGGCAACGGCAACCTGCACTGGCTGGTCTATAAAAAAATCCCCGGGGTCGCCCCCATTCGAATGGAGGATTACTGGGGATGGCCCGATGACAACACGATTTTCGCGGGAAGCCTGATCATTCCCGCCGCCTACACCCGGGCGGGGAAAGAACATCTTGAAGCCTTTATCGGCCGAATCCAGGATGTCATGGCGGAGCGCGATCCCGAATTCACAAAAACAGTTCAGGAATTCTGGCATTGGTATCGCCTGATGTATTATAAAACATGGGCCGATTTTGCAGACCAGTTCTCCACCGGTACCATGGCCCTGGAAGATGCTGAAGACTGGACAACCATGGCCGTCCAGATGACATCCGGTGAAAATCCCTGTTTTGATCTGTTTATGCGAATGGCCGGGGAACTGGAGGCATTCGACGATCATCCGCCATGGGCCGAGGGTGTTCTGGAGATGCGCCAGGCCATGGAAATGACACCGCCGGAAGCGGACGAAACCGGGCAAAAAGGACTGATTGAAAGCCTAAAATCAAAAGGTTCCCGTGCCTATCAGAAAACCCTGGACACAGCCGACCCGGAGCGCGCCCGGCTAAGGCGGAATCGCCTGAGTCTGGCAAAAACGTGGAAAGATTACCGGCAATCATTTGAAGACCTTACGCCGGCAACGGCTTCCCCCTACACCGCTTTTAAAATGGCCAAGGGTGTCTTCCCCTTCGGCACAGCCCCTGCTGAGAGTAATTCGCCTTTTTACACCACCCATCAGTTCCTGTTTCTGATGGAAAACCAACTGGGAAAGCTGGCAGACACGTCGGTCGCCATCCCCCTGCTGGCCGGCCCTTTCCGGTTTACCATGGACTACATTACCCGGGAAAGTGCATTTGTTCTTCAGGAAAAATGGGAGAATGAAGTACTGGCGCGCATCCAGGGTGCAACGCCGGAGCGGGTTCCCCAGATGCTGTTTAAAAAATCGGACGGCTTGATATGGAAATTTCTGGACGGCCCGGCGGCACCTTTTGTGGGTAGAGACCAGGACGGGTTCTACGCTCATCAGGCCCTTGGCAAACGGCTGCCCATCAGGCCCTCCCTTTTCTCCTATATCACTATGGGGGCGGAAGCCACGGTGACCGTTCAGCCGGAATATACGGTGAACATCCGGGCCCTGCCGGTGGACTTTAATAAAGAAAGCCGGGTCCAGCCTTATGCCGCCATCATCGAACTGGCGTGTGCCGGTAAAAAAATCCGGCTGGTCAACTATAACTATCCGGAAGCCCAGACCTTCAAATGGTCCATGGATAGTTGCGGAGATACGGTTGTGCAGATTCTCCTGCCGGACATCACACTCGAAAAAAGATACAACGGCCTGATGGGGTTTGCCCGGTTCCTGAAAGAATTTCAGGACGGGGTAAAACGATTCAAACCCTCGGATTTCCCGGGCCAGGCCGACTACCTGAAAAATCAGGATATTCAATGGATAACGCTTTCACTGGAAATTGACGGCGGTGAACCGGTTATCAAGTTACTGAAGGGACTGCCCACAGATGTTCCAAAACAGATCGTGGATACTCGGTTTTAAGCGGCGGCCTTCACCGCCCCGGTATTTTATATGGGGAAAGCACCGGTCATTTGCCGACTATATCGCCGTAACCGGAACCAACAGGGTGATGCATAAGCTGTCGGCCTGGGCGCAGCGGGAAAAAACCCTGACCATTGTGAACCGATGTGTTGATGAAGCCCGGCAGCGGCACTGGCACTACTGGATGATAACGGATAATCGGCTCCACCTGGGGCTGATGTCAATAAGCCGCGACAGGGGTGGCCGGCCCAGCCTGCTGATCATCTCCGGATGCGGTCCCGAGATGGCAGTGGGACATGAATGGGAACGGATCAATACGGCAGGAACAGCCAGCCGGCACGCAATGATGAAGATGGCGGCCGGGGAAATTGTGGATATGGATGATCTCCATCGTCAACTTTCCGGCCTGCCATGGCCGGATCCGGCTGAACCGGCGCCTGTTGACCCGCACCGGCGGAACGATGCCATACGGAAAATTCGCGACAGTATTCAGACGGACAGAGCGCGATGCCTTAACGACAAGACGGTTCGATTCAGAACGATCGATGACGATGTTGCCGGTGAAGACGATCCGGTATGGCCTGAAGCCCTGCGACATGTTATGCAGATACGGCCCAAGAGCATGTTCTGGCGGACAGCAGGTGATATAACAACAATGGTGTTGTTTTTCAGGGAAATGATAGAAACCGACTTCATTGATCTCTGGGAAACGGACAGCCGAATACCAGCAACGGCGACTTAATGAAATCGGCCACGGACATACACAGACGGCCACAGACAACGGCCGTCCACAAAATTTGACAGCAACCTGACACTGAGGTCGCCCGGAAGCTATCTTTCTCAGCGCCCTCTGCGTTGCATCAACAGGAAAAACAACATGGAACTGGCAGAACTCGGCAAAACCCCGATCAGCGATTCATCTCCGGCGGGGGAGGACGTCGCCTACGAGCCGGAATTTGAGGAACTTCAACAGGAAATCGACAAGCTTTCCATTGCCACGGCAGGCGCCGGTGAAGTGGACTGGAATAAGGTGGAAGCCCTTTCCCGGACCATCCTGGCCGAAAAGGCAAAGCATCTGCTGGTGGCCGTTTATCTGGCAAAGGCACTGATCCAGAACCATGAATTTGACGGTTTGTGCGACGGTACTGCGGTCGTCAAGGATGTTATCGAAAATTTCTGGGACAATCTGTATCCGCCCAAAAAACGGAAAAAGGGCCGTATCAATGCCATTCAGTGGTGGATGGACCAGACAGACCGGTTTTTTCAGAACTTTTCCCCGTCCCCGCTGCCCGAAGAAAAAGTAGCCGCCCTTAAAACGCTCATGGGCGAACTCGATACCCTGCTGGAAGATAAACTGGCCGATGACGCCCCCATTCTGCGCCCTTTGCTTCAGCATGTCGACCGGCTGCCGGTGGCATCATCCGAAGCAGCGCAACCGGAAGAGGATACAGGATCCGGGGAAGCATCCCCGACCGCAGCTGCACCATCGTCCGGTCAGGCCATGGATGTACCGGAATCCATCGAATCGGACAAAGACGTGAATCGGACCATAAAAGCGGTTTTCACTCAGATAAACCTGGTGGCCCGTTACTACCGCGCGACCGATCTTTCAAACCCGCTTTCCTACCGGCTGAACCGGCTGGTTGCCTGGCTGACCATAGATGAACTGCCCCTTGTCCAGGATGACGGCAACACGCTCCTTCCGGCACCTGAAGGCGCCATCCGGTCGGGGATTGAAAACCAGATGACGGCGGGCAACTACGAAACCGTTATTACCACCGCAGAAGATCAGCTTCGACAGTCGCTTTTCTGGTTTGATCTCAACCGGTTTACGGCCCAGGCATTGGAAGCCCTTGGCGGGAAATATGCCAAAGCCGGTGATATGGTCAGTGCTGAAACGGCATTACTAATCAAACGCTTGCCCGGACTGGAAAACCTGACATTTTCTGACGGCACGCCGTTTGCCGATAATGAAACCAGAGCATGGCTGAAAACCCTCACTGCCGCGGATGAAACAGCGGAGCCCATGCCGGGCGTAACGGAAGGCGGACTGGATGCCCGTGTAAAAGAGGTGGAGGCCGAAGCAAAAGACCTGTTCCGAAAAAAAGAACGGGCGGAAGCCGTGGCCCTGCTGCAAACCGGTATGACAGGGGCCGGTTCCTGCCGGGAACGTTTTCTCTTCCGGATGGCCCTGGCACGGCTGTTCATGACAATGGGCAAGACCGATCTGACCGGCCCGCATCTGGATGAAATTCTGTCCGATGTGGATACTTACGCACTGGAAACATGGGACCCGGATCTGGCGGTCCAGGGACTTATGTTGGCCCATGAAAATGCGGTCAACGAAAAAAATCAGGAAAAAGGGGGCGAGATACTTAATCGAATTGTCAAGATCAACCCGGCTGCGGCATTTCGCATGGCGGGGAAATAACATACAAACCGCTTAAAAAGGAGGTACACCATGGCAGAAGGCTCAACTGCACCCAAAGAACGTGTCAATATTACCTACCGGCCGGCCACAGGTGATGCATCTGAGAATGTGGAATTACCCCTCAAGCTACTGGTGGTGGGCGATTTTACACAACAGGAAGATGACCGGGCACTTGAAGACCGCGAACCCATCAGCGTTGACAAAGAGAACTTCGACAATGTTTTGAAAGAACAGAATCTCGGACTGCAATTCAGTGTGGACAACAAGCTGGGTGAGAAGGAAGGCGAAGAACTGAACGTTGACCTGAAGTTTGAAAGTCTGAAAGACTTTAATCCCGATCAGATTGTTCAGAAAGTTCCGGAACTGAAAAGCCTGATGGAATTACGCGAGGCATTAACGGCACTCAAGGGACCGCTGGGGAATGTGCCCGAATTCCGTAAAAAGGTTCAGGAACTGGTCAGCGACGAAGGCGCCCGTGAGCGTCTCTTAAAAGAACTGGGTTTAGAAGGTTAAGGAGGCAACCATGGCTGAAGAAGAAAAACAGGAACAACAGCAAAAACAGGCAGAGACGGCAGCCCCGGAAGGGGGATTGCTGGACGAAATTATCCAGGCCACCAAGGTGAAGCCGTCTGACGAGGCCTATTCGGTCACCCGGACCGGCGTACAGGCCTTTATCGACGAACTTTTGAAGCCGGGCCGCGAAGGGGTCAAGGTCAGCAAGGCACTGGTGGATGAAATGATTTCCGGCCTGGACCAGAAACTGTCCGCCCAGGTGAATGCCATTCTTCACAATGACCAGTTCCAGAAGCTGGAATCGGCCTGGCGCTCCCTGAAATACCTCGTGGACAATACGGATTTCCGGGAAAACATTCGTATCTCCGTGATGAACGCCTCAAAGGAAGACCTGCTGGAGGATTTCGAAGATTCGCCGGAAATCCCCAAATCCGGTCTTTACAAAACCATGTACACCGCAGAATACGGCCAGTTCGGCGGTCAGCCGTACGGTGCGGTTATCGCCAATTACGATTTCGGACCGGGCGCACAGGACATGAAGCTGCTTCAGAATGTGGCCAGTGTTGCGGCCATGTCCCACGCGCCGTTTGTGGCTGCGGCCGGCGAATCCTTCTTCGGGGTGGAATCGTTTGAAGAGCTCCCCAACCTGAAAGACATTCAGTCTATCTTTGAAGGCCCGCAATACGCAAAATGGCGTGGCTTCAGAGAATCCGAGGACGCTCGTTATGTGGGCCTGACCATGCCGCGATTTCTGTTGCGCCTGCCGTACGGCGCGGATACGGTGCCTGCCAAAACATTCGCCTTTTCCGAAGACGTTTCCAACGGCAACAACGATTTTCTCTGGGGCAACGCCGCCTTTGCCTTTGGCGCCCGGTTGACCGACAGCTTCGCCAAATACCGCTGGTGTGCCAACATCATCGGCCCTCAGGGCGGCGGTACGGTAGAAAATCTGCCCATGTACAATTACGAATCCATGGGTGCTGTCCAGACCAAAATCCCTACTCAGGTACTGCTCTCGGAACGTCGCGAATATGAGCTGGCCGAAGAGGGGTTCATCGGGCTGACCATGCGCAAAGGCAGCGACAACGCCTGTTTTTTCTCTGCCAATTCCTGTCAGAAAATCAAGACCTTTGCCAACACGCCGGAAGGTAAGGCCGCAGAGACCAATTTCAAGCTGGGCATGCAGCTCCCCTATATGTTCGTGGTCAACCGGCTGGCCCATTATATCAAGGTTATCCAGCGGGAAAACATCGGTTCCTGGAAACAGCGCTCGGATCTGGAATCCGAATTGAACACCTGGATTCGCCAGTATGTGGCTGACCAGGAAGGCGCTTCCGCCGGTGTCCGCTCCCGACGCCCGCTACGGAAAGCGGAAATCAACGTCAATGACGTGGAAGGCGATCCGGGCTGGTACAGTGTATCCATGAAAGTTATGCCCCATTTTAAATACATGGGTTCCAACTTTACACTGTCCCTGGTGGGGAAACTGGACAAAGAATAAGATAATTTAACCGGCATCCTTGGACGAGGTGCCAACAACAGGAGGAATTCAATCATGGCAATGGTATCGTATCTCAAGGTAACAGCAAAGGACCAGGGGGAAATCAAGGGGGATTGCACCCAGTCCGGACGGGAAGACCTGATTATGGTTTACAGCATCGACCACGCGGTGGAAATCCCCAGAGACACTCACACCGGTCTTCCAACGGGTTCCCGCATGCACAAACCCTTTAAAATCATCAAGCACAAGGACATGAGCAGCCCCAAGCTCTTTCAGGCCTGCTGCAGCGGTGAACAGGTTGAAACCGAACTTAAATTTTACCGTATCACCGATGCCGGAAAAGAAGAGCACTACTTCACCATCAAGCTGGAACAGGCGATTATCGTCGAGATGCAGGAATACAATCCGATTACCTTTCTGGAAGAGAACAAACCATACCGGGACATGGAAACGGTATCGTTTACCTATTCCAAAATCATCTGGACCTATGAACCGGATGGTATCGAAACAGAAGATTCCTGGAAAACACCCAACGAATAATCGCGGGGCATCAACATCGACGACCCGGTTTTTTATTATAAGGATGATCGAGCAGACCCGGAAGGCCGGCCTCTGCTCGATCTTTTAAATGACGATGCAGGGTTTACGGTTACTGGAACGTATTGAACGGTACAAAGAAACGCCGGAACTCCGGGGTGTATGGGATGCCGAGGAGATCATGGGGTCGATCCGTCGGCATCTGGCGGCTATATTCAACACCCGGCACGGCAGCGCTCTGATCGCCGATGATCTCGGTATGCCGGACTTTACCAACCTGGCCGGGTCTTTCAATTCCGAGACTTACGCGGAACTGGAACGGCATCTTCAGACAGTGGTACGGAAATACGAGCCCCGACTGGCGAATGTGACAGTAAAATCCCAGAAAACCGCGGACGCTTTTGTACTGACCTTTACACTGGAAGGTAAAATCCGTCTGGAAGCCGGCGATGTGCAGGTCTCTTTTGAAACGGTCATAGACCCCGAAGGCAGGATTGAACTGGTAAAATAACAAGGACAATATGCTCAACCGGTACTATCAGGAAGAACTCAATCGACTGCGGGAACTGGCCGCCGAATTCTCAAAATCGCACCCTGCCCTTGCCCCCATGCTGGGAGGGACGTCGCAGGACCCCGATGTGGAACGGCTGCTGGAAGGGGTCGCGTTTATGTCCGGACTGCTCCGGACAAAGCTGGATGATGAGTTTCCGGAAATCATTCAGGGGCTGATTCAGCTCACCTTCCCCCATTACCTGCGGCCCATACCGTCAGCCACCATGATGGTCTTTTCACCCAAACCCGGCCTCATGGAAAAGTTTACTGTTCCGGCCGGCACGGCTGTTGATTCCATACCTGTTGAAGGAACAACCTGCCGGTTTCTGACATGTAACGATGTGACAATTCACCCCCTCGCCATCACAAACGCCGTCTATGAAGACAAAATCGGCGAGCCTCCGCAAATCCGCATCAGTTTCCAACTTACCGGTATGACCCTGGCGGACTGGCAGCCGGACAACCTTCGGCTTTACTTTCCGGGCGACTACACAGCGGCAAGCAACCTGTTTCAGTTGCTGCTCACCCGAACCAGCCGGTTGATTTTTACTCCGCAAACCGGCGGTGCCCCGGCGTCCGTGGCACCCTCCAATATCCGGCCGGCCGGGTTTTCACATGAGGAATCCATCATCCCCTTTCCCGGCCGATCCTTTCCGGGGTACCGGTTTATTCAGGAATACCTTTACTTCCCCCGCAAATTTCTGTTTATGGATATTCAGGGATGGACGGCATGGGGGAACCCCGGGAACGGCAGCCGTTTTGATATCGTCTTTGAACTTTCCCAGGCACCTGACATGCCGCCACGGGTCGCCCCCGCTTCTTTCATGCTGTATGCGGTCCCTGCGGTGAACATATTCGAACACGATGCATCGCCAATCCTGCTCGACCACCGGCAGAGTGAATACCGGATCATACCGGGCGGCGAAAAAGCCGCATCCATGGAAGTCCATTCCATTCAAAAAGTCACCGGCATCAGTCAGGGCACAGTAAAAAAAACCGATTACACCCCCTTTGAAATATTTTCCGACGATGAAGGCCAGGCATCGGTCTATCATGTCCGTCGTAAACTCTCACCGATCACGCAACGCCCGGAAATCTATCTTTCTGTGGGATACTCCGCCGGCGCCGAACCCCCGGCTGTAGAAACCCTGGCCATACAACTGCTCTGCACCAACGGAAATTTAACACGATCGTTACAGTCCGGGGATATCGCCGTCCCCACCAGTACCTCACCCGAACTCTGTACATTCAAAAATATTCTGCCGGCTACACCGTCCATACACCCGCCGCTTGGCATGGAGATGCTCTGGAAATTCCTGTCATCCCTGACACTGAACCTGTTCACCATTGCAGACACAAAAAATTTCAAAGAGCTTCTGCACCAGTATATCTTCCCTGAAGCCCAGGACCAAGGCCGGATGGCGGCCAACGAAAAAAGACTGGAGGGAATCCGGTCGGTTCAATGCAAACCCGGCCGGCGACTAGACCGCGGCACCCTTATTACCGGGCAGGAGATCAACCTGACAGTGAACAGCAACAATTTCTCAGGCCCCGGGGATGCATTTATTTTCGGCAACATTCTTGACCGCTTTTTTTCGGATTATGCGGCTATTAACACATACACACGTCTTTTTATGCAAGATGAGTTTTCCGGAGAAACGTTTCAATGGAATGCACGGATCGGGGAGAAACCCCTTATCTAAAAAATGACCTGCTCACCAACCCCCGGCGTTACGCTTTTGTCCAAGCGGTGCGATTGCTCCGTTTTGTTCCAGAACAGCCGAATGACTTCGCCGACTACCTGAACGACCATCTCCGGTTCAAACCCTTTCTGTCCCTGGGCTTTCCGGCCACGGATGTGACCGACATCGAGGAAAAACAGGCAGATGACCGGACCTTTTTTCAAATCACAACCACCTTTCTGGGGCTTTACGGCCCCGCCTCTCCGCTGCCCACATACTATACCGAGGACCTTCTTGATGAAGCGCAGGAAGGGAAAACCGTTAAGCGCGATTTCCTGGATATTTTCAATACCCTCTTCACCGAATTGTTTTATGAAGGATGGGCCAAATACCGCTGGTATGTAAAACTGTTTGACGAGGCCGATGAGCATTATTATGCGCGGCTGTTCTGCCTTCTGGGGCTGGGACAGGAGAGTTTTCGGGAAAAAGTCCCGGGGAGCCGTCGCCTGTTGCGCTATATCGGCCTGTTTTCCCAGTTTCCCCGGTCGGCAGCCGGTATGCAGGCGCTTTTAGCCGATGCCTGTAATCTGCCGGATGTAAGGATAGAACAGTGTGTCACCCAGATGGCGGCCATTCCGTTGGACCAGCGTTGCCGGCTGGGCATTCAGGGACATATTCTGGCCGAAGACTGCTACCTCGGCCGGGAAATCGAGGATAAATCCAGCAAAATCCGTATTCATGCCGGCCGGCTGGGGGGCGATACCTTTCACGGATTGTTGCCCGATACGCCCCGGTTCAACGAGATTATTGACCTTTTGGCCATTTACCTTTTGCAGCCGCTGGACTGCGAATTGTCACTCCAGCTTCAGGAAAACGAAGCCGGTCCGGTGCAGCTTGGCGCCGGTCAATGGTCACAGTTGGGGTACAACACCTGGCTTTTTGCCGGTGATACCTTTGAAGACGCACCCGTGGTGAGGTTCAAGCTGCCGGTGCATTGATGACGACAGAAAAAATCCGGCCACGGAGACGCAGCGGTCGCTGAGTTTCATTTTTCTCTGCACCCTCTGCATCTTTGCGGTGAATATAATGATGAAATCATAAGCCAGGAGGACACCGATGATAAGTGACATGAAAGCGTTGCTGGCCAAGCTGAATACTTCAACCACCACGATTCTGCACAATGCGGCCGGGTTGTGCGTTTCCCGCTCAAACTATGAAATTGCCGTGGAGCACTTCCTGGTGAAATGCCTGGAAGACACGGGCGGGGATATGCAGGCCATTCTGCGCCACTTCGAGATCGATCCCGGCCGGGTACAGGCGGCCCTGAACGATGCACTGGAGGATTTCAAAGCCGGGAATGCCGGGAAACCGGTATTTTCACCGCTTTTGATCGAACTCTTTGAGATGGCCTGGATGACCGCCTCCATCGACCTGGGGCTGCCCCGTATAAGATCCGGCGTGATCCTCTCGGCCTTTTTGAAAAAACCGACCTTCTTCGGTTCCGGCACATATGTGGACATGCTTAAACAGATCAATCGGGAGACCCTGGAAAAGGAGTTTTTTCAAATCGCAGGGGAAACCACGGAACAAAAGGAAACGCAGCCATCGGCGGCCGCAGGCCCTGCCGGTGCATCGGCGGGTGAATCCGGCGAAGGCGGATTTGTGGACAAATACTGCGTAGATTTTACCGCCAAGGCCGGTAGCGGGAATATCGATCCTGTCTTTGGCAGGGAATCCGAAATTCATCAGATTGTGGATGTGCTGGCGCGGCGCCGGAAAAACAATCCGATTCTTGTCGGTGAGCCGGGCGTCGGTAAAACCGCTGTTATTGAGGGACTGGCCCTGCGCATTACCGAAGGCGATGTGCCGGAGATGCTGCGGGATGTCACGCTCCTGGGGCTTGACATGGGTGCGCTGGAGGCCGGGGCCGGCATGAAGGGCGAGTTTGAAAACCGGCTCAAAGGGGTACTGGACGAAATCAAGGCATCCGAAACCCCGATCATTCTTTTTATTGATGAGGCCCACACCCTGATCGGCGCAGGGGGGTCGGCCGGCGGGTCTGACGCGGCCAACCTGCTCAAACCCGCCCTGGCCCGCGGCGAAATCAAGACCTGCGCCGCCACCACCTGGAGCGAGTATAAAAAATATTTTGAAAAAGACCCGGCACTGGCCCGGCGCTTCCAACTCATCAAACTGGACGAACCCAGCGTGGTTACAGCCGCCCTTATTCTCCGCGGCCTGAAAGACAATTATGAAAAATCACACACCGTCATTGTTCGTGATGATGCCATCGCAGCAGCGGCCGAATATGCAGACCGCTATATTACCGGCCGTTTTCTGCCGGATAAGGCCATCGACCTGCTGGATACCAGTTGCGCCCGGGTAAAGGTCAATCTCACGGCCAAACCCCCCGTGCTGACGGATTTCGAACGTGCCATCCAGGCACTGGAACGCGAGAAAAAAGCACTGGAAAGGGACAGCGCCAGCAATATCGCCATTGACATCGAACGGCTGGAAGAGATCAACGCGGAAATTCAGGAACTGGAACAAAAGGCAGAATCCCTTTATGAGCATTGGCAGAAGGAACAGGAACTGGTCAAAGTAGTGCTGGACTTGCGGCACGACCTCCATGATGCTCAGCATAACGGCGGCGGGGACACTGACGGCATCAGAAAAAAACTGACTGACGCGGACACCGCTCTGGCCGACTTCCAGGGGGATTCCGCCATGATCCACATCGAGGTTTCCCCGGATGTGGTAGGCGCAGTGGTATCGGACTGGACCGGCATACCCACCGGCAAAATTCAACGGGATCAGGCCCGGACGGTCAGTGAACTGGAAAAACGACTGGCGGAGCGGATTAAAGGCCAGGATCAGGGACTGGAGGCCATGGCCCAGGTCATCAAGGCGGCCAAATCCGGAGTCAAACCGCAGGGGCAGCCCCTGGGTATCTTTCTGTTCGCCGGCCCCAGTGGTGTGGGCAAAACGGAAACCGGACTGGCCCTGGCCGACCTGCTCTTCGGCGGCGAAAACAACGTGGTCACCATCAACATGAGTGAATTCCAGGAGAAACACACCACCAGCCGCCTGATCGGTTCCCCCCCGGGTTACGTGGGATATGGGGAAGGCGGCATGCTGTCAGAGGCAGTGCGCCAGAAACCCTATTCCGTGGTGTTGCTGGACGAGGTGGAAAAGGCCCACCCGGATGTGCTGAACCTGTTCTACCAGGTGTTTGACAAGGGTATCCTAACGGACGGCGAAGGCAAGGAAATCAGCTTTTCCAATACCATCATTATCCTGACCAGCAACCTGGGCACGGATGTTATTACGGAAATGACCGCTGAGGAAGACAAACCGCCCTTGGAATCGGTGATTCAGGCGGTTCGCCCCCTGCTGTCAAAGCACTTCAAGCCTGCCCTGCTGGCCCGTATGACGATTATCCCCTACTTCAGCCTTGCGCCGGAAGCCATGAAAGGCATCGTCACCCTCAAACTTGACCGTCTGAAAACCAACTTCAAGGCCAACAACAAGATGGCGTTTACCTGGACAGACGCAGTGATAGACCAGATTGCGGCGCGGTGCACGGAAGTGGAGACCGGTGCCCGGAATATAGACTTTATCCTGAACGGGAAGGTTTTACCCCGCATCTCCCAGACCATTCTGGAACGCATGGGCACGGGGGAACTGCCCGCCGGTGTAGCGCTGGATGTTGACGAGAACGGCTCCTTTGCCATTGATTTTCTTGGGGAACAGGGCTAAACTCACCGCAGGGACACAGAGGTCGCAGAGACACTCCCGTTCCCACGCTCAGCGTGGGAACGGGGAAGGTTAGCTTTTAGTGATAAATCGTGACATATGAACAATCAGTGCGGTAATACAAAGAAGCAGATGCAGGCCCTGACAACAGATCGCTAACGGCTGAATACTAAAAGCTAAAACCCTATATGAGGTTATGCCATGGCAGATGAATCACAGCGTTTTTCATTTGTCTCCCGGGGAAGCATGCCGGCGGACACATTCGGTGTGGTCCGGTTCAAGGGAATCGAGGGGCTGTCCACCGTTTACGAGTTTGACATCACCCTTATATCCGACGATCCGGCCATTGACATGTCCGAGGTGGTACAGAATCCGGCCCGGTTTACCATTCTGCGCGATGAAGGGGACATCCCCTTCTACGGTATTCCAGTCTCATTTGAGCAAATGCATGAGGTGGACGGCACGGTTTTCTACCGGGTCGTCCTGGCCCCGAAGCTCTGGTGGCTCTCTCAAACCTATCACAACCAGGTATTTCTGCATAAAACAGTCCCGCAAATTCTGGAAGCCGTCCTGAAAGACGGCGGACTTACGGAAAACGACTTTGATCTCCGGCTGGAAGACGACTACCGCCAGTGGGAATATGTGTGTCAGTATCGTGAAAGCCATCTGAATTTTATCTGCCGGTGGATGGAACGGGAAGGCATGTACTTTTTCTTCGAACAGGGACAGGCCGGTGAAAAACTGATTATCACCGACTCCAACATCGCCCATACGCCGATGCCTCAAGGCAAGACCATGTATTACTCCCCGCCCTCTGCCATGGACGCCCTGTCCCGGGAAGAGGTGGTCAAGAACTTCTGCTGCCGCCAGAAAACCCTGCCCTCGTCCGTGCGCCTCAAGGATTACAATTACGAAAAACCGTCCCTTGCCATTGAGGGACTGGCAGATGTTTATGAAGAAGGCCGGGGCGAGGTTTATCTCTATGGCGATCATTTTCTCACGCCCGAGGAAGGCAATCATCTGGCAAAAATCCGTGCTCAGGAGCTTAACTGCTGGGAACGGACTTATCACGGAGAAAGCACCGTCCCCTTTTTACGACCGGGATTCACATTCGGCCTGGAGGACCACTATCGGGGGGATTTCAACCTGGATTACCTGGCCGTTGAGGTCACCCACGAAGGCAGTCAGGCCGCCTATATGCTGGCCGGACTCTCCAGCGAACTGGCGGAAGCGGAAAAAAGCCCTTATTACGTGAATACCTTCACGGCATTGCCGGCCGGCGTCCAGTTCCGGCCGCAACGGAAAACCGAGAAAGCCCGTTTCTACGGTACTATGCATGCCCGCATTGACGCGGCCGGTTCCGGAAAATATGCGGAAATCGATGAGCAGGGGCGGTACAAGGTTGTCCTGCCATTTGATCGCAGTGGCCGGTTCGGCGGCAAGGCATCTGCATGGATACGCATGATGCAGCCTTATGCCGGTCCCAACCAGGGCATGCACTTCCCTTTGCATAAGGGAACGGAAATCCTGCTTACCTTTATCGACGGCGACCCGGACCGGCCCATTATCGCCGGGGCGGTTCCCAATCCGGAAACAACCAGCCCGGTCACCAGTGCCAACCCCACCAAATCGACCATCCGGACCGGCAGAAGTCCGGAAGATGCATCCGCCGGGGCAGGCGACGCCAGGGCCAGAGACACCTCTGACCCCAACAATTTTATTGAATTTGACGATGCCGCAGACAGTGAAAAGATTGAAATCCATTCCCCCAACAAAATCGAAACATTTGCCGGTGGCAAGTATAAACGCAGGGAGATCGGCCCTTCCGAAGAAAGCGGTCACGACAAATTCAACGACGATGGCTCCGGGAATCTTTCCACAACGGATGCTGTCACGGCTGTGGACGGCCTTCTGGAAACACTAGAGAACTTCTCACCCGGTAACGTTTTCGGCTACGATGAAGGCCAGCAACTGGCAGCGAGCAGTGAGACACCGCCCAACGGGTTTCCGGAAGAATACGATGAAGCGCCGGTGCCGGCCGTACCCGAAAACTTCGAAAATTACTTTGACAATGTCAAACATGACTGGTGCTGTCCGGTGGGGGAGCCGGATTATGAATATGAGTATCATGACCTGGGCGACTTCTATGATGATGCAACTGCCGCATGGGAAGAGTACTGGAGCTACTGGGTGTCCCGGAATCATTCCAATGCAAAGGGATACCAGAATGTTGTTTTCTATTACCCCGAGGCAAAAGATGACGACACTTACAATACCATTGCCACACCGTGGTATTTAATATATATGTCGCCCAGTGATCACAATTACGATACATCAACATGGGACAGTCATTGCCAGACGGAATGGAACGACTGGGTTGACCAGCGAATTGAAGACTGGCAGCAATGGCAGACCCATCTTTACCGGGGCCATATGCGGGCCTCCCACCGGGACACCTTCAATATCCAGGAAGGCAATATATACGATTTTGGCGGGTACTGGAACTACAACCTGGGCAATTGCTACGTTGAAGAACACCTGGATCAAAGCCCGAAGCTGAACAAGACGCGGACAGACGACCTGCTTGATGCGGGCGGTCCGGGCTGGACCAAGGTGGACTGGACCAAGGCCCAGGACAGCGATGCCTCGCATGGCCCCTCCGAGGACGACATCAAGCTCAGCGGTTACTGGGACGACAGCGAGGGCGGTACCAACGTCTGGGTCAACAAAACCTTCGGCAACGGGTATACTTACGCGGAAGGCAAGAGCATCGAGGTGACCAAGGGCGATTCCCTGGAAATTCAGCACGGCGGCCATCACGTAGACATGGCATTCCGGGGGGACGGCAGCATCAAGTCCTGGAGCCGGTCCGGCGGCGGCATCAGCAGAGAAAAAAAATGGAACAGCGGCGGAAAACTGATTTACAAAAGCCATTATGAATCGGCGAGCAATATAAAGTCTGAACACACCTACTGCGTGGATTCCGGCAACCTGATTTCTTTCAGTTCCCAACACCAGGGTGCCAACTCAAAGCATACTTTCGATTTCAACTGGGCCAACACGGCCTCGGCATCGGTTTCATTTTCCGCCGGTGCGTCGTTCGCCTTTTCCATGGGCATCAGTGCGGCGATCAACATCGCCGCCTCGGCAAGCTTTGCCCTGAATCTATCGGCCGCGCTGAATATCAAAATAGACATTACCCCCCTGGATATTGATATCAAAGTGCCGTTCTCCGGAATCGGGATAAACACCACCAAGGGAGGAAAAACCGAACTCGACCTGCCGGGCGTAAGTCTTGTTATTGAAGGTCCCGGGCCGGATATAAAGGTAAAGGGTGCCGGCCCAAAAGTAGTGCTTGACAGCACTGCCGATCTGAAAATGAACAACATGCTGGAGCTGAAATCGGGCAGCGGGATCAAGCTCAATGCCCGTATTATCAACATGTTCTGCTGATATGAATATTGTCAAATCCCTACATGCCAGCCTGCTGCACAGCACCCATACCTACATGGGCCGCCATTACTTTACTGTTTCCGTATTATGGGGATTTCGCCTGGACTCGGGTGAACCGGTGCTGGAACAGGATCTGTGGACCGCCATCGGCAATATGATCGGGAGAAATGAACTCTTTGATGCGGGCAGGCCCAAGCTCAATGCCGAGTTCCTGGTCCACGGCAGTTTTTTTTCCCCCAACGGCGAACCGGTAAAAGGCGGCCGGGTTGCGGTCTCTCTGGGGGACATTCACAAAGAACTGGCGGTTTTCGGTGACCGGCAATGGGTGAAGGGCCTGGGCGCGACTATCACCATAAAGGGGCCTGTCCCCATGACAACCATGCCGGTATCGTTTGCCAATGCCTTTGGCGGACCGGAAGACAAGCGAAACCCGGCCGGTAAAGGCATGACACCGGTAAAGACGGAAGACGGCACCATCCACCCCCTGCCCAACATTGAATACCCGGACAAGCTGATCGGTTCGCCCGGCGACCGGCCCTCACCAGCCGGGTTCGGCCGGGTTGATGTGATGTGGGAGCCCCGTTCATCAAGATCCGGCACTTATGATGAAACGTATATCCAGACCCGGATCCCCGGATTCCCGGACGATCTCGACTTCACTTTTTTCAATGACGCCCCCCGGGACCAGTGGCAAAAAGGATTTTACGAAGGCAACGAAGCCTTTACCATTCATAACATGCATCCTGAAAAACCGGTATTAAAAGGGCGCCTGCCGTCTATTCATGGCCGAAGTTTTGTCTATCAGATGGAAAATGATGAACCGCAATTCAAAGAGATCGCCACCCGCCTGGACACGGTCTGGTTTTTTCCGGAGGACAAACTCGGGGTCCTGATCCACCGGGGCACCATTCAGGTTGCAGAGGACGACAGCACCGATATCCGGCAGGTATTGATCGCCCATGAAAACATGGCGGATGAACAGCGCTCCACGAATCATTACCGCACAGAACTGGATGCCCGGCTGGACCCGGAAACCGGGGGCCTCCGCATGATGAATTCCACACCGCTCATTCCGGAAGGATGTGTGTGCGGGTTTCAACTGCTGGGGAAAAACCCGGATGGTCCGGTGCTGGAACAGCTGGGAAGCCGGAACATGGAGGCCTATACCGCTCAACAACTGGAAAAAGCAGACGCCCAACTGGCCGAACAGAAAACACAGGTGATGGACAAAATGGTGGAAGCCGGTTTTGATGCAGACCCCACGCTGGCGTCACTGGATCTTTCACGATCTGCCCCCACACCGGAAGAGCAGGCCATCAATGAAATGGTTGAGGCGGCCCTGCCCGGCGCCATCAGTGACCCGGAAAACATCGATTTTGCCAGGATGGATCCGGAGAAACTCAACGATATTCAGGGTTACATCGATAAACTCTCCCGGGCTAAACAAAAGGAAGCCGATCAGCAACTGGCCGATGAGATCACGCGCCTGAAATCCCTTGATACCGGGACCCCTGAGGTCAAAAAGGCCATCGGTGAAATCGAAACCGTTCTGGCGAACCGGCACAAACCGCCGGCACTGCCGCGGTTTGATATTGACGAACAAATGGTCGCCGTTCGGGAGCATTATGACAATGTCCAAAATCAGATGCTGAACCTCCATTCCCTGGGCATCCGGGAAGATGCGCTGGCAAAAATGCAGATAGACCTGGACGACATTGAATCCAAAGTAAAAGCAGCCCTGGCCGATGCAGCGGACGGATATCGCCTGGGCGCCCACTGCATGCCGGAAGCCAGTTCCCCTCATCAAGGGAGGGAACCTGAAATTGCTGAGACACTCCTGCACACATACAAGCAAGACGGTCAGACCGCCGGGGGCGATTATGCATTTGTGGATCTGTCTGGTCAAAACCTTGCGGGCATTGACCTTCGCAATGCATTCCTTGAATATGCCGACCTTTCCGGGGCCGATCTTACCGGCGCCAACCTGGAAAATGCCATATGCGCCCATGCGAATCTCACCAACACCAACTTCAGCGGTGCCAATCTTACCGGGGCCAACCTGGGCGCCACCATCATGACAGACACCCGCTTTGCAGATGCAGACCTCACCGAAGCGATTTTATCAAAGGCTGTTATTACCGGGGCCGTTTTTCACCAAAGCCGGCTGCTTGAGCGGGCGGAAATGTTCCTGGAAACAGAGTTTACGGACGTGGACTTCACAGGCGCACAGATGGGGAAAAGTATTTTTGTCAATGCCGACCTGTCAGGCTGCTGCTTTGAGGAAGCAGACCTCGGGGAATCCCATTTCATCAATCCGGTACTCGACAGGACCTCATTTGACGGTGCCGTATTAAAAGGGGTCAATTTTATTCAGGCCCGGGGCGAAGGCGTCTCCTTTCAAAACGCTGAAATGGAGAATGCCCGGTTTATCGGCGGCTGCACACTGCCGGGCGCTGTGTTCACCGGCGCGCACATCGCCAAAGCCAACCTGATGAACTGCAATCTGCGGGACACGGACTTTTCCACCTGCGATCTTCAGACCGCCTTTTTCAATGAATCGGATTTGAGCGGCGCGACCTTTTTTAAAGCCCGTGCCCGGGAAGCGCAGTTTCTTAAGGCGGATCTAAGCGGTGCTTCGCTGGACCGCATCGACCTGATGAACGGTTCGCTGATGAAGGCCAGGCTGGTGAATGCCCGTTTTCTGGAAGCCAGTCTGCACAGCGTTAATTTCATGAATGCCGTATTCGGGGATACGGACTTTGCAGGCGCCGACCTGTCAAAGACCATCATCAAAAACTGGAGGCCGTAGCCGTGGACAAGACGCAACTGGAACAGCATGTTCACGGACAGGGAGAAGCGCCTGTCATTGACAACCAGGATCTGTCCGGTAACGATTACCACGAGGCGGATCTTGGCGGCGGTGTTTTTACCCGTGTTGATTTCAGCGGCGCCAATCTGAGCGGTGCCCGGCTAAAAGAGTGTGTGTTTGACAATTGTGACCTGACCGGCGCCCGTCTTGAGGGGGCAGACCTGACAATGGCCACCTTTTCCAACATAAAAGGCGCAGAAAGCTTTTTGTGCGACACAACGCTTACATATACAAACTTTATTGATGCCGCACTTCAAAAGGCAGACTTCCGTAATGCCGGGCTGAACAACACCGGTTTTATCAACACCGATCTTACCGAAGCCATCCTGGCCGGGACTTCCGGCGAATACGCCAACTTTCTGAATCCGGTGTTAACCAATGCAGACCTGAGCGCCGCCGACCTTTACCGGCCAAACTTTTTTTATCCACAACTGAAAAATATCAATCTTTCCGGCACCACCCTGAATCTGGCCTTTTTCCTCAACCCGGACTTTACGGATTTTGATTTTTCAAATACCCGGATGATCATGTGCCAGTTTCAGGACGCGGAGATGCCCGGCACTGTTTTTGCCGGGCAGGACATTACCCAGAGCGGGTTTACCGGCGCCAACCTGGCCGGCGCGGATTTCAGCCGCACGATTGCGGACAACTGCCTGTTCATCAAGGCCCGGCTTTCAGGCAGCAATTTTTCAGACAGCCGCCTGAGCCAGACATTGTTTGTGGAAGCCGATCTGACCCGGTGCAACTTTTCCGGCGCTGTCATGGTCCAGTCCCAGTTAACGAAAACCAGGTGCGAAGGCACGGCGTTCTGCCGGGCGGACCTGACCTATGCGGACCTGTCCCATGCCGACCTCAGCGGTGCAGACCTGTCCCGCACCAGCATCTACCGAACCAACCTTCATCAGATTATCGAGAAACAGACCGGCTGGGCCGGGGCGGACAAATCCCTGGCCCTGTCCACGGACCCGGAAAAGGCAAAGGCCGAACAATATCAACCATAAACAGGGGGACCCGATGAAAACCAATGTCATACCCATTCGTCCATCTGAAACCGGCCATATCACCCTGACCGGTAAGGTCAAAGGTGTGGCCGATGAATCAGTGATGATTGAAACCCCGGAGGGCGTCATCAATGCCGGGGTGGCATTCAGCTGCCTGGTGGCACCGGAACCCGGCGACCGGGTGCTGTTCAGCAAATCAGAGCGTTCCTGTTATGTGCTGGCCATCCTGGAACGACCGTCCGGCAAAAATATGCAGATGACCTTTCCCGGAGATGTACGGATGAAGACGGAAAACGGCCGCATGGATCTTGCCGCGGGGACTGACCTGAACCTCATGGCCGGCGAAAACAGCAGCCTCACCGGGTCGAAGACCCTCCTTGCCGGGGCAAATGTCAAGGTGACTGCAGGCGAACTGTCCACCCATGCGGATACGATAAACACCCATGCGAACAAAGCCGGTATCTTTGTTGATGCCGTGGATGTGGTTGCCCGGCGCGTTACCCAGCGGGCCGAAAATGTCATGCGCTGGGTGGAACAGATTGAAACCCTGCACATCGGCAGCCTGATTCAGCATATCCGGCGGGCCATGCTCAGCCACAGCCAGCATGCAAGCATTACGGCCAGTAAGGATGTCAGGATTGATGGAGAACGGATTCACATGGGATGATCCCAAGGAGAGAACAATGCCGTTTATAAATACCCAGATGTGCGGGCTGAATTTTGCGTTTCCGGACGTGTGCCTGACACCCACGCCGGTGGGACCGATACCGATTCCCTACCCCAACCTGTCCATGCCCATGACCGCCATCCCCACGCAGTTCAAAAATTTTGTTATGGCCATGCCGGCCCATAACCTGATGACGACAGTCCCCATCAGCATGGGCGACAACCCCGGCGTTGCCATGAATCCCATCTCAGGCATGGTCATGGGGCCGACCCGCCATCTCATGGGCAGTTTCAAAACCTTCATGGGGGGGCTGCCGGCCACAAAAATGCTTAACCCGTCCGGGCAGAACGGGGTCTCACCCGGTGCCTTCGGCTTGAGCCTGGTACCCAGCCAGGTCAAGGTCCTGGCCCTGGCATGATCTAACCGAAAACCATTGTGACCTTAAAGGAGCGTCATGGAACAATCCAACAAACCGGAAAATGAAGAAAAAATTCAAATACACATATCGCCGGATTTGGATTATGTCTACCGGGACATGATCAATATCTTTGTCGGCAACGGGGATGTGCTGTTTGAGTTCGGGAATCATCACCGCTCACTGCCCGATCACCATGTGCGCATTACCGAGCGCATTGTACTGTCCGTTCCCAATGCCTATGATCTTCTGCAACGGTTGAACAAGACCCTTCAGGATGCCCAGGCCCGGCTTCAGGAGCAGATCAAGGCGCAACACCAAAACCAGTAAACAGCACTCAACGCGGAACGGCACAGGACGCTGCGGAAGCATCCCATCTCTGTGCTCTTTGCGTCTCCGCGTTGAATCCAAAACCGATAAAGGAGCGCACCATGAGCAAATCCGTATGGATCACCATGATAAAGAAAGACGAGACACAGGCCCGGGCTATCTATACAACTGTTGCCAAATACGGACTCGGCGTGGAAGGCCATTTCTGGAAGGACGACCTGGAAAACATGGAATGGTCCGGTGCGGTCCCGGAAATCGTCAAATCCCAGACCGGGCTGTGGCTGATCGTTGGCGATGCCGAGGATTTTTCGCCTTCAGTCTTACAGGGCCTTTCCCTCACCGCCTTGACCGTTCTGGCACAGAAAGGCGGTCAGATCCCTGTGATGGTTCTTGCCGATGATCCGGACGCCGTAACAGCACTGCTGCCGGCGCCCCTGGCCATGGCCCAGGTATTTGCGCCGGACAACCCGGCCCTCGGGGCCAAGATGACCGCCAAAGCCAACCTGCCCCTGAAAACGGTTGCATCAGACTACCGCCTCAACATCTATGCCCTGCCCAGGGTGGGCCTCTGGCTGGAAGCCGGTCCTGCTGCCGGCGACTGGAACGGCATTATCGTCGGCGCCGCCGGTGCCGGGATCGACGCCCTCGGCGTGGGGCCGGCCGGTGATATCCCTCAGCATTCCACCCTGGAATACCCCCTGCGCGACATGAAACTTTCCCTGGGCGACCGGGAATTCACCGCCTGGGCCGTCCGCAACAACCTCACCCAGAACGACGCGGTCTACGTTAAAATCAAAGGCAACCCGGAAGCCCTTATCTTCGGCCCCTTTGATCCCGATGCAGAAGCACTGGATGTATATACCCTTCCCCTCTGCTGAAAAAATCAAATCAGCCACAAACCCGCATGGACGCCGGTGCGGGTCTGTGGCCAGTATCGTTTATCCTATTCCAACTATCATAACGTCATAGAAGTAAAGAATCCTGGCCCACAGGACCAGGTTTTATAGACGTATAAAACAATCAAATGTTTTATGATAAAAAAACAGCAAAATCAGCTGTCATCGTGTGTGAGGGTCTGCAAAAAACAGTTGGAAGATCCCCGGTCGTCGCTGTTTGTTCCTCCGGCAGCGGCCGGTGTGGTAGTGGCCGCCGGGGATATGGCATTTGTAAAAAGGCCATAATCTCCGAGCAGCAGGGAATCGAAAGTAACGGCGGTCTCTGTGGTCCGTATATTCTCAATGGCACTGTTGTCCCACTGCCCGGCATCCGCGTCATAGTGGAGGGGATCGGTACGGGAAGTATCGTTAAGGGGCAGGGATATGGCCGCCGGGGTATTCAGTTCACCGTCCAGAGCAATCACCCGCCCTGCCGTGGTATACAGCCCCAGTGTATAGACCGGCACATCGGCCAGGTCCGACGCGGTGTTGCGGGTCAGAATAATACAAAATTCAGTACGGCCGGTTCTGTCTTTCAGTTCATCCACATCTCCGATGGTGACTGCAACGCTACCGGTCCGCAACGTAAGAGGGCCGGATCCGGTGCTGCCGTCCACGGGTTGTGATGCCAGACTGAAATGTGTGCCGCCCGTATTCAGGGCCCGGTCCGATTTTGCTGCTGCCGCGGCCAGATCCGCCTGAATCCGGTCGATGATCCTCAGTTGTGCATCAGAGAGATTCTCCCGCCCCTGCTGGGCAATGAGCTCGTCCACTGCTTCTCCCAGCTTTGTTATCTGCATATCGGTGAGGGCGTCACGGTCCGCCAGGTTTAAGAGGGCAGTAAGCGTTTGGTCGATCTGCCCGCTTGTCAGCATGTCGCCGGCATCGGCAGGGTCATCGATAATCATGTTATCCAGCGCACCCAGCAGGTAATTGGTCTCGGTTTCCGTAAGGGCATCATCGCTTTTTTCAGCAATGGCGGCCGCCACCTTGTCACGCTGGTCAGCAGTCAGATCCAGGGCGGCCATGTCATTAATCACATCGGCGGGGGAACTTCCGTCCAGATTGTCAATGGTATCGGCCTGGGTTGCATCCGGTGCAGTCCGGTTGTCATCGTCGGTCTCCGTAAAACCGGTTGCCAGAGAGATCGTCATGACGGCAGTGTCGGTCTCGCTGCCGCGGTTGTCGCTGATCGTCACTTCCGCTGAATAGATGCCTTCGGCCATGCCGGTGGTGTCCCAGGTCGCATTCTGGCCTGACAGTGTGGCCACGGTATTATCGTTTTCATCAACAATGGTCCAGTCAAAAGACGGGTTGGTGGTCATGGTCCGGGAAGACGCATTCAGGGCGATATCATCGCCGGGCGCCCCGCTGACGGACGTTTTCTGGACATCCACCTGAAGCACAACCTGTTCCCGGACCGTAATCGTAAATGACTGCGTATTGCCGTTGCCGCCGCTGTCCTCGGCAAGAAGCGTAACATCTGTATCCCCCACATCGTTGTCATCGGCAATCCCCAGCAGACCACCGGTGCCGTCGCCATTGTCCCAGAACGAAAGCCAGTCCGGCAATGACTGGATGCCCAGTGACGGCGGCACGGTATCGTCCACATCCGGATTTTCCGCGGTAATGGAATAGTTAAACTGTTCGCCCGCGTAAATCATCAGGCTGGTCGGATTGGAGGTGAAGTTCGGCGGATCATCCACCGCATCCACGGAAACAGTGACCGTCTGGGCAAAGGTGGATGGACATGCGCCGTCGCTGAAATTCCCGGTCAGCCTAGCCGCATAATCGGCCATGCGGTTGGCCGGGGTAAAAACCAGCCGGTGGTCGCCGTCGCTGAGGCTGTTGCTGCCGCTGTTGATGGCGTTCCCCTTGGGGAACTGAAACAGCTGCCCATACTCCACCACTGCCGGATCGTCAGTATCGCCCAGCACATCATCAGGGAATTTGGTAACCATTGTTTCAATATCGTCGCCGTCCACATCCACGGCATGATAGCCGTCAAAGAGGGCAATGGTTGCGTCGGTGTCTTCGTCCGTGGCCGCCGTGGCGTCGATATTCCCGGTCACACTGTTATCACTGCCGTCCAGAAGCAACGGCGGGTTGTTCTGGTATTCATACGCCCCGATGTCCACCTTGATATCATCGGCATATGCCGCGTACGGAGACCCTCCGCCCGGCTTGTTATAGGGCCGGTCATTTCCGGCGGCATCCGTATCATCATGGGCCGTCCCCAGATGGTTAACCGTACCGGTATTGATGCAGGGAGAATCCGACGAAAGGGACCAGTCTGCGATGGCACCCATGCCGTCCGGCCCTTTTTGTCCGGATTCGCCGGCAAACAGGGGATCGGCGTCCATACAGTCGCCCCCGCCGGTGGCCTGGTCCTGAATATTGCAGGCGGTAAACCCGGAAAGCATGCCCGAGGGATAGACCTGCTGATACGTAAAAATATCGTCCGGCTGATTATCATACCAGTTGACCAGGTTGCCATAAAGAATGGTGTTGGTGACGGCGGGCGATGACGATGCGCCGTAAATACCGCCGCCACAAGATCCCTTGACCACGTTGTTGCAGACAACACCGGAGATGATCCGCGGGGAAGCGCTGTCCAGATAAAAACCGCCGCCCACGGAAGTCCCCAGGTTGTTGCAGACCATGCTATTGACAAACAGAGGGGCCACGCCGTTCACGTAAACCCCGCCGCCGTACTGAGCGCTGTTGTCGCAGATCTTTGTATTGAGGATCACCGGGTTGCCGCCGGTGATATAGATACCACCGCCGTGACTGGCATCGGTATTGGATTTGATCACGCAGTCGCGAATGGTGGGTGAAGCCCCGGCGATAAACAGTCCCCCGCCCTGTGTCACATTGTTGTTACCGGATATTTCCGTATCTTCAATGGTGATACCGGTACCGCCGTTGATAAAGATGCCGCCCCCGTAGTCGGCCTGATTGTTGGAGACACTGCTGTGGGTCAGGGAAAAAGACGATGGCCCGTCAAGAAACAGCCCCCCGCCGAAATCACCGCTGCCGCTCTTAATCTGGCACCAGTCTATATCGCCGCTGCCGGCAATTGAAAGCCGTTTCCCCACATCTATGGAAACCGGCTGCTGTTCCGTGCCGTTGACCGTCAGACTGACAATGACGACCACCGTGATATCATCGGCGATCTCCACCTGCACCCCTTCCGCAATGGTCAGGGGCACCATGATGTTAACAGTGGCTTCGTCAGGGTTGTCGTCGCGGGGGATATAATCGTCGTCATCGCAATCACTGTCACTGTCACTGTCAAAGCACCAGACATCCCCGTCCTGGTATCCCCCGTTTTCCTCGATATCATCCCGGGTGCACATGTGGATCTTGACTTTAGAGTAGCCACCGGAAACCGACCATGTGGTCGTATCCGCCAGATTGTAAACAAAATCCGTGATATAGTAGTGTTTGACCCCGTCTTTAATATAGGTACCGCTGGCAACGGCCTGCTGTCCGGTCCCTGCCATCAGGATCATCAGGAAGACGATTGCACACCACATTTTTGTTTGCTGTATCAACGCTAACGGCTTTCCCCATTTGTTAAAATTGAACTTTTTACGTTGCCATCCCTTCTGCGACTTTTTACCTGACCATCTTCTTTGGGCGGGCAAAGAAAAGTATGATTGGAACATCAAATCGCCCAGTTCAGGGTAATCGATGTCAGCATGGCCGTCTCCCCGTTGCCGGGGTTGTTCTGGGTACGGAACTCCTGGCCGATGTCCACGCGCAGGCGGTCGCACCGGTTCGGGGCACTGCTGATATCGCCGACGGTAAAGCCGGCGCCCCAGGTCATTCCGGACACGTCGGGGTTGCCGAAGGTCGAGGGGCCACCGGACATGCCGGACAGATAATATCCCAGGCGCAGGGATTTCACCTTCAGAACGGCATTTTTATTGGTCAGTTGATATTCCATCCCTAGGGCGTAAGTGGCTTCGGAAAGGCTGCCGCCATCGGCCATGGCACCGCCCCAGTCCGCGCTGCCGTACTGAAGGGAAAACAGAAGGGATTCATGCGGCGAGAATTTCCTTTTATAGGCCAGTCCGGCGTCGTATCCCGCGGGCTTTTCAAAAAAAAGATCCCCGGCCGCCTGCGTGGTATCCAGATCGGACACCGCTTCCGAACCGATATCCGTGGATGAACCAAGCCGCCAGGTGAGCCCGACGGTCAGCCGGCTTTTTCCGCTGTCAACCAGGTCACAGAGCATGCCGGCAGAACCGCTGAAGGCATCGCCGCTGTCGTCCTTCAGTTCATAAGGATGAATAATGCCGTATGCATCCCGGAGATACAGCCCCGAATCCCCCACATCAATGTCCACATACTCCAGGGACAGGCCCAGCTTCAGATGCCCATCAAAAAGGGCAACTGCATAAGGCAGGCTGAAAACCCGCATGATCTCATGCACGTGGCCCCAGGCGGTATTCTGGAGCCCCGTATCAGCGGCCCAGTACTTGGGGGTATAGGGAGAATAAAAGAACAGGCCCAGATCACCGAAGCGTGTATTCAGCGAACCACCGGCAAACCAGGATATCTGGGACCCGTCCAGCGGACCGTCTTTTTCGTCAATGGTAGTCGCTTGGGCGTATTCCATCACCAGGTCATGCTCGTCATCGGCAATCCCGGCCGGGTTATACCACACCGCTGACGGATCGTCCGCCACGGCCGTGAACGCGCCGGCCATGGACCGGGCCCGGGTGCCCGGAAAACTGGAAAAAGAACCGGCATGCGCCACGGCACAGGTCAGCATGCCGATCAAAATACCGACCTCCAACTGCTGCAACACCTTCATGCATAAGACTCCGCGTCATTACAATCATTAAAAGCACAATTATATTATTTTAAAACAGAGAAGGCCCAAAAATCAAGAAAGGGTTTTCAGGCCCATTTACCGGCTATTGACTTTTACCCGGATTTTTTCTACAATTATCAAAATTTGTAACGATCGTATATCCATGGGAACAACTTATTGTTGAACAAAGCATTCATGACAACTCGAAAAAAACGTCGCCTTCTGCTTGTATCTGTCATTCTTCTCATTTTTTTTCAAATCCCCGTCTGTGCCGAAGAGGCCACCTATTATTACAAACGCACCAAGCGTGTTGTATCCATGCTGAATGACGCGGTTAAGGAAATCGAAAAAAAAGGGGAAGCCGCTTTCCCGGAATTTGTCGAACCGGACAGCCGCTGGTTTCAGGGTGAAATGTACCTCTTCATCTACACCATGAAGGGCGTTAACATTTTCCACCCGGTCCAGAAACAGCTTGTGGGCAAAAATCTGTATGACCTGAAAGACGTGAACGGTCGCCCCCTCATCCAACTCCTCATCCAGAAGGCGGAAGAGGGCGGCGGATGGGTGCATTACATGTGGACCCGGCCCGGTGAATTCATCCCAACATGGAAAAGCGGGTATGTCAAAAAAGCGGTTATGCCCGATGGCCGGGAAGTGTTCGTGGGAACCGGCGTTTATAACATCCGGACGGAAAAGCAGTTTATCATCCAGATGGTGGACGATGCGGTGGCGCTGATCAAAAAGAAAAAAGAAGCGGCCTTCGACTCATTTCGCAGCGCTTCAAGCCCTTTTTCCTTCCGGGATTCCTACATCATGGTTTTCAAAGATGATGGCACATCTGTGGTGGACCCGGCATTTCCTTATCTCGAAGGCCGGAATCTTCTCAAATATGACATCATCAAAATGATGATTGCCAGAATCAAAGGAAAAGACAGCGCCTGGGTCTCCTATCTGCGGCCCAAGCCCGGCGATGTTAACCCGTCAAAAAAACTGGCGTACCTTCGGGCCGTGACGATCCACGGTCAACGTTATATTGTCGGCGCAGACTTTTTCCCCCCAAAACCCATCTGGATGAGGTAATTCATGGCCAAACCGTCTTATCTGATATACGGGGTTGATGACATCCCGTCGTTTTTCATCAGTTTTCTTTCCGGCATCCAGCACACCTTTGTCATGTCCAGCACACTGATCCTGCCGGTGGTGGTCATCAGCGAAATCGGGGGCTCCCAGATGGAAATCCAGCGCGTGGTCAGCGTGACCATGATCGCCGTGGGGATCACCACCATCCTGCAGGCCTTTCGCGGTGTATTGGGAGCCGGCTATCTGCTTCCGTACCTTGCCGGTGTCCCCTATTTTTCGGCATCCATGAAGGCGGCCTGGGCCGGCGGTGCGTCATTGATGGCCGGCATGTTCATAACCGCCGGTTTGTTTGAATCCATATTCTCGCGGCTGGTGAAACGGCTGCGGTTTCTTTTCCCGGCGGAGGTGACCGGTGTGGTGGTCATGATGGTGGGGATCGCGCTGATTCCACTGGGTGTGGCCAATTTCATGGGCATCAAAACAGCGGAAGCCTTATATGAAATACCCGATGTCGTGGTCGGCGCCATCACACTTGCGTCCATGATCGCCCTTACCGTATGGGGTACCGGCAGAATACGGGTCTACTGCGTTTTCATCGGCATGGTGATCGGCTATATCGCCGCTTATCTGGCCAATGTAATGACGGTTTTTGATCTTCATAGAATCATCGAGGCTGAGTTTTTTACCCTTCCCGGACTTCTCACCGGGGGATGGGATTTCAGCCCATCCCTGATTGTTCCCTTTATGATTGCGGCGCTTTGTACCAGCCTGAAAGCCATCGGCGATATGATCACCTGTCAGAAGATCAACGACGACGCCTGGAAAGAACCGGATATGACCTCCATCAGCAACGGCCTGCTGGCCGGCGGCATTGGCACGACCCTTGCCGGTGTGATGGGCGGGGTGGGCATCAGCACGTCTTCCAGTAACATTGGTGTTTCTGCGGCTACCGGCACCACCAGCCGCAGGGTGGGGGTGTTTGCCGGCGGGTTGTTTATCATTTTTGCCTGCCTCCCGAAGATCACGGCTGTCTTCTCCGTGATGCCCAAACCTGTGATGGGCGCCATCCTTATTTTTGTTACCTGTTACATGATTACCGCGGGTATCCAGATTCTGCTGACCATCGAGATGGACACCCAGAAAATTTTTATTATCGGTACCGCCATTATTTTCGGCCTGAGCGCGGATATCCTGCCGGATCTTTACAATTATATCCCCACCTGGCTGAAACCGGTGTTCAGTTCTTCCCTGACACTGTCCACAGTGATTGCCATTACCCTCACACAGGTTTTCCGGATTGGCGACCGGCTGGCGGCAAGCGGTCACAGAATGACAGATAAAAATTGATTGATTTGTGTTTGCTTTAATGTATTCATTGCTGGTAAAGTTAACAAGTTATCCATAAAGATAAACAATACCAAGCAAACGGTGTTTTATAATGGAATTAATTACCCGGCTTATCCCGACCGTCTGTGTCATCATTGTTTTTGCCTATATTCTCACCCGAACCCGCTTTTTCAATGAAATTCTGGAACACAAATTCACATTTCAAAACCGGCTGATCCTCATCCTGGCATGTGGCATTTTTTCAATCTACGGGACGCTCGGCGGAATTGATATCCTGGGCGGCATTGCCAATATGCGAGACCTGGGGCCGGCAATTGCTGGCCTTCTGGCAGGACCGATTGCAGGAGTGGCCGCCGGCCTTATCGGCGGTATCCATCGATATTGCCTCGGCGGATTTACCATGATTCCCTGCTCCTCGGCGACAATTTTATCCGGTTTTCTTGGTGGGCTGGTATTCCTTGTCCGCAAAAAAGAAGTGCCTTCCGTGACCCTGTCCGCCGGTTTTGCTGCCGGTATGGAACTGGTTCACATGGGAATGGTGTTGCTTCTCGGCAGGCCCTACCCCGAGGCCATGGCCATTGTCAAGGCCATTACCATCCCCATGGTGCTGGCCAACACGCTGGGTATGGGGATCTTTTTCTTTATTGTCAACAACCTGATGCGGGAGCTGGAGACAAAGACCGAAAAAGACATGATCGAGGGTGAACTGCGGGGAGCCCGGGAAATCCAGATGAGTATCGTGCCGCAGATATACCCGGCATTCCCCGATCTGGAAAAAATTGACCTGTGCGCCAGACTGATCCCGGCCAAGGAGGTGGGGGGGGATCTTTACGATTATTATCTGCTGGATAAGGAAAAAAACAAGCTCTTCTTTATGATCGGCGATGTATCTGACAAAGGGGTTCCCGCTTCCCTGTTCATGATCATCACGATGACGCTGTTCAAAGCCAACACCAGTGAAGACGCGGATCTGGCACAGATTGTCAAGGCGGTGAACAATCAACTGGCCGTTGACAACGACGCCAATATGTTTGTCACTCTTTTCTGCGGGGTAATGAACGTCAGCACCGGCGACATTCACTACGTCAATGCCGGCCACAATCCGCCGCTGCTGGTCCGCAAAGGAGATGCGCCTGAATTTATTCCCTCCTCCGGTGATCTGGTGCTGGGTGCCATGCCGGGCATCGACTATTCAGCGCGGGGCCTTACCCTGGCACCCGGCGATACCCTGCTGCTCTATACCGACGGTGTCACTGAAGCATTTAATACGGGAAAAGAGCTTTTTTCCGAGGAACGGCTGGTCAACGTGGCCGCGCACATCAATTCCCTGTCCGCCAACGACGGCGTGGAAGCCGTCTATCAAGCCGTGACCCATTTTGCCGGTGACGCCACCCAGTCCGACGATATCACCCTGTTGCTGCTGCGTTACCGCGAGGGCATCAATGATTAGGCCCCATACTGACAGCTTCGTAAAACGTCCAGTTTCTTTGTTGCGCTGCATCTTTCGTCATGTCACGTGCAATGATAGGGGCGAACCTTGTGTTCGCCCATTGATTAGGCGAACACAAGGTTCGCCCCTACAGGGTTGCCTCAAGATCTGCGCGCCTTGAACTTGAACTTTTTACAAGACCATCAATACTATATTACACTATTCCTTCAAAGCCCTATTGATCGATAGCACCGGACATTCTCCCCTGCGCCGCCACCTTGACGAGAACAAATGAAAAATCCAGCTTCCAGGTGCCGGTCACACCGCCGATACCGTCCAGTTGACAGGATAGAGAAAGATCAACACGGGGAATATGACAAAAGAACCGGCCATCACTGTTTAATTCGCCCGCACATTCCAGCTTTCTGAAAAAAGCCAGTTTGAATGTCATGTGAAATTTCCCGGATTGCGGGTTGATCTTTCCACTGCCGATAATCTTATCGAAGACCGGCAATTTTTTAATCTCCACAGAAAGATCTTCTTCACCCACATTACATACCCATTCGCCACGAAACCTGAACTCATGGCCGATATTAAAAATGGTGCACAGGGCGGCGCCTGACAGCTTTCCCCGATACACACCTGTGATACCGGCCGTTAAATTACCGGGCGTTAACATAAGTACGTCCGGCGTCTTCGAATTTGCCCGGTATCCCGGCGATCCGGTTTTCGACCGGGGCGTTGAAAGAGAATGGGTAGTGCCGCCGATCACCACTGCGTCAAACACCTGCTCCCAGAGACCGATCAGAATGGATTCCTTATTGGGAAAGTATTGATAAAGGGTGCCGATTGACACGCCCGCCCGCTCAGCGATCTTATCCGTCGTAACAGCATCGTATCCGTCCCGGGTGAAAAGTAACAGTGCGCCCTCGTAGATGGCATCCACGGTTACCCGGGCGCGATCCTGTGTTGGAATCTTGCGGGGTCTGAAATGGCTTTTGTCCTGCATTTTATCAGCCCTTCCCTGTCATCAACATGGTTCGGACATCTCCTGAGACCGCCGGGATAAGACTTGGTTTAACCGTTTTTTCATCTTCCGGTGATTTTCCGTTGCCTTCTCCGGAATGAGTTTCCGTCTGCCAGGGTCTGCCCTGTTGATCTGCGAAACCCGAGGACCGGGGCCTTCGATTCTTCAAAAGCCCCACCAGCATAACGATAAGAATTTGTTTTTATTAAAAAAATAAATTCCAACACCCGAAGACATAAACTACATGCTTACAATGTAAACGCTGTTCCGTATCAATATATACACTATTTTACATGTGAGATCAAATATTGACGACAGAAAGTGGGCAATTTATTTGGAAAACAAAGAATTCTGCCCCGGGGGGCCGGGATTCGGTTTACTCCTGAAAAAAATTCCCCCGGATCGAAATCGGAAGCGACATCAGGGGGCAACCAGGCTGCCACGGCCTTACATGGCCATCGAAGCCCTCCCTGTGAAAAATATAAGTTGAATTCCCTTTTTTCGGCCTTATTTTTCCTACAGGTGTTTTACAACGGAATGCATGAATGACTGGCAATCACGGGGGATATGATTATGAATAAATTAATTGTCGTTTATCACAGTGGTTTCGGTCATACCAAATTACAGGCCGAAGCGGTGGCCAGGGGTGCTGAAAGCGTCGACGGCATGGACGCCGAACTGATGACCACAAAGGAAGCAACCGATCGACTGGACACGCTTGACGATGCAGACGCGATCATCTTCGGGTCTCCCACGTATATGGGGAATATTGCTGCGGAAATGAAGGCGTTTCTTGAGGCGGCGGTTGTAAAGTGGTATCCGCAATTATGGAAAAACAAGATTGCCGGGGCGTTTACCAACTCCAGTTCGTTCTCCGGGGACAAGCTGAACACCCTGATCGGCCTCTTTATCAATGCCATGCAGCAGGGAATGATCTTTGTGGGTACGGCAATGTTGCCGGGGGCAAACGACAGGGAAGGATTTTCCAACGTGGAAGGCCCCGGCCCCCATGCCCACAACCGGGTCGGATCATTTGTCGGCCCCATGGCTGCAAGCTTTGAGATGGATCCGCCGGATGCACCGCCGAAAGGGGATCTGGAAACCGCAGAAGCCTATGGCCGGCGCGTGGCTGAGATTACGATGCAATTTGTCCGTGGCCGCAGGGGGCCGGCATAAGTTGGGGGGATGGTCAGGCCTCCTCCAGTCCGCTGACCATGGTCTCATACTTTTCGTGAATCATTTTTCTGTCAAATTCCAGAAATTCATCAACCATGGCCTGGTCTTCCGCATCTGTGAAATACTTCCGGGCGGCAGGAAAGAAGACATTGTCTTCCTTTTCAATATGACGGGGGTAAAAATCGGCCAGGGTCTCCAGATTGACGGCGATATCGGCCAGGGCGGCCGTATCGCCGTCCCGATACCGGGCATTGGCATCTACCAGCGCCTTTGTGGTCTTTCGACCGAAAACGTGGTCGTCGATCAGTTCCTGCATAACCCGCTTGTCTTCTTCGGACAATGACCGCTGCTCCAGGTCCCGGAAGAGGATGTCCTCCTCCTTGCCGTGATGAGTGCGATCCGCGTAAACACGGATAAAATCAACTGCTGTATCCACAAATACGGGGTCCAGTTTTTTTTCATAACGGATTGATTCCGCTTTTTTACTGATCAGTGCAATCATGCGTTCAATCAGTCGGTGTTCAATCATCAGCATTCCGCGTGCCTGCATAAGTTCCTCCCGTTACATTTACTGGGCCGGCGTCACATCCTTGAACACACCTGATGGATAAAAACAATAGGGGCATGCATCCGGCGGCTCATCGCCGTCATGCACATATCCGCACATGCCGCAACGCCAACTCTTTTTGCCGGTAGATGCCAGCGGATCTGCCGAACGTTGCACCGGCACATCCGACAGTGACGGCATCACGGGTTCATAATTGGTAAGCATGAACCCTGCAATCACCACGCGCTGAATCTCGCTGGTGCCCTCATAGATCATGAACAGCCGGGTATCCCGGAAAAACTTTTCAATCGGGAAAAACCGGGTATAGCCGTATCCCCCGAATGTCTGAAGCGCCTCGTTGACAACTTCCATGGCCGCCTCGCTGGCGTAGAGCTTGGCCACGGATGCGGATGTATTGGCATCCCGGCCATTGTCCGCATCCCAGGCCGACTTCCATGTGAGCAGCCGGGATGTTTCCACCTTCTGATACATGTCCGCCAGCTTGAACTGAATGCCCTGGTAATTTTTGATCTTGCTGCCGAATGTTTTGCGTTTTTTGGCATAATCCAAGGCAAACTCCATGGCCGACCGGGCCGCACCGACGGCGAACGACGCGATGGCGGGACGGGTCAGGGAAAACGTCTGCATGGCCAGCACAAATCCATCGCCCGGCTTTGCCAGCACATTCTCCTTTGGGACCCGGACATTGTCAAAATGGACCCCGGTTGTATTGGAACACCGCTGGCCGAGCTTTGGAATGGGTCGTCCCTGCGACACGCCCTCCCAGTCCATCTCGACCAGAAAGGCACCGATGCCGCCGTGCTTGGACTCCGGGTCGGTGGTGGCAAAAACAGTCATGTAATCGGCAATGCCGCCGTTTGTGATCCAGAACTTGGTGCCATTGAGAATATAATCCTCGCCGTCCTGCTTGACTTCACAACGGATCCCCGACACATCGGATCCCGTGGTGGGTTCGGATGTACCAAAACAGATCAGTTTAAATTCGTCTACAAGCTTCGGCAGATATTTCTTCTTTGCCGCGTCATTGGTGGAAAGCAGCAACGGCGCCGTTCCCAGAGAATTATCGAATATTGAAGTCGCCAGTCCCGGACAGGCAGCCGCAATCTCCTCGATCATGATCACCCCTTCAAGAATGCCGTACCCGGGCCCGCCGTATTCCTTTGGAACACTCATATTCACAAGGCCGGCTTCATAGGCCTTTTTTAATACATCCAGGGGAATATCGTCATGTTCATCATAATAAAAAGAAACCGGCAACACCTCTTTAATGGCAAAATCCCGGGCTTTTTGTTGAAGGGCCTGCTGTTCATCGGTCAATGTAAAATCGATCATATCTCCTCCGGTATCCATGATAAAACCGGGAAGGCGACCGGCGGGTGCCTTCCCGGTTTGTTTCAAGTTGTGACGATGATCATAAAATCATCATACCTGTGTATCATAAACAAGCGGTCCTTCTATCTTTCCCCAGACGTCTGCCAGGTCCTGCTTCAGTTTTTCGAATTTCGTATCAATCTCCTTTTTCTGGGGACTCCACTCTGAAGGGCACTCCTTGTCAAGTTCAATCAGCCGGTCACCCAGCTCTTCAACGATCATGTGAATATCCTGGACAACCGGATATACTTTTTCTTTATCGCCGGTCGACAACTTATCAACCTTGCGAATCGCATCATATATTTTTGCCTTCCAGGCAGTTAACTCTATACCCATATTGTTACAATAAGTTCTGACATCCATAGCTTCCTCCTTTTACAATTTGATTGCAATACGACTCATCACGCCTGTACCCCTATCATGGGGATTCCATTGAAACTAATAAATACCTTCAATGCAGTATAATGGGAGATAAATGGACGTATTTCCCCGTTACATTCAGCGCGTCGTTATCCTACATTGTTGTATAATTTGAAATACTATAAATACCGCATTGATCTTTTTGCATAACCTTCTAAGGTGAGAGGATGTCATAATAATCAACTGCAATCTAATCCGACGCTGCGGAGTAAAGCTCCCCGGCTCGGAAGACCAGTCTCTGGTTTTCCCCTGAAAGAGAGCTGGACAAAACTGTAATCACTATTCCAAAGGATAACAATCCCATGAAAACCGCCGAAGATGTGTTAAATGAAAAACCGTCCCGTATGATCACTGTCCCGCCGGATACGCCGGTTATCGAAGTAGTGGAGAAACTGGTGAAAAACAGAATCGGCGCCATGCTGATCAGCGATGACGAAAAGATTCTTGGCATATGGACGGAACGCAACCTGATGGACAACCTTCTGCAACCGGGGTTTGATCCGACGGTTGCCCGGGTGGGGGATTACATGCAGACCGCATTAATTTCCGTAACCGCCGAGACCCCCATCCTGCGGCTTCAGGAAATGTTTCTGGGGCTGTTTATCCGCCATATTCTGATAAAAAAGGGGCAGAAGGAACTCGGACTGCTTTCCATCGGCGATGTGCTCCGCTCCATTTTACTGGAAAAAGACAGGGAGATCCGGAAGCTTGACGAAATCGCCAACTGGGAATATTACGAAAACTGGGGATGGCATTTAAAGCGGTAAGCATTAACCGGTTTATTTCACGAATGGACATTACAACTGAAAAAACATTAATGAAAAGATTTCATCGAATATCGGTTTAGGACACTCTGGCCTACAGCCTGTCGGTCCCTTCGCATGCTATATCGATAATCCGGATACCGATAACAAAGACAATAAGAAAAATACCCACTGCCAAATATTTACAGCCAGGGCAGTGCACATGCTGAATGTCGCCCCCCTCCGTTGCCTGCAACAGTGGCATCAAGTATTCATTCATCACAACAAGCAGTAATATTCCAGGCATCCCGCCGAACAACGCGACAACAGTATCGATCTGGTTTTCAGCCGCCCACGTCCACCGGGGATTCGCCGGATACCTGTTACCAGACAAACCCAGACCGAAAAGAAGACCGGCAATACCGACAACACACTGACTGCTGAAAATGACAATGGAATTGCTCAATCCGGCTGACGGCAGTCCCAGCACGCCCACCGCCGCCATCAACATGGCTGTCACAATAAACCGTGGCCGGTTCATTGCCGTTATCAGATGCACCTGAGACAATGTGACCGATTCATGAATACTGCCATTATAAATTACAGCGCCAAAGGCAACGCCGGACAAGCCACCCCATACTTCCATATTTATCATCTCAGGACTCATGCTTCCCCCTTGGGCGATATTTCACTCATTAATTCAATCCAGCGCCTCGCCGCCTGGATAAACGCAAAATTCCGTGAATCGTATGGGAGCCTTATGCACCCCTGCCCCCTCATTCTGCCTATGATTATAATGACTGGATTTATCTAATCCTACCTGACCGGTATGGTAAATAATAAATTTCCTCTATATGGACGGATGAAATGTTGTATTTTCATCCGCCGCTACCGGAGCCGGGTACATGAATATCTGTATATTGAATACATGCTTCAGCGTATTGCATTTGGCAGGCACATCGATCATTTTAAAAAGGAAAGAACAATAAGGATGCAAAAATGACATTAAAAAAACAGCAATCGTTTGCCGATTCTTAAAGGAGCAGGACCATGGCAATCCGTGAGAATGAATTTAAAATTTTTATTCATAAAAATGAAAACAATATTCACCTGAGACTCACCGGCAATTTTGACAACAGCTCCGCGCAGTCACTCTGCCATGTCCTGGAACAGAATACAGACGGGTATTCGGCAGTCTTTATTCACACAGCAAACCTGGATGAAGTCCTGCCGTGCGCCAGCGATGCGCTTCGGTCCAGTGCTGCCATTACAAAGTACAATGATGGCCAGCTGATCTTCACGGGAGAAAAAGCCAGGCTGGTGGCACCACCCGGCAGCACAGTTGTGTGATATACAATGAAACCGGATTTTAAATGGAGGCAATTTTGAAAACAAAGTCTTTGGCCGCTTCTCTATCAATTGCTTCAACACTGTGTTATTCAGGATGCACTGATGGATCGATGGGCCGATCCATGGGCGGATGGGGACATATGATGGGATACGGCGGTTATGGAGGAATGATAATGTGGCTTATCCTGATAATTGTTGTCGGCATCATTATCTATTTTGCCTTCAGTCAGAACAAAATACCCGGGGATTCAACAGATATACCAGGGGAAACACCGATGGATATTTTGAAAAAACGATACGCCAGGGGAGAAATCTCCAAAGAAGAATTTGACAGGATTAAAAGTGAAATTGAAAAACAACCTGAGTCACGGGTATTGTGTAACGATTATCAGGCGTTAAGGGCAAAATAAAAAACAGGGTCGCCGCCGAATATCTTAAAAGCGTTTTCCACCCGGAGTCGTTCCTGTCCATTGGATGAATCGTTGGTCATTGTAATATCCTCTGTTGATTGAGACCGTGTGTTGCCGTTATGGCATTTGAATATGGATAACAACACAATTTCATGTTGCGATGATCATATTTGAAAAATAAAGGGAATAAAATAGACTGTTTCCTGTATTTGATGCTGCAAAATGCGGCATTTTCCCCGATCAGTCGCCGATAAGGATTTTTGCGGCGCGAAAGGGAACGAAAGAAGTCTGCGCGCGGGAGATCGCGCTATTAACCGCCAGGACGTTGTAGATCATCCGGTATAACAGCCTTCCGGATCCCCACCCGCGGCATCATGATAAAGACCAGCACCATCTGAACACCCAGTCCCGTCAAGGTCATGGCCAGGCCCGCCAGATAAGCCGCCTTGTAGGCCATTGCCTGGGGAAAACCCCAGAATGCCACGGCATCCGCAACAGGGCCGGCAATCAGCGTACCGCCCACGCCCCAGGAAAGGAACAGGGTGGCATTAAAATATCCGAACAGGCGTCCCCGTTGCGCCGCCGGAATAAGGATCGACGCCATGGCATAAGAGGCGGCCAGAATGATGACGTCGCCGGCACCGCGGATAAAATTGGCGACAAAAATCCACATAATATTATCGGATATCACAAAAAGCAGCAGATACATGACAGAGGCAAGCGCCCCGAGGCATACCGCCCTCCCGTTGCCAAGGTGATGGCCGATCTTTCCGGAAAAAAACCCGAACAGAATAATGGCAGCGGTTTCGGTATTAAATATATAACCAAGCATCTTACTGGATACCGCAAACCCCGAATCCAGAAACAGATACTGGGACTGTATAATCATAACGCCGTTTCTGCCGAAGTTTATCAGCGTCATGGCCGCCAGAAACACGATATACAGCCGGACCGATGCGGCCTGGCACTGATCATCGCATGGCGAAGCAATGGTCTTCCGGCTGTCAACCCCGCCTTCCGGCAGCAACATGACCGGCAGCATGGAAATCAGCATGACAGCGGCGGCAGCAAAAAAAAGGGTGCCGGATTCAAATCCCCAGCCGTTATAAAGATGTCCCATACCGTCATAGAGGAGACCGCCGATCCAGATACCGAAAAGCCGGCCCAGGCCGCCCACACTGGCCAGACGCCCCTGAACCTCATTCCGTCGGCGCTCCGGATAAAGGTCGGATATCAGGGCGCTCCAGGCGATATTGCTCATGGACCAGAATATTTCAACACCGGTGAGGCCGAGAATCAGAATATATCCCTTTAGCTGCGGAATGCCGGTCAATACATGCAGCCCCCAGACCAGCACGGTGCCCACCGCACCCGAGAATTCTCCCCACAGAATCATGGTGCGGCGTTTCTGGAGCCGATCGGAGAGTCGTCCCCAGATAACGGTCTGGGCGACAATATTGGCGATCATGGGAAGGGTGGCAAACAGCGTGGTTTCGGTGACCGTCAGGTTGAGGTAGTATCGCAGATAAATGGACAGATACGCATAGAAAAGACTCCGGCGGAACATAGCCAGGGCCTGAAATGATCCGATCCCCCAGAAAACCGTGTTCAGGGGCAATGAAAATCTGTTTGCCAGTCGCTTCAAATTGTGTTTCTCATGCAATATTCGCTACAGTCTCTCCTGTGCCATAATACACGCTTTACCGTATTTACTGCTTACAGCCGTTATCATATGATTTCATATAAAGTTCTGTAAAGGGAGAATATTATGACAACTACATTAAAAACAGCGCCCAAAACAATATTATGGCTGGTTGACCTTTCCAGAGAGCCGCAGGAAGCGTTCCAAAACATCGAAGAATTCAAGGAGGCTGGCAGTGAAATTCATATTCTGTATGTGGGTGATGATATCGCGCATCACCCTTCCTGGTACGGGGACCTCTCGCCGGCACATGCCGAAACCATCCACGACCGTTCATCAGAAAAAGCCAGAGAAAGACTTGATCAGATCTGTGAACAATACCTTTTGGGATGCCCGCTTTATATCCGGCATTCATCAGTGGGTGACCCCGTGGAATATATACTGACGCTATTTAAAAAAGAGTCATTTGATCTGGTTGTTGTACCGTCGCGGCTGAAAGATGAGTACCAGCCGTTTCAAAGCGGAGAAATAAAACCGGAAGGCAAATCACCGGTACCGGTTATGCTCATTTAGCCTGAAAATTTCTTCAATATGGGGTTAAAACGACAGTTCCCGGAGCACCGTTTTAAGCTGGCGGGCGGAAGATTGGAGACTCTCGGCTTCCGCATCATCCAGGTCCATTGACAGTTGCCGGGAAACGCCGTTCCGATTAAGGATAGTGGGCAGGCTCAGGCAGACATCATGGATTCCGTAGTCATCCTCAACCAGGGATGACACGGCTAAAACGCTGTTTTCATCTCTGAAAATACTCTCCACGATCCGCACCAGTGACAGGGCAACGGCAAAACTGGTGGCCCCTTTCTTGGCAATGATCTCATAAGCGGCCTGTTTAACCCGGATCACTATTTCCTCTTTTGCAGCGATCGTACACGGCCGGTGGCATCTGTCGCAGAAGTCCGCAAATGGCATCCCCGCGATATTGACCTGGCTCCACACGGGCACTTCACTGTCGCCGTGCTCGCCGATGATATAAGCATGCACATTGCGCGGATCAACATCGCAATGCCTGCTCAGAAGAGACCTGAACCGTGCAGAATCCAGCAATGTCCCCGACCCGATGACGCGGTGTTTATCATAACCGGACAGCTTCAGCGCCACATGGGTTAATATATCTACCGGATTGGTGACGATCAGCAGGACACGGGGCCGGTACCGGCTTACCACTTCGGGGATGAGGGATTTAAAAATCTCCGTATTCCGGTGAACCAGGTCCATTCGGGTTTCCCCGGGCTTCTGTCCGGTGCCGGCCGTGATAACAGCCATATCATAATCACCGTCATCGGCATTGCCACCAGACCCCACATTGACCGGGGGCACGAACAACATGCCATGATTGAGGTCCATCACATGCCCTTCGGCCAGATCGCTGTTTTTATCCATCAAATCAATATGCGTGGCAATACCGCGCATCATCAATGCAAACGCGAAACTTGCACCGACCTCTCCGGTCCCGACAATTGCGACTTTACGATTGGCCATAATTTTATTTCCTGTATTTCGATAAAACACAACCCCCCGGCTTCAATCCAGGGAGACTGAGCGAATTTTATTCTTTTTTCGGAGATGATCATTCCGACAACAATCTGGCATTAACCGCCACAATCACGGTGGATAATGACATGACCACGGCACCGGCCGCCGGGGGCAGCAGAAAATGAAAAAACGGATATAGAATACCGGCCGCCAGCGGAATGGCGAGAATATTATACCCCGCCGCCCACCAGAGATTCTGAACGGTTTTGGCATGGGTTTTTTCCGATAGGTTCAGAATATTGATAACATGACGGGGATCGGAGCGGACCAGGACGATATCGGCTGTCTCCATGGCCACTTCCGTTCCCGCCCCTATGGCGATACCGACATCCGCTTCGGCCAGTGCCGGCGCATCATTGACGCCGTCGCCCACCATGGCCACCCGTAATCCCTTTTCCCTGACCGTTTTGATGCGATCGGACTTCTGGTCAGGCAAAACACCGGCAAAGTAATCATCCAGTCCGAGTTCTCCGGCAACCGATTCAGCCACAGCCTGAGCATCGCCGGTGAGCATCATCACCTGGATGCCCCGTTCTTTTAAACGGCTCACCGCTTCTTTTGACGACTCCCGCACGATATCTTCCAGAGCCAGTGCCCCTTCCGGCCGGTCGTCCACCAGCAGATAGACCACGGTATTGCCTTTTTCAGCCAGTTCATTCACCTTTTCGTTTTCTGCGGAAATATCGTTTTCCTCCAGATAACCGGGACTGACCACCTTGACGGCTTTACCATCCACTGTCCCTTCGGCGCCTTTGCCCGGAATGGCTTTAAAGCCTTCGGGTTCGGAAATATTGATCTCCTTTTGCTTTGCCGCTTCCACAATACCGGCGGCAATGGCATGTTCGGACCGGCTTTCCAGACCGGCCGCCAGCTTCAGGATATCGTCTTCTGAATGGTCACCAAGTGGGACGATTGCGGAAACACCAAACCGCCCTTCGGTGAGCGTACCGGTTTTATCGAAAACAACTGCATCGAGATGCCGGGCCATTTCAAAGGCGGTGCGTTCTCTTATCAGCAGCCCTTTTTTAGCGGCAATCGCGGTAGAAACGGCCACCACGAGCGGTACGGCCAGCCCCAGGGCATGGGGGCAGGTAATGACCATCACCGTTACCATCCGCTCCAGAGAAAAGACAAATTCCCGTCCCGCGATCAACCATGCCGCCAGCGTAACGGCTCCGGCTGTCAATGCGACAATCGTCAGCCAGAACGCGGCCCGGTCCGCCGTTCCCTGGGCCCTGGATTTGGATTCCTGCGCCTGCTTGACCATCGCCACAACCTGTGACAGATAGCTATCATCACCGGTTTTCTGAACTGCCACCGTAATCGCGGATTCACCGTTAATACTCCCGCCGATAACGGTATCGCCTTCCCCTTTTTCCACCTGTCTGCTTTCACCGGTAATCATGGATTCATCAATGCTGGTCCGGCCCTTTACAATTTCGCCGTCAGCGGGAATCTTTTCACCGGGTTTCACAGCCACATGATCGTCTGCTTTCAGTTCGGAAGCCGGCACGTCCTCGGTTTCACCGTTCTGATTAACACGATGAGCATTTGAGGGGATCAGTTTAACCAGTTCCTCCAGCTCACCGGATGCGCCCATTACGCTGCGCATTTCAATCCAGTGGCCCAGCAGCATGATGACAATCAGGGTGGCCAGTTCCCAGAAAAAAACTTTGCCGGGAAGCCCGAACACCACGGCGCTGCTGTAGGTATACGCCACAATAATGGCAACGCCGATAAGGGTCATCATGCCCGGGGATTTCTTTTTCAGCTCGTCAACAAGTCCCTTTAAAAACGGCCATCCCCCGTAAAAAAAGACAACCGTGGAAAAACCGAACTGTAACAGGCTGTCTCCCGGGAAATCCCACTTTCCCTGTACGCCCATAAACCCCTGAATCATCGGTGCCAGCAGAACAATGGGAACGCTCAGCACAAGGGAAATCCAGAACCGCCGTCTGAAATCGGCCACCATGTGGGCGTGATGGTCCTGATGTCCGCCATGCTCATGGCCGTTTTCATGTGCCCCATGTTCATGTTCTTTATGACCATGGCCGCCATGAGCACCTCTTTTACTGTTAGCGGAATGGTCATGGCTGTCTTCCTGCTGTTCCTGATGCGGCGGCGCATTATCGGGGCCTGAATGATGGCCGGCATCATGATTTTCATGGCTGTTTGTTGTCATTTATTCATCCTTGATGGCTAATAAATGGAGTGCATATAACCGTTATCCTTGTCTACCACAATTATATCCACCAGGTCCTCGCTCTTTTTGGTAACGATCTTAACCTCGATCGAATCCTTCTTCTCTGTCAGATCGCCGACCTTGAGGTTGGGATTATCGTTGGACGACAGGTAATCCGCAACAATCTGCCGGGCCGTGTCCTTATCCATCGGTTCGCCAGGCTCCCGGCCTTTCTGATACCAGCCGTAGCCTTGCATCATCATACCCGGGCCATAGCCGCGATGCATCATACCAGGGCCGTATCCGCCGCCATGCATCATTCCCGGGCCGTATCCGCGATGATAAAATTCACGGCCGCAGTAAGGGCAGTAATTCCAGTCGCTGTCACCACCGCTTTCGTATGCATCCCCCCGCATTCCGTAATGGTTATAACCGTATCCGTAGTGATAAATCCGGCCGGTGCGCTTGTCAATCTGCATCCGATTGACCAGGGAACCGTCTTTACGCATGATTTCCGCCACAAAAAATGATCCCTGGTCGGTTATATCGCCGGGTTTCAGATTCTGGCTGCCAACCGTATCGAGATAATCCTTGAGAATGGCCTCGGCCTGATCTTTATCAACGGATTCTCTGGATACATCGGTGTTCCGGTATTCCTGCTGCATCATACCCGGGCCATAACCTTCATGCATCATGCCCTGCTGTGCAAAAGCATGCCCCGACAGCAACAATACCATTATCCCCGCAATCAGCAGACTTGAATTTTTCATGACAACCGCCTTATCCATCGTATTTTATATTCTCTCGGAAACAGCAGGTAGCAGGTGCTTATCCTACATCGGCTGTTCCGGCCCACGGTCAAACTCCATTATGCGGGCAAAGGCTTTATCCACACCCGGTCGCACCTGATGATAGAGTGGGCTTTCCGGCCCTACGCGGCCGCCCATATCATAGGTGAATGCCGCCTTGCCCACATGCCGGATCCAGAAACCCGATCGCACCGGTCCTGCGGCATCATAGCAGGAGTGAAAATGAAGGAACGTATCTTGTGGAGAGGGCCTGGACTGAAGCCATTCTTCCGGGGCATCCGAAAAAAAAACCGGATTAATACGGTTTTCTGCGGGAAGCGTCATGTCAGCTTCCGGCAGACGCGTAAAAACAGCCTCTCCTGCAAAAAGCATCGCATTTTCCTCCAAATCACGTGTGTAAAACGATTGCTCATTAAAACAGACAAATTCAAGCCGTGTCAGGTCACCCGGTTCTTTGGGCTTGAAATAATAGCCCACAAAAGGGCCGAACCCCACACGCCGGCCCTGCAGATCGATCTCAAGCGTGGCCGCGTATCCTCTTGGCACTGACAAAGAGGTCGTGCCATTATCGGACTGGCTGCAGCCCGGCCCGCCGCCAGACAACAACATGCCGCAAACAACCAATAACAGAACTGTTAAAGGATTTGTTTCAGCTTTTTGACTCATCGTTGCCCCTTCCCCATAAAAGGCCAATAACCCAGATGCAAATACCCAGCACAAGAACAAAAACACTCAAAGCCAATGGTTTGCTGCCGAACCAGTCCGCGAGGGTGATCTGCCCTACGTTTGTGGGGGCGTGAAGCAGCGGAATCAGAAATTCATGCAACTGGGCAAACAGGGCCGTTCCGGCCAGTCCGCCGAGCAGGGCGAAAACGGCGTCCATCCGGCCCTCACCGGCTGCGGCCCATGTGGTGCCCGGGCAATATCCACAGAGCCCCCAGCCGAGCCCGAACAGTATCCCGGCGATGCCGGTGGCAACCAAGCTGGTAGGGATGATTAATGTGCGACCCACGCCAACACTTTGCAGCCCCAGCAGGCCAATGGACGAAAGCAATACAGCCGTAAGCATAAACCGTGGTATATCACCTTCCATCATCAAATGGGCCCGCGCCATCTTATCTGCATTGGTGGCGCCGATGCGCTGGATGACAAACCCGAATGCGATGCCGGACAATAATCCCAGCCATATTTCACCACTCATTTTCCCTCCTTTCCGATACCGCTCCCGGTAACACGATAAACAAAATGGGCCGTCAGCATGGCGAAACCGAAAATCAATACGCCGAAATAAAGACCGCTGACAGCCAGCTGGGTGGAACCCGATATAAACAGCCCCAGCGTACACCCCCCGGCAAGCCGGGAAGCGAACAGTATAATAAAACCGCCCGCAAACGTGGCGGCAAACCGTTTGACTTTACTGCTGCCGAACCGCTTTTCCCATATTTCAGGGATGTCCCGTACCGGAACGCTGAAGGTACGCCCTGCGATAAAGCCGCCGATGGCCATTCCCAGTACAAAAGCGAAAAGCCAGGAACCGGTGTCCGGCAGCATTCTGTAGTGGGCCTTTGCTTCCACGTAGGCCGGCGCAAATGTTTCAATCGCGCCCTTCAGGGTGCTGACGAACCCGCTGGAGGATGCCGGCGGGCCGAATGTGGCAAAAACAAAAACAATGATGCCCGCCAGGGCAAAAGCGGCAGGAAGCCATTTCCAATATGGTGATCTTGTATTGTTATTCTGCATAATCAACCTCCGCAAGAGACATAACCGCCGGACGGCTTGTTCGACGATGATTTTTCCTGTGCCCCCTCCCGCGTTTTGATCCCACTGGAAGACGCTGTTCCCCCGGACGCATCAGGCAACCGGTGGCCTGCCAGACGGTTCTCCTTTGTTTCAACCGGATAATATTTATCCGGATTGCCCCACTCTTTCCAGGAGGCCTCATAGGTGAACACATTTTCAAATCCCATAAGCCGGAGTACGTAATAGGAAAACGCGCTGCGCCTGCCGGAGTTGCAATAAACGATGACACCTTTTGAAGGATCAAGCCCCCTGTAGAGCGCCTGCAATTCCGGATAGGGTTTCATTGCCTTTGTGTCGGCGTCGGTCCAGGCTGATTCGTAATTGATATTCACGGCGGTGGGAATATGGCCGAGCTTCAAAGGATTGCCGTCAAGACCGGTGGTACCCTTCTCTCCCAGATACTCTGCGCGCGAGCGAACATCCACGATCTGATAATAAAAATCACTCAGCCGGTTATAAACGAACTGACCGGCAATCAGTTTTTCCCGGTTTACTTCACCGGCCGGCGCCTGATACAACAACGGTTCGGGCATCCGGGGTTCGGTGGTAACCTCATATCCGGCATCCCGCCATGCATTGATACCGCGTTCCAGGATCATCTTGTTTTCATGCCCCAGCACATCCAGCACCCAGAACACATAAGACGCGGTTGCGCCGCCGTCTCTTTCTACCGAGTCATAGAGCACCACCGTATCCCTGCGGGTAATCCCGTGGCGGCCCAGAATGTCCTGGGCCTGACGAACGCCCACAAAGGTCTCCGCCAGATCTTCCGCCACATCGTTGAACCGGAAACCGGACCATGGCAGGCGCACGGCGCCGGGAATGACACTGCCGCCGTAATGATCATCGGTTCTGACATCCACGACCACCAGGTCCTTATCATTGAGATGGGCTTTCAGCCATTGGGCGCTTGCTATGAATTTTCCATTGGGGTAACCCTTGGCCGTCTGATCGGCGGCGCTGAAGGACCAGAGCGCCCCCAGAAACAGGACCAGGGCGATGACAATATACCTGAAATATCTGTTTTTCATGACTGCCGTCTCCTTTTACTGTTTCGTTTCTTTGACAAAATTGATTATTGCTTCTATGTCCGGCACCTCCGGGATATCATAGATTTTTATCCATTCGATGGTGCGGTCCGGGGCAATCAGGACATTGGCCCGGTTGGAAATTCCCTTATCCTCCAGGAACAATCCGTATTCCGCAGCCACGCCCCCATGGGGCCAGAAATCGGCCAGCAGATTGGTTTCCTTTATACCAATCGCGTCCGCCCATGCCTGCTTGCACGGAGGGCTATCCACGCTGACGCCGTATGGCATCACTTCAAGCTCCTGGAAGGTCGTATGCTTGGCTTCCAGGGTGCGCATCTGGATTTCGCAGATCGACGTCCAGGCAAGCGGGTGAAAGGACAAAAGAATCCTGTTTCCGCTCAGGGACATAGGCGTGACGGTATGGTTCTGCTGGTTCTTGAGACTGAATTCCGGGGCTGGATCGCACAGCTTAAGATAGTGTTCGGCCATGGTTATCAAACTCCTTTGATTGGGTTGAATAATTTTTTAAATAATAAGATAACTCCCAATATAATCCGACGTTTCAAAATCCGTAAATAAGGGATTCCCCCCATATGGATGGTAGAAATAGTGTATTTCAGGCCTGCGACATGCATGCATTCGTTTCCGGATAATGGATGAAGGCCTTACCCGTGTGATACCGACCCGATTGTCAGCCCATTTCCGTTTACTCCCCGGTGCAGCTGCACGCGGACCGACTTCTGCCATGACCGGACTACAGGTTTTCCAAGGGAGAAATACAGCATTTACTGCATTGCCCGGTCATATAGAACGCCATAAAATCGGGGATAAAGTATTTGTTGAAAATAATCGCGCCGGGTCAGCAATTTAAAAACCGGCATTTACCCATCTTACACGGAGGATTTTCAATGGAACACACAAAAGTCTGTGAATACTATCAAACCGGCGACTGGAAAAACGAGAAACATGTACCGGTAATTGAGTGCCCTGCCAGTGTGTCAGCAGACACGCCGTTTGATGTTACGCTGTCCATCGGAAAGGAGATTGCCCACCCCAACACCACGGAACACCACATCCGGTGGATCAAGCTCTTTTTCAAGCCCGACAACGGTAAGTTTGCCTATGAAGTTGGGAGCTTTGAATTTTCTGTCCACGGTGAGTCTGTAGACGGCGCCAACGAAGGACCGGCTTTCACCGAGCCGTATGCCACGGCGCGGATAAAAATCAAACAACCCGGGACCCTGCTGGCCACATCGTACTGTAATATCCACGGACTGTGGGAAAATGAGGTGACAATCAGCATTGCCTGATACGGCCGTTATTCAGGGACGGATTATCAAAAGAACGGAGAATCTTTATGGTTTTAATGCCTGGCAGCGAAAATACGGCGGAAACCTGACTCCGATTTTCAGGATAAAAATCATGGCGGCCCTGATTGTCGCCATTTCATGCCTCCTTGTGGTGGTCTGGTATCTGGTCGACCCGGCCATTCTTCAGGCCGGTGCGCTCTTTCAGACCGGATTTATTCTGCTCAATCTGATCATGGTGGCTGCCGCCGGGATCGCCGGCTACATCGGCGGGAAACTGGTATTCAAAGATTAACGAGGGAGTTCATGATGGACACAAAAACCACTCAGGGGCTTCCCGAACCGCCATCGGAAGCGTATTAATCATAGAAGACAATGCCGCCATCCGGAAAATGCTGGCTGTTTTCTTTAAAAAATACAGCCCCAAATATGGCAGGATCCACACCACCATGGCCGCAAACGGCATCCAGGGAGTGGAATTATTTGATGCCGGGCGGTTTGACTTGGTGATCACCGATATTGCCATGCCCGGTATGGACGGCAACAAGGTGGCCCGCCATATCAGGAAAACGGGCAGTGACACTCCGAAAATAATCGCGATCACCGGTACTCCGGAGACGGTGGACGAATCCCTCTTTGACAAAGTTATTTACAAACCGTTCGGTATCAACACTCTAAGCCGCCTGTTAACGGACATGGTTGATATATTCAGGTTTGAGCCGTTTTATATCAACACCCATGGCACGATGCAACTGCCATCCGTGCATGGTGATTGCGCCGACACCAAAGCCGACTGCCGTAACACTGCAAAACATCGATGATGGTTAATCTGCTGCACCCGTATAGGCAATGCGATAAACAGCCCCCGCCCGGTCATCCGAGACAAACATGGCGCCGTCCGGCAGCACAAGAATATCCACCGGCCGCCCCCAGGCCCTTACACCCTGCAACCAGCCTTGGGCAAACACATCATAGCCAACAACCCGTTCCCCGTCCAGACGGACCCGGGTCACCCTGTAACCGATGGGGGTCGTTCTGTTCCAGGAGCCGTGCTCGGCAATAAAAATATTGTTCCGGTATTCCGGCGGGAACATTTTACCCGTATAAAACTTCATGCCAAGAGCGGCCACATGCGGCCCGAGCTCGGCAGCCGGCGGTACAAAACTGCCGCAATCATGATTTTTCCCAAACCCCGGATCCGGTATGTCTTTTCCGTGACAAAACGGGAAACCGAAGTGCAATCCCTGCTGAGGAGCCCGGTTTAATTCATCCGGTGGTTTATTATCGCCCATCCAGTCCCGCCCATTTTCGGTAAACCAGAGCACGCCGCTATCCGGATGCCAGTCAAATCCGACAGTATTACGCACCCCTCGGGCAAAAATTTCAAGTTCCGTGCCATCCGGCTTCATGCGCATCAATGTGGAAAAACGTTCATCATCCGGGGCACAAACGTTACAGGGCGCGCCAACGGGAACATACAAAAGGCCATCCGGCCCGAACGCAATATACTTCCAGCCGTGGTGCCCCTCATCCGGGAAAGATCCATTTACCACAACCGGGTCGGACGGGGATTCAAGATGCGACAGGATATTTTCGAACCGCAACACACGGCTTATTTCCGCCACATAAAGATCACCTCCCTGAAACGCCACGCCATTGGGTGAATCCAGTCCTTTGGCGATTGTAAAAGTCGCATCGGCTTCATGATCATCATCACGATCCACCACCGCATAGACTGTACCTTGCTTGCGCGTGCCGACAAACAGAACACCGTTATCGCTCATGGTCATTGAGCGGGCGCCCGGCAGATCAGATGCAAAAACCGTAATCTCAAAACCCGGCGGCAATTGGACCTGGTCAATGGATAAGCCATTATCCGGCAATGCCGGCAAACATCCGAATAACAATACCAGTGCCAGGGCCGGCACGACGACCATTAGTGGCTGTTTCATTCCGTCTCCACTCTTGAAAAACAATTTAACCCGCATATTTCATGAAATTTTTGATATAAAATTGCAATTATTCCGCATGACAATTTGCGATTTTGAAATGACTATAAGAAATAACATATGGCATTGAAATAATGCCATAAAATAATATTAATCAAAAATTTCATGAAATATGCGGGTTAAAGTCACCGGATCAGGCGGGTTCTGATGTCCCGGCCGCCCCCTCCAGGCTGCAGGCCGTGAAATCGATCTGTTTGCCGCAGCTTTTACACGTATGCGGCCGGTCAAATTCATCTGAAAATATCTCTATCTTTTCATCACATTCCGGACAGGAACAGGTGAATGATTTCAAATTTTTAAACTGCGAAAACCCGGGACAGTGTTGCGGTGTTGTGGTCATTTCTGTATCTCCTTATTTGGATGGTTAATAACACACCGGATCCTCAAAAACAGCGAATCCGGAAATTCTTCTATATCAGACCGGTTTGCGGGCATTGCAGGCCGGACAGCGTATATCTCCCGTGTGTTGCCCGCCCGGCGGATCGGGTTTGACCACGCGAAGAATCGTCGGCGTGGCCCTGGGGTTGCCGGCAACCCGTTTCGCGACAACCGCTATTACCATTAATGCAAGTACAATCCCGGCCACGGTAAAGCCCACCGTGAAAAAGGCCGGGTTCACTGCCAGTCGGCCGGCAAGCCACTGCCCTGAAATAATCCCGAGCATGATAGGGATCAGCGGCAGTACAAACATGCTGAAGATACCGGTTAGCATGATCCGGTTGTCAAACTTCAGCAGAACCGTCTTTCCCACCTCAGCATGAACGGGATTGTTCGCCTTGACAACGGTTTTATCGCCGTCCTTCCGTCTTGCCGATATAATTGCTGAACCGCAATGGTTACACGTAACCGGTTGCTGCAGTCGCACCCATGCCCATTCTCCTTCGGTTTTCTGAACTGTGCCTTTTTGAGAGCCCATGCATCTCACCTCCTTGGCCGTCTCATCGACCAGGCTGATAACGCTATGTGTACTTATATTACTTTAACCAGGACGTGGCCTCAGACAATGGTTGATTGACAGTATTTATCAAGCATTTTTGCAGTACGTTGTCATCCCGCCGATTTGTTCAGACCAGCAACCGCTGAAATATCTTTAGAAAAAATCCGCTTCCGCTGTCGCCATATCAGCTACATCTTTTTGAGTGACCAAATAATGTGTTCGCCTTATTTATTTCAGTTGCTTTTTGGTCAATATTTACAGTCAGAATGATAACTGAAAAACAACAGGAGCGAATGTTATGAAAACCATTGCCGCGATTGTAACCGATTTATTCGAGGATTCGGAATATACCCGGCCGGCGGAAGCCTTTGAATCAGCCGGCCATCGAGTGGTGAACCTGGATCTCGAGGCAAACAAAACGGTAAAGGGGAAAAAAGAGCAGACCCCGGTGACAATTGATAACGCCCTGAAAGATGTGACCGTGGACGATTTTGATGCACTGCTGATTCCCGGCGGCTTTTCGCCGGACAAATTACGGGCGCATCAGCAGGCGGTTGATTTTGTCAGGGAATTTGTGGAAAGCAACAAACCGGTTTTCATGATCTGCCATGGACCGCAACTACTGATCACGGCTGACGTACTCAAGGGCAGGACGGTTACCGGATGGACCTCCATCATTCAGGATATAAAAAATGCCGGTGCCAATTTCAAGGATGAAGCAGTTGTGGAAGACGGCAATCTGATTTCCAGCCGTAACCCGGGTGATCTGGATGCATTTATCCACACCAGTCTGCAAAAACTTTAATCGGATTGGCGGTTTCTTCCCCTGAAGCACTGAACAACAGATATCAAAATAAAGGAGGTACGCCATGTACAGCAACGAACGTCTTTGTGAGCAGATTAAAACCGTATTTCCCGATATCGGCGAATGCGGAATAGATGTCAATGTCGACTACGATGATGATAAAAAAGCATGGGTTGTGGATTTGAAAAAAGACAGCCACCATCTGGCCACACACCTGGAGCCGGAAGATGCGGATGACTGTATGGAAGGCAAAAAGTGCGTGGGGCTGGCGTTTCAGATTCAGCAGCTGAAGGAAAATATCAAAGATGTCTGATCGACCGGGCAGGTATGACGTGGCCATTATCGGTGCCGGCACGGCCGGGTTGACGGCCCGTTCCACGGTTGCCAAAGAAACGGACAACTATGTGGTCATCGACAACGGTACGCTGGGCACCACATGCGCCCGGGTCGGATGCATGCCGTCAAAAGCCCTTATTGAAGTGGCCAATGCCTGGCACCGTCAGCAATGGCTGGAAGAAATTGATGTCGCCCGACCGGCCCGGGTGCCACCGGATGGCCGTAAGGTTATGGCCCATGTCCGTAATTTGCGGGACCGGTTTGCCGGCGGAGTGGTAAAAGGCATGACGCAATGGCGCGACCATCTGATCCAGAAAAAAGCCCGCTTTGTCGATGGCAATACCCTGGATCTGGGGGACGAAACCATTGTCGCGGACAAAATTATTATCGCCACCGGTTCCAAACCGGTCCGCCCGGACCAATGGCGGCCATATGAAAAGTATCTGATCGATACGGACAGCTTTTTTGAATTACCTGATCTCCCGCAGCGGATAGCCGTTTTCGGCCTGGGCATGGTCGGCATTGAGCTGGGACAGGCATTGGCCCGGCTGGGGGTTGATGTCACGGGTATCACCCTTGACAAAGCAGTGGCCGGGCTCACGGATCCGGACTTGCAGGCGTATGCCTGGCATCTCTTTTCCGGCGAGATGGCCATGCACATGGGCCGGGCGGAAATTATCGGGGAAACCGCCGGCGGACTGGAAGTCGGCTGCAACGGAAAAACATGGGTTGTGGACAAGGTGTTGCTGACCCTGGGCCGGGCGCCCTCCGTCAGCAACCTGGGGCTGGAAAACCTGGGAGTTACGCTGGATAAAAACGGCATGCCGGCCTTCGACCCTGCCACGCTGCAACTTCAGAACCTGCCTGTTTTTATAGCAGGGGACGCCAATGGTATGCGGCCGATTCTTCACGAGGCGGCAGATGAAGGCCACATTGCCGGTCATAACGCCGTGGCACCGGATGTCAACTGCTTTCAAAAACGGATATCGATGAGCATCGCCTTTACCGCGCCCAATACAGCGGTCATCGGAAAATCCTACAGACTACTGAAAGAGGAGGAAGCCGATTTTGTTGTGGGCGAAGCCGAATTTGAACACCAGGGCCGTGCCCTGATGATGGGGCGGAATAACGGCATGATCCACATTTACGGCGAACAATCGAACGGCCGCCTGCTGGGCGTCGAATTGATCCTCCCGGCGGGCGAGCATGTGGCCCATCTTCTGGCATGGATATTATCCCTTGAGGCACCCGTGAAAAAACTGCTCTCCCTGCCCTTTTATCATCCAACACTGGAAGAAGGCCTTCGAAAGGCCATCCGGGATCTGATCAGTCAGACAGCGGAAGAAAAGCCGGCAATGGAAATCCTGAGGTGTCAGGACACACCCGTTTAAATATCCCGTTGCAATGGTGCATCAGGTAGAGACCAGCCCCTTGTCAATGGCATAAGCAGTCAGAGCAGCGGCATTGTGGATATCCAGCTTCTGCATCAGGTTGGACCGATGCTTGTTAACCGTTTTGACGCTGATGCAGAGAAAATCGGCAATCTCGGCGTTTTTGTGCCCTTCGCCAATCAGCTTCAGGACTTCTTTCTCCCGCTGGGTCAGGGTGTCCCAGGAAGAGGTGGTTTTAATGGTTTTCCGGCCCTCCAGATACCCCTCCAGCACTTTTTCGGAAACCTCCGGGCTCATATAGGACTTTCCTGAAAGCACCGTGCGGATGGCCGTGAGGACCTCATCAAAATGGGCGTCCTTGAGACAGTAGCCGTCAACACCTGCCTCAAAGGCCGAAAGGATATACTCCTCATCCCGGTGAATGGTCAGTGCCAGCAGCCGGGTTTTCGGGACTCGCTTTTTGATCTCACTGATCGCCGAGATACCGTCCATACGCGGCATCGACAAGTCCACCACCATGATATCGGGATCCTTCTTCTCGGCACACTTGATCGCCTCCAGACCATCGGCGGCATGGCCGACTACATCGAACTCGTCCTGGAGCGTCAGCAGTGTCTCAAGGCCATCCCGCAGAATAGTCTGATCATCCACGATCACGACTTTGGGTTTCATGGTAGCCATCTCACCTCCTGAAACGGGTCAATCATTCGCTCTTTCACTCTCCTCTTTCGCAAAAAACGGCAGCCTGACGCACGTTAGCCAGTAATCGTTCAATCGTTGCACAAAATCCATAAGAGACTGAAAACTCTCAGGTTTCACAATATATGACGCTGCTCCTGTATGATACGCCAGTAAAATATCATGTTCATTCTGAGAAGTGGTCAGTACAATAACAGGAATCACCCGAAGATCGTCATTCGCCTTGATCTCTGCCAGCACCTCCCGACCGTCTTTTCTGGGCATGTTCAGATCGAGCAGAATCAATTGCGGCAAGGATGCTTTTACGGAACCCTCATGGGAAACGCACTGGTAGAGGTAGTCAATCAGGGCGGGGCCATCGTCAAAAAACTGAAGGTTGCAGTCGATCCGGCACTCGTCAAACGCCTCCCGGATCAGTAGACGGTCATCCGGATCGTCGTCCGCCATTAAAACGGTCATTTCCTGCACTGCCACTCTTGTCATATTGATGCTTCCCCGATTGCTTCAACGGCAGTGTTACAATAAATGTCGATCCCATACCCGGTTGACTACGCGCCGTTATGGTTCCGCCGTGCCGGTCAACCACCTTCTGACAGATACTGAGACCGATGCCTGTTCCCGGATAGTCATGCCGGTTGTGCAGTCGCTGAAACGGCGCAAATATCCGGTTTAAATAGGATTCATCAAACCCTATACCGTTATCCTTGACCAGCACCTGGTACCAGTGGGGCGGCGTATCACCGAAGACAGAATTCACAGCCCCTTTATGATACCCCAGCAGCTTTCCTTCTATGGACACCTCAGGCGACTGTTTGCCGCAGAATTTCAGGCTGTTGCTGATCAAGTTTTGAAACAGCTGGCGCATCTGGACGGGATCGGCTTCGATGGTATCCAGCCGGTCCACATGAATTATTGCATTCGTCCGCCGCACTTGATCATCTATATCATCAATCACATCATAAAGCAACTGCTCCAGATTCGTTGCAACAAACGGCTTCTGACGGGTACTGATACGGGAATATTCAAGAAGGGCCTTGATCATGGTACGCATCCGGGTGGCGGCGTTTTCCATCCGCGCCAGATAATCCCTGCCTTTCTCATCCAGCTGGTCCTCATATTTCACCCGGACCCGGTTGGCAAACGTGGTAATTTTCCGAAGCGGCTCCTGAAGATCATGCGACGCCACATAGGCAAAATCCCGGAGGTCCCGGTTACTGCGCTCCAGCTGCTGAGAATAGCGGACCATCTGTTCTTCCGCAGCCATCTGTTTCGTGATATCCACGCCCATCTGAAGGACCATGGCGGTTCCGTCCATATCCACAAACGGATAACTGTATACCCGGTACATCCGGTTATCCGGTGCATCCAGCCAATCCTTTTCCACGGGGACATGGTCATCCAGCACGCCGATAAGATCGCACGGATCACACGGCTTCTGACGCCGGTACATAACCTGATAGCATTTCTGGTTGCCGGGTTCGCCGAACCGTTCTCTGAAATACCGGTTCGCATAGTGAAGGGCATGTCCGGGCGATTTCAGGCATACGAACGCGGGCAAATTTTCCAGCACAAAGTAAAACCGCTTCCGCTCTTTGTCGAGCATGGTTTTCATGGCCACGCGGTCAGTGACATCCAGATTGATCCCCCCCCAGTAGAGCAATTCACCTTTGTCATCATAAAAGGGGATGCCCCGGCTGATAACAAGCCGCTCCTCATTGTTTTTATCAATAAAACGCAATTCATGATCCCAGGTATCGCCGGTCTCCATGCATTGCTTCCAGCTGGTTGCCATTTCCTTGGCATCTGCCGGTGCCATCCGGCTTCTCAAGCCCTGTTCCCGGCATTCCGCCAATGTCATCCCAAGCATATCAAGCAGGGTCTCACTCAGATAAATAATCTCGCCTCTTGGATCACAAATCCACAGACCGTAAGGGATGAGATCGCCAACACGGCGATAGAGTTGCTCTTTCTGCTTTTTTTCCGCCATTTCACTGGTCAGCGTTGCCGTGGTCATTTCCAGCGCGAGAGACTGCTTCTGCGTCTGCTGAGCCAAGATATCCGTACTCTTCTCAAGATCCTTCCGGTGTTTATCCAGTTGAGTAAACAGTAACGTATTGGGCCGGACAAACGCGTTCTGGATCATCGCCTTGTAAAACAGATAGAAGGCGAAAATTTTCAGCAGATGACCGATGATGTTGAACATCCCGTAGACCGTCATATAAAGGGTAAACACCATCTCCGAGACTATGGTACAGGCAATGGCTATCAGAAGATAACGACGAATGACCGGGTCGAATGCATCCCGGTGTCGATTGATAAGATAAAAGGCCACCAGCAGGATCAGGCAGATTATATATTCACTTATCTTTTTAAAGGGCGTCAACCCGCGGCCTTCTACAAAACAGTCAGGGAAAATGCCCCAGAACAGAATCGCAAACAGCAGAAGAATCGTAATCAATCCGTAAACTATCAACACCTGCTCGGCCGTTATCTTTCGGTTTAACCAGAACAATGCCAGCAGAAGGGTCAACGCCTCCATATACCGGGCGCTGATCCATAACTGGGTGGGCAGGTTGGCATCATAACCGGCGATGATGTCCATGCCCTCGTATGAAAGCGTATGCAGAAAATCCAGAACACCGACAAAGCCGAACGCGATTCCCACTATCAGAAGAAAGCGGTTGTCAATGAGGCGGCGGCCGTTCCAGGCAAGCACAAAAATACATCCGGCCACAATAATGGAAAAAAATTCGGCAATAATATGAAACAGCAGAAAACTGTGGAAACTGGTAAAGGTAATAAAGACAAGTGCCGTAATAATTAACGTAAAATCGGGCAATGACCGATAAGGGGCCGGTTTAATCCCTCCGTTCATGGATGCGTTTCCTCCAAAGGCCACTGGATATAAAGGGTTGTACCCGCTTGTGGAGAGGATTCCACAGAAAACGATCCCCCGGAAAAGACCGCCCGTTCCTTCATGCTGATCAGCCCGAAACCGCCGGAACGGCCTTCCGTCTCATCATCAATGGCGGCATTCACGTTAAACCCCCGTCCATTGTCAGTAATAATCAACCGGAGCCGGCTGCTATCGCCCGCCTGCGGTCTCTCAATCCGCAGCGCAGCATAAGCTGCCTGGCTGTGTTTGGCAATATTGTTTAACGCCTCCTGCACCACGCGATAGATGACAATTTTCAGATTGTCCGGAATGTCCGCTTCCTGAACCGCCAGCTGCGCCTCAACCACGATATTGTCATAAAGGGCCTCAAAATTCCGGCACAGCCGGCGAACCGCCGCCAGAATGCCAAGTTCATCAAGTACCGGGGGACGCAGGTCGGAATATATCCGTTGCACTTCCTGGCTGGTCTCCTTGACCAGGTCGATAACATGCCGCAGTGCTTCCCGGTCCGGCGGCTTCTCCCCTGCCGCCGGCTGATACAGCTGTTTTTCTATCGCGTATTTGATGGCCGTCAGTTTTGAACTGGTGCTGTCATGAAGCTCTTTTGCAATGCGGGACCGCTCTGTTTCCTGGGCATGAATCAGTTTTTCCGAAAGTATGCGCAGCTGTTTTTCAGAGCGCTGCAGGGCATCAAGGGTTTCAGCCCGGGACAGGGCATAACGGATGACACGCTCGATCAACTGAGGGGAAAGCTGGTCCTTTTCCAGGTAATCGGACGCGCCTTTCGCCATGGCCTGAAGATCAACCTCATAGTCCCCCTGACCGGTGAGCAGGACAAATGGCCGATAGTAGCCACTTTCCTGTAGTGTCTCCAGCAAATCAAGCCCCGTGCCGATATTGAGGCGGTAATCGACGAACAGCATATCAAACGATGTGGTCTTCACCGCAGCGTGCGCCGCTTCACGGGTGTCCACCCAGGTCAACTGGATCTTCTGGTCGGTAATGGCTGAAACCGCTTCTTCAAACAGCACATAGTCGTCCTCGTCATCTTCTACCAAAAGAATACTGACAGATTGACCGTGCATCGTCATACATCCCCCATATGTCCCGATTGCGGGTGTTTGGACTTTCACGAATCCATTGGTTGATGGTCTCGTAAAAAGTCAATTTTGGGACGGCAAAGTAAAAAGTTCAAGTTCGAGGCGCGCAAATCTCGAGGAATGGAGCGTACTTAGTTGTACGTGACATGACGAGAGATGCAGCGCAACAAAGAAATTGGACTTTTTACGAAGCCGTCATTGGTTAAATCGGCATATTATACCCCTTCATGCACGCTAAGGGAATACATTAAACACAGTATTTTTCCACTGTTCATCGGGGGTGTCGTTCGGGCGCACCTGTTGTGTTGCCGCTGCGCCCGAATCAACACGCTACCCGGATATTTTTTGAAAAACCGGGCTGAAGGCTAATATGCATACCCCACGCTGCAGAAAACGGAACTGCCGGCGCCGGGGTATCGGCTGTAAAGATAAGATCCGACAGCATCGGTAAATGCGCCCACATAGGTATCATATTCTTCGTCCAACAGGTTGTCGGCCTGCAGGGTCACCCGCCAGTGATCGGCCAGCCGCTGTTCCAGCTTGAGGTCCAGGGTAACATAGGAATCCAGAGTATCTGTCGGCACGGCATCGTAACTGCTACGATAGAAATCGCGATTGCCCACATACCGGCAGGTCAGCGCGGCGGCCAGCCCGAAATCAAATTTGTATGCCCCGTTGACCTTGAAACGGTTTTTTGCCAGATACTGAGACGCCCGCTCCACATATTGAAGGGTATCCCTGGCCGATGTATAGGTATAACTGAAACCCGCGGACAAACGATCGTCCGGCCGGAACAGGATCTCGGCCTCCCATCCGTGGCCCTTGCTCGAATTCACGTTGGTAGGGGTCCACTTGGGGCCATATGGGCCCGCATAGGCCGGGTTGGGCGCCCAGTCGATCTTGTCATCAATATCCCAGGTAAAGGCTGATGCTGTCACCATCACGGCGTTCCGGCAAAGCCCCTGCTCGATCGTGACATCGGTGTGCCAGCCGGTTTGCGGCTTCAAATCCGGATTGCCGCGGGTAAAATCATCTTCCGGCCAGAAAAGATCGTTGGGGGTGGGCGCCTTGAAATGCTTGCCATGGGTAAACTTGACCGCCGTATCGGACAGCGGGTTGAACACGAGGCCATAATGGGGCAGTGTCTCGCGGCCGAATGTGGAATGATTTTCTTCCCGTGCCCCGGCCAGCAGCTTGATATATGCATTCGGGCGGTATTGAATCTCACTGAAATAGCTTTTAGTGTGAATCTTGGCATCACTGGTGGTGGGCAGGATGGTCGTGTCATCCCCGCCAACAGCATTTAAAGCAGACTGCTCGTTTTCCCATTTGAAATCCTTGTAATCGCCGCCCAGCAGCAGCGTCAGGCTGTCTGCGGGATCCAGTGCCACATGGCCGTCAATCCCCTTCACCGTATTGTACACCCATGACTTATAACCGGTACCGGTCGTATTGTATCGGGCATAATCATAGTTTTCCATGTCAATGAAATAGGGTTTCAAATGGATACTCAGCCAGTCCGTTGCCCGGCTTTGAATGTCCAGTGACGCCTGGTAATCCGTGTTGCTGCCGTGGTTTACCAGACTGGCCGAATCCTCATTATAAAATGCCGTACCGTTTATATAATGAGGCACTGTTCCGGCAGGTGGTTTTACACCCGGGACCCCGAAATTCCGGTCCACCACGCTGCCATACAGCGATACATCGAGCCGGTCATTCTTGTCCAGAATAAGCAGCAGCGAGGCATCCTGCTGCTCCATCTCGCTGTTGTCACGCTGACCATCCGTTTCCTGTTGCTGTGCCGTCAGGTAGTAGCCGAAATCACTGATATACCGGCCCTGTTCTGCCGTGAGGCTGTATGTGTTATCGCTGCCATAGCCGGCCGAGACCTTGAGGTCGGTCTTACCATGTTCCGGCCGTTTGGTGATGATATTCACGGTCCCGGCCATGGCACCGGAACCGTGAAGCATTGAACCGGAACCCTTTACGATTTCTATTTTTTCGATATTACTCAACGGAATCGTGCCGATATCCGCCGATCCCAGAGAGGGGGAATTGACGCTGACACCGTTTACCATCACCTGGACCTCTGTATCGCTCATGCCCCGGATTTGCAGCGACTGGGCCGCGCCGCCATAATTGCCGCGGGTACGAAAATCAATGCCCGCTTCATTGGCCAGGAGTTCCCCGACGGTATTTGCCGTTGATGCCTCTATGGCTGTCTCATCGATAACCACCACCGCGTTTGGTACGTCTTTTCGGATCTCTTCGGTCTTGGTGGCCGTTACCACGATCTCATCCATCATGCCCGTGGTCTGGTCATTTTCTGTTTCTGCCCCCATCGCCATACCCAGGCCCAATATGGTTGTGACACCTGTGAAAAACAGTACTCGCATTACAACTTTCATTTTTCCTCCTTGTTAAAATAAACGCCGTTCTTTCACCCGGCCCGGGCAAAAAAAAACCCGGACCAAAACCATTGTTTCGATCCGGGGTATCCCTTTTTTACCGTAAGATCTGCAGATGTTCCATTGTCCACGGAGAACACCGCGCATTGTTCAGGCAGGTCTTCTGACTTTCGGATCTATCTACCGGCCGCGCCTTCCCGGTCTTATTGAGTACCAGTGGCGTTTGCGGCCCTCGTCCCCGATTACAGCGGCGGGCCCGTCCCCGAATTTCACGGGGTTCCCTCTTATGCGCGACATGCGCACCTGAACAAAAAAATAACATATAAAACCGGTCATCCCCTGTCAAGGGGAAAGTCAGCCATACTTCAGTTCCGGCTGAACGGTATCGTCCCATCTCCCATCAGCCCTTCAGCCAGCAGCAGACCGGCAAAATGCTGCTGGACCCACCGGCGCATTTCACGGATTAACGATGGGTCATGAAACTGAATCACTTCCTTGAGACAACTCAAGTCCTGCTGGATGCGCCAGTACAGATGCATTTGTTTCTCCTTTTTCTACATCACTCCACGGATGCTATCGCGCGCAACGCCTTTCGGGCGGCTTCGCGCTGCTGGTTGTAACGCTTCGCCTGAAGAAAGGCATTCCTGGCAGCGGTCAGTTGATCCGCCTGCCAGGATGCATATCCTGCCATCAGCCATGAACGACCGCGATGACCTCCCGGTATTTCGGCCGCCCGGCGGTACAGGGCGGCGGCTTTATCGTAATGCTTTAATGTATAATGCAGCTCCGCCATCAGGCGTATCATATCCAGGTCATTTGCATCTTCTGAAAAAGCGGCAATCCGTTCCAGTGCGGTTTCCGGTTTGCCAAGCTGTTGATAGGCCAGCACAAGACGCCTGAGCATCTTCTTATCCGGCTGTTTTTGCAGACACTCTTCGTACACGGGCGCCGCCTTGACAGGAATATCCACTTCAAGGCAGAGGTCGGCAAACAGTTTCTTTTCCTCCCTTGTAAGCGATGTCAGAAAACTGTACGGGATCAATGCCCCCAGTGCCGCCTCATATTGGCCGTTGTTTAAATAGATATAGGCCAGTGCCCTCCACCATTTGTCAATTTCCGGCGCATTTTGCGTGAACATCTGCGCCAGGTCCAGGGCTTCTTTCGTCATGTCCAGCTGCAGGTACTGATCCAGAAGGATCTCCTGCCATTGGATCTGCTTTTCGCCGGTATACGTATTCACAAGGTCACGAATATGGGGCAGCGCCGCTTCCGACCGGTTCGCGCCGATCAGCGCATGCACCAGGCTCTCCTTCCATTGCGGCTTCATGGCTGAAGGATGGGCTGCCATCAGTCGCTTGAAACGGGCAATGGACTGTTCGTTATCACCGGCCATAAGAGCGGAAAGGGCGCTGAAATAAAGAAGGTCAGGTTTTTTTTCATCAGCCGTATCATACGCCGTGTCAAAACATCGGCCCGCTTCGGTCAATTGACCGGTCTCGTAGTATGCCCGGGCAAGGTTCTGCCATGCGGCACTATATCGGGGATCGCGCCGGACCGCGTTTTGATAGGCCGTTATTGCCTGTTCGAAGCGCGCCATCATCAGGTAACAATTGCCAAGGGTAAAATAGACCTCAGGGTGATGGTAGCCTCCGGCATCGACTTCATCATCCGGTGCCCGTTTGTCCTGATAAGCCTTTAATTTTTTCGCTGCCGCCGCATAATCACCATCCTGCATCAGGGGCGCCGCCTTGAGGATGGCCAGACGGGCCCGGGCCGGCAGGTCATCGATCCCCCGGCTCTCCGCGCAAAGCGGCATAAAAAAAAGCACTGCTGCCAGCCCGATTTGCACAATAAATATATGCCGCACGCTTACCATATTACTCCAGTTTGAACTTGATGGGCATTACGCGTCTGACTTTCACCGGTGTCCCGTCAACAGTGGCCGGTTTGAATCGCCATTGGCTGACACATTGCCGGACGCTGTTTTCAAATACGTTTTCCGGATCAGCCGACAGGATCTGTATATTCTCCACATGCCCCGATTCATTTACTATAAACGATACCGTTACCCGGCCTTCAATACCCAACCGCCTTGCCCGCAGGGGATACGACGGCGGCGCCTGGACCAGCACGGTCAGCGGTGCATCCAAATCAGTTTCAGAAAAGATATCCATTCCGGCCGGTGCCACCGGCTCCGCTTCCAAAGGCGGCAGGTCCAGCGTGTTCGGGCCGGATGGCAGGTGAGGATTGATATCAAAAGGCATTGTCAATTCCGGTTTTACCGGCCGATCCGGCACCGACTGTTGCCTGACTTCCGGCGGAGGCTCGGGCGGCGGCGCAGGCCGCCTGACCACTCGCTTCTTCTCATGCCCCGGGCGGTGGACGCGGGCCACCTGAACATGGGGAACAATCTTTTCAATGACGGGGGGTGCCGGCGAGTGGTGCATCAATCGGGGCATCAGCAGAAACAGAAGCAGATTCAGGCCCAGTGCTGCGATAACAGCGCCCGACCATCGGAGCCGCTTATAGCTGGTGATGTCGTCCAGGTAAGGGTTGTGGTGTTCTGTATCTGCCATTGTTGATCGTTTCTCTCCAATTCCGGTCATGGGCTGCCCGGCAGACTGGCCGCCAGGGAGACATCTTCCGCCCCTGCCATGCGGCAGCCGTCCATCACGTCAATGGCCACGCCGGTGTCGCTGCCTTTGTCCGCAACAACAATGACACTGCTTTCGGGGTTCTCTGCCAGAGCCCGCTCCACGTTGGCGCGAACCGCCCGCACATCAATTTCCTGATGTTCCATAAACACGCGGTTCTTTTCATCCACGGCAATCAGAATACTGGCCGTTTCCCTGGTGGTGGCGGTGGCAGCGGTGGGACGGGAGACCTCAACACCGGTCTCCTTGACAAAGCTGGTGTTTACCAGAAAAAAGATCAGCAGAATAAACACCATATCAATAAGCGGTGTGATGTTCAGATCCACTGTTTCCCGCCGTCCCCGCCTGGCACTTGTGATGTTCAGCATTTTAATGAAAACCCTTCGTGGATTTGGTGTTTTTGTAATATGCCCAAACTACAAACGCCGTCTCAAATAATACCCCACCCGGGCAATCCGCTGTTTCAGGATTCTCGCCCGCCGGTCCAGGAACCCTTTCATGTAAAGGCCGGGGATGGCGATCACCAGTCCGGTTTGTGTGGTGACCAGGGCCTCGGAAATGCCGCCGGCCATCCCCTTGGCATTGCCCGTACCGAATACGGACAAAATATCAAACGTATCGATCATGCCCATGACGGTCCCCAGCAGCCCCAGCAGGGGCGCGGCCGCGGCCAGCACACCGATAACCGCAAGGTGGTCATTCAGGGACCGGTTCATGGTAAACACAATTTCATCCAGAATAAACCGGTCCAGGGTCTGGGCTTTGCTGCGCCGGTCCAGAAAACGCGCCACCAGCAACGACACCGCTCCCCTGTACTGGCAGGGATCCGGCACCCGGTTGTCCCTGACGTGCACCCAGGCCGTGGGGGCGTCCATGTTCTTTCGATACAATCGCCTGAAAAACAGCATCCGGTCGATGATCAGCAGCCACATGATAAGGCTCACCACTGCCAGCGGGATCATGGCAACCCCGCCGGTGCGAAGGTAATCCTCCAGCGTCAGGTACTGGGTCCAGATAAACTGGATCACAACACCTCCCGGGTCTTGTAAACAATATTCACCAATGCCACTGCCTTTTCCTCCATCTGGCCGATGGTTTTATCCACGGACCGGTTGAGCAGGGTCTGGGCCAGCATCAGCGGAATGGCCACCGACAGGCCCAGCATAGTGGTGACCAGGGCTTCGGAAATACCGCCGGACATGAGCCGTGGATCCCCTGTACCATGGAGGGTAATCACATGAAAGGTGTCAATCATCCCGGTCACTGTTCCCAGAAGGCCCAACAGCGGCGCAATAGCGGCCAGCATGCCCAGGGTGGACAGAAACCGCTCCATTGACGGGATTTCCCGGAGTATGGCTTCCTGCAACGCATTTTCCATCTCCTCCCGGGCCATATGACAGCAGTCCAGTCCGGCCTTCAGCACCCGGGCCACAGGTTTACCCCCATATTCGGCACAGGCCCGGGCACCGTCCTGCCACTTGTTTTCCCCGGCCAGGGCCTCTATGCGACGAATCAGACTGTTGGGATTGAGGCGCTTTCGCCACAGAAAAATACTGCGCTCTGCCACGATTAACAGCCCCACCCCGAAAATGGCCAGAATGGGCCATATCAGTATCCCGCCCCTGGGCACCATCTGCCAGATATTCAATGCGTGGGTCAGCTGACGAAGCGCCGCTCCCCGTGTGATGTCCATGGGGACCCGGTCGGTTTCACCGTTCATGTAACGGGCAAGTTGCGACTGCATCCGGCCCGACGGCAGCCGGGAAAGCGCATACAGCTTACCGCCGGCTGCCGAGTACTTTAAAAACCCGGTTTCATCACCATTCTGGTAAGCGGCGGTAAACGGCCCGGTCATCAGAATATTTGTGGAAACCGCCTTACCGGCACGGTCAATCATGGTGCCCTCTTTCACCGCCACTTCACCGGTTTTCCGGATCTGATCAAACAGGGCATCGGCCAGGCCACGCACTTCCGACATACCCGGAAACTTTGCCTTGTCAGCCAGGGCCGCGAGGAATCGAGGGCGTGAGTCATCCATCGCGGTCTGAGGATTCCCCGCAATCAGGGCATCAATATCCTTGGCATTGACCCGGATCACCCCCACCAGTTCCCGGACCATGCCCTGCCGGTCATCAAGTTCTCGGGTCAGGGCAGCCTCTTCTTCAAGCAGGCGCTGTTGATCTGCGGCGAGGGTTTTCACGGCCGCTTTCAGGCGCCGGTTCTCCGCTTCCAGTCCGGCAATGGCCTTGTTCAGTTTTTCGCGATCCTGCTCAATATCCGTCCAACTTTCCGCAGCCGCCTTTTTTGCGGCCGCCTTTTCCGAGGCGATTTTCTCTTGCAGCGCCTGCCTGGCCTTCCGGGCCTCGATCGAAAGCGCCCGCATATCCTGGCCCGGTGCAGTGGAAGGGGCCAGAAGCACCGGCATACCGGTCAGCAGGAACAATATTATCGACACAACAGATTGTCTCATGGCGTCACAATCCTTCCCAGCGGCAATGTCAGCAATTCAGCAGTCCGCCGCCTGGCCGCGATATCCACCGCCGCCTCAACCTCTGCCAAATGAATACCGGAAAGGGGCTGCCATTGTTTTTCGGCAACATTATAAAAGCCGCATTGCGACCGGTTTAGGGTGAGATAAAACAGACTGATGCGTCCCAGCCGAAAGATATTAACCAGCCGTTCCTGACCGTTGATGACAATGGTGTCCTGGTAGACTTCAGTGGTAAACCCGTACTCCGCTTCAATGAAAAGCGCTTCCATGATTTTCCGGTATTTCTCACTGGTGTCAACATCCGGATCGTCCACCAGCTTCCGGATTTTGTCAATTCGCGCGTTGCGCTCCTCCGGCAGAAAATCAAGGTCGTCGGCGATCACTGCTTCCAGCCGGGCCACCAGCTTATCCAGAAAGGGTGTTATCTGTTCTGAAATCTGCTGAATGTCCGTTAATTGAGTCTTTTTCTCCGCCAGACGCTGCTCTGTACCTTGAATGTCATCTTCAAGCGACTGTTTCTGCTGCTTGAGAGCCGCCTGTTCAGCTTCCAGCGATTCCAGCCGGGCCACCTTTTCCGCCTTTTCCTGTCGCCAGGCCTCCTCATTCTGCTGCGTTTTCTGCCGGATATCAATGGCGTCCCTTACCGGCTGATCGATGCGGGCTTCTGCATGGGCAGATGGCACAAGACCGTTGACGGTCATGCCGATCAACACGGCCAGTATGCCGATGGCAAGGCAGACACCAGACCGGCAATGATGCATTTTTCCCATAAATTACGCTCCTTTTGCAAAAAAAAACCCGAATCGATTCAATCGATCCGGGATTTCCCTTTTTATCCACAGATGATACACAGGCGCTACACCGTCCGCGCGGCTCACCCCCGACTGTCCGGGCAGGTCTTCTGACTCTCGGATCATCCTTGATGCCGCGCCTTCCCCACTTCACAAAGAAGCAAGTGGCATGATGCGGCCGTTGTCCCCGATTACAGCGGCGGGCCCGTCCCCGAATTCCACGGGGTTCCCTGTTAGACGCCTGTAGCGTACCCGAACAAATCTGTTCCCATTCATAAAAACCGAATGGAAATTAAACATTTATACAAATGAATGGTCACTGTCAAGTAGAAAAACAGCAGGCCCCGTCAGTGCCGGACAACGCTACGGCAAAAACACGTTGTTAATCCAGCGTTTCGAGGGTCACAATGATGCGAACGGCTTTTGAGACAAGGCCCATCACGGCATATTTGCCACTCCCTACATGATAATCCAGCCGGTCAATTGTAAATTCGCCTTCAAATCCGTCCACGCGCTCCCCTTTTTTCATGGGGTTCTCGGACCTGCCCTGATATTTAAATGGCACATCTATTTTCTGGGTCACGTCTTTGACCGTCAGATATCCTTCCAAAACATAAAAGTCCCCTTCAACCCGTTTAATACCGGTACTTTTAAATGTCATCTCCGGATATTTTTCTGATGCAAAAAAATCTTCTGAACGGAGATGATTGTCCCGTTTCTCAATATTGGTGTTAATACTGTCAACCTGAACCGTAAATTCCACCTGGGCCTTGAGTGGTTCCTCGGGATCAACCAGAATCGTACCGGAAAAGTCATCGAACGATCCCCGCACCAGTGAAAAGATATGCCTTACATCAAAATAGATGTTGGAATGGACCTTGTCGATGTTCAATTTCTGCATTTGTGCGTGGGCGAAATTTCCCGCCAGCGAGATACACAGAAAAGTCATGATGATCATTTTTGCCTTCATCGTTCATCTCCCCTGAATAGTATTTTATTGACCGGTTTATCAGAGCGGCCCGTAACGCCCCTCCGGATTTAATGTAACACTCCCGCTCACCAATACATCTTAGAAAATGTACTTACAGATTCGGCAAAATGCTTCAATAGAACAATACGATAAACAATGTATTTTGCATCATGAAACACAGTAGGGTCATGGCGTTTTTTTAAAAGCGTTGATCGTCTTGACAAAATACATATGATTATGAAAAAAAACCCGGCTCGATCCGATGCTGGAATCAAACACCAATAATTGTAAGATTATGACATTATTGATAAAAGATAAAATTCGATTTTTTGTTCAAACGGTAATTTTTTACTTGAAGGAATCTGGTCAACTTTCTATCAAAAAATTCCACCCTTCGGGCGAACTCAACTCGTGAAATATGCGGGTTAGGCACAATACTGTTCACTTAGTTTATAAAAGATGAATTTTACAATCAACCCAGAATGTCGTCATAGGTGTCCTTGGCCGAAGGCTATAATTGCTCATCTTTCGTTTAACGCCACGGGGGACCTTTCTTCCCCG
>JAXHTY010000020.1:0-99378 GCA_034189905.1 Thermodesulfobacteriota bacterium
AAGTAAAAAAGTTCAAGTTCGAGGCGCGCAAATCTCGAGGAATGGAGCGTACTTAGTTGTACGTGACATGACGAGAGATGCAGCGCAACAAAGAAATTGGACTTTTTTACGAAGCCGTCAAATATGATTGTCAACGGGTAGAACAATGGGGTATAATTCCCGCTCAAACCGGCTGTTTCTTGCCTTTGATCTTCCAGGGGACGTGGCCGGGGCGGTCAGTGAAATTCAGCAGCAAATCCGGGAGCATGGCCTGAATATCAAATGGGTGAGCAGGCGCAATCTTCATCTCACCGTCAAGTTTCTGGGTGATGTGTCGCCTGACGGCACAAAACAGGTAAAAGCGGCAGCGCTGTCCGCCGTCCGGGGGCTACCGCCTGTGGCCGTCCGCGTTAAAGGCGTTGGGGTATTTCCGGATATGCGTCGGCCCCGAGTGCTGTGGGTGGGGTTATCCGGTGATGTGGCAATGTTGACCCATTGTCACGACCGGCTGGATGAACAGCTTGAAAAAGCAGGGTTTGAAAGGGATCAGCGCCGGTTTAATGCCCATATTACCATGGGCCGGATAAAAGGGCGGGTGGATACAAAACAGCTGGCAACGGCGCTGGAACCTTTTTTTGACTTTCAGGCCGGCGCTTTTGCCATGGACCGGCTGGTTTTATATAAAAGTGATTTACAACCGGCAGGGCCGGTTTATACAAAGATAGAGACGTTTGCCCTGGAGGGGGGCAAAGCGTCTGATTAAAGCTTGTCAATTTTTAATGTCAGGAGGCGATTATGAGTGGTGATGCGGCAAACAAGGCCAAGGCCGTTGAAGCGGCAATGACCCAGATTGAGCGTCAGTATGGAAAAGGCGCCATCATGAAGCTGGGCGAAGGTTCCGTGATCAAGGTACCGGCCATATCCACGGGATCCATCGCACTGGACAAGGCCCTGGGCGTCGGCGGAATTCCGCGGGGCCGGGTGACCGAGATTTTTGGCCAGGAATCGTCCGGTAAGACCACGATTGCATTGCATACCGTGGCTCAGGCGCAACGCAAGGGGGGGATCGCTGCTTTCATTGATGCGGAGCATGCCCTTGATACGACCTATGCCCGGCGGCTGGGCGTCAATACCGACGAACTGCTGGTCTCCCAGCCGGATACCGGCGAGCAGGCCTTGGAGATTGCGGATATGCTGCTGCGCAGCGGGGCCATCGATATTCTGGTGGTCGACTCCGTGGCGGCGCTGGTGCCCAAAGCCGAGATCGAGGGAGAGATGGGCGATTCCCACATGGGCCTGCAGGCCCGGCTCATGTCTCAGGCCCTGCGGAAGCTCACCGGCATCATCGGTAAAACCAACACCTCCCTTATTTTTATCAACCAGATCCGGGAGAAGATCGGGGTGTTTTTCGGCAATCCCGAAACCACCACCGGCGGCAATGCCCTGAAGTTTTATTCGTCCGTGCGGCTGGATATCCGGCGGAGTTCGGCAATTAAAGAGGGGCAGGATGTGATCGGCAACCGGGTCAAGGTCAAGGTGGTTAAAAACAAGCTGGCCCCGCCGTTTAAAAATATTGAGTTTGACATGATGTATGGCGAGGGGCTCTCCAGGACCGGGGAGGTACTGGATATGGGGGTTGAGCAGGGGATCATCGACAAGAGCGGTTCCTGGTATTCCTATAACGGCGAGCGCATCGGCCAGGGCCGGGAGAATGTCAAACAGTATCTGAACGAGCATACCGAGGTATTTGACGAACTGCATCAGAAGATTCGGGAAAGTGTGGGGCTGGCGGAAACGACCGCCGATGCCCCGGCGGAAGCTGATGAAGAGAGCGCAGAGACCGCAAAGGCTTGATACACGCGGAAGAAGTCGAATCTGGAACGGCAAAGTAAAAAGTCCCAGGTCGTTTTACGAACGGGGCGTTGGCGCATCATGGGAATGGAACGTACGTGGTTGTACGAGACATGACGAAAGATGCGCCGTAACGTAGTCGGCCGCTTTGCGGCAACTGGGTTTTTTACGAAGCCGTCAAGGCATGAGGTTGTGAATGACAGGAAATGAAGCACGGAAAAAGTTTCTGGACTATTTTGACGCGAACGACCATCGCATTGTGAGAAGCTCCTCTCTGGTGCCCCAGGCAGACCCCACATTGTTGTTTGTCAATGCGGGTATGGTTCAGTTCAAACGGGTCTTTATCGGCGAGGAAGCGCGGGACTATGCCACTGCCGCCACTTCCCAGAAATGCGTTCGCGCCGGCGGCAAGCACAATGATCTGGAGAATGTGGGATACACCGCCCGGCATCACACCTTTTTTGAAATGCTCGGCAATTTTTCATTCGGCGATTATTTCAAGGAAAAGGCCATTGAATATGCCTGGGACCTGCTGCTTAACGGTTACGGGCTCAGCGATGAAAATCTGTGGGTGTCGATCTACCTGGACGACGAAGAAGCATATACCGTCTGGCGGGACCGCATCGGCGTGCCGGAATGCCGTATTGTCCGGCTGGGGGAAAAGGATAACTTCTGGTCCATGGGCGATACCGGTCCCTGCGGCCCGTGCAGCGAAATCCACATCGACCGCGGTGAGGCATTCGGATGCGGCAGCCCGGACTGTAAAGTGGGATGCGAGTGCGACCGGTTTCTGGAAATCTGGAACATGGTCTTTATGCAGTACAACCGGGACACCGACGGAGAACTGACACCCCTGCCCAGGCCCAGTATCGACACAGGCATGGGGCTTGAGCGGATCACGGCGATTCTTCAAAACACCCGGACCAACTATGAAACCGATCTGTTTCTGCCCATTATTCAGACCATTGAGGCGGCCGCTGAAAAGCAATACGGCGATGATCCGTCGGCGGACACCTGTATGAAGGTGATTGCCGACCACAGCCGGGCCGCGGCGTTTCTTGTCGGCGACGGGGTTTTGCCGTCCAACGAGGGGCGGGGCTATGTGCTGCGACGGATCATGCGCCGGGCCATCCGTTACGGCCGGAGCATCGGACTGGTCAAACCGTTTCTGCATGACACATCACGGACTGTTCTGAAAATGATGGCCGAGCCATATCCGGAGCTGAAGGAAGCGGAAGCTTTTATCACCAGTGTGATTGAAAACGAAGAGGTCCGGTTTTCCGAGACCCTGGACAACGGGTTGCGGCTTTTGAACGAGACCCTGGGGGAAATTGCGGCAAAGGGAGAAACGGTAATCCCCGGTGATGTGATTTTTAAATTGTACGACACGTACGGATTTCCCGTGGACATCGTTCGGGATGTGGTCCGGGAAAAGGATATATCCCTGGACATGGAAGGATTTAACCGGGCCATGGCCGGTCAGCGCGAAAAGTCCCGAAACGTGGCCGATTTCTCAAGCATGGCTGAGGCCTATCGAACCCTGTCGGCACAGGGCGTTAAGACGCAGTTTGTGGGATATGATACGCTTTCGGCATCGGCCCCTGTCCTTGCCCTGGTCAGCGACGGCAGTGAAACCGAACAGGCCGCCGAAGGCAGCGACGTGGAGGTGGTTACGGAAACCACCCCGTTTTACGGTGAATCGGGCGGCCAGGTCGGGGATACCGGAAGGATTACCACTGCGTCCGGTGAGATTGAAGTAATGGATACGGTCAAGGATCCCACAGGGCTGATGACGATTCACAAGGGGAGAGTGGTATCCGGTACGGTCAGCAAAGGCGAGGCACTGGAACTGGCGGTGGACCGGGAGAAGCGGACTGCTACGGCGCTGAACCATACCGCCACCCACCTGCTGCATGCGGCGTTGCGCACCATTGTGGGCGACCATGTGAAACAGGCGGGATCCCTGGTGTCGCCGGAGCGGCTCCGGTTTGATTTCACCCATTTTTCTGCCCTGGACCGGGAGACCCTGGATAGGATCGAGCAGTTTGTAAACGACCGCATCCGGGAAAATTATCCGGTCACTGTCAACGAGATGGCCATGGATGATGCCCTGGATGCCGGCGCCACGGCCCTGTTTGAGGAGAAATACGGGGATACGGTACGGGTGATCGCCATCGACGATGTGAGCAAGGAGTTGTGTGGCGGCACCCACACCGGGCAAACCGGTAATATCGGGCTGTTTACCATTGTTTCCGAGGCCAGTGTGGCATCGGGAGTCCGCCGGATCGAAGCCATGACCGGTAAAACCGCGATTCAATATTTTCAGAAAAACATGCACAGGCTCCAACAGGCGGCCGGGAAACTCAAGGAATCGCCGGCCGGTCTTGTTGACCGGATTCAGCGGATGCTGGATGATGCCCGAGCGATGGAAAAAGAGGTTGCCCAACTGAAAACCCAGCTGGCAGCCGCTTCTGTTGGCGGTGGCGGCGGTGAGGCGGAACACCAGACAGTGAACGGCGTCAAGGTGATTGCACGCACCGTTGCCGCGGACAACCCGGGTGCGCTTCGGGATCTGGCGGATCAGCTCAAGGACAAGCTGCAATCCGGTATTGTTGTGCTGGGCGCCGCAGCCGGGAAAAAAGCTTTTTTGATTGTGGCGGTATCAAAAGACCTGACCGACCGTTTCAAGGCCGGGGATATTATCAAGCAGGCAGCGGCCGTTGTGGGCGGCGGCGGTGGCGGACGCCCGGATATGGCCCAGGCGGGCGGTTCGCAGCCGGAGAACCTGGATCAGGCAATCGAGAAGGCAATAGAAGTAATCGAACAGGCCTGACACTCAATAGATACCTGTCGATAAGTTTCTTGACAGATGGATGTAAATAATATTTAATGAATGAATACTCATTCATTGGCATTCATCTGATCAGATAAATACAGGTTGGACAATATGGCAGACCCTGCGGAAAATACAGTTAATCCGGATAAGTATCATCGCATTTTAGAGGCGGCAATCGGTGTTGTGGCGGAAGAGGGGTTCTTTAATGCAACCATCGCCAGGATTGCAAAAGCTGCCGGGGTGGCGGACGGCACGATCTACCTCTATTTCAAAAACAAGAATGATATCCTGCTCCATTTTTTCAACTTTAAGACCAAACATGTGTTTGGCGAGTTCCGAAAAGAGGTGGACAAGAGCAACGATGCCAGGGGCAAGCTGCTGAATCTGATCCGGGCGCACCTGCGGGAGTTTCAGAAAGACCGGAACATGGCCATGGTGTTTCAGGCAGAAGCCCGTCAGATCCGCTATTTTGAGCTTTATATAAAAGACATCACCCACATGTATTTTGAGCTGGTGGGCGAGATTCTTGAACTGGGGCAGCAGGAAGGCACATTTCGTAAAGGGCTTGATACCGGGCTTGTGAAACGGTATATTCTCGGGGCAGTTGACGAAGTGATCAATACATGGCTTCACTCCAGCGGGGACTATGATCTGGAGCAAAAGGCCGATGCCCTGGCGGATCTTTTTGTCAACGGCATAGGTGAGGTATGAGTTGTGAGGATTGAGATTTGAGGCTTGAAACGCCTCTTCTCCTCACCCCTCAAATTAATATAAGTCATTACAAGGAGAGTTGGCTATGGCGCAACAAATTGCAGATCGACGGGATGTTGATTTTGTTCTTCATGAACAATTAAAGGCCGGAGACCTGAGCAAACACGAGAAGTTTGCCGAATTTAACAAGAAAACCATCGACCTGATTGTGACCGAAGCGCGCAATGTCGCGTTGAAGGAGATTCTGCCCACCAATAAGGAAGGCGATGAGATCGGCGTCACTTTTGATAACAACGAGGTGACTGTGCCGGAGTCCTTTCACCGGGCATACAAACTGTTGCGGGAAGGTGAGTGGACCGCCATGACTGAAGACCTGGAGGTCGGCGGCCAGGGGATGCCCCAACTTGTAGCGCGTGCGGCCAATGATTTTTTGATCGGCGCGAACTTCGCATTCATGATGTACGCCGGATTGACCCATGGTGCGGCGCGTTTGATTGAGGAGTTCGGTACCCAGGAACAAAAGGACATTTATCTGAAGAAACTGTATACCGGTGAATGGTCCGGTACCATGCTCCTCACCGAGCCTGAAGCGGGATCGGATGTCGGTGCGCTGACCACAACGGCGGTGAAAAACGATGACGGCACCTATTCCATATCCGGTACAAAGATTTTTATTTCCGGCGGCGAACATGACATGACGGAAAACATTATTCATCCGGTGCTGGCGCGAATCGAAGGCGCACCCGCCGGAACCAAGGGCATTTCCCTCTTTCTGGTGCCCAAATACCATGTGAATGCGGATGGCAGCCTTGGCGAACGCAACGATATATACTGTACAGGCATTGAAGAAAAAATGGGGATTCATGGCAGCTCAACCTGTACGCTTACCCTCGGCGGCAAGAACAACTGCATCGGCACTCTGATCGGCGAAGAAAACAAGGGCATGATGGAAATGTTTGTGATGATGAACGAAGCCCGTCTGCTGGTCGGATTCCAGGGATTTGTGTGCGCTTCGGCTTCCTATATGTCTGCGTTGAACTATGCCAAGGAACGTGTTCAGAGCCGGCCCATCACTGCCGGCAAGGATGCTTCGATAGGCGGTGTGCCCATTATTCAGCACCCCGATGTCCGACGCCAGCTCATGAATATGAAAGTCTGGGTGGAAGGCATGCGGAGCCTGATGTACTATGTGGGATATTGCCAGGATATGGCCAAGATCGGCGAGACCGAGGAGGAGCGGGAAAAATATCAGGACCTGGTCGAGATCCTTACACCCATTGCCAAAGGCTACGGCACGGACAAGGCTTTTGAGGTGTGCAGTCATGGTGTCCAGATTTACGGCGGGTATGGTTATACAAAGGAATACCCGGTTGAGCAATACCTTCGGGACTGCCGGATTACCATGATTTATGAAGGCACCAACGGCATTCAGGCCATGGACCTGATGGGCCGCAAAATGGGTATGAAAAAGGGTAAGCTGGTGCTGGATCTGTTCGGCGAGATACAGAAAACCATCAATGATGCCAAGGCCAATGACAGGACCAGGGATTTTGCCGAAAAAACCGAAGCCGCGCTTTCAAAGCTGGGCGAAGCGGGTAAACATCTCGGCAAGACCGCCATGGAAAAGCTGACCCATGCCTTTGCCTATGCCCATCCTTTCCTGGAGGCGTCCGGTGACGTGGTAATGGCATGGATGCTCTTGTGGCGGGCACTGGTAGCAGCACAGGCACTGGAGAAAAAGACCAAGGACGCGGCATTCTACGAGGGACAGATCAAGTCCGCGGAGTATTTCACCAATGCAATCCTGCCGATTACCCTGGGTAAGCTGGAAGCCATTCTTGCCACCAACGGGGCGGCGGTTGAGATAGAGGAGGCGTCTTTCGGCGGGTAGGGCTGAATCTGGAGTTGACGATTCGATATCAGAAATAGGGTGTGGCTCGGTTTCATACTCTTAATATATAGCGCCGGCAGAAAACTGCCGGCGTTTTTTTATCCAAAAGGAAAAAATTTTCCGGTTCCGGAGGGGTGGGTGGTTGACTTCTATGGTGGAATGTTAAATAATTCTTTTTTTTGATCACGCGTTGGGATGATGATAATTTTGAATTCTAAAGGAGGTTTGACATGTCGTATGAAAACCTGACAATCGATGTAAACAATTATGTTGCCACGGTAACCATCAATCGTCCGCCGGTGAACTCTGTGAATCTGGCCACTATCCAGGAAATGGACAAGGCTTTGGATGAAATGGCGGAAAACAAGGATATCCGGGTAATCATTCTGACCGGCAGCGGCGAAAAATCATTTTCCGCGGGATTTGATGTCAGCGATGCCGCCAACGCCGCCAAGGCCGGTGAGGAGGGGCAGCGGGTCTGGACAAAGATTTTCCGTTACACAAAACCGGTGATTGCGGCGGTTAACGGGTTTGCGTTTGGTGGTGGATGCGAACTGGCAATGGCCTGCCACTTCCGGCTGATGTCTGATGCGCCCAAAGCAAAAATCGGGCTCACCGAACTGAACCTCGGTATTATTCCGGGCTGGGCCGGTACCCAGCGGATGACGCAGCTGCTCGGCCGTACCAAGGCCCTGGAGCTGATTCTGTTCAGCAAACGCCTCCAGGCCAATGAAGCCCTTGAGGTCGGCCTTGTGAACAAGGTCTGTCCGCCTGACAAGCTTATGGATGAAGCCCGTGAAATGGCGGAAAAACTGATCAATCGTCCGCCGCTGGGGGTTGCAAGCGTGCTGAAAGCGGTTGCCGATGGTATGGAATTCACCTTTGATCAGGGCCTGAAGACGGAACTGGAAGGCACCAAGACGGTCTCTTCGTCCCAGGACGCGGTTGAGGGTTTTACCGCATTCTTTGAAAAACGGGACCCGGTTTTCAAAGGCGAATAAATAAGCTTAAAACGATTTTTTTTATCGTTGTCGTAATCGAACGGCAGCCGATTACGACAACGATTATTCACGATGTTGCATTTGTGTGCATTCGTGTCAATTCGTGGGAGGATACGCCTGCGAATTGACACGAATCTGCACGAATAAGAAAACACGTAACAGATTATTGTACCATTCACGTGGCCACGGTCCAGGCGATATATCCCGCGTAGATGGCCAGCAGCACAATGCCCTCTTTTTTTCCCAGTTGCCGGTTGGTGCAGAGAAATATGAACAGCACCACGACGGTGCCGATCAGAATGAATACCGATTCCATCAGGTCTTTGGTGCCCACCGGAATTATGTCGCGGGAGGTGACAAGCAGGGTGATCAGCCACGGCAGCCCCAGGCCGATGAGAATATCGAAGATATTGGAGCCCACGGCATTGGCAATGGCCATGTCGCCCCGTCCCTGCTTGACGACGATTACCGATGAAATCAGGTCCGGCGCGGATGTGCCGCATGCCAGAACGGTCAGGGCCACGATAACCGGCGGCAGGTTGATGGCATCGGCAAAGATAATGGCACTATCCACCAGTACTTTGCTGATGGCTACAATAATCAGGATGGATACGGTAAAGGCGCGCAGATAGTTCTTGTGAGCGTCGCCTGCGGCAATGGTGACAATCTGTTTGATGATCCGGCTGAGGGTTGCCAGTGGTCCTTTTTTGTTGTCGTCGGGAATCACATGGGGGTGCGCAGACGGCTCCTGGAATTCGTCGCCCGGAAAGAGAAACAGAGCCAGCATGTAAACGCCATAAAGGGCCATAAGAAGTAATGGCTCTATTGGCGTTACAGCACCGTCAGCAAAGGTATAAACCATCAGCAGAATACTGGCCACATAAAAGGCGGTGTCCCGTATAATGGCCCCAAGGGTGACGGATGCCGTCCGGATGACCGCACACAGTCCGGTAATCACAAGGATATTGAAAACTGCCGATCCGACGATGGTGCCGATCCCCATGTCGCTGTGGGCGCCGCCATGAGAAAACAGTGCAATCAGGGCGATGGAAAGTTCGGGTGCCGAGGACCCCACCGCCATGAGGGTGGCGCCGGCAACGCTGGGGGAGAGCCGCAGCTTTTCAGAGATCCTGTCCAGGCTTTCGATAAAGAAATCGTTGGAAATGATAATCAGCAGATAAACGGCGATTATGATAATGGCGAGGCTGGCAACAGCGGCCATAAGTTACGTCCCTTCACATTTGATTGGTTGAAAAACGTATCTGGATTTTTTTCATTGCAGTCTGATATAACCTCATTGGAGGCGCCTGTAAAGAGAAAACTGTTCGGAGGTGTTTATGCTGGGCGCAATTGCGGGCGATATCGCGGGATCTGTTTATGAGGCCCGTCCCGTAAAGACCCGGGACTTTCCATTGTTTGTGCCGGCGTCCCGGATCACCGACGATTCGGTGTTGACCATTGCCGTGGCACACGCGCTTATGACTGACAGGGACTATGCTGCGGCGATCCGTTTTTGGGGCCGGCGATACCCCGATGCCGGGTATGGTGGCAGTTTCCTGCAATGGCTTTTTACGGATCATGCCCCTCCTTATAACAGTTGGGGAAACGGATCGGCCATGCGGGTAAGCCCGGTGGGGTTTGCCCTGCATGACCGGGAGGCGGTTCTGCTGGAAGCGGCAAGATCCGCTGAAATCACCCATAACCATCCCGAAGGCATTAAGGGGGCTCAGGCAGTGGCGCTTTCGGTCTGGCTGGCGCGGCAGGGACATAAAAAACAGGATATCCGGCACCAGGTTGAAACAACAGTTGGTTATAATTTATCACGGCGTTTGGATGATATACGGCCGGATTATCGTTTTGATGTTTCCTGTCAGGGATCGGTGCCCGAGGCCATTATCGCCTTTCTGGAATCGGAATCCTTTGAGGATGCCATACGGAATGCAATTTCCCTCGGTGGTGACAGCGATACCCAGGCATGTGTTGCAGGCGCCATCGCCCATGCCTATTACCGGGAGGTCCCGCCAAATATACAACAGGCTGTGTTTGACCGCCTGCCGGATGAACTCGCCCGCATCGTTCGGAATTTTATGGACGAAACGGGATGATGCGAGGTCTCAAAAGGGCTGGTTTTTTTGGCGTGCAATAAACACCGGCAGTGTTGGAGTCATTCGGTGCACTGGCTCTGCGTCTGCATGTTCGCCATATAACCGTTCACGAGAGTTTCCGGCGAAAGGTGGAGAATCTCCGCGTATGCGGTCAGAAAGCTCTTTAAGTAGATTACCGGCGGTAGATTGTCAAATTCATCGTTTTCAATCTGCCGGATGGTGGAACTGGCAATACGGGTGATTTCATACACTTTGTCCACTGTGAGCCCCAACAGCCGCCGGTAGGACCGGATATCGCGGCCGGTAATCGTTTCCTTCTGCTTCAGCGTCGCTGACATGGCCGTTGCTTCTTCGGTCTGTGCGGTTGCCTTGATTTGCGTCAAACACTCCTTCGGGTTCAGCGGCCTGTCCTTCTTGAACAGAGGGATGGGGGTGTTGGCGGCTTCTTTCTTTTTAGCCTCCGGGTCTTCATTATGTCCCGTTCCCCACAATGGGCGGGGTTGCTCCGGGAAGCAGTAGCGGTCATAAGCCGCCCGTTTGTGCTTGTCATAAAGAACATCAAATGCCTTGTTGATGGTGTCGATAATCTGCGCTTTTTCTGTTTCCGAAAAAAAGGCATCGGCAACCACATCATCGTTTTCATATAACGAAAGAACATCCTGGTATGCCTGCCGTATGGCGCTGAATGAGGCATCCGGTGAAACTTCCAGTATCTGATAGTAGTTCAGTTCGTCAAACATGGCAGCGTTCTTTTTTGGTGTTCATGGTGCTTATCGACGACTCAACCCCGGGCAGTGGCTGGTCCTGGGCAAAGGTATCGGCCAGCCGGGTCAGCTCTTCCGATGTCCGCGTATAGGGAAATTTACTGATAAATATCTGTTTTGACAAGATTGACTCATACACCCGTTCATCATAGGTGACATTGCCCAGGAACTGAAAATCGGAGAAAAAGTGCCGTTTGCACAGTTTGATTAAGGTTTCGCCGACATATTTTTTCTTGTGCTTTCGCACCTGGTTGACAATAAAACGGAACCGGATCTGCTGAAGATGTTCCTTTAAAATCGTTTCATTGGCCGGGTCCTCCCGGATGAGCAGCTTGATGATATCGGCCGATGTTTTTCCGGAATCGGTCGCTGTCTCCTTGAGGATACCCTCCAGGCCGTGTTTTTTCATGACCTGTTTCAGTTTGCGATAATAGGCGGCTTTAATGAACCGCACCCCCGTTTCGATGGATGTGGGTTCCGGGGTAAAGATCAGGACGGTGTCCGATGATATGAGAAAAAAATCAAGGGTATTGAAGTTGGTTCCCGCGCCCAGATCCAGCAGAATAAAATCGTATGGCAGTTTCTTGATCTCCCGGATAATCTTCTGTTTCTGGCCATAATAAAGGTTGGCGATTTCCATGGAACAGTTTTTGGAGCTCAGCAGGGAAAGGCCGGGGATCGGGCAGTTGACAATGGTGTCATTCAGATTATCCGTGGCTTTGGTTAAAAAATCGTTCAGCCCGGTTTGAGGGTTTTGAATGTCAAGCAGGGTGTGAAGGTTGGAACCGCCCAGGTCCAGGTCGGCCAGCAGGACCTGGTAGCCCTTTTTGGCCAGCAGATAGCCCAGATTTGCGGTGATAAATGTTTTGCCAATGCCGCCTTTTCCGCCGGCAAAGGGGTGGATGATGGTCATGATCCCCCCGCTTTTCTTGTGATGGCTTCTTAAAACGTCCAATAGCTGCGTTGCGATGCACCTCTCGGAATGTCAACAACCACGTACGCTCCATTCCCCGCGCTGCATCGTCGCCTTGCGCCTGGGCGTTTTACTTTGCCATCACTAGAAAATGTTTTACATTTGATGGCTTCGGAAAACGTCAAATTTAATCTGATAAATAAATATGTTATATTTTCATTAACGGAATGTCAAATGTAAAATATTGAAATCGTGAGATTTTGTAAATCCTGTTAAAACCGGCACCCGATATTCACGGAAAAGATACTCTGCTCGCTCTCGATTTCTTCATTAATGGTATTATTCCACGCACCGTTTACAAGGGTCACAGATGGGCCATCCGCCTCAATATATCGATAATCCACGGAAAAGCCGGTGAACCAGTGCTTTGTCAAGGCAAAGCGGGTGTCAAGGGACAGCAACGTGGCCTCACCTTCACACTCTGCCTTTGAAACCCTGTTGCGCTGCAAGTGATTGTCTTCATCTTCGGCTTCCGCATAGGGGCTGTACCCCACCGAGAAGTTCAGGTCGGTTTTATTATCCACGTTCAGTGTGGCGGCAAATTCCAGATAGGGAATGGTATATGTAATGTCATAAGTCAGGGTGGGGCCGGGAAAAAAGCCGGATGAAAATCCCGAGTCCTGGGAAAATTGAAGCGTGTCACTGGCCGTAAATTCGAATTCCTCATTCAGATACCCCAGACCGGCCCAAAACGAGAGATTATATTGTTCCCTTGTATGAACCGCAATCCCGGTCAGATGGGTGGTATAGAGATTGTAGCGCAATCTGCCGGAGAGTTCCGTCGCATCCATATCGGTGCGGCTTTCTGAGTAGATGGTGCGCCATGAAGGATATGCCGACGATGTCCAGTCCGAATCCTGCATATCCCGGGTTTCGTCTGTCAGTCCGGTCCTGGCGGAAAGCAGAATCGCCACTCTGTCGGCCACAACGATATCGGCTTGGGCCGAGGCCATGAAGATCTCAAGAGGGAAACACAATTCACTGAGAGGATTGTTTGTGTTTGCTGTTCCTCCCGGGGTTTGGTAGGTGCCGCCAATCCGGTAAGCGGTCTCCCCGTGAATCCGGTCAACACCAATGGCAAAATCCGCATCAATCCAGTCCCCGGCCATCGCCGGCAGCGCCAAAAGGATTATCAGCATGCCGGTGATCAGGCTCGTTGTCTTTTGTCTCATCAATTCCTCCCGCGTCAAAATTCAAATTCAATGGCAATGCCGATTGACGCCTGTTTGCTTTCTGTCTCCTGGTCAATGGTATTCTGCCAGTTCCCGGCAGTGTCATATGTTTTAGAGATTCCGTCAGTAGAGATGTAGCAATAATCCGCTTGAATGTTAACGGCCCACTGGTCTGCAAAAGCATACCGGCTATTGATGTCACCCAGTATGGCATAGCCGTCGCAATCCCCCCTTGCGATACGGTTTCTGAGGAGGTGCTGATCCTCATCCTCGGCATCGGCATAGGGGCTGTAACCCACATTAAACGACATTGACACCCGATCGTTTGCCTGGAAAGCAGCCCCCAGCTCAACATAGGGAATGGTGTAAGTGATGTCGTAGGTCAGGGTCGGGCCGGGATAGTATCCTGAGCTGTATTCGGGAATGTTCGAAAACTGGTTTGTATTGCTTATATCAAAGCCGAAATTCTGATGAATATAGCCGATTCCCGCATACAGGGCGTATGGATCATGTTTCAAAAAACGGTAAGCCAGTTTCATTGACCAGATGCGGACATTCAGGTTTGCGTCGCTTTCCGAATAGACATCCGGATAGGCCGTGTTATTGATCCAGTCTGAATCTTTCATAGTGCCCGGATCGGAATGGGTCATATTGGCCTTGCCGGTCAGGGACAAGGCGAGTCTGTCCCATAAGGTGGTGTGCAAGGTGATTGATCCCAGGTAGCTGTATAACGGGAATTCCAGCTCACTTAAGGGAAAGTTGACTGAGAGTGTCTGTGTTGGCAACACCACCAACCCGCCGATCTGATACTGGGTCATACCTGTAAGTTGTTCCAGTCTCAGTTCAACACGGGATGATATTGCTTCGGAATCAGCCATGGCGGCTCCGGCCCACAACAGTATTGTCAATATGATGCTTTGTCGCAAATATTGTTTCATCGGTTTGTCCTGTGTGTAAACGATTATTTATTCTTGCAATATGTTTGTGAGTAAGCGATTATTAACATCATAGTAAATGAGTTGTGCGCTTTATGCAAGCGTATAAGCCCTGAAAATTCGGGCTCACATAAGCCGAGGCACAGGTAATATCAGCCCGGACATTTCATGAAATGCCCGGGTTGGATTATCCTCGTTGTTCATGTTTAATGAAGATATATCCTCTGAATATACCGGGTGTTACCACAACGCTTGCCATGTATCTGCATCCGGAGAATGACAAGTGCGTTTCAAAACAGATCCGTGAGCAGGGGATCTGGGAACCCTATGAGACATCCCTGATTGTTGATTATCTGGGCAATGGCGGGGTGTTTCTGGATATCGGGGCCAATATCGGCTATTACACGGTTCTGGCCGCTTCCATTGTCGGTCGGGAGGGGCTTGTGGTGGCGTTTGAGCCGGACAACGATAATTTTGCGTTGCTTGAGCAAAATCTGGCATTAAACCATATGACCAATGTCCGGCCGATTTGTGCAGCGGTTTCAGGCCATAGGGGCAGGGGATTTCTGTACCGGTCGACCGATAACAGCGGCGATCATCAGTTATATGACAACGGTGAAGGCCGGTCACGCATGGCCGCGGATGTTGTTCACGGGGGGGATTATGTCCGGTCCATTACGCGCCGGGTGGATTTCATCAAGATCGATACCCAGGGGTCGGAGACCGGGATAGTGAACGGGCTTTCCCGGATAATTCTGTCCAACCGTGAACATTTGACTATGATTGTAGAGCTGTGGCCCTACGGACTCAGAAAAGCGGGGTCTTCGGGACATGCATTGCTGGATATGCTGGCGGATTTTGACATGCCGCTATATCTCATTGATCATATAGGGCATCGTATTTACAAGGTAGACCGGTCGTGTCTTGATGCATGGGTAGCGGAGGTGGATGCAGACCCGGCGAACCGGGGATTTGTGAACCTTCTGATTTTACCTGCCGGGGAATGAGACAACAATATCGCATTACTCCAGAAGGAGGCACGGCATGAAGGCCGGATTAATGCTAAGGGCGGGGATCCTCAGTGCTTTGCTGATGACGGTTATCACCGGTTGTGCAGGCTATCACCAGGCGCACCTGACAATTCACCGCGTGCCCCCGCTGCCGGTGCAACCCGGCGAATGCCTTATGGCCGGGGCCGTCAGGGTGGATATTACACCGCCGCCGGGTATTTCCATGGCCGGTTATTCTGTTATGGCCGGTGTGGGGCAGGGGTTCCGGAACCGTCTGAGCGCAAGGGCTATTTATATCCGCTCTGCCGAAGGATCTGCCGTTGCGCTGGTCCAGTGTGATCTTTTGTCCGGATCCCTCCTCCTGCACCACAAAGTGGCCGAACTGGTAGCCGAACAGACCGATGTTCCCGCCAGCGGGCTCATGCTGGCGGGCACGCACACCCATTCCGGGCCGGGCAATTATTTTGCCAGTAATTTTTACAACAGGTTCGCTGCATCCCAAAAGGGATTTGATCCCGAATTATTTGAATTTCTCTCTATGCGCATAGCCGGTGCGGTGGTTGATGCCTGCCGGAACAGCCGGTCCGCCCGGATTGCCACGGGAAAGGTGCAGATTCTGGGAAAGACCCGGAACCGGAGTATGGCCGCGTATCGCGCCAATTTCGAAGATATAAACGGACAGGTGGCTGACCCGCTGACTGCTGTGAACCCGGTATTGACAATGATACGGATCGATCTGCTGGATGACCGGGGCCGTTATCTGCCGGCGGGTGCGTTTTCCAGTTTTTCGATCCATCCCACGGCCGTTTCCAGCAAAAACGATCTCTATTCAGCCGATATCTTCGGTTTTATTGCAAAAGAACTTGAGACTGAACTGGAAAAAGCGTATGATACACAATGGCCCATGGTGCATGCCGTGGTGAACGGGACCCATGCCGATAATTCTCCGAACGATACCACAGATACGCAGGGATACCATGAGGCGCGGAGAATCGGTACGGCAATTGGTGAACGGGCGGTTGCCCTGTTTTCGTCCCTGACAACAGCCAGAGAAGCCGGCGTTACAGTGCGGTCGTTGTGCCGTGAAGTTGACCTGTTCCGGAACCGTACCATTGATGGTGTTTCATTATGCAAACGGCCGATGGTCGGGAATGCCCTGCTTGCCGGTGCCGAAGATGGGCGTCACCCCGTTTTGCAATGGCTGCCGTTTTTTCATGAAGGATGGGCCAGTGCGAGATGGCTGTTTACCGGTTCCTGCCAGGGGCACAAACGCATTGCCGGCGGATGGTTTCAACCGCTGATTCTGGATAAGCAGGACTTCCCCCACCGTCTTTTCTTACAGGTGATTCAGGTCGGTGACACCGTGTTGTTGCCGTTTCCCTTCGAAATTACCTGCCAGGCCGGTGCCGGCATCACTGCCGGTATTGAAAACGGTATAAAGACGGAAAACAATATTGTTGTGATCAGCTGCGCAAACGGATATTTCGGTTATGCAACCACCCGGGCCGAATATGCCCGGCAGCACTACGAGGGCGGCCATACCCTGTATGGACCCGAGACCGGCGCATTTCTGGCAAAACAGGCGGCGTCGCTGATTACGGATCTGGAGGCCGGGGACAGCATCAATAGCAGTCAGCCATTGCCGGCGGCATGGCAGTTTGATCTTTCTGCCAGAACCGGTTTCCCGGAGATGATCGTGCCGAAGGGTGCCCGAAAGGCTTTGGCAGAGCCGGTATCCTTACCGGCATCGGGGCATGAAGCCGCCAGCTGGCAGTTCCGCTGGCAGGACGTGCCGCCGTGCCGGATTGCGTTTCATAATCCGCTGGTTCGGCTTGAGACAAGCACGGACGGCCGGTACTGGGATGTGTTGTATGACGAGAATGGCCTGCCTGTAGGGGACAATCGCAGTGATTTTGCCGTACGGTTTTGCGGCCGGATCACCAGCGATAATATGGGGAGCTATGAAGCTGACTGGTATTACCCGGTTCTACAGCCCGGCCGGTTGTACCGTTTTGCCATATTGCCACGGGACGGCCGGGGGATGTTGTATTCGGCCCCGTTTCCCGATGTGGCGAAAGATATAACCGGAGACTGAGAATGTTGATATGCTGATACAGATTTATGAAATACAAACCCCCAGAGAGGCGGATGCGCTGGTTGCACTGGGTGTTGATCATATTGGCAGCGTGGTGCTGTCCATGGATGAGTGGAAAATTCCCCAGCTGGCTGACACTGTCCGGGTGGTGCAGGAAAGCGGAGCAAAGAGCAGTATGATTCCGCTTTTTTCCGATGCTGACACCATTTCCCGCATGATCGATTATTACAAGCCGGATATTGTCCATTTTTGTGAGGATATTTCCGGCCGGACCGGTGGCCCGGATGTGGCGACCCGGGTGGCAGCAATTCAGGAAAGGGTCAAGGCGCGTTTTCCGGAAATTGACCTGATGCGGTCAATGCCGGTTGCACAGGCGGCCGACGACGGAGACGGGACAACTCAGATGGGCGGCATGCAATCATTGTTATCCCTGTTTGAACCCGTCAGTGAATGGTTTCTGACAGACACCGTGATGACCGCACCCGATCAGCCGGTTACCGGGTTTGTGGGGATTACCGGAGAGACCTGTGACTGGGATGTTGTGGCCCAACTGATTCGGGCAACAACAGTGCCGGTGATTCTGGCGGGTGGAATCTCTCCGGAAAATGTATATGAAGGGATCGTGCATACCCGGCCGGCCGGGGTTGACAGCTGTACCCGGACCAATGCGGTCGATGGCAGGGGCGAGGTTATACGGTTTCAGAAAGATATGGCAAAGGTGGCGCATCTGGTCGAAGAGGTCCGGCGCGCGCAACATGATTTGGCAACGCCGGGCAACGGCGGTTCGTGACTCAGGAGGGTTGTAGACGATGTACGAAGTTGGTGATCTGAGAAAAGGGCTGAAGATAGAAATTAACGGAGATCCCCATGTGGTGGTCGATTTTGAGTTTGTTAAACCGGGGAAGGGACAGGCACTGTATAAGTGCAAGCTCAAAAACATGGTTTCAGGGTCGCAGTTTGACCAGACATTCCGGTCGGGAGACAAACTGAACAAGGCAAACCTTGAGGAACACAAGATGGAGTACCTCTATACAGACGGGGACAGCTATTGTTTTATGGATAACAATACCTATGAACAGATTTTTGTTTCACCCGAACAGATGGGCGATTGTCTTGATCTGCTGAAGGAAAACACCCAGTGCGACGTACTGTTTTTTGACAACAAACCCATTGGTGTTACCCTACCCAATTTTGTGGAACTCAAGGTCGTGGAGGCGGAACCATGGGTGAAGGGGGATACGGCTTCCGGCAGCAACAAGCCGGCGACCCTGGAAACAGGATGTGTATTGCCCGTCCCGCCGTTCATTGAAGAGGGCGACCTGTTGAAGATTGATACGCGGAGCAAAGCGTATGTGGAGCGAGTTAAGAAATAGATGATGGCGGACCAGTTCAGCAAAACCATCATGATTGTGGATGATGACCGGGTTTTTCTCGACTCTCTGGAGCAGTTCCTGTTGCAGCGGGGATATCATTGTAAGGCCGCGTGGGACGCTGACAGGGCCTTGAAGATGATCCGGGATTTCACGATTGATGTTGTGGTGGCCGATGTGGTCATGCCGGGCAAAGACGGCATCCAGTTGATGTATGAGGCCAAGGAGATATATCCGGACCTGGATTTTGTCTTCATGACGGGGTATGCCAGTGATTACGCCTATGTGGAAATTATCAATGCCGGTGCTTCGGATTATATCACCAAGCCGTTTGATATGATGGAGCTGATTGCCCGTATCGAGCGTATTGAACGCGAAAAGCGATTGGTTATGGAGTTGAAAAGCACCAATGATCGGCTTCAGCGCACTGTCCGTCAGGTCAATGAAATGATGGCCCAGGTGACGCAGAGCGCCAGGGTGAAAGGTGAGTTGCTGGCCAATATCAGTCATGAGATCCGGACGCCACTGACCGGGCTTCTGGGGTTTACGGATATACTGACCGCAACTGCCCTGGACAAGGAGCAGGAGGAGTATGCCAAAAATATCAAAATGAGCGGTGAGGTGATTCTGTCTCTGATCGACGATTTCCTTGATTCGTCGAAAATTGAAGCCGGGGAAATGAAGCTGGAAAACATTGCCTTTGACCCCGAGGCGGTCTGCTATGAAGTGTTTGACCTGATTCGGCCCCGTATCTTCGGTAAGCCGGTGGGGCTGCTCTGTCGTATCGGAAAACATCTGCCGGCAATGGTAAACGGCGATCCCTACCGGTTCCGGCAGGTGCTGTTGAACCTGATGAGCAATGCGGTGAAGTTCACCAGTAAAGGGGAGATCGAACTGGATATTGATTCGCGCCAGGGGAACATAAAAGGACAGATTGGAATTGTTGTCTCAGTCAGGGATACCGGAATCGGTATCTCCAAGAACGATATCGATAACGTTTTCCAGCCATTCCGTCAGTCCCGGAATTCGGTTCCAAGGGAATATGGCGGTACGGGCCTTGGGTTGTTTATCGCCAGGCGCATTGCCGGGCTGATGGGCGGAGACGTCCGGGTGGAAAGTGAGCCTGGGAAGGGCAGTGTTTTTACCTTTTCCGCCAAAGTGGGTGAAGCCGGAGAAGGAATCGTTCCTAAACAGTTTAAGTCGCATGTCTTAGAGGGCCGGCGGGCGCTTGTGGCGGATGGAAGTACAGCGGGCTTGGGAATTCTGAGCCAGTTGTTGCAATCGATGGGGATGGCACCGGCCACGGTAATATCGGGTGATGATATTCAGAAACAGATGGCCGTGGCTGCGGCACAAGGGGCCCCTTTTGATGTAGGCATTGTGGACCTTACACTGGTCAGCGATGAAACCGCCAGCCAGTGCCCGGCCATTGAGATGATTCGCAAGAGTGAAGAACCGTTGCGGTCACTCCCGCTGATTGCCATTGCCGAGCCTTTCCTCGGGAACGCCCGGCGTTGTGAAGAGGCCGGTTTTGATGCGTTTCTCACCAAGCCGGTAAAACGTGGCGTGTTGTTTGACACCCTGAAAATTCTGCTTAACGATACGTCTCTATCCCGTCCGGACAGAGAACCTGATAAACAGGCGTCCGCAGATTTACATTCGGATAATAGCGGATCGGCGCCTACCATTCTTCTGGTGGAGGACAATCCGGTGAACCAGAAGCTGATCAAGACCATGTTGACCAAGGCAAACTATAGCATTGATCTGGCTGAAGATGGCGGGGCTGCGTTGGAAAAGATTTTTTCAGGCGACAATCATTACAGCCTGATTCTGATGGATGTTCAAATGCCCGGAATGGACGGCTTTACAACAACAAAAGAGATCCGCCGGTGGGAACGCCGTGAAAGGCGAAAAGCGGCAAAAGTGAATCATCATTTGCCCATCATTGCGGTGACGGCCGGTATGTCCAATGAGAAAAAGTATTTTGATGCCGGTATGGATGATTTTCTTGCCAAGCCCATTAAGCGGGATGCGTTGATGGAAATGATGGCGAAATGGGCCGGGCAGGGGTCGGTATAATATGGCGCATGCAGTTGAAACCACAAAAAAGTATTTCCGGGTTGATCGGCGTGAAATTTCATTTCTCAAGTATGTATTTGAAGGCTGGGATAATATGGCTGTGCTTACGACCATCGACCGGGATGCCGGCACAGTGGTGCTTTCCATTGCACCGGGGTGTGAGACCGATGTTACGGCGGTCATTGAACGCCTGAAAACCGAAATACTGATGGAATCCATAACGATACCTGACACCGGGGGATTGAAATTTTAATCTGAATGTTCCATGATATGATTCAGAGGTTGTTGGTGGCATGATGAAAATACAAAGAAAACGGTTGGGCCGTGGCGTGTTGGGGATGTTGGGGGTGTTGGCCGCAGTCCTGAGCCTTGGCATGGGTAATGTTGACGGTGACGGGGTGGTTGAAATTCCTCAGGCGGTCCGGAATTTTACCGTTACCCTGACAGATGCGTCCGGGTTGACGCTCCGCCTGACCAATTTTACCTGTGAGGGAAAGACCTTCTTTTCCGGCAAGCTGGGCCGGGCCGATGCGTCCGTGGATTTTGCGGATATTCAGACGGTAACCATCGGAAACCATAAGGATGGTCAGGTATTGGCTGTAATTGCTCTGAAAAATGGCGACTCCGTTACACTGGTGATGGATACAAAGCTCGCCTGTTATGGCTCGTCAGCCATTGCAGACATCCGTATATCGATTGCGGATATCCGGCGGATAGAAAATCACGGTCAGGCAGAGAGCGGCGCATGAAGTCCAAAACCTTCCATATCAATACCATCGGTTGCCAGATGAATGTATATGATTCATCAAAAATGGCTGCCATGCTGGTGAACATGGGATATTCCCCGGCCGCGTCCCCGCAGCATGCAGATCTGGTAATTGTCAACACCTGTACCATCCGGGCCAAGGCCAAGCAGAAAGCCACAAGTTTTCTGGGCCGTCTTGCGTCGGCCAAACGGCGTAACCCCGGGATGGTCATCGGGGTGGGCGGGTGTGTGGCCCAGGAAGAGGGGCGGCGCCTGCTGGGCCGGTTCCCCCAGGTGGATATTGTCTTTGGCACCCATGCGGTTTCCCGGTTGCCTGCGCTTGTGAAACAAGTGGTGACCCGTGGCGATCGGCTGGTGGACGTGGAAACAACCCCGGCCATTGATGAAGCAATGCCCACCATCCGGTCGGATATGGCTGATCAACACCCCGGCATGATAGCGCAGTGTTCCGAGTTCGTGACGATCATGCGCGGTTGCGACAATTATTGCACCTATTGTGTGGTGCCCCATGTCAGGGGTCGGGAGACGAGCAGAGCGCCCGACATGATTGTCAAGGAGGTTGAGGGGCTGGTATCGGCGGGTATTCGCGAGGTGACGTTGCTCGGGCAGAACGTCAACAGTTATGGAAAAAAGGAAGGGCTCTGTACCTTTGCCGAGTTGCTGGCCATGGTCAATGATATTGAGGGGCTCATGCGCATACGGTTTACCACCTCTCACCCCAAAGACCTGTCCAGGGAACTGGTGGATGCATTCGGCCGTCTGGAGAAGGTGTGCAGCCATTTCCATTTGCCTGTTCAATCGGGTTCAAACCGGATTCTCAAGCGCATGAACCGGAAGTATACAAAAGAGCAGTATCTGGAGAAACTTTCATGGCTTCGGGCGGTTCGCCCGGATATTGCCATTACAACTGATATCATTGCCGGTTTCCCCGGTGAGACAACGGAAGATTTTGAAGAAACCCTGTCTCTGCTTGAAGCGGTGTCGTTTGACAGTATTTTTGCCTTCATGTATTCGGACCGGTCCCTGGCACCGGCGGCCACATTTGGCGACAAGGTGCCTGAAGCCGAAAAGAACCGGCGACTCAATACCCTGCTTTCGGTCCAGGAGCAGATCAGTCAACAAAAGAACAGGACTCTATGCGGACGGACAGAATCGGTTCTGGTCGAAGGAACCAGCAGAATCATGACCGGTAAAACTGAAACAAATGGGCGTTTACAATGGTCGGGGAGGACCGGCAGTAACAAGGTGGTGAATTTTGTTGCGGATGATACCTGCCATAACCACGAGGCCATCGGCACGGGTGCGCTCGTGGACGTGGCTATTACCGACGGGTTTGCCCACAGTCTGCGGGGAACCGCTGTAAGCGTAACAAAACAGTCAGTTAAAACAGAGGGGTGTACTTATGCTGCATAAAGTCGATATTCTGGGACTGACCCTTGATCAGGACTCAAAGACGCCGATTCTTGTCCTTAAAACAGTGGATACGGAAGAAACCATTCCTATCTGGATCGGGCTTCTGGAAGCCACATCCATCGCATCTGCGCTTCAGAATGTCAATTTTGACCGGCCCATGACCCATGATCTGTTTAAAAATTTTATTCAGCAGGTGGATGTGGATCTGGAACGCATTGAGGTCTGTGATCTCAAAGAAAATACGTTCTTTGCCAGAATTCATTTTGTTTCAGGGAATCATACCTTTTCCATGGATGCACGACCCAGTGACGCCATTGCCCTGTCGGTTCGTTTCAACGCACCGGTTTTTGTGGATAAAAGCGTTATACAGGCCCTGACCCGGGACAAAACCTATGAGATGGAGGATGACAGCGAGGAAGGGAAGAAATGGGCGGAGTATTTGGCGAAGCTTTCCCCTGATGATTTCGGCAAATACGAGGTGTGATGACTCCGTAGAACGCTCAATATTTTCGTTGCGGAAATCCCTCGTCACCGCGACGTACAATCAGTACGCCTCGTTCCTCGGGATTCCCGGCGCCTTAATCTTGATGGACTCGTAAAAAGTCGATTTTGGGACGGCAAAGTAAAAAGTTCAAGTTCGCGGCGCGCAAATCTCGAGGAATGGAGCGTACTTAGTCGTACGTGACATGACGAGAGATGCAGCGCAACAAAGAAATTGGACTTTTTACGAAGCCGTCAATCTTGAACGTTCTACGAAGTCATCATCCAGGGCTTTATTTAATGGGTGGCACGGGCAAAGCCGAGAGGCTTGCCTGTGGAAAATTGTCACGGAAAAACAGCATGGGCAACCTTGGCGGTTTGCTCATGTTACCTATTAAGCATATGACGAAGCAATGTCTATAATTAAGAGAAATTTCAGCTGACGACAAGGAACAATAACCGATGATCGATCTGCATACCCATTCCATATTCAGTGACGGGGTTCTGATTCCGTCTGAGCTGGCCCGGCGGGCCGAGGTCGCCGGAGTGAAGGCCATCGCCATTACCGATCACGGGGATAACTCCAATATCGATTTTATTATTCCCCGGATTGTAGAAATCGCAGCGGAACTCAATCAGGTCCTTCAGATAAAGGTTATTCCCGGCATTGAAATTACCCATGTTCATCCGTCACTTATCGCAAAAACTGCGGAGAGAGCGCGAAAGTTCGGCGCCCGTATTATCGTGGTGCATGGTGAAACGCTTGCCGAGCCTGTCATGCCGGGGACCAATAGTGCAGCCATTGCCGCGGATATTGATGTACTGGCTCACCCGGGATTGATAACGGAGCAGGCGGTTCAGATGGCCGCCGCCAACAATATCCTGCTGGAAATTTCGGCCCGGGCCGGTCATTGTTTGGCCAACGGCCACGTGGCAGCGCTGGCAAAGGCAAATGGGGCTCTCCTGGTGGTCAATACCGATGCCCATTCGCCATCGGATCTGATTGATAGAGAGACTGCAAGACGGGTTGCCCTGGGGGCGGGGCTGTCAGATCAGGACTTTGCCGACATGCAGGCCAATGCCGAAAGAAAACTCAGTTAATTCAGCAGAATGTGGTTTTTCCTTGACATTGTAACCGCCTGATGGTATAAACAGTGTTTATATAAGTGAAATTTTTTTAAAATCAACTGGTTACCTTCTATCTGCGAAACGGAGTGTATTTCAGGCAATTAACCGGGGAATTATATAATCAAGGGATACATGGGTGGGGCTATGAACTCAATACTGGTTATCGACGATGAAAAGACAGTACTGGATATGGTCAAACAGATATTGGTCAAGTTCGGTTACAGCGTTGAAACCGCCGAAGGCGGCAAGGAAGGTCTGAACAAATTTGAACAGGGTAGTTACGACCTGGTCATCACCGATATTCTGATGCCTGAATTTGACGGTAATTACGTTGCCAAGCAGATTCGGGGCTCGGAAAAAAGAAACACCCCGATCATCGGCATATCTGCAACGCCCTGGCTGCCCGACAAAGAGAATTTTACCCGCATCCTCTCGAAGCCCTTTCCAGTGGAAAGTCTCGTGGAAAATGTCAAAAGCTGTATCCACTTGCCTGATTAAGCCGGTTCCTTGACGCAAATCGTGTCCCACAGCTTCAATGCGTGCGATAAAGCCGCTGGACGTTATCCGGCCTTTTTATCCGAGACGGGTTCCCCTCTGTCAGAAATCCATTTTCGTCAGCAACACGCTGAGACTCTTTGGCGGGTGTGCCTGCACGTATAGAAATTCCTTGCGGTAATTGTCCACCTGGTTTTTCGAAAACCCTTCAATAATATACGCCGGCAATTGTCTGCTTCTGGCGAAAACATAAGCCGTATATTCACAACGCCCTTCTTCGTAATGGATCACCGGTTTTTTGCAGGTTTTTCGGTCAATTAGTGCTCTGCCAATCACTGCGTGGGAAAGCTCATGAACAACCACACTTGTAAATACCTGAGGATTCAGTCCCCAGAGTAGTTCAACGGTATATGATAAGGACGCATCCGCTCCGTTTTCACCGGCACAATTGATATGGCAACACCCTTTCAGACCGGGTTGATTTTTTTCAATCATCTGACCCGGCGGCAGAAGATTAATTACCACGTTTGATGGTACTGCCGCCCCCTGGTCACGGAAAAAAGCCTTTACAGCCGAGACATACGGTTGAGCCGCCTGATCGTTTTTTATCCCGTTTCCATAACAGTAAGAACAAAGGAAAAGATTGGCGCCGACCTGAAAGCCGTCGATCAACTGATCGCCGCAGGAATAGCACATCCGGGTTTTTTTCTCGTATGCGGCCAGGACATACGTTTTTGATCGGGGATTCATCAGGAAATCACCGTGATTGACGATGGGCAAACCGCTGACCAGGCATTTTTTGCTTTTGTCATATTCGGTCTTCTGAAAGGTTTCATTGCCAATACGTACATATCCGGAGCCGGGCGTAATCGGCAGGCCGGTCAGGCCGCACTTTGGCACCTGGTCAAAACAGGCGGCATGGTATTTTTTCCCGGATTCCTGAATCATCCGATAGGAAGCGCCGGGACAAATCGGCTCTCCGCAAATATCGCATATATCTGTCTGTTGTAAGCAGGATTGATGACAGACCCGGCCACTGGAGAGAGTCCTGATTGCTTCGCCTTTTTTTACGGGATAGGAACAGACCGGGCACAACTGAGCGCGATGAAAACAGTTTTGATGGTAGGTTTTGCCGTCGGGAAACTGGACATATTGTCCGGCAGATATGAGGTTGCCGCAGATATCACAGTAAAGGGTTTCCGTCAGCGCCAATCCTGTTGCCGGCATTACCAGTAACAAAGCAAGAATAAGGTAAAGGGGGAAAATCAATCGCAGGGGCGAGAACAGAAAGGATCGGAATACCATTAATTTTTTGCATCGATGAAATTCCATATTTCTATTATACCCCTTCTGTGGCAGTCTTTGCAAGCGGCCCCTGCCCCTCTGATTGGACCTATGTCAGGCTCACTGCCTGTAAAGAACCGTTTTACGGGCACTAAAAAAGCCGTAATCATTTAAGATTACGGCTTTATTGGTTTTATGGTGCCGAAGGGGAGATTTGAACTCCCACGGGCGTGCGCCCACTAGACCCTGAACCTAGCGCGTCTACCAATTCCGCCACTTCGGCATTTCAGGCTGATAGACCAGCACATTTTGCTGTTTTTTAATAGTTATTGATCCCGGCCTGAAAATCCTTTATATATATAGGATTGGTGTTAGTGTCAAGAGATAATTTGATAAATCAGTAGTGAGTCGGACTGAATATGCAGTTAATTGAAGGACTGGAAAACATACCGGCGCCCTTTGACAATGCGGTTGTGACCATCGGCAATTTCGATGGCGTTCACAAGGGCCATCAGGCACTGTTTCAGAGAGTCAGGGAACGGGCGGCCGAACTCAATGGCACGTCCGTGGTCATTACATTCGAGCCTCATCCGGCACGGGTCTTGAACCCTGAAGGAATGACCCCGCTGATTACCATATATGAACAAAAGGTCGAGCTCATTGAGCAGGCAGGTGTGGATGTTCTGATCTGCATTCGTTTTACCCGGGAATTCGCCTCGGTAACAGCAACTGCATTTGTTGAAGATATACTGGTAAAGCAGATCGGTGTCAGATCAATGGTTATTGGCAACGATTATGCGTTTGGCAAAAACCGGGAAGGGGACATGGCTTTCTTAAAATCGTGCGGCCGGGAAATGGGCTTTGATGTTATCAGTGTGGACTGGGTCGACTGGCCGGGACGCCGGCCTGAAGCTTCAGACCGGAAAAAACGGATCAGCAGCACAGCAATCCGGGAACTTGTTCATGCGGGGCGAATCCGGGAAGCGGCCGACCTGCTGGGGCGCCACTATCAGGTCAGGGGCACGGTGGTATCCGGCCGGGGACGCGGAGGCGCCTCTCTCGGATTTCCGACAGCCAATATCGAACTGACCGATGAGCTGTGCCCGGCCGATGGGGTGTATGCCGTCCTTGTGACTTATGCATCAAGGCAATATAAGGGGGTGGCCAATATCGGCTACAGTCCCACCTTTGATGATCATATTTTTACCGTGGAAGTTCACATTCTGGACTTTTGCGATCAGATAAACGGTGAACGGATCAATGTGGCATTTGTTAAACGCATCCGGGATGAAAAGAAGTTTGACGGGATTGAGTCCCTCAAGATACAGATTCAGAAAGATATTGATCAGGCCCGCCAGATATTTTCCCAGGTATGCTGAGGCAAACAGATCAATATTCCCAGGGAATACCGAAAATGACAGTACTTGAAATTATTACCTACCCGGCAGAGATACTGGCAAAAGAAGCCTCCCCTGTAACCGCGCTGAATGAAAACATACGGCAACTGATTAAAGACATGGCGGATACCATGTATGCCAAGATGGGCATCGGACTCGCCGCGGTCCAGGTGGGCAGTGACAGCCGGATTGTGGTTTATGACATTTCCGAGGACCGGGAGCCACAGAATTACCAGGTGGTGGTGAATCCCGAAATTGTAGAGACCCGGGGAACCTATCTCTCTGAAAAAGAAGGTTGTCTGAGTGTCCCCGAATTAAGAACAGATGTGAAACGTCATGAGGTGATCCGGGTGGAGGGGCTTGATGCGGATGGGAATCCCGTTCTGATTGAGGCCCGGAATCTTGAGGCGGCCGTATTGCAGCATGAGATTGATCATCTAAATGGCACCCTGATTCTGGACCATGCCAGTGCACTGAAACGGCAGATGTATAAAAAGAAGGTGAAGAAGCATTTAAAGTCCTGAAAAAATCACTGCAGAGATGCAGCGGCGCAGTAAAGAGAATGGTCACAGAACACCCAGGCGGACACAAGACAGCGTGGCTGGCGACTGTGTGTTTCTGAGCGGGGCTGTGGCTGATTAATTTAATCATAACCGTCAGACGCGGAGAGCGCAGAGCATAAATCCCTGCGCTCTCCGCGTCTCTGCGGTGGATGTCACCCGTGAGGAGACGCATGACCACATCCTTGAACATTATTTTTATGGGAACACCGGAATTTGCGGTCCCATGCTTAAAAGCGCTTGCCGCATCTCCGCATTCGGTTTCACTCGTGGTGACACGACCGGATAGGCCAAAGGGACGGGGACGGAAACTGACCCCCCCGCCGGTTAAGCTGGCGGCAATGGAATTCGGGAATACGGTCGTCCAGCCGACGTCGGTAAAAGACCCGGCTTTTGTGGACGCACTGAAGGACGTATCGCCGGATGTACTGGTAGTGGTGGCATTTGGCAGTATTCTGCCCAAGGCGGTTCTGGATATTCCGCGTTTGGGTGCTGTGAATATTCACCCCTCGCTGTTGCCGAAGTACCGCGGGCCCTCGCCCATTCAGTGGGCCATTGTCTGTATGGAGGCCGAGACCGGCGTGACCAGTATGTTTCTGGATGAGGGAATGGATTCCGGGGATATGATTCTGGCAGTAAAAACGCCGATTTACCCGGAGGAAACAGCCGGTGAGCTTCACGACCGGCTGGCTGTAATGGGCGGTGATCTCCTTATCGAGACGCTGGAACAGGTGGCGGACGGCACGGCAGTGGCCACTCCCCAGAATGATGCAGATGCCACCTTCGCACCGGTGCTCAAGAAATCTCACGGCCGAATCGACTGGCACCGCTCCGCCGATCAGATCCGGGCCATGATCAATGGTATGAATCCCTGGCCCGGGGCGTTTACCTTCCTGGGCGACAAACGGCTGAAGATATGGAAGGCATCAGCCGTTCAGACCGATAGCGGCGCACTGCCGGGAACGGTTGTCGCTGGTTTCCCCGGTGAAATCCGGGTGGCTGCGGGTGAAAACATTCTGGCCATAACCGAAATCCAGGGTGAATCCGGCAAACGGCTGTCAGCTGCCGATTTTCTCAGAGGCGTTGAGATTCCTGAGGGATCGGTCCTGGCCTGATCAATACGTGCAGGGGCCGGGCTAAACAGCAGCGGCCGCCTTCTCCAGCGCCGGTTCTATATCAGGAAGTTCCTGCCGGAGAAAGGATTTCATATTTTTTCGAATTCCCATTTCCACCTGCCGAACCCGCTCTTTTGAAATATGGCATTGATCCCCGATTTCCCGGAGGGTATTGGGGCTCTCTGTATACATCCGATTGTCAAAAATAAAGCGTTCCCGTGAACTCAATGTCCGGCGGAATGTATCAACCTTTTCACGGAGCAGCGCCCGGATCTGGCGTCTGGCGACCTGGTCGTCCACTGTCTCATCATTTGACGGAATAAAATCCATTCGCTCCCTGCCGGATTCGTCCGTTACCGGGGCGTCAAGAGAAAGGTCGAACATGCCCAGGCGCTGGGACATCTCGTCCACATCTTTTTTTGTAACGCCCAACCGCTGGGAGATGAGCTTTGTTTCGGGAACGATGCCCTGACTGATCAATTGCTGTTTTTCCCGGTTCAGTTTATAGAACAGCTTTCGCTGGGCCTGGGTGGTGCCCAGCTTTACCAGCCGATAGTTGTCCATAATAAATTTCAGGATATACGCTTTTATCCAGAATGAGGCATAGTAGGAAAATTTTACCTTTCGGTAAGGATCAAATTTTTTTGCAGCCTGCAAAAGCCCCATATTCCCTTCCTGAATCAGGTCCATGAGGTTTTGCATCCAGACCCGTTGAAAGTCCAGTGCAATTTTTACAACCAGCCTCAGATTTGAGACCACCAGCTCGTAGAGCGCGGCTTTGTCGTCTTGTTCCTGAAACCGGATGGCCAGGGCTTTCTCTTCGTCCCGGGACAGCAGCCGATATTGACGGACACTTTTCAGGTACACCTGAAGGGGGTCATAAGCGACCATTGCACCGGCCTGGGAATGCTGGACAACCGCTTTATCGCTATTTTTGCGTTTGCCGGTGGACATTCCGGAGGATTTGGATAATCTGGCAGAGCGTTTTTCTGTCTGGATGCGGGATCGCTGTTTCCGGGTCTGTCGAGTTCTTCTGGTTTGTGTCGATTCCATGGCAACCTCTTTATGATTTCTGCAGGTTGAAATTAGACATTAGTGATTCTAATGAATTCTAATTTATATTGTTTTGGCGGATGGATTCAATGCTGTGTTTGTTGTATTTGAGGCTGCGAAATGGTGTAGGCAGAAGGCAGGAATGTATAAGATGACGAGTGCCGACGGGACGCAATGTGTGTCATACGCCGGTCGGCGATATCTCCGAGGTTACATGATGAGCGGGGAAAAGCCGGGCGGACGGTTACCCGGCACGCCCGTCATCGCAGGTATCGTCCGCGTCTTCATTGGGCCGGGCATGTTCCGCCCATTCGGGCGCTTTTGTACAAAATGGAATATCCGTTGATTCGGGATCATCCTCGATGATCCGGACACCGGCCTTTTCCATGCGATTCAGGGCTTCTGCTGCACCTTCGCCGGTGACAGCACGGGTGCCGTTTTTCAGCAGTATGACTTCAAATCCGTTGGCAAGCGCATCCATGGCAGATGCCAGTACACACACATCAAGTGCCAGGCCGCCGATAAAAAGACGGGTAATGCTTTCCTGCTTCAGATGATACGCCAGCCCGGTTTCGTCAAACACGGAGTTCTGATCATGGTCAAACCGGGTCCCTTTGGTGACCACTATCGTGCTCAGGGGCAGGGTCAGGTCAGGATGAAAGGCCGCGCCCCTGGTATCCTGAATACAATGTGACGGCCACGGACCGTTCTGTGCCTGGAAGCTGATATGCTTTCGCGGGTGCCAGTCCCGGGAGGCATACACGGGAACAGTTTCGGCTTCCGCCTTTTTGATCCACTGATTGAGAACCGGTACGACTGTTTCTCCACCTTCAATGGGCAGGGCACCATCAGTACAAAAATCGTTTTGCACATCGACAACAATCAAGGCATCATTATGGGTCATGGAAGGAATGGCCATTTTTGTCTCCTTTATATTGTGTATTCCGGCCGGGATGCTCTGGCGCATCCCCGGGCCGTGGGTCGGATTGCTGATTGTCAGTTATAACTAATATAATCATCCGGTATCCGACCGTCAACGCATGGGTGTTAAAAACAATAATTAACGCTTAACCGGCATTACAGCATCCACGATGGCCCGCGTTTTTTCTGTTAAAAGTGTCCATTCGGTATTGATACGATCCAGAAACTTTTCCCAGGCAACGATGTCAATGGGCTCCTTGTCCTTCTCGGTTGAATAATGCTGTATGGCATTTTCATACAGGCCAATGACCTTTCGGGCACAGATGCTTCTGGAAAATTGTTGTGCGGTCTCTTTTGCGCTTTCGGCATAATGGAGCAGGGTGTTGTTTCCGATCAATGACGTGATGGCTTCGGAGAAATCGTCGATTGTGGCATCTTCGGATAAAAGCCGGCCATTCTGTCCATCAATGACCACCTCCCTTGATCCGGATGCATCCAGTGCCACGACCGGCAAACCGGCAGCCATGGCTTCAGCCAGCACCATTCCCTGGGTTTCCGACTTGGAGCTGAAAACAAAAAGATTCATTGCATTGTATGCGTCCCGTAACTGAGTGCCTGCTTTTTGCCCGGCAAAGACTACCCGGGCAAGTACTTCATCTGCTTTGAAGATGTCTTCCATTTCTTTTCTGCTGGGGCCATCGCCAACCACAAGAAAATGGACATTCTGGTCAGTCTGCAGATACTGTGAAACCGCACGGGCGAGATAGGCCAGGTTTTTTTCCGGGGCCAGCCGGCCCACGTGCCCGATGACGACGGCGTCCGCCGGAATTCCCACAGCGTCTCGAAAGGCCTGCCCCTCGCCGTTTGTAAAGAAATCGACGTCCACACCGGTGGGTATTTCGGTCACAGGTCGCTTAATACCCCGGTGGATGATCAAGTCGGCGATGCTCTGGCTGGGGGCGATGACCTGATCGCACATATTGGCATACTGGGTGGTAAGCTGTATGATAAATCGTTTCATCATATCAGAATCAAACGGCACATAATGGGTATATTGTTCGTAAAGGGTGTGATGGGTGAAGACAATGGGTAACTGGAAATTTCTTGCCGCGCGAAGGGCGGAATCACCCAGCAGGAACGGGTGATGACTGTGAATAATATCGGGTTGAAATTCCGACACGGCCTCCTGAAGAACAAACGGAATGGGAACAATGACCGAAAAGTCGCTGCCGTTAAAGTTTTGAATAGCAGGAAGTCGCACCACCTGCTTATTGGTATCCTGATGACCGGTGTCGGTAAAATCGGGCGCCACAATCAACAGATCATGTCCCATTTTTTCAAGATCATTGCTCAGGATTTCCACAGAACGGGCCACTCCGCCCACATGGGGAAGATACGTATTGGTAAACATGCATATTCGCATTACTTTTACTCCGGTTTCAATAATAATGGTTTATCCAGAGCCGGAACATCAGCCGGCTGATATCCGGGCACACGCGCCGTTATGCGCAGGCCGGACGGTTTCTCCGTGATCGTTCGGGATTTTCCGGTGAGCTGAACCGTCAATGCCAACCGTCGCCCTTCCGGCGTCAGTTGAATATGCATCGGTCCAAGCGGTGTCAGCGTGGGGCCGAACCCCAGCGGGGTTTGAGATTTCAGCCATTCCGGGAAAATACCCGACCCGATAATCAGTTTATCGCCTTCTTCCCGCACAAACATGTTGCGGATCATCATCACCCATTCGGCGGCGGCCCATCCATGCTGGCCGTCGCCCATGCAACCGCCTTTTGTAATGGGATGGATCGCCTCAGGCCACTGGCCGGTGGGAGAAGCGAGACCGGCCACTGTGGTTACCAGATCCCGAAACCGGGCATCACCGTATCGCAGCAGGGTTTGAGCAATGCAAAGGGTCAGATAGGGGTTAATCCCGGAATGGATCATATCCTGGAAAAACCCCCCTTCGTGGAAGCAGCTCTTTATTAAAAACCGGGCCGTATGAAGCATTGTCGTTCCGGTGACAGATGCTCCCGTTGCCGGATCGTCTTCTATCGGATAGAGGTCCAGCGGATAATCGGCCACAAGGGAACCGATGGCGCCGGCGTCCATTCGGCGGTAGGGAGAGGCAGGGAGGCATCCGCGCTTCTGTTTTTCGGGGATTGCTGCCACACTTTTTTCCACATCACTTTTGAGATCGTCTGCCAACCGGTTTATGGCATTGGCGGCAGTCATGTCGCCAAACCGTTGCATGGTTCGGGCTGCCCCCTGAAGACCGGCGATGGCCCAGAAATCGTCCCAGTAATAATAATCATTGGTGCCCAGGTGTTCTGCGCTGAATCCGGCCGGAAGAAGCCCGGCGTGTCGGGTGTCCTGTTTTCGGGTGAGCCGCTTCCGGTCGATCCAGCGAACAGCTTTTCTGATAACCGGTTTCCAGGTATCATCCAGAGCACTGTTGGTGAGTTGTTGAAACCGATCGGCGATCCACAGCACCTGCCCGTTGGAATCCCATTCACCCGCCTGGGACTGGAAGTAGCCGGTTGCCTTCTGTCCATTGGGGAAGGCGTTTAGGTGCTGCCGGCACCGCTCCTCAAAACCGGTTACCAGGAGTGCATGCATCATCAGGCAGGCATCCCGGTACCAGAAGCGTTTGTAAGTGTAGGGGCCGGGAACGATCTGTTTTGCCGATAACAGAACAAGCGTACGGACCGCTGCATTATAAAGAAACGTTATTCTCCGGTCCGGGATCTGCAGTTCCGACGTACTGTTCAATGCCGATGTCCATGATGCAGCGGTATCTTTATGGACTGTCGGCCCCGGTGCGGTTTCCGTGGCGGTTTCAACGGATATGCGGATATCAATTGTTCTCGTGCCATTTCCCTTGTCTGTGGGGAAGACCGCCGCCGCCGTGGCCATGCCGACATCACATTGGACAGATCGCGGTCTGTCAGGATTTTGGAATTGATGGATGACATCGCCTTCCCTGTAATTGGCAAAAAGGGTGTCTGACGGCGGCTGATCAAAATAGATATACTGGCTGTTGTTTACCAGCATGCCCGGGCCTTTGGGCAGCTGGACGGCCTGAATTTTTTCGATAAACTGGATTCCCTCGGGATTATACGGCCGGATGGATACCCAGAGGCAATCCTCTTTTTCGGAACGGACCGTCACGGTGATCCGCAACATGTTCGCTTCACCCGTTCTTTCAAGCCGGACCCGGCTTGAGATGGCCCCTGTTTCTGTGGTGGTAGTGGTAATGATTTCAAGATTGGGCGAGATGATCAGTTCCTGGGACGTGTGGTTACTTCGGGAAGGAATCAGCATGCGACTGTTCGCGTTCATCAACCAGAAATCCATGGACCAACTGTCAAAAAACGGCGTCACCAGTCCCCTCGGGTCAACAATGGGATATGCATCTGAATCCGGAATACCCACTGCAGTCCAATTCCGGTGGGTGAGGTTGATATGACTGATGGAAAAGGCCCGTGGAATAAAAGAAGTCGAGGCCGGGTTAAACTGTTTCTCCACCCAGTAAGGCCATATCCAGTCCAGGTTGTGCTGAATCGCCTTGGCATTTACCAGTCCCCGCGCATGAAAGATAATACCCGCCCGAAGCAGTTCAATGGGCTCCTGTACTTCTGAAGGCTGGGCAAATTGCCGCAATCGCGCCATCAGCGAGATCGGATCGATAAAACCGTGAGCCTTGGCCGCGCGGCGGATGATCACCCGCCATGGTATCCAACTTCGAAACATACTCATAAAATCACTTCTCTCCTTTTTCCGTATCAATTGCCATTTTTTTTCTGACCCACCGCTCAATGCCATAAATCAAGGCGGCAAAGATCACAAGCGTTGCGGGCAGCATAATGCCCCATTGTGTGGCAGCGCCGCCCAGAATGACAAACGGCAGGCCCAGAATGGCATTCACACCCCAGCCGATAAGAAAAAATATGGGAAACGGTACGCCGGAAAGCGCCAGCATATAATTTTTCAGGGTATAGGGGAGCCCCGGCACGACCATGAAGAGAAAGCTGAACCCTATGTAGCGGTGTTCCGGTACCCGGGGGATCGTGAATGCCCTTTTCTGGGCAATACGTTGCATCCATGGCCGTAAAAAAGAGTGTGAAAGACCAAAGGATCCAAGCAGATGAAGCGGCATTCCGGCCAGCATAAACAGGATGCCGTACCAGGGCCCGAACCGCAACCCTAACAGAATCAGAAAGATGCTGATGGGAAATCCCAGCACCGGAAGCACAACAAACAGCCCCAGTATCAGGACCGGGTGGGTGCTCTCGTGGAGTTGCCGGATGATCCATTCCCATCCGGGGTATTTGAACCCGGCATAAACCGCTGCGGCCCCAAGTATCAACAGTAGGCCTGTCAGCAATCGTTTTGCGGTTTTGTTAGTCAAGCGTCTCATGGCATATCAATGTCCAGCGAAAGGGTCGCGTATATGGGCAGGTGATCAGAGGCCATCTGAGTGGCACGATCTGCGGGAACAAAAACGGATTGCGTCTGAAAATGCCGGGAAACAAAGATATGGTCCAGTCTCAGCAGCGGGTAAAAGGAGAAGAATGTGGGCCTGGGATATCCCCGTTGATTCGCCGTTTTCTGGACATCTCTGAATTTTTCCGAAAACTGCCGGTAAATACTAGAATGCCCGCCGGCATTCATGTCGCCGCAGATAATCACCGGTTCCGATGGGTGCACCTGGCCCAGCCAGTCATGGCCGAGAAGCGCCTTGGCCTGAAGCCGGCGCTCCTTCATGCCAAGGCCCAGATGGGTGTTCACTATGCAGAGAATACCGTCAGGGGTTTCGATCCGGGCCATCATGGCCCCTCTTTTTTCCACTGGGGACCGGTGGTTGCCCCCCGGCAGAAAATTTTCTTTCATTTCAATTACAGGATACCGGGTCAGCAGAGCAAGTCCGTATTCTTCATCTCCCTGCGTCATCACCGGGAAGAATGCAGCATCCATGTCCAGATACCGGGCCAGCAGTTTCGCCTGGTTTGTATACCCGGTCCGCTCCTTGTGCCGGTCAACTTCCTGCAGGGCGACCACATCCGCATCAAATCTGTCGATAACGGCCGCTATTGTGTCGGGATCCGCTTTGCCATTCATGTTAATACAACTGTGAATATTATAAGACATCACGTTAATGGCAAATTTTTCCTCCCGGGTATCCGGCGGGCGAGTGCTTTTTCTGTTCTTTTTCATCAAAGAAAAAGCGGTTTTACGAAGATCCAGAGGACGCAGGAACGGCGCTTCTGTGTTGGCCATCATGGGCAGTAAAACAAATCCCCGGGTTTCATGGCGCCCTGGGCCACCGTGGGATCCGTTTTCAATAGAGAATGTGAGCGGGGCCTTATTCGGAGACCAGCCGGAGACAACAAGGTCACCGGCATTTTTATGGCGGCATAATGCTTCCAGGTCCCTGGCAGTCTCTTCGAGAAACGGATGGTCTTCTCCCAGTATTCGGGCCTTATCCGTTGCCAGGTCAAAAAAGCCGTGAGGGGTTACCGCCGTGACAGTCCCGGTAAGATGGCTGTTAAACAGTACCAGAGGAATGCCTTTATCCACCACAAGATGCCGGGCCAATGTCTCCCGTATATCGCCGGCGACTGTTGGCGGAAGATATATATGGGCCAGTGGCCCCATATTGGTGACCTGCACCTGATCCGGCGTAAAGACTGATGACCGGAGCCGTTGTTCATGGCCCCGCCGATGACGCCCCGCCAGCATCTCTTTGGCCCTGGCATAAAGATATTCGAACCCCTGGCCGGGGCTGGCATTGGCAGGGATGCTCATGGCCGGATCAATCCGGGCAACTGTGCTACGGATTGCCTGTTTTAATGAGATCCCGGTGTCATAGCCGAATGTCCGGGTCTTTTCCTGTCCGTGATCGGAATAAAGAATCAGCCGGTAGGCCCGGCAGTTCGATCGAAGCGCTGTCCGGTAAATATCCTGGATCACGCCGTCGATTCCCTTGAGTGTCCAGTGCGCAAATGCCGAGTCCGGGCCGCGCCGATGGGACTGTTCGTCGTAACCGATAAAATTGGCGTGGATTACCGGCACGCCCCGCGAAACGTCCATTTTAACCCGAAACCGGATCAGTTCCCTCAGGACAATACAGATGAATACCCGCGTTGGGATAAACTTGAGTTCCTTGAAAAAATGTCTGCCATTCAGGATACCTTTGAAAAAATCGTTGCATGCCAGGATAAACTCCAGCAATGCCACGCCGAGGATTCGGAAAGTTTTGAAGGCATGGAGGAGAGTGAGGATCACTAAATTTAACGGATTCAGGGTTTGCAGGAGATTTTCAAGATGCATGGTCTCCACGCAATACCGGGCCTCTTTGGCGCCCCCGGCAAAGATATTGCTGTATGAACTGCCGCCGTCAAGCAACGGCGCTTTGCCGGTGGCATAAAGTTCATCAGCCACATGTTCGGCGGCGTCCGCAAAAAACATGGCGCGTCGTTTGTTATGTTTTCGGTCAATGAATTCAAATGCCGGAACCGCAGATTTGATCCCGAATAACAGTTCTCCCTGGACCGCCGGTGTTGTGGAAGGTATGCCTGCGTAAAAGGGTTTCATGGTAAACTTATGGTCATCAATCAGGGATTGGATGAACGGCAACCGATTCTGAGAAAGGGCTTTCTCCAACTGTTCCATGGAAAGTCCGTCCACCTGGAGCATGACAAGACCCGGATCTGTATTCGAACCGGTGTGGACATCCAGCCCCATAAGCCTGACCGCCAGTTCACTCCGGGAGATTTTTTTTCTTATCCGGCGGATATATCGGTATATTCTCTCAACCATGGAAGTGCCTCAAGGGGGCACGGAAATAATCAGAATATCTGTCATGGCCGATTACCATATTTTCAAGAATTAAATGCCCCTTTCTTCATGTTCAGACTCGCCCGAAGGGTGAAATTATTTGATATAAAATTGGTCTTATTCCTTCAAATTAAAATTACAGTTTGTATTTTGTGAAAACGGTAAAAATGAATCATAACAATTTAAAATATATAAGAAATAAAACAATTATCAAAAAATTTCATGAAATATCCGGGTTAGCCCGGTTATTTTCTTATGCATGATGCAACAGTTGTTTTACCACATAAAGGAAATCTGATGGATGGAAGGGTTTGGCAAATGTGTGGGTAATGCCCATGGATTTTGCAAGGCCCAGGTATTCCGGCGATTCAGGATTCTGCCCCTTGTCCATCATGGCAACGATCTTTGCATGGGGGTATTGTTGCCGGGCTTCTTTGAGTTCGCTTTTACCCCTGCGTTTCGGTATTTGCGTTGCTGCAATAATCATATCCACCGGCTGTTGGGTTAATGGTTTTGGCGCAGTCGAGAGCGGCTTTTCTTTAGCGGCAGGGAGATCAACGACGACGAAGTCGCCATACGATTCCAGCAGTTCTTTCATAACACGGCGGGACTGCTGATCCTTATCAATAATCAATATTTTTTGTGTCATAATACCCTCTTTGGGCTTCCAGGCCCGTACTGCTTCATTTATTAATATGATCTTGACTATTTCACGTCCTCCGCCTTGCGGCTGATTTGCGGCCAAAAGCCACCCGCTTGAAATATCCGGCAAAACGAGTCAACTCAATACCGGTTATTGGCCTCATTATTCTTGTTATTGTATCGTTGTAAAACTGAAATCAAATGGGGTAAAAGTAGTATTTGTGTATGGAAAATATCGCATATGGCCATGACCTGTCAGGTCAGTGCCAGTGCAGCCAGGGTGCATCCCTTGAGGTTGGCATCTGCCACTGTCTGAATGACAGCCTGTATCCCGGACATTCCCATTCGGTCAGTCAGCATTGTTAAGGTGGTTTGCGTCGTTTCCCTGTACCGGGGATGGGCATGAAAAAGCCCGCCTTCCGCGGTAATGCAGATTGATGCCGGGTTGATTGTATTTTGCATGGCCTTGATGCTTCCGGCAAGCGCCGCCGCTGTGAGTTTTGCTGAACGTTCAATAAGCTGGCGGGCAATGCTTTGTCCAAACGCGGTCTCCACATTCTTTGCCGGTCCGGTGTCCTGGTAAGCCTTTTGAAACAAGGCGGCTGATCCTTCTTCCGGATTGATGTCACTTTCGGGACAGGCCAGTTTGAACAGGTATGGCAGATAAACCCCGGAAACCGCTTTTTCAAATCGCTGATGGGACGGGTTGCTTGAAGATGCGTCCAATGCCGCATCCCATGAGGTCAGATGCGGAGGATGAAAGTTGCCGGATTCCAGGTTCACGGGCAACGGTGCGTTGCCGGCGATCTTTGTTTTCAGCTTGGGTATATGATCCGGGGGCAGCAGTATTGCCATATTGGTGCCGGTCCCGGAAATCAGGCCCAGATAACCATCGGTGCCGCAAGCAGTCATACCGGCCAGCAGCGTTGTGACTGTATCGTTCATCACAACGATCGTCTCACTCATCTGTGCGGCATCTGAATGGTTAACATAGTCGCGCAGCATCCGGCCCGCCTTTTCGCCGATGGTCTCTTTGACAAAAAGTTCTTTGGTCCAGTTTAAAATCACCGCATCACCGTCGGGCAACGGACGGGCCGGATAGGAAAAACAATAGCCAACAGGCAGCAAAGGCGGCGGATTCAGCGTTTTCATCATTGCCGCAAGCGTCTCCAGAAACGTGGCCCGTTCAATGGGCATACCCCGGGATACGGGTATTTGTTCTTTTATCGGCCCTTTTTTTATTGAAAACCGGTTGCCCGGCCCCATTTCGACAACCGCGCAACGGACATTGGTTCCGCCCACATCAATGGCTAATACGGTGCCTGATCCGGGCGGGCCTTTTAAAGGGATGAAGGTGGGAATGCAAAGAAGATCCCCCCCATCCGCCGTCAGCCCGATGTGAATCTCCCGGGCCATGGCTGCGGCAATGTCCATGAGTTGGTCTGCTGAAAGGGAAAACAATGGTCTGCCTTGGGCTTTCTACTTTCCTGAAAATTTAATGATTTTTCTGGATTTAAAAATAAATAGTTAGTAAGAACAATAGAGACTATATTAACAGCTGGTGAAAGAGGAATGCAACGTCAAATCGTTATGATTTGCAGGCAGTGGATGGGCTAGAAGATTATGGATAAGGGGACAGATATATGACAGCAGCGACAGACCATTTAATCGAGACTGTATATGGTGAGGCGTCACAGATATCGGACGAGTTGATTCGTTTCTGGGTCGAAAACGGCGCATTGGATGAAGCGGCGGCGCAATAACGGGTAAAGCATGTCGCTTGCGTCATGCGCAATAACAAAGGGAATATACGCGGCGTCAGCTCAGTAAAAGCATTGCAAATGCCGGCGTTGGGAAATCGTAAGATATGGTTTTATCGAAATTTTCTGCTTGCCCCGGAACGGACCGATGATACCTTTATTCATATGTTCAACCATACACGCCATGCCATGCAGGTATTGCTCGATCGGGAAGGAACAGAAAAGGCACCAGCAGGTATCTGTGTGGTGATTCAGGATCCAACAATTGCACGTCGATTCCCTCAGGCCTTCTGGCAGGCGACCGGGCTGGTGTATGCCGGTCGAACCCGGCAGGGGTGGCAGATGCGGGTCGCATGGCTGGATGAGCCCGGAGGGTGGGCGAATGTCATCCGTGAACTTGAAGCGGGGTTTTCAATTGAGCCGGTGTGGGGCAGTGTCAATGAAGCGCTGGCCGAGGAGGTGATCGCCTTCTGGCTTGATGAATCGGCCATTCCCGGGAATGTGGCACGTCAGCGTGTTTCTGAAGTGGTACAGATTTCCCGGGATTCTGAAAATCGGATTGCCGGGGTTTGCACCCTGGAATTTAAACGCAATCAACGACTTGGGCTGCCACTATGGTATGTGCGGGCGTTTGTCAGCAAAAAGTACCGCCGTTCAAGTGTCGGCTTCTGTCTTCTGCATTCCACAGTGGATTACATGCAGGCCCGATATGATCGGGGAGAGGACAGGCAGGCCAGGGGGATTTTTATGGAAGTTGAAAATAAGACGCTGCAAGAGACAGCCCATCAGGGCCTCTGGGCATATGGCCGCTTTGCCTATATTGGCGATAACAGCCGCGGGGAACATATGCGGGTCCAGTATTTTCAGGGTGCAGAACTCGATGGCTGAATCGTGGCGGATACGGGAGCCGCGACCTGTTAAAAGTGGTGTTAACCGTGATAAGATGATCGCAAGGGATCAGCACCAGAAAAATGGAAGTTCAGCGCACATCCTTCCCATCGCCGTCAGGCCGGTGCGAATACCTGAACTGTCCCGTCAACAATCTCCGCGCGTAGTTTTTCAGGAAAGGGGAACGTTTATTACATGGTCCCCTGAGTCGGTCCCACAAAAAGGGAGACCATCAGCCCTAACACCAGTATCTGCACCAGCCATCCGATCAGGCAGACCCCAATGGCCCGTCCGGTGCTCTGGTAGTCCAGTGCCTGCCGGACGGCGATGATCATGGCGATCAGCATCCAGATGCCGCTGATTATGAATACCAGTGTGTATAAGCCGGGAATGATGCCGATAATCCGTAGAACCCCGGGGGCACTGGAAAATCCGATGGTTCGAAGCAGTTCTCCAGGATTTGAGTCGGTCTGGGGTTCCGGCAGCATTTTGGTACCTATAAAAAAAGTCAGGTAGGCCCATATGAACCACCCTGCCAGCGCCGACAGGGTGCCGATGAGGATCCCGGCACCGCCGCTGGTTGATATGCTGCCAATGCCCGCAGCCAGGCTGGCGAGAATGACCACCGCCATGGCCTGCCCCATGGCGGATGTATCCGCCTCCACCTCTTCATAAAGATTGACATCCAGTTTGGCCGCGCGAACCATTCGATCTGTCAGTTGTGACATGACTTCTCCTTGTTTATATAAGTCGTTAATACTTGGTTTTTCTAGGTCATAAGATGATCCTAACAGCAGACCGGACGTTAATGCAATGCAAAAAAAGCTTTCAAGATAAGCATCAGATTCGATTTTATCATCTTTACCGGCGCGTCTGCGTGGAATCCGGCTCATCATATTATGCTCGTCGAATCTCGCCATTCAGCGTTCACATGTATGCCTTGAACAGGCTGCTGAAATGATTATTTTCAAAAGCATATGCCTTTGTTATAGTGCACGTTACCATGTGGCTGAGCCGGGGATTCCCCAGCCACTGAATCAATTTTTAAAAGTAAGGGACAACTGTATGAGATTAATTATTGTCGGGGGGGTTGCCGGTGGCGCAACTGCGGCGGCCCGGGCCAGAAGACTTTGCGAAGACGCTGAGATAATTCTTTTTGAACGCGGCGAGTATGTCTCCTATGCCAATTGCGGTCTGCCATATTACATCGGTCGCAAAATAAAGGAGCGGGATGAACTGTTTGTGACAACACCGGAACGCCTTGAGCGTCGCTATCGTATCGATGTCAGGACATGCCAGGAGGTTGTACACATCGACCCGGAGCAGAAAACGGTGCAGGTCAGGAATCTAGAGACGGATGAGGTTGTGGTTGAGCCCTATGACCGTCTTATTCTGGCACCGGGTGCCCGGGCCATGAAGCCACCGATTCCGGGAATTGACCAGGGCAATATCTTTCACCTTAAAGACGTGAATGACACTGACCGTGTAAAGGCTTTTGTTAGTGGCCATTCGGTTGCGTCGGCACTGATAGTGGGGGGCGGGTTTATCGGTCTGGAAACAGCCGAGAATCTGGCACGACTGGGAATAGCCGTTACAGTCGTGGAAATGCTTCCCCAATTACTGCCCCAACTGGATTATGATATGGCCGTCCATGTTCATCAGCACCTTCGTGAACAAAAGGTAAAACTGATTCTGGGCCAGGCTGTGAAGCGGTTTGACCATCAGGCCGGCCGGATCACGGCTGTGACCGATCGTGATACGGATATTCATGTGGATATGGTCATTGTTTCCGCCGGGATTCAGCCGGAACGAGAACTGGCTGAAGGGGCCGGGCTGACAATCGGTGAGACCGGCGGTATTTACGTTGATGAACATATGAATACATCGGATGGAACGATCTGGGCAGTCGGGGATGCGATCGAGACCACTGATTTTGTGTCCGGCCGGAAGACAAGGATCCCTTTGGCCGGCCCTGCCAACCGTCAGGGGCGGGCTGCAGCGGATAATGCCATGGGCCGTAAGGATGCGCTGGGTGGCCTGCTGGGGACAAGTATTGTAAAGACATTCGATATCGTGGCCGCGTCCACGGGCATGACGGAAAAATGCCTGAAGGATGAGGGCCTTCCCTACAGGACGTCGTTTACCCATTCCCTGCATCATGCCGGATATTATCCCGATGCCACGATGGTGTCTATCAAGCTGTTGTTCGCGCCGGATACCGGAAAAATCCTGGGGGCTCAGGTAACCGGAAAAAATGGGGTGGATAAACGGATTGATGTGCTGGCCGTGGCCATTTATGCCGGTATGACGGTTTACGATCTGCAGGAACTTCAGCTTGCCTATGCGCCACAATTCGGTTCAGCCAAAGATGCGGTTAATATTGCCGGTTATGTGGCGGCCAATATGCTGAAAGGCGATGTTCAGGTGCGGCACTGGCATGAACTGGAACAGATGGACAGCCACGATTATCTGCTGCTGGATGTGCGGTCGACCATGGAGGTTCGCAAGGAAGGCGTTATCCCGGGCGCACAGAATATTGATATTGACGAATTGCGGGATCACCTGGATGAACTGGATAAAACAAAAACGATTATCGCTTATTGTACGGTCAGCATGCGGGCGTACCTGGCCTGCCGTATCCTGACGCAGAAAGGTTTTCGGGCATCTATCCTGAGCGGGGGGTGGATGACATGGCTTCCCATTCAGCAGGACCGGGAGGCGCAGCAGCAACCATAGTCTTGTAACACGGCTTCGTAAAAAGTCCAATTTCTTTGTTGCGCTGCATCTCTCGTCATGTCACGTACAACTAAGTACGCTCCATTCCTCGAGATTTGCGCGCCTCGAACTTGAACTTTTTACTTTGCCGTCCCAAAATTGACTTTTTACGAAACCATCTTGTAAAAGACGGCGAATACTGGGAGAAAAAACAAAGCACGAAATTCGAATTGGGAGGGAAAGCAAAGCCGGTCCCTCCGGGGTCGGATTTTACTTTGAATGTAAGGCCGGGTTTGATATACCAGACAAGAAAGGATGATGGCTTCGGAGAAAGTCCAATGGCTGCAACGCGCCTGCGGGCGTTGGGTTGCATTATACAGGAATATTTTTAACGTTTTACAGGGAAACGGACAATGGCGATAAAAAAAGAACTGCTTGATATTCTTGCCTGTCCCAGGTGCAAGGGGGATATTCATGAAGATGATGCCGGCGATTGGTTGATCTGCGATAAATGCCGGCTGAAATATGAAATACGGGATGATATTCCCATTATGCTGATTGAAGAGGCTGTTCCATTAGACCAGATGACGGAATAGGTGCCAATGAGTATCCCCGGCAATCCTGATCCGGCCAAACTTGTGATCGGGATTTTCACAGGCGAGAAGAAGATCCTTGAAGCAGTGGCATCGGCACTTGTCGATCGGTTTGGTGAGATCGATCTCATCAGCAAGTGGCTGGCCTTTGATTTTACCGATTATTATACGAATGAGTTTGGCGCCCCGCTTTACCGACGGGTTTTTTCGTTTAAGAAATTAATTGCCCAAGCCGATCTTGCGGTCATTAAACACGCCACCAATGCCATTGAACGGTCATTTACAAAAACGTACAGCCGGCGGATAAACATAGACCCGGGCTATATGTTGCGGGAGCGGTTTGTTCTCGCCACCGGCAAAAACTATGCGCACCGGATTTATATCGGCGACGGCATATATGCCGATCTTACGCTGGTGTTCCAAAAGCAGGCCTTTCAGTCGCTGCCCTGGACCTATCCGGACTATAGAGATGAACAGCTGCAGGCATTTCTGATGCAAGTTCGAGACCGGTACCTGGTGGATATGAAGATCGCAAAAGAGGCGCCGCCCGAAGGATGACTTCTTTGATAAAAATTGACCAAATGGCTACAAGAGAATATGACCCTAACTATAAAATAATTGCTGAAATATTCGAGGGAATATGATTAAAAGCATGACCGCTTATGCGGAGAAAACAATGGAGCGGGATGGATTTACGGTTACCGTTGAATTAAAGACCTATAACAGCCGGTACCTCGATCCCGTGCTCCGCATGCCGTCAGCTTACCGGTCTTTTGAAAATCAGATCAAGCAGTTGATTGCCGAGAACATTTGCCGCGGACGGGTTGAATTTTTTTTGACCATCACAGATGAACGCCCCTCGGCGGTACCAATTTATCATGTGGACAAGGCCAGGGCGACTGCCTGTTATGATGCTCTGTGTGAACTTCAGGCGGAGACAGGAATAGAAGGGGATATCCCCATTGATCTGGTGGCTCGAACGGAAGGGGTTATCACAACCGCCGAACCGGTAAATCCCGGTGATGCCGAGTGGCGGCATATCGCCGAAACCCTGAAGGCAGCCCTTGATGCCTTGAACGATATGCGGGCGACAGAAGGGGCGTTTATGGGAAAAGATCTGGCCGCCCGGCTTGACCGGATTGAGGCGATGGTGGTTGCCATCGAAACGCAGTCCGAGGGCCTTGTGGACGCCTGTTATCAACGTTTGCAGGAACGAATTACAACCCTGCTCCAGGGGACCGGAGCCCTGGATGAAAACCGCATTGCACAGGAAGTCGCGATGATCGCTGATAAAAGCGATGTATCAGAGGAGATCGTCCGGGCAAAAAGCCATATTGATCAGTTCCGTTCAGCCATGGCGGAAAATGAACCCTGCGGGCGAAAGCTGAATTTTTTGTTGCAGGAGTTTAATCGGGAATTTAATACAATGGGCTCGAAAACCGGAAATGTGGATATCTCGGAGCATGTTGTGGCCGCCAAAACCGAACTTGAAAAGCTCAGAGAACAGGTGCAGAACGTGGAATAGCTGGAATAAAAGAAAGATCGAGATATGAAACGAAAACTGTTAAATATCGGTTTTGGCAATCGGGTCGTGGCCGAGGAGGTTGTGGCCATTGTTTCGCCGAATTCATCACCGGTGAAGCGCATGAAAGACGAGGCAAAAGCAGAGGGTCGGCTGGTGGACGCTACCCAAGGGAGGAAAACCCGTTCGGTTATGGTCATGAGCAGCAACCATGTGGTTCTGTCCGCCATTCATCCGGAGACCATCGCACAGCGATTTGCCTCCCTGAACGGGCACAAAGCACCTGAGGATGAGGAGGATTTGTAAAAATAAAAGATGGCGCAACGGTATGAAGACATCAATGGGAATCAAACCGCCGCAACTGAAAAGCAAAGACGGCATGGACGGCTGTTTATTGTATCGGCACCGTCCGGCGCAGGGAAGACCACACTCTGTAATGCCATTGTAAACCGCTTCCCCGATATGATCGAATCGGTTTCCCATACGACGCGGCCGCCGCGGGAAGGGGAAACCCACGGGACGGATTATTTTTTTATTGATAAGGATACCTTTGAAAATGGGATTGACAACAACCGATGGCTGGAGTGGGCTCAGGTGCACGGCAATTATTACGGCACGGCCGCGGATTTTATAGAAACCAATCTCGCCCGTGGCGTAAATGTGCTGCTGAATATTGATGTTCAGGGAGCCCGACAGATATTTGATCGTTACAGGGACAGTATTGGTATTTTTATCATGCCGCCGTCCATGGCGGAACTCAGAAGGCGGCTGGAATCAAGGGGGAAGGACAGCCCGGAGGCGATTGAGCGCCGGCTTAAGACGGCTTCCGTAGAAATGTCACAAAAACACCATTATCACCATGTTGTTCTTAATGATAATCTTGAAACGGCAATCAACGATCTATCTGATATCATTCAGCAGTATTGTTGATCCGAAGCGTTGCAACGAAAGGCTTGAGCTTTTTATGAAGCCATCAATGCTGCGTCAGGAGATAAAATGAAATATCGAAATGTCTTATGTGTATATCCTTATCAGTATGAATTAAAAACCATCGGATTTCTCCCCCCGCTGGGCCTTGAACTGATTGCCAGTGCCATTGAAAAAATGGTGGACCGGATCGATGTTATTGATCTCAGATATGAGTCGCGGCCGTTTGGTGCTTTTCTGGAAGGAAGGGATATTGTTCTGGCGAGTATTAACTGGGATGCGGAGGCAGACTTTATCCGGCAGACCCTTTCACAGATACCGGAAGATATCCTGGTGGTGGTGGGTGGCCGGCACGCCACGGAACATGTGGAGGAATTGTTTGAAGAAATCCCCCGCATTGATGGCATCGTTCGCGGGGACGGGGAGGATGTAATCCGGGAAATCATCAATGATGGCCTGTCCCCGGCTATCGACGGCCTTTCCTATCGTGAAGAAGGCCGTGTGATTCATAATAAAAACCGGAAACTCGGGGCGCTTCAAAGCGAATATTTTCCAAACCGGCAATTACGGCGATATAAGTATTATGTGACACTGGATGAATTTCAAACGCATTTACAGGTAGATATGATGGCGGGCACCCGGGGCTGTCCCTATAATTGCAAGTTCTGTGATTTCAAATTCAATCCGCTCGGGGAAAAGCGCAAATGGTCTGTCCGCACCCCGGAGTCCCTTATAGCCGAGTTGAAGACAGTGGAAGCGGATGTGGTGACCTTTGCCGATGAAATTTTCACTGCGGATATGAACTGGGTGAAGAAGGTCTGCGACTTGATTATAGCGGCGGGTATTAAAAAGAAATACGTGATCAATGCCCGACTGGAGGTCGCTAAACGGCCCGATGTGCTGAAGAAGATGTATAAGGCCGGTTTCATGGGGTTTTTGATGGGCATTGAGTCCGCTCATGACAAAACTCTTGCTTCTATGAACAAAGGGTTTGATACCGCTAAAATAAGAGAATATTTTCAAGTGCTCCGGAAGTTCAATTTCATCTATCACTGCTATTTTATTATCGGCAACATCGGCGAAACCCGGGAAGAGATGCTGGAACTCATCCCTTTTGCCCGGGAACTGGGAGTGGACACCCTGGGGCTGTCGGTACTGCGGGCCACCAAGTTTTCGCCGCTCAGAGAAATGGTCAGCGAACTGGACGACTATCATATCGAACCGGAATCAGGCAAGGTCTATTCCGACCATCTTTCCGTGGAAGCGCTTCAGCAGATTCGGCGGGATGTAAATGCATCATTCTTTACCGCGCCGGTTATTTTTCGTATTCTGAAGAAAATGTTTCTCCACAGGCTGGTGACCCCGGGGCTTATTGGTAAACTCATCACCTACACGGCCCGGCGGAAAGTCAAAAAGATGGCGGACAGACGGCACCATCGTATGGGGCATGTGGTGCGTTGACCCGGCCATTTTCGTAAAAAGGAGGCGTCATGCCAGAAGATATCTATCGTCAGGTTCAAAAACAGCTTGATACGTATTCCATGGGTTTTCCGGCCACCACATCCGGCGTTGAGATCAAAATTCTGAAGTATCTGTTCTCCGAAGCCGATGCCGAAATGTTCGTGAACATGACCCATAACCTGGAAACACCGGCCACTGTTGCTGAGCGAATCGGGCAGCCTGAGGATACGGTGGCAGCCCGGCTGGATGATATGGCCGAGCGTGGCCTTCTTTTTCGGCTGAAAAAGGGGGGCGCTTCCCGTTATGCCGCAATCCCCTTTGTTCATGGGTTGTTTGAGTTTCAGGTGAAAAATCTGGACCGCGGATTTTCGGAGATGGTGCAGGTCTATTTTGATGAGGCCTTTGATGCGGCGATGCAGGAAGGGGCCGAATACTTTCTGCGCCCCATTCCTGTGCAACGATCCATTGACGTGGCGCACCATGTGGCAAGCTATGATGATGCCGTTGCCATATTGAAATCCAAACCGAAAATCGTCGTTACGGATTGCATCTGCCGCAAGCGGACCGGTGTGCTGGAAAAAGGGTGCGGCAAGCAGCTTGAAGCCTGCTTCATGTTCGGTTCCATGGGGCAGTATTACCTGGACCGGGCGATGGGCCGTGAGGTTTCACTGGATGAAGCGGTTGCCATTCTTGAAACATGCCGGGAACAGGGATTGGTGACCCAGCCGGCCACAGCCCAGAATCCGGCCGGCATGTGCAATTGCTGCGGTGACTGCTGCGGCGTTCTGGTGGCGCTGAACAAACATCCCAAACCTTCGGAAATTGTTATATCCAGTTATTATGCGAGAGTGGATGCAGACGAATGCACCGGTTGCGAGGCCTGTGTGGACCGTTGCCAGATGAATGCGATCCACCTCGACGACGATGGGGTGGCCGGGATCAACCTGGATCGGTGCATCGGTTGCGGCCTGTGTGTGACCACCTGTCCGGTGGAGGCCATTGAGCTGGCACCAAAGCCTGACCAGGAACGCGTCGAACCGCCGCCCACCATGATGGAGCAGATGGTAAAGATGGCACAAAAACGGGGAATCCTTTAGCCCGGCCATTCTATTGTTCTCTTGTCCTGATGGGACGCCCGATATTTATAGAAACCGACCGGTTTTAAGAAATGCCAGTGTATGGGCCATGGCGTCCGGGTTTTGCATGATAAAGGTATGGGTGGCATGGACAACACGGAAGTCTGCCATCCCCGGTAGCCGGGCGCTTTTTATTGAAACTTTGCCGTCGTTTTTACCGGGAATAAACCGCGACAGGATCAGGTTCAAGGACCGGTCGCCGGTAATGACCCCGCTTTCCCGGTTGATCGGGCCCAGTTGAAAGGGCAGGCTGTTTTCGTCCGTGCCCAGTTGCTGGCCTGCCGGTCCGTTCAGCCATTTAAAAAGGAAGTTGCTTCTCAGTTTATCCACAACCTCACTGCCATGATTGGGCGGGCTTAACATGACAACGCGACCGGGCTCGCTAATGGCATTATACGCCAGATAATTGCGTAACAGAATGCCGCCCATGGAATGGGTGACAAAATGGATGGTGTTGGCACTGTTGCGACGGCATATATCCAGGGCGTTCGGGATAACCGTGGCCGCCAGTGTTTCAACCGGTGCTCGTGTTGAGGGGTACCCCTGATTCACGATCCCGTATCCGTGTGCGGCCAGGTGACGGGCCATGGGTTTCATGGAGGCTGCCGTGCGGGCCAGGCCGTGCAGCAGGATCACATACGGCAATGATGGTTTGGCATGCATGTGGGAAGTGTACGCCTGTATTTAATGAAACTTGCCCCTCGGTGTCAGGTTATCGTACAGTGGCTTTGCCGTCTGTACGGTTTTAATTATGAAAAAGTACAAAAACCCGGTAATAACCGAAATCGCTATCGAGATCGTCAGGTGCAATAGCTCATTGCAATTTGAGCTTGGTACAAAAACAAAGCAAAGCCGGTTCTCCCCGGGTCGGATGTTTTACTGCTTTGAACTCACTGCCGCCTTCTGCCGGTTGATGACGGCATCGGGCTGACGCAGGTAGGTAGGAGCGATGGTGTCGGGGGCATCTATTTGCCCTATTATCAACTGCGCCAAACCCTGGTGACCGATAATCGCCGGGTCAATCATATTCTGAAAGGGGGGGGCAAATACGGCGTTTGCGCCAACCTGCTTCTTAATAACCTCTTTGTATGCCACGGCACCGCTGCCTACTAAAACAGATGGTTCATGGATATCTTTCAGTGCAGCGTCGGGTGGCATGGCCTCTTCTGTATCTGTTTTTTTCAGGGTTTTGCCGTCTGGCCTGTAACGACAGGTGTAAACCTCACCTTTTCGGGCATCCATGAGTACACATACCGGCATGGCGGATGAATAGAATGGCCAGGCCAGGGCATCCAGGGCCGAAATGCCGACAACCGGTTTTTGCATGGCAGCGGCAAGCCCCTGTACCGTACTGATGCCGATGCGCAGCCCGGTGAAACTGCCCGGTCCCTTTGTCACCGCAAATCCGTCAATGTGATGCACGGTTAGACCGGTTGTCTGCAAGGCATTGTCAATCATGGGCATTAAACGACGGGAATGGGTTTCACGACTGACGTGTACCGACTTGAAAACGACCTGATCGCCCTCAAGCAGGGCTACCCCGCAACTAAACGTGGCCGTGTCTACCGCAAGGATTCTCATTTGCTTTTACTGTTCCCGGCCGGTTTTTTTGCCGGTTTACGGGCTGCCGTCGCTGTTTTCCCCGGCGGCGTTTTCCTGGCCGACCGCTTCTTTTTGACCGGGACTTCCAGTGCTAGAGAGACGACCTGGTCCATGGCGTCGGTAAAGACAAAGTTGACCTTCCGTTTAATTCGGGCAGGGATCTCTGAAATTTCCTTACGGTTTTTTTCCGGCACAAGAATGGTTCTGATACCGGCCCGCAATGCCCCCAGCGTCTTTTCTTTTAATCCCCCCACAGGCAGCACCCGGCCGCGAAGGGTGATTTCACCGGTCATGGCCACATCGTTTTTTATCGGCGCGCCGGTAAGGGCAGAGATAAGGGCGGTTGCCATGGCAACACCGGCCGACGGTCCATCCTTGGGAATGGCGCCTGCGGGCACATGGATATGGATGTCCGTATTCTCAAATATCTCCGCGTTGATGCCGAATTTTTCCAAATTTGCCTTGGCGTAGCTCATAGCCGCCCGGGCGGATTCCTGCATCACATCGCCAAGCTGACCAGTCAGGATCAGTTCCCCTTTCCCGGCAAACAGGGAAGCTTCCACATACATGGCTTCCCCGCCGCACTGGGTCCAGGCCAGTCCCGTGGCGAGTCCGGGTTGACTCTCTTCCTGATCCAGTTCGGGAATATACTTGGGGATGCCCAGGTATTTTTCCAGGCTGGCATTGGTGATGGCATATTTTTTCTTTTTGCCTTCAGCGAATTGCCGGGCAACCTTTCTGCAGATGGTGCCAAGCTCGCGTTCCAGATTTCGCAGGCCTGCTTCGGATGTATATTGATTGATAATAGTGGAGAGTGCCTGTTTGCTGAAGGTGATGTCCTTCCCCTTCAGGCCGTTTTCCTTGATCTGGCGGGGCAGCAGATAGTCCCTGGCAATGATGATTTTTTCATCTTCGCTGTAACCGGGAATGTTGATGATCTCCATCCGGTCATACAGTGCCGACGGAATGGTATCCGGCTGATTGGCGGTGAGGATGAAAAGAACCTTGGAAAGATCAAAGGAAAGGTTCAGGTAGTGGTCGCTGAAAGCGGTGTTCTGTTCCGGATCCAGAGCTTCCAAAAGCGCAGCGGACGGATCGCCGCGAAAATCAGCGCCCAGCTTGTCGATCTCATCCATGACAAAGACCGGGTTCCGGGTGCCGCATTGCTTCAGGCCCTGAATGATTCGCCCGGGCATGGCGCCGATGTAAGTGCGGCGGTGTCCCCGCATCTCGGCCTCGTCCCGGACCCCGCCAAGGGATATGCGGACAAACTTACGGCCCATGGCGCGGGCAATGGATTTTCCCAGGGATGTTTTTCCGACGCCCGGGGCACCCACAAAGCAGAGGATGGGCCCTTTCATCTCCGGATTGAGTTTTCTCACACTCAGATATTCCAGAATGCGGTCTTTCACCTTCTCCAGGCCGTAGTGATCGTCATTGAGGACTTTCTGAGCTTCTTTTATGTCAAGCTTGTCCTTGGACATTTTGGCCCAGGGCATTTCCACAAGCCAGTCAAGATAGGTGCGCACAATACCGGCTTCCGATGCGTCAGGATGCATCTGCCCGAGCCGCTTAAGCTGTTTGTCCGCCTCCTGCCGGGCTTCCTTGGACATTTTGGCTTTTTTGATTTTGGTGGTGTACTCGTTGATTTCCTGAGTGCGTTCGTCTGTTTCGCCAAGTTCCTTGTGGATGGCCCGCATCTGCTCCCGTAGGTAGTAGTCCCGCTGGGATTTGGAAATTTCATCTTTTACATTGGAATGGATCTTGGCCTGAACTGTAGACAGATCGATTTCCCGGGACAGAATTTCATTGATTCTCTTCAGCCGTTTGATCGGATCTGTCAGTTCAAGCAGTTCCTGTGCTTCTTCCGTTTTCAGCTTGAGGTTGGAGGCGATCAGGTCGGCCAGTTTGCCGGGATCATCCAGGTTTTCAAGAATCGTCTCTACTTCCATCGACATTTCCCCCCGCAGAGAGAGAATTTTTTCGCACTGTTCCCGCACATTGCGCATCAGTGCTTCGGTTTCGATGGTCACTTCTTCAAAGGGCGGATCCTCAATCATTTCAATCTTCACCCGATAACCGGGGGATGTCTTTGTATATTCGACAATTTTTGCCTTGGCGATCCCCTGAACAAGTGTTTTTAAATGCCCGTCCGGCAACTTGAGCATTCGAAGAATTTTCCCTACCGTACCGACTGAATGGATATCATCGGGCGCTGGCGATTCATCTGCCGGATTTTTCTGGGTCACCAGCATCAGGAACTTGTTATCCGTATTATGCATGGATTCTTCCACTGCCTGCACAGACTTTTCCCGGCCGATAAACAACGGCAGAACCATGTCTGTAAAAATGACAACATCCCGAACCGGCAGCAGCGGCAGGTCTTCCGGAATATCCGGTTCTTCTTCCTGTTCTTCGATGATGCTGATCAGGTCGTCTCTATCTGTTTCACCCATTTGTGATCCTTCTTTTACTGTATTTTAACCCGAATATTTGTGTATACATTATAATTCATATTCTGGTTTTTACAATGTCGTTATTGATTTTTTAGTGTTAACAGCGTATTATTGAAAGGCTGATGAGACGGACAAAGCCGTCTTTATAAAATCTGGAAATATATATGCTACCTATCACCCTTGTCAAACTGTTTATATTTGTTTTTGGCGCCAGCATCGGCAGTTTTCTGAATGTCTGTATTTACCGGCTGCCAGCCGGAAAATCCATAGTGACCCCGCCGTCTGCCTGTCCAAAATGTGATTACCAGATCCGGTTTTATGATAATGTTCCCGTGATCAGCTACCTGCTCCTGCGCGGCCAGTGCCGGAACTGCAGCGCTCATATTCCCATCCGGTATCCCATGGTGGAGATACTGACCGGTCTTGCGGCGCTGGCGGCTTATCTGAAAGCCGGTCTGACACCAGAGGGGGGTGTATTGTTTGTTTTTATCGCTGCATTGATCGTGGTGATATTTATCGATATTGATCATCAGATCATTCCCGATGTGATTACACTGCCCGGTATTGTGCTTTGCTTTCTGGCGGCTGTTTTCATTCTGGATCTGGGAGTGGTCGGTGCGCTGATCGGACTTCTCGCGGGGGGAGGCAGTCTTTTACTGGTTGCATCGACCTACAAAGCCCTCACCGGTGTAGACGGCATGGGGGGCGGTGATATCAAGCTGCTGGCCATGATCGGTGCGTTGACCGGGTGGCAGGGTGTTTTTTTTACCATTCTCACAGGCTCGGCCGCCGGCACCCTTGTGGGAGGGATACTCATGGCCTTTCAGAAAAAAAACATGAAGTTTGCCGTGCCATTTGGCCCGTTTCTTTCCCTGGGCGCGATTTTGTATCTGTTTTTTGGAGAGGAAATTTTTTACTGGTATCTCCGGACATTGGGTCATTAAGGGGAAGCCAACGCCGGCCCCTCCGGCGTCGGATTCTGACACGAGTGTTCCTGGCGTATTCCCACCGCAATTCGTAAAAGGGGGTAATGATGAACCAGCGGACAATGTATCTGGTATCCGGCCTGTTTATTCTCCTTATCTTATGCTTTCTGGTATCTGGCGGGTATCTGGGATACCGCATCAATAAGCGACATTCGATTCTCATCTATGCGGCCATGGAGACAAAACTGGCCGCTGCCGAAGCCCATCTCTGGCTTGAAGAGATCATCAGCGGTGATATTCATGAAAGTATTGTTGACGATGTTTTTTCCTCTTTTGAAACAGCGGACTGGTATGCCGCGGCGATTATACGAGGTGGACAGACAGACACACTTGACATTCAACCCGTCCGCAACCCAACGGTTAAGACAGCCTTTGAAAATGTCCGGTTGCGTCTGAAGACGGTCCAGGATATGGCAAAAGCGCGGCTTTCCGCATTGCCGGCAGACGTTGCGGGCAGCGCCAAAGATCAGTCATTTGATATTGTTTTTAATGAATTTCTGATGGCGGTGGACAGGGGCGTCCTTTTGTTAAGGGACGTGCTACAGCAGCAACGCGTTCGATATCTCTGGATAGAAATGCTGCTTCTTGCCGGCGTGATTGCCGGCGGGGTGGGGTGGTTTGCCGTGCTTCGCTACTTTGCGAAAAACCAACAGCAGATCCGTCAGCAGCTGCAGGAAAATGCAGAGCACCTGCGCGCCACCCTTTCGTCTATCGGCGATGCGGTGATTGTAACCGATACTGAATCCTGCATCATCATGATAAACGCTGTGGCCGAACAGCTGACAGGCTGGCCTCGGCCAGCCGCGCTGGGCCGGCCGCTTACCGATGTATTTGAGATTGTGAATGCCAATACCCGGGAACCGTGTGAAAATCCCGTCAATCAAGTGCTCGAAACAGGTAAGGTTGTGGGGCTGGCCAATCACACCATGCTGGTGGCCAAAGACGGGACCACTTATCAGATCGCTGACTCTGGCGCCCCGGTTCGTGATGAAAGTGGTGAAATTCGCGGGGTGGTGCTGGTCTTCCGGGATGTTACGGAAACTTATCAAATGCAGGCAATCCTGCAGAATGAAAGGGAGCGTTTCCTTTCTGTGGTCAATCACATTCCCCATGTGATTTATCAGCAAGACCTGGAAGGCCGGTTGATTTTTGCCAATAAAGCATTTCAAAAGACATTTAATGTGTCGCTGGCGCAGGCATTGGGAAAGACCAGCCGCGACTTTTTCCCCAAAGAGAGCGCTGACAGATATATTGCAGTGGATGAGACAGTGAAACGGGAAGACCGGGTCATTCAGGTTGTTGAAAAAGAGGCAAATCCACTCACCGGCCGTGAAGAGTATGTGGATGTCACAAAGGTGCCGCTTCACAACGAATCCGGCGAGGTTGTCGGCCTCCAGGGCATCTTCTGGCCCATTACCCGGGCTGTTTTGGCGGAGCAGGCATTAAAGGAGAGTGAGTTCCGGTTGCGAACCATTTTTAATGCCGCAAAAGGGGTGGCCCTGGTGCTGGCGGAACTCCAGAATGGTATTCCTGCTATCGTGGAATTCAATCCCGGCGCGGAAGTGTTGTTCCAGTCGTCCCGGGATACAATGATCGGTACCCGCCTATCTGATCTGCACACTTTTGAATCCGTGGCTTTTCTTCAGGCAGTGGCCGGTAACATGAAAAATTATCCGGAGGGGTATCATTGTGAAACCACCCTGCGGCGCACCGATGATGAGGTTTTTCCGGTACTTTATGCCATTCATCCCATTGCCGGCGGCCAGCCGGATACGTATCAGGGGCTCCTGATGGTGGCAATTGACATTACGGCCAGAAAAGCAGCGGAAAAGGAGATGGAACACCTGCAAAACTACCTTGCCAATATCATTGATTCCATGCCGTCGGTATTGATGGGTGTAGATAAGGAAGGCCGAATCACTCAGTGGAATCACCGGGCTGAAAAAGAGACCGGCATCTCCGCGGCTGATGCCCAGGGAAAAACCCTTGCCGAGGTTTTTCCCCGGATGCAGGATGAAATCGGTCGCATCCGGGAAAGCATTGTTTCACGGGAAGTGAAGCACGATATGAAAAATGTTGTTCAGACAACAGACGAAATCCGGTATGAAGATGTGACGATTTTCCCGCTGATTGCAAACGGTGTTGAGGGAGCGGTTGTCCGGGTGGATGATGTTACGGAGAGAGTCCGGCTGGAGGAGATGATGATTCAGTCTGAGAAGATGCTCTCCGTGGGAGGGCTGGCCGCCGGCATGGCCCATGAAATAAACAATCCTGTTGCAGGCATGATGCAGAACGCCGATGTGATATTGCGCCGGCTGGAGAATGACCACCCGGCCAATCATGACGCAGCAGCATCAGCAGGCACCACCATGGCGGCCATTCGAGCCTTTCTGGAAAAACGTGGTATCGTCCACCAGCTTGAATTGATTCATGCTTCTGGTAAACAAGCGGCCCGGGTGGTGCAGAATATGCTCAGCTTTGCCCGAAAGAGCGGCTCCCAGGCTCTTCCCTGCTCGTTAGCCACGCTGATAGACAATACCATCGAACTGGCGGCCCATGACTATGATCTGAAAAAGAAGTATGATTTCCGCAATATCGTGATTGATCGTCGGTATGATCCGGAACTCCCCGCAGTATTCTGCGAAGAGAGCAAAATTCAGCAGGTGCTTTTAAATATCTTCAGAAACGGCGCTGAAGCCATGAACGCGTCCAGAGTCCGTACCGGCCGACCGGAGACACCACGATTCATAGTAAAAACTTCCCATGAAGAAGATCACGTGGTAATCGAAATTGGCGATAACGGTCCGGGTATGGATAAACAGACCCGGAAACGGCTGTTTGAACCCTTTTTTACAACAAAAGGGGTAGGGGAGGGGACCGGGCTCGGGCTGTCTGTGGCCTACTTTATCATCACGGAAAATCATGGCGGTGAGATGGAAGTGCACTCGTCTCCGGGTAACGGGACCACGTTCGTCGTGAGGCTGCCTGTCGATGGAGTCGGCAGAACCGGGAGAACCGGGGAAGGCAAAGGTGGGGGGATCGCTGATAGCGGGTGATCCCCGCCGTCAAACAGAAGTTGACGGCGGGAGTATTTGTCTTAGGGGGTCTCCGCTGATGCTGCTTTTTTCTTTGACCGGCGTGCCGCGGAACGGTGATCCTTTACTTTCTGTTTGCCTTTTTTAATCTGTTTTTCGATTTTATCCAGCACCAGGTCAATGGCTGCGTACATATCCTCTGTTTCTTCTTTTCCGTTCAAATTCAGGCGGTCGCCGGTAAGATTGATCTCTGCAATATTTCTGAACTTTTCTACCGAGAGAATGACGTTGGCCTCTGCTGCGCCGTCAAAAAGCCGGTCAAATTTGTCAAGTTTTTCCTGGACAAAGTCTTTGATTGAGTCTGAGGAGTCAATGTTCTTGAAGGTGACAGATACCTGCATGATAAGCCTCCTAAAATTGTTTACGTTTGGTGGATGACAGGATGCCCATGGCTTCCCTGTATTTGGTTACGGTTCGTCTGGCAATGTCAATATTGGAATCTTTGAGTATTTTTGCGATTTTATCGTCACTGTATGGTTTTTGGGGATTTTCCGATTTAATGATCTGCCGGATTTTTTCCTGAACACTTGCCGACGCCATTGAATCACCCTGGACCCGGTTGATCGAACTGTTGAAAAAATATTTCAGTTCGAAGATGCCCTGAGGGGTATGGGCATATTTGTTTGTGGTGACCCGGCTGATGGTGGACTCGTGCATGCCGATGTCCTCGGCCACATCCCTGAGAATCATGGGTTTGAGATAGGCGATGCCCTTTTCAAAAAATTCACGCTGAAACTTCAGGATGCTCTCCATGACATTGTATATGGTTTTCTGCCGCTGCTGAATACTTTTGATCAGCCAGGAGGCAGACCGGATTTTTTCCTGAAGATATTCCTTGGTCTCCTTGTTGACCCTGGTGCTTCGGCCGATGGCCTTTCGATAGTAAGGATTGATGTGCAGCCGCGGCAGATCGTCGTCATTAAGCACAATCACAAATTCGTCTTCGTATTTGTAAACGTATATATCCGGTGTGATATAGCCTGATTCTTCCTGTTTGAACTTTCGACCGGGCTTGGGTTCAAGCTCTCTGATGAGATTGACGGCAGCGACAACGTCATCAATACTGATTTTCATCTTTTTGGCAATGACCCGGTAGTTTTTGGTTTCCAGCTCTTTTAAATGGTTCTGGAGAATTTCTACAATGATCGGGCTGTCGATACCCAGCCGGGTCACCTGCAACAACAGGCATTCGGAGAGATCTCTGGCACAGACACCCGGCGGATCAAACTCCTGCATGGTAGTGAGCACGGCTTCCGCATTTTCCACGGGAACAGATACGGCCGCCGCAATTTCCTCCAGGCTGGCTTTAAGATATCCGTCGTCATCCACATTGCCGATAATGATGCTGGCAACCTGTTCTTCTTCACTGGAAGGCAGTGTCATCAGAAACTGCCATAGCAGATGGTCCTGTAACGAACTCTGCGAGGCTACAAAGGATTCATACTGGGGCTGTTCCCGGGTTTCCGTTTCATAGTGGACGCCGCCATAGGAGTTGTATTCGTTCAGGTAGTTTTCCCATTCGATCTGATCGGTAATCTTCTCTTCAATGGAAACTTCCTTTTCCATTTCCTTGTCAGCATCGGCGGCGACCTCCTCCGGGCTCTCTCCAGCATCTGCTTCCGTCCCGCTCTCTTCCGCGCTTTCACGGACTTCTTCCAGTGCCGGATTTTCTGAGAGTTCCTGCTGAATCATGTCGGCGAGTTCCAAACGGTTCAGTTGCAGCAGCTTTATCGCCATCTGCAACTGCGGGGTCATAACCAGTTGCTGTGTCAGTTTCAGGTTTTGTCGTAAGTCAAGTGCCATGTCTATAGTCTGAATCCATCCCCGAGATATATGCGTCTTGCGGTCTCACTGGCCGCTATGGTTTCCGGAGCGCCGCATTCAATAACGCTGCCGTCATTTAAAATATAAGCCTTATCACAAACCCCCAGGGTTTCCCTGACGTTATGGTCGGAAACAAGAACGCCAAGCCCCCGTTGGGTGAGGTGTTTGATTATGTTTTGTATGTCCGTTACCGCCAGCGGATCTATTCCGGCAAACGGTTCGTCCAGCAGAATAAAGGAGGGGTTTGTTGCCAGGACCCGGGATATCTCAAGACGGCGTCTTTCCCCTCCGGAGAGGACACTGGCCCGCTGATGCGCCAGATGGTGGATGCCCAGTTCTTCCAGAATGTTGCGGGTCCGTTCCCGTTGTTCGTGCCCGGAGATCTGAAGGTATTCAAGGATGGACCGGATATTTTCTTCCACCGTGAGTTTTTTAAATACAGACGCTTCCTGTGGCAGATAACCGATGCCCTTGCGTGCCCGCATATGCATGGGATCGACCGTAATGTCCTGTCCGTTAATAAAAACGGTTCCGCTGTCAGCCCGGACAATGCCGACGGCCATGTAAAAGGTGGTTGTCTTCCCGGCGCCGTTGGGTCCTAAAAGGCCTGCGACTTCACCGTTTTCGAGTTCAAGGCTGACCGTATTGACCACCTTGCGCCCGTGGTAATACTTAACCAGTTTTTGAAGCGATAACGTTGCCATACGCCGCTTGGACCCTTTCAACTGTCTTTATCCGGCGTTTGCCCGCCGGTTGGTTCGTTATTGGCAGGCGTTGAGTTGATAAACGCTTCAACCCGGTTGGTGTTGCTGCTTTCCACGGTTACTTGTTCGGTTGTGGTGTGTAGTGTGATCTTTTCACCTGAAATATAACCACTTTCATCGGTAACCCTGGAATCGGGCCCGGTCATGACGACAATACCGGTTTTGCGAGTGTAAACCGCCTTGTCAGTGATGGCGGTCTTTCTGTCAAACTTGATAATCACATTGCCGGTGGCCACAATTTCTCTGACGGTTTTCCCGGCGGCGATTGTATTTTCGGTCTCCGGCGCCGGTTCGGCTGCCGTGGCCTGATCGTAGAAAACTTTAAGGATATCCGCTGTGATATCCATATCATCATTGACGGCATGAACGTTGCCTGTGAACTCCGCATAATTCGCCTGACTGCGGGCGATGAGGCGGTCTGCGGAAATGCGAATATCGCCGCCGCCGTTTTCTGAAGAGAGCATTCCCGCCCCCCATGCCGGGAACACCATAGGCAGGGCGATGATGAGCAGTCCATGAAACATCAAACGGGTGATGCCAAAGGGGTGTTTCAACGGCCATGCCTTATTCGCGTATGGTAGTTTCACTTAAAATTCCTTTAACATTTCCGGATAAAACGGCTGTTTCCGTTTTTATGTAAAATTTCATGGCATCGCCGGTAAAATGGAGAGAATCACCATAAATGCTGACGGGATCATCTGTGTATATTATAAGGCTGTTCGCCTGATAATGCAACGTCTGTGTGAAAATTTTGTAGTTATCATTATCCAGCCTGACATTGCCGGAAAGATCGAGGTCGTTGGTTGTCATGTGCATGATACCACGGTCACCGGTCGCATGAATCGGGCCGTTTTTGGCATATGCGGTCAGTGCTACCTCTCTGAAAACGGTCTGATCTTCTTCTTCTCTGAACTGGGCGGCTGAGGCGGTCAGATCCCATTGTTTTTCGCCGTTTTTCAGTGCGGTCTGGTGCACGGCATCAATGACAATATCCGGCGCATTCCGGATTTGTCCGGTGATATTGGATACCGTTGGCGGGCTTTTTGCGTCATTCAAAAGGATATAGAGGCCCCCGGGAAGCAGTAAAAAAACAGACAGAAGCACCGCTGTTTTCATTTTTTGAGCGCCATTCATATGTATATCCGATTTTACTCCATCCCCGCGTGATTGTTTGTGTGATTGTCAATAACGGATGGGCGTGAATCAGTCCCGCTTCTTACCGGTTCCGAGGAAGATGCTGGTCGCTTCATCCCACCGGCCCTGTGCCTTTAGGATAGCCTCACAAACTTCCCGGACAGCGCCGCGGCCGCCCGGATTCCGGGTGACCATATCCGCCCGTTCGATAACCGCCGGATGGGCGTCAGCCACGGCAATGGCCATACCGGTATAGGCCATCAGCGGAATGTCAGGCAGATCGTCGCCCATAAATGCTGCTTCTTTAAGCGATGTGATCGGCGTAGATGCCACAATGTCTTTAATAACAGCGGTTTTGTCGCTGATGCCGTCAAGCAGGGGTGTGATGCCCAGTTCCCGGCACCGTCGTTTTAATGCCGCTGATGCGCGTCCGGTGACAATACCCACAGGAATGCCGGCCTTGATCAGCATGCGAATTCCCAGGCCGTCTTTTACCGAAAAACATTTGGTTTCGGAGCGGTTCTCATTATAGATAACCGTGCCGTCGGTCAGGACGCCATCCACATCCAGAAGCAGCAGTTTGATGGCCTGAAGTTGTTCGGTGTTGGCGGGCATTATCATATTACGATGATTCCACAGCATTTCGGACAGCAGCCAGGGTCTGAAACAGTTCTTTAACGGTTTCAAGGGGCAGGGAATTGGGGCCGTCGCACAGGGCCTTGTCCGGATCTTCGTGAACTTCGAGAAAGATACCGTCCGCACCAGCCGCTACAGCGGCTTTGGCAAGAATCGGAGCAAATTCCCGCTCTCCCCCTGAACTGGCGCCACTGCCGCCAGGCAACTGAACACTGTGGGTAGCATCAAAAATTACGGGTTTCCGGGTTGTTTGTTGCATGATGTGGATTCCTCTGAAATCCACTACAAGGTTGTTATACCCGAACATGGCACCGCGTTCGGTGATCAGGATTTGCCGGTTGCCGGCGGATTCCGCTTTTGTGACGATATTGGTGACATCGGCCGGGGCCAGGAACTGACCTTTTTTGATATTGATCACCTTTTCGGAGGCCGCCACCTTCAGGATAAAATCGGTCTGACGACATAAAAAAGCCGGGGTCTGAATAATATCAAGAACCTGCGCGGCCGGTGCCACCTGGTCTTCGGTATGAACGTCCGAGAGGATTTTAACGCCCAGGGTGTCCTTGACCGTTTGCAGGATTCCGAGTCCCTTATCAAGGCCGGGTCCCCGGTAAGAATCAATGGCGCTGCGGTTGGCCTTGTCGAAAGAGGCCTTGAATATAAACGGCATATCCAGTTCATCGGTGACGGCTTTGAGAAAACGGGCGGCCCGCATTGTGGTGTCCAGGTCCTCAATCACGCATGGGCCGGCAATAATGACCAGCGGGGCGTTGCCGCCGATTTCAAGATCGCCAATGGTTATGGTGTCGGTCATGGTCCCTCTTATTGATAGCTTCGTCAGTATCCCAAAGGTTCAAAGTGTTTTGCGTCTCTTTGTTATATTCAGTTTGTACCGCGCAGGACCGCTAAAGTCAAGACGGTTGGTCTGCCATAAATTCTGCCGACAAAGGGGGATAAATCAATATTTAGACTGTTTAGGGCTTGAACATGGATGGATTCCCTGATAAAAATGATCTGATTGACATGCCGTTTTTCGGCGGCTTCTTTCCGGAACGTCAATGGGCGGTGTGAACGACAAGGCAATGTATGTTTGTATATTCTCGAGGAGGTCGATCTTGCGTGACAAAAAAGCCGGAAAAAAGTTTGTTCGGATGGTGGTCGGGGGGTTGCTGGGAGTGTTGCTGATAGCCGGGATCTGGTGTCTGGCGGTAAACATGGAGGGTGGTGATCCCGCTGTGACGTTTTCCGGGTTTAGTGATTTTATCGGGTCGTCTTCCGGTTTTTCGGTGACCGTTTCCGATGATCAAAGCGGTGTCAAAAGCATCTGGATCGGGCTGCTTGCCGATGGCAAGGAATACACGCTGGCGGACAAAACCTTTCCGCCTTCTGAAAACGGAAGCTCCGAACAACTGCCGGTAGAGATTGACCCGAAAGCGCTGGGGATTAAAGACGGAACAGCCATGCTACGGGTGGTGGCAGTTGACCATTCCTGGCGTGGATGGATGAAAGGCAACCGGACCTATGTCGAAAAACCCCTGACCATTGATACCAGGCGTCCTGATGTTCAGGTGCTGAGCCGTCAGCATTATATCAATCAGGGCGGTTCGGGCCTTGTTATTTATCGGGTGGGGGAGCCGGATACCCGTAGCGGTGTGCAGGTGGGGGACGATTTCTACCCGGGATATGCCGGCAGTTTTTCCGATCCGTCGATCTATATGGCATTTTTCGCGGTTCGCCATGATCAGGGCAAAGGGACCAAAATTCATGTTACGGCGACAGACCGGGCTGGCAATGCCGGTGTGGCCGGGTTCTATTTTCTGATCAAGTCCAAACAGTTTATCAATGATCGGCTCAATATCCCTGATTCTTTTTTAAATATGAAAATGCCGGAGTTCCAGATGCCAGGCCATTATGAAACAACGGTGGATAAGTTTATTGCCGTTAATTCGGATCTGCGCCGGGAAAACGTCGAGACCATCCGCCGGGCCTGTAAAGAAACGGAGTCGGTGCTTCACTGGAAGGGCAGTTTTTTGCGGCTCCCCAATTCCGCAAGGAAAGCCGGTTTTGCCGACCACCGGGATTATTACTATAAAGGCCGAAAAATTGATGAAGCGACCCATATGGGGATCGACCTGGCTTCCCTTGCCAACTCTGATATCCCTGCCGCAAACACCGGCCGGGTGGTGTTTGGGGACAGGATCGGTATCTTCGGGCGAACCGTGATTATTGATCACGGGTTCGGGCTTTTCACCATGTACTCCCATTTAAATCAGATTGATGTTTCCCCCGGTCAGATGGTGAACAGGGGAGATATCATTGGAAGAACCGGTATCTCCGGACTTGCCGGCGGCGACCATCTTCATTTTGGGATGATTGTGGGTCATACCTTTGTCAATCCCGTGGAATGGTGGGACGCATCCTGGATTAATAATAATATTACAGCAAAGATAGAGGCGATTTCGGCCAGCATTGCGAGTCGGTGAAACCGGCTGGCTTCCTGGTCTCGGTCTCATCAAGAATAATAATTGGAATGGCCCAAAGACCGACACATGCATCTGTGCATCCTGAGGCGGGCATTGAGAGAGGAAGAAGAAGATATTGAAAAAAGAGGAAACCAGTGTGGACACGGCTGTGCAGGGTGAACAAAAGGTAAAAAGCGGACTGCGGGAAAATATTGAGGCTATTCTGGTGGCGGTGTTGCTTGCGCTTTTGATACGAACCTTTGTTGTTCAGGCATTTAAGATACCGTCCGGCTCGATGATCCCCACGTTGCGCATAGGGGATCATATTCTGGTGAACAAATTTGTTTACGGTATTGACATTCCATTGCTCAACATTCCGGTTTACAGCGGTCACGAGCCGAAGCGCGGAGACATCGTTGTATTTAAATATCCCGAGGATCCGAAGAAAGACTTCATTAAACGGGTTATCGGTGTGGAAGGCGATATCGTCTCCATGCAGGGCAAAAATGTTTACGTAAATGGTGCGTTGCAATCCGAGGATTATGCGGTATACATGGACCGGGGTGTGCGCCGGGGCATCATGCCCCCGATTCAGGTTCCGCCTGGCAAGCTTTTTGTTATGGGGGATAACCGCGACAACAGTCATGACAGTCGGTTCTGGGGGTTTGTGGATCTTCAGGCGGTTCGCGGCAAGGCTTTTATTATTTACTGGTCGTGGCATGCTGGTGCGGATTCAATCCTGGACTATGTGCGGTGGGGGCGGATCGGGGAACTGTTACATTAGCGCCGTGCATGTAGGACAGTAAATAAACTGCCGCTTTCAGTTAAGCAATAACGTATGGGAGGTGTCCATGGGGCTTTCAACAAGAGACGTTCTTGATATTCAGTCTCTGTCGGATGATGATATCGCGCTCATCCTTGATACCGCTCAGAAAATGAAGGAAATTTCAAAACGGCCTGTAAAAAAGGTCCCCACACTCCGCGGTCGAACCATCGTCTCCTTTTTTTATGAACCCAGCACCCGGACAAAAGTATCCTTTGATCTTGCGGCTAAGCGACTCAGTGCGGATGCCATATCCATCTCTGCCGGTTCCAGCAGTATTGTGAAAGGCGAGACCCTTATCGATACGGTTCGCAATCTGGAAGTGATGCAGCCGGATGTGATTGTGCTGCGTCATTCCTCGGCCGGTGCCCCCCACCTGGTCGCCCGGCATGTCGATGTGCCGGTGATTAATGCCGGCGACGGCATGCATGCTCACCCGACGCAGGCACTTTTGGATATGATGACGGTGGTGGAAAAAAGAGGGCAAATCCAGGGGCTGAAGCTGGCCATTATCGGAGATATCGCCCGAAGCCGGGTGGCGCGGTCAAATATTGAGGGGTTTACCCGTATGGGCGCACGAGTGGTGGTGGCAGCCCCGCCCACAATGATTCCAAAGGGGGCTGAATCGCTTGGCGTGGATGTGACACATTGTGTGGAAACGGCCATTGCAGACGCCGATGTCATCATGATGCTGCGGATTCAGAAAGAGCGAAAGGCCGCCTTTCTTTTTTCCAGCTTGCGGGAGTACGCAAAGGTCTATGGGTTGAGCACTCAAAAATTGAAACAAGCCAAAAGTGATGTGTTAATAATGCATCCGGGACCTTTAAACAGAGGCGTGGAAATAGCGTCAGAAGTGGCGGACGGCGATTATTCTCTGATTCTGGATCAGGTGGAAAACGGTGTTGCCGTACGAATGGCGCTTTTTTATCTCATGATGGGAGGCCAGCGGAATGCTGAAGATTAGTGGCGGCAGGGTTATTGATCCGGGATATTTGGACGGGATTTATGATATCCTTGTTGCAGATGGTAAAATCGTGGATATTGTTGCAAATGGCGAAACAACCGAGCCGGGGGGAGCTGTCAGCCGGGAGATCGATGCCAGTGGCAAGGTGGTTGTGCCCGGCCTGATCGACATGCACGTTCACTTACGGGAGCCCGGGTATGAATACAAGGAAACCATTGCAACAGGCTGCCGGGCTGCTGCACGTGGCGGTTTTACCGCGGTCTGCCCCATGCCCAACACCAGCCCGGTGAACGACCGGGCGCAGATCTGTCGGTTTATGCAACAACAGGCCGAAAAATCAGGGGTCGGTGTCCGGGTCTATCCGGTGGGCGCCGTCAGCATCGGGCAGGCCGGTGAAGAGCTTGCAGAATATGCAGAACTGAAGGCGGCCGGTGCGGTAGCGGTTTCTGATGATGGCTATCCCGTATCGGACGATCAGCTTATGCGACGGGCCATGGAATATGCCAAAGGGTTTGATCTGCCCGTTATATCGCATTGTGAAGTGTTATCGCTGGTGGCCGGTGGTGTCATGAATGAGGGTCTTATGGCGACCCGCCTGGGCCTGCCCGGCATTCCGAATGCAGCGGAAAGTGTTATGGTCGCCAGGGATATTGCGTTGTGCGAGTTGACCGGGGCTGCGTTGCATATTGCCCATGTAAGTACCGCCGAGTCGGTGGCGCTTATCCGGGCGGCAAAAAACAGAGGGGTACCCGTTACTGCGGAAACCGCCCCCCATTTTTTTATGCTGACCGACGAGGCGGTGGAAAATTACGATACAAATGCCAAGGTAAATCCGCCGCTACGGGCCGAGACGGATCGGATGGCAATTCGGGAAGGAATTGCAGACGGCACCATAGATGTGATTGCGTGTGATCATGCTCCCCATTCGGTGCTGGAGAAAGAGGTGGAATTCGATGCCGCGGCAAACGGCATCAGCGGGATTGAAACTTCACTGGGGCTTTCGTTATCATTGGTTCAGGATGAGACGATTGACATGGAACGCCTGGTCACCATGATGGCTGTTGCGCCGGCCCGGATTCTCGGAGTTGAAACCGGTTTGAAGAAAGGTAGCCCGGCGGATATTACCATTATCGATCCGGGCGCTGTCTGGACCGTGGACCGGGGGCGCTTCATCTCACTTGGCAAAAATACCCCCTTTCATGGCAGGGAAATTCAGGGACGGGCAGGCATGACCATTGTGAACGGACAGGTGGTGTTTGACGGCTTATCAGATAAGGTTTGACAATATGGCAGAGAAGAAAGCGCAGATTCTGGTGGTGGATGACGAGTTGAGCATGCGGGAACTGCTTGACGTAATGTTGAGCCGGGAGAATTACGGTATCTCCTGTGCCGAAGACGGGCGCATGGCCCTTTCAATGATCGGGGAGATGAAATTTGACCTGGTTCTCTGCGATGTACGGCTGGGTGATATTTCCGGGATCGACGTGCTTAAGGCGGCAAAAGCGGCCGACAATGACACGGTGGTGATCATGATCTCCGCGTATGCAACGACGGAAACGGCCGTGGAAGCCATGAATGAAGGGGCGTATGACTTTGTCCCCAAACCCCTGGATACAGAAGAACTCAAGGAGACCATTGCCAAAGCCCTTGAGCTGCGGACAGTGGAGCATGAAAAACAGGCCATTGAGCAGAATCTTGAGGACAATCTCTATTTCAGCCGCATCGTGGGCAGCCACCCCAAGATGAAACATATCTATACCATGATCAAGCAGGTCGCCCAGACCAAAACACGGGTGCTTATAACCGGCGAAAGCGGCACCGGGAAGGAAATTATCGCCCGGGCCGTCCATGAACAAAGCGACCGGGCCAACAAGCCCTTTGTGGTGGTCAATTGCGGAGGAATTCCGGAAAATCTCATGGAAAGCGAGCTGTTTGGCCATCGGAAAGGGTCATTTACCGGTGCCACCTACGACAAAAAGGGATTGTTTACCATGGCCCATCAGGGCACGATTTTTCTGGATGAGATCGGCGAACTCAGTCTGCCCCTTCAGGTAAAACTGCTTCGGGTTGTCCAGGACGGGGCTTTTAAACAAGTGGGCGGGACCGAGGAGATATCCGTGGATGCCCGGATTCTCTCCGCCACCAATAAAAATCTATCTGAAGAAGTGATCCAGGGGCAATTCCGGGAGGACCTGTTTTACCGGTTGAATGTGATCGAGATGAACGTGCCCCCCTTAAGAGAACGCAAAAGTGATATCCGGATGCTGGCCCATTTTTTTGTTGAAAAGTTTTCAAAAGAGATGGGCAAGGAGGTAGCCAAACTTTCCTCCTATGCCATGGATATGCTGGAGAAGTACGATTTTCCCGGAAACGTTAGAGAACTTGAAAATCTCATCGAGCGCAGTGTCGCGCTGTCCACCACCAATATAATCCTGCCGGAGAATCTCTCCATCTCCACCTACAAGCGGCGCTGGATCGAGGGTATTCCGGGCCGGCGGTTTGATCTGGATGAAGTGGCCAACGGCGTCATCCTGGATGATATTCTTACCGACATCGAACGGGCCTATCTGGCCAAAGCCCTGGAATGCAGCAGTGGCAACAAACACCGGGCCGCTGAACTGCTTGGTATCAGTTTCCGATCTTTCCGTTACAGGCTTGACAAGCTTGATATTGAAGGGTAAAATATTAAAAGATTTCATTATTTCTCCATTTTATTGTGCTGATGCACGCCAATTGACATTTTTGGGACGGTAAGTGACGATTTTTGTATGCTATTGGGGTGATCGCAACTGCTTTTGATACCCGAATTCGCCACTCCAAAAGATGAATCAATAAATACTTCATTAATAACAGGTGGTTTTAAGATTAAATAGAAAGTCGTAAACAGTGGCATTCTTCTTGCTTTTCTCTCAGTCAGAGCGAAACCGTTGGGTTAAAAAAGAGGCTATCATTTTTAAATAACCGATTGAAAGGAGGATTCAACAAAGCGTAGTTACGGCGGTTGAACAACAATTTTTTAAACCAAGGAGGAATGAGCATGTTACAAAAATTAAGAAAACGACTTACCGTCAATGGTTCACAGGGTTTTACCCTCATCGAGCTCATGATCGTTATCGCCATCATCGGTATCCTGGCAGCGATCGCTATCCCAAACTTCATTTCATACAGAAACAAAGCCTACTGCAGCAGAACAGAGACCGATGCCGGCAGCGTTAAGGCGGCCCTTTCGTCATATTTTGCGCTGCCAAGCCGCATGTCAATGCCAACCATTGGTGAGCTGGTTAACCTTGAAGATCTGGCGTTGAATAATGGAGCTGCCAATGCGACTCTTACGGATTTGGGGAATAATTTATATCAGATTTCGGTGACTGACAGTTCTGAACGTTGCCCCCACGGCAGTTTCTTTATTGCCTATATGGGACAACCTGATGATGAAGATGATGCCGGCTGGCATTAAAACAAAGGTGTGCTTGACATAAAGTAAAGCACATGCTGTGGCAACAACAAAAGGGGGCATCTTTGAATGCCCCCTTTTTGTGTCAACAATGTGTGAATGCGGTTGCGGAGCCAACTTATGCCCTCATCGACCGACAATTTCAGTAATCCCTGGGCCGGTTTTTTACTGCTGGCGACCCTGATTGTTGTTATTTACAGCAACAGCTTTAACAGCTCATGGCATTTTGACGACCTTGGCAATATTGTTCAAAAGTCTGAAATCCATATCAACAATCTAAGCTTCCCTGCTCTCAAAAACGCAGCCACGCACCGGGGGCATGTTAACCGGCCATTATCGCGTCTTTCTTTTGCGTTTAACTGGTATTTTCATAATGGTGATGTTGTTGGTTACCATGTTGTGAATACCTTGATTCATGTTTTAACTGCATTTTTTTTGTTTCTTACCATCATAAATTTTTTTAGAACTCCCGGACTCAGAGGACTTTACGAGGGAGATGAGTATTTTATTGCCCTGCTTGCGACAGTTCTCTGGGCGGCAAATCCAATCCAGACTCAGGCGGTCACCTATATTGTTCAGCGGATGGCGTCCATGGCGGCGATGTTTTATATTTTGGCAATGTTGTGCTATGTGAAAGCAAGATTAAGCCGTCATTTCTTAACCACAGCAATGCTATCGTCAGCATGCGCAATCTTTTTTATTCTGGGTGTTGCATCCAAAGAAAATGCTGTGCTGCTGCCGCTATCGCTATTGCTAGTGGAGCTTATTTTTTTTAAGGCCATCCGGCGCTGGGTGTCAAACCGTAAGGTCTTTTTCTGGGGTGGAATAGCTGCCATTTTTGTTATGTTTTTGGCTGCTGTTTTTCTCACTAAAGATATATTTTCTATTTTGGATGGTTACAGCAAGCGGCCTTTTACGTTGTCTGAACGTGTTCTGACAGAATCAAGAATCCTTGTTTTTTATTTAACGCAGTTATTCTATCCGGTTCCCACACGCCTTTGTTTAGAGCATTATTTCCCACTCTCGACTTCTTCCCTGCTGTCGCCATGGACCACGTTGCCCGCCATCGGTCTGATCCTTGCACTTATTGCTCTTGCTGTTTTTAAAATCAGGCAATGGTTGTTTTTCAGTTTTGCTGTATTGTTCTTTTTTTTAAACCATCTTATTGAATCAACCATCATCCCGCTGGAACTGGTTTTTGAACATCGAAACTACCTGCCGTCGCTATTCTTATTTGTACCCGTGGCCATTGGGCTGAAACGGTTGATATATTTTTATCAAGACAAGAAGATGATGTATGCAATTATCATCGGTTTTACCATTCTGCTTGTTATTGGGTTTGGCATGGGGACGTATGTACGGAACATGGCTTACAAGACTGATAAATTATTCTGGGAGGACGTAAAAACAAAAACCCCGCAATTCGGCAGATTATATCATAATCTTGCATTTGTTTATTATAAAATGGAAGGGAACGATGAAAAAGAGCTTGCTTTGTATAAAAAAGCACTGGAAGGTAAAATACACCGTAAGAAGGAAGAATGCAGTTCTCTGTATAATATAGCCGAATTTTATCGGAAGCGGAAAAATTGGGCAAAGGCAGAGGAATATTACCTGAAGACTTTGGCGGTGCGCCCTGGTTATGAAAAAGCCCGATATAATTATGCAGTAACCCTTGTAGCAAAAGGAGAAATAGATCAAGCTGCCATAGTGCTGGCGCCATTGATCCGCGAATTGGATGATGATAATGGGCTGGCATTGAATCTTCAGGGTGAAATTCTTCTCAAAAGGCAGAGACCGGAAAAAGCATTATTGTATTTCAGGGCTTCCTTAAGAAATGCGCCAAGATATGCCAGGACTCAATTCCATGTTGGCAAAGCTTTCTATTCCCTTCAAGATTATGATAAAGCGGAAATGTTTTTTGGGGAATTTTATTCTCACAACCCCCGCATAATTAATGTTCTGTTATGGCTGGTGTCAACAAATCTTCAGGCAGGTGATACCGATGATGCCAAAAAATATACGAATGTTTTATTGCAGTTTGCTAATGAAGAAGGCTTTCGCAGAGGGTTTGCTCTTCTTTCAGAAAATGGAGATATGCCGGTAGGTGACCAGAAAAAGCTTTGTAACTGGTTTCACCAAAGAATGAAGGAGTTTATGTTAACGGAGCATGCAACCCTTTGTTTATCAGGAAAATGATAAAGTGGTCGAATCGTTTAAGATGACATTAAATGAATTGATGGGTATCAATCACCATGGAGCATAAAAGAAATAATATCGTCAACCCATGGGCGGCATTGATATTAATAATGGTAATTGCTGTTGTTAGTTATAGCAACAGTTTTTATTGTTCATGGCATTTCGATGACGTCGACAGCATTCTCACTGCAGAGAATGTGCATGTCACTGTTTTTCAGTTCTCTGCCTTTAAAAAGGCCCTATTAAAACCCCATAGTGATAGCGGCAAAATACACCGCCCTGTGTCTCGACTCACTTTTGCTATCAACTGGTTTTTGGGGGGTGCTAATGTGACCGGGTATCACGTGCTCAATATCGCTATTCATTTTCTAAGCGCCTTTTTTCTGTTTCTAATAATTTTTCAAATACTGCAAAGCCCTTGTTTGAAGGGAGAATATAATAATGAATCAGCCTATTTTATTGCATTGCTGGCATCGGTTTTGTGGGTGGTCAATCCTGTTCAGACGCAGGCGGTGACCTATATCGTTCAGCGCATGACTTCCCTGGCTGCGACTTTTTATGTCGTTGGCATACTCACCTATATAAAAGCGAGGCAGGCATCTTCTGCACGGCGGAAAGCGATGCTCTTTATTGCCTGTCTTTTGAGTTTCCTATTGGGGGTTGGTTCAAAAGAGAATGCTGTCATACTTCCAGCCAGTCTGATATTAATCGAATGGTTGTTTTGGGGGGAAAGGTGGCGCAAATGGTCCGGTAAGCAGTTGCTTGTGACTATCGGAGCAATCATTGCATTAATAGGGGTTTTGTCATATTCCCTCTTCCTTGGCGGTGAATTGTCTGCAGTCTTTCACAACTATGAAAATTATGACTTTAGTGCATGGCAGCGGCTGATGACCGAGGCGAGGGTGCTGATCTTTTATCTTTCCCAGCTTTTTTATCCGGTTCCCACGAGGTTAAGTTTAACGCATGATTTTGCCATATCCACCTCTATCTTTCATCCATGGACGACATTGCCGGCAATCGGCATTATTGTTTTTCTGATCAGTCTTGCAATCGCCGTAAGAAAGAATCACCCCCTGGTGAGCCTTGCCATATTGTTCTATTTTATAAATCATGTTGTTGAGTCAACCATATACCCCCTTGACCTTGTGTTTGAACACCGCAATTATCTTCCCTCAGTGTTTTTGTTTCTCCCGGTGGCGGCAGGTCTGAAGCGGTTGATTGATTATTATAACAATCAGAAGTCGGGTCTGTACTGGATTCTTATCGGCTTTATAATACTGCTGATAACCGGACTGGGTGCCGGAACCTATATTCGGAACATGGCGTGGATGACAGAAGAATCCTTGTGGCGGGATGTTATTCAAAAAACTCCCGGGCACAGCAGGGCATACAGCAATCTCGCCTTTCAATACAACAGGCGGGGGCAACTTGACAAAGCACTCTCCCTTTACCAAAAGGCAGCTGACCTGAAGGCTGTGAATGACAGTGATAAGGCGGAAGTGCTTTTTAATATCGCTGAAGTGTATCGAAAAAAAGAGCAATGGACGCAAGCAGGGTCCTATTATGAAGCGGCATTGGCGTTGGCATCCGCGCACAAAGAAATTCGGTATAGATACGCCAAAGCCTTAACCACTCATGGGGAATTAGGGGAAGCACAGGCTGTATTGGCGCCACTTATCCAAGAATATCCGGACAATAACATGTTTTGCACGTTGCAGGGCCGTATTTTATTAAAGCTGAATGACCCTGAGGGAGCCTTTGATTATTTTTTAAAAGCATTAACAGGCCCGGCGGCTCTTCGTCATGTTTCAAAAGATATTGCCATAGCTTTTTATCTGTCTGATAATTATGAACGTGCGACCTTGTATTTTAAAGAATTTCTTTCAGACTATCCTTTGGATATGCAGGGTCTGTTGTGGCTTGTCGCAACAAGTCTGAAGGCGGACGATCAATCTCAGGCGGAGCACTATACAGTGATGGTGTTGCATAGGGAAACAGGCCATAAGTTGAAAAAAGCTTTGGCCCGCCTTAAAACACTGGGATTTATGCCGGCAACGGATCGGGAAATACTTTGCAGGTGGTTTGACAGGCAAATGCAAATTAAAACAGATGCTGCAGCTGCCCGTATTAAGGACGGCAAGTGTTTGACAGAATGAAAGAAAAACAAAAATATATAAAGCCGTTGCCATTTCATTGGTATTTTATTCCTGTTGTCGTGGCAGCAATGGCGGGGCTGGCCGATTCCACCTATCTGGTATATTCACATTACAGGGTTTACACCGATATCGGATATAAAAGTTTCTGCGCCATTTCAAAAGCCCTGAACTGTGATACGGTTTCACAGAGTGCTTACTCAATACTCTGGGGGGTGCCAGTATCTGTATGGGGAATGATCGGATATTTCTTTTTTCTTCTCCTGCTTTTTATGGCGGCTTCCAAAGATGCCTGCCGACAGCGGTTATGGCCCTCACTCTTTATGATTGCTCTCTTTTTTTCTTTTTACAGCGTGGCACTGGCGTCAATATCCGGTTATATCATTCACAGTTATTGCATTATGTGCATCGTAAGTTATGTTGTTAATTTTACTTTATTGTTCTATGCATGGATGATCAGACGGCGCTTCGGAGCCGAGGGGCTTATTAAAGGGATTAAAAGGGATATTGCTTATCTGATTAATAAAAAGGAACTGACATTATCAGTTTTCATCCCCTTTATTGCCGCCGTTCTGGTGGTGTTCCTCTTTATGCCGACATATTGGGAGCTCCAGCCGCCCCCGTTGTCTTCTGATATTTCAACGGGTGTGACTCGCGACGGTCATCCCTGGATTGGCGGACAAGCCCCGGAACTGGAGATTATTGAATTTTCCGATTATCAGTGCTTTCAATGTAAAAAGATGCATTTTGTTTTACGGCGTCTGATTGCGGAACACCCGGACAGAATAAGGCTTGTCCACAAGCATTACCCCATGGACAGTAAATTCAACACGGTCATTGTTCCAGCGCCCTTTCATGAAGGATCGGGAAAACTGGCAATGGTGGGAATTTATGCCACTATAAAAGGTAAATTCTGGGAGATGAATGATCTTCTCTACGAGGTGGTGCATAACGCTGATGTGCTTGATATTCGCTGGCTGGCAAAACAGACTGGCATTCCCGCCAAAGAGCTTGCTATTGCAATAAGAGATAGAAAAATTAAACAATTACTGAGACGGGACATAAGGGAGGGAATGAAGCTTGAAATTACCGGCACACCCAGCTATGTCATTAATGGAAAGGTGTATGAAGGGATTATCCCGCCTGAGATATTAAAAAAAGCTATGGAGTAGTGTTTGGAAAAATTCTTGAAGCTTTTAATTACCGCCACATTTTGCAGTCTTATCCTGGCTGTTGTGGTGCTTTCCTGTGTCCCGCCGGTAAGCAAAGACGCACTGACCCATCACCTTTTTGTACCAAAGTTGTATCTGAACCATGGCGGCATATATGAAATTCCCAATGTTGATTGTTCTTATTATCCAATGAATCTGGACCTTCTTTATATGGCGGTGCTCGGAACGGGGAGCGATATTGCACCAAAGTTTATTCATTTCATGTTCGCACTTGCCACTGCCTGGCTCATCTTTACGTATCTGCGCCGTCACTTTCATTATCCATATGCCAGCCTGGGGGCACTTTTTTTCCTTTCCATTCCGATTATCGTACAGTTGTCGATCACCGTTTATGTGGACCTCGGTTTTGTCTTTTTCTCGACTGCTGCTTTACTTGCACTGATGACATGGAGACGCGAGAACTATGCCTGTAAGTATTTTTTCTCATCAGCCGTATCATGCGGGCTTGCCCTTGGAACAAAATATAATGGGTTGATCGTATTTTTAATTCTATCCTGCTTCGTGCCCTTTATCTATCTGGACAACAACAGAAGGAAAAACGTTGTCTCCCAGATGAAAGGGGTGGGGTATGCCGGGTTGTTTGTCGTGATCGCCCTTCTGGTGTTTTCACCATGGATGATCCGGAATTATGTCTGGACGCAAAATCCCCTGTATCCTTTATATGATAATGTGTTTAATCCCACCCATGGGGATGATGCCCCAAAAGGTATAGTAAAGGCTGACCTGGCCGGCGATGCTGATATTGAAGAAGGCACCAGTATTACGCTTGCCAAAGCCGCGTCAAGCGGGAGAACATCATTCGGGAGAAGGCGGCTTTTGTATGATGAAAACTGGTGGGAGATCATGACGATACCGCTCCGTGTATTTTTTCAGGGGCAGGACGGGACAGGTGAATATTTTGATGGGAAATTGACGCCCTTTCTTTTTTTTCTTCCGTTTTTTGCTTTTTTCAGAAAAGATCAAACGGAATATCTTAAAAAAGAAAAGTTTTTTCTGTTGGCCTTTTCACTGTTGCTGTTATTTTTTGTTTTTTTTACCGCAGACATGCGGATTCGTTACATCGCGCCGATCATACCACCGCTCGTGATTTTATCCATTTCAGGCGTTCACCGCATCGGGGAATACGTGCAAAGTAAGTTTCCGCTCGAGCAGCGTCATGCCGGGGTTTTATTGATTTCACCGCTTTTGTTGCTCATGTTTGCTGTCAACGCCTCTTATATCGTGGATCAATTTAAGATTGTTAATCCATCAGGATACTTGAGTGGCCATGTAAGTAAGGCAGCGTATATTGAGCATTTTCGGCCTGAATACCCGGTTATTATGTTTGCGAATAAACATTTACCTGAAGATGCGAAAATATTGACTGTGTTTCTCGGCCGTCGCGGGTATTATTTTGATAGAGATATCCTTTTTATGCGGCCTGGGATGTTAAATGGTGTTATCGAAGAATCGAATACAGGAGCGGGGATATATGAATTTCTAAAAGTAAATGGAATAACCCATTTGTTTATACAGCAGGATATTTTTAAAGGCTGGCTTATAGAGCAGTTCTCAAAAAAAGACAGAACGATGGTGGCAGATTTTTTCAGGGATTTCTCACATTTATTGTATTTTCAGAACAAATATGGGTTATATGAATTGAAATAGAAGAATGAGGGGAATGCAGTTCCCAGCTTGTTCATATCACCATAGTGTGTTAATACAAAAAAGACAATTGCAATGCAGAAGACCCAGGCACAACAGGGATAATTATGTATAAAAACAAAACGGTGGCGGTTGTGGTGCCGGCCTTTAATGAAGAAACACAAATTGTTAATGTTATCAGCACAATGCCGGGCTGGATGGACTCTATTGTTGTGGTCGATGATGCCAGTGTTGATCATACGGCTGAACGGGTAACTGAATGTGCACAGGAAGATGAGAGAGTCGTGCTCCTTCAGCATGACCATAACCAGGGATGTGGCGGTGCGTTAATTACAGGATATCAATGGGCTATTGACAATGATATTGACATTGCCGTCAGGATGGATGGCGATGGACAGATGAACCCTGATGATCTGCCGGCTTTGCTTGATCCGGTCGCTGAAGACAGGGCGGATTATGCTAAAGGGAACCGTTTTTTTTCCGGCAAAGCGTATGAAGCCATGCCCCGTTTGCGGTTTTTTGGTACGGCTTTTCTTTCCCTGCTCACCAAAATTGTATCCGGATATTGGCATGTTTCCGACTTCCAATCCGGCTTCACGGCTATTAACAAGAAAGCCCTCCACCAGATCGACTGGGCTCAGATGTATAAACATTATGGACAGCCCAATGATCTTCTGATTCTTCTGAATGTACATGATTTTAAAGTGGCCGACATCCCTGTTGAGCCCGTATATAACATCGGTGAAAAATCCGGAATAAAAATAAAAAAGGTAATTTTTACAATAAGCTGGCTCCTGTTTAAGCGTTTTTTCTGGCGGATTCGGGCAAAATATATTATTCAGGATTTTCATCCCTTGGTTTTTTTTTATTTGTTGGGAATTGTTTTCAGCCTCATTACGGTCGCTCTATTCGGCCGCTTGTTTGTTCTGTGGTATCTGACGGGCCATATCCCCCCTATTAACGCCCTTGCCGCTATGTTTTCATTTATCAGTGCGAGTCAGTTTACCCTTTTTGCCATGTGGTTCGATATGGAAGCAAATAAGGATTTAAAAGATAAATGAATTTCCTCTTTGATATCGGCCATCCCGCGCATGTCCATCTATTTAGAAACTTTATATCTTACTTAAAGGATAAAGGGCATGATGTCCATGTGGTGTCACGGGATAAAGATATCACCAATCAATTACTGGATTATTATAAAATCCCTTATGTGTCGCTTTCTAAACCTCGTCTGGGAATATGGGGTATGATTTCCGAGATGTTAACAAGGGATTTAAAAATACTTAAGCTCCATCTAAAAAAAAAGTTCAATTTTGCCATCGGTACGTCGGTTTCAATCGGCCATCTCTCCTTCTTGACAAAAGTTCATTCCTATAATTTTAATGAAGATGATGATGACGTCATCCTTCTCTACACGATTGCTGCTTATCCGTTTTGTTCGAAAATCATCAATCCTGCGTGTCTGCGGTATAATAAATACCGTCATAAAAGGATAATCCACAATTCCTATCAGAAATTAGCCTATTTGCATCCGGATAACTTTACGCCTGATGTGCGGGTGCTTGAAAAGTATCGCTTAAAGCCACAAGCATATATTGTTATGAGGCTTTCCGCCTTATCGGCGCATCATGATGTTGGTGCGGAAGGGATAAGCGGGAAGCTTAAGGAACAACTTCTTGAATTACTCGACGGCTATGAACTGATCACAAGCACAGAAAACGATGCATCGTATGATATTGAGCCGTGGGATATGCATCACGTTCTTGCATTTGCCAAGCTGTTGGTCACAGATTCAATGTCAATGTCAGTGGAAGCAGCGGTGATGGGGATTCCTTCGGTCAGATACAACTCATTTGTGGGAAGAAGTAGTGTCCTGGATGAACTGGAGAATAAATATGGATTGACATATGGATTCGCAGCCGGTCAACGAGGCGAAGCGGAGAAGATGGTTAAAAAAATTTCTGAGTTACTCAATATGGCGCATTTACGTGAGGAATGGCAGAAAAAACGGTCCAGCATGTTAGTGGATAAGGTTGATATGAATAAATGGATGATAAGATTTTTCGAGTCGGAAATCAAGGATAAGACATGAAAGTCGTTTCGCTTGTTGGCGCGCGTCCCCAATTTGTTAAGGAAGCTGTTGTAGGTAAGGCCTTGGATGCCAAAGGGATTGATGAGGTTCTTGTCCATTCGGGGCAACATTTTGACGTAAACATGTCAGATGTTTTTTTCCAGACCTTGCATATCAGGCAGCCTGGTTTTAACCTCCATGTGGGTTCCGGCACCCACGGCGAGATGACAGGTAAAATAATGGTCGGATTTGAAAAACTTCTTTTGGATATCAAGCCGGATATTGTTTTGGTTTACGGAGACACCAATACAACACTTGCGGGCGCGCTTGTTGCGGCTAAATTGAAAATTGACACGGCCCATATTGAGGCCGGCATAAGAATGCAGCCCAAAAAAATGCCGGAAGAAATTAATCGTGTCGTCGTTGACAGTGTCGCAGATATACTCTTCTGTCCAAGCAAACATGCAGTTAACAATTTGAGGAAAGAAGGTAGAATAGACAATGTGCATTTTACCGGCGATGTTATGTATGACCTGTTTCTAATGATGAAGGAACGTTTTACGTTTGATGTGTTTAATCGTCTGGATTTAAAAAAAGGCCAATATGTCTTGTTGACACTTCACAGGGACTATAATGTGGATGATCCGGATAAGCTGCAAAAGATACTTGAAAAATTGCATAGAGTCAGCTCAGACATTCAAGTCGTCTTTCCTATGCACCCAAGAACGCGTAAAAGGATCAGCGAATTCCAACTGGAACAATATCTGAAAAAGCTGACCATTATTGAACCCTGTGATTATTTAAACATGATGGGGCTTCTTACGGCTTCCTGGAAGGTCATTACAGATAGCGGTGGCCTCCAGAAAGAAGCCTATTTTGCCGGGAAAGAATGCCTTGTTTTGATGCCTGATACCGGGTGGGTAGAGCTTGTCGAAAATAAATGCAGCTTTCTGTGCAATGAAAATAATTTAGAACTTTTAGTCACAAAGAGAAGTTTGAGGCAGCATGCACGTCTGCCTGACATATATGGCAAAGGAGATGCCGCTAGGCTTATTGCTGAAACATTAATGAGCCTGTAATATACAATTGAATTGATACTACTTTCTATAAAGTAAGGGGTAAAGACAAAAAAGGATAATTATATTGAAGTTTAACTCAAGTTTATATGATTATCAAATACAACCGAAAATGCCACCTGGAAAGGATTTTGTTGTATGGTTGACTCATGACGTTGACAGAGTTGCTAAAACACTTGTACATGGTGTTTACTATAGCGTTTCGGACAAAAAACCATATTTTCACATTAAATCATTTTTTAGCAGAGAAAATCCCTACTGGAACTTTGATAGAATTATGGAATTGGAAGAAAAATATAATGCGCGTTCTACGTTTTTTTTTCTCAATGAATCAATAAAACCAAAAATGACTGATAAAAAGTCATGGATATTGTCTTTTGGACGATACCGGATTAAAGATAAGATAATTCAGGAAACAATAAAAAAACTGGACAGTAATGGTTGGGAAATAGGTCTCCATGGATCGTATAACTCATTTGATAATAAGGCGTTACTGTTATCAGAAAAAAATGAGCTCGAAAAAATTGTAAAACACCCCATATTTACCAGTCGACAACACTACTGGAACAATAAAATCCCTGCTACGTGGCAAATTCAGGCAGATTTGGGTATTCATTATGACGCGACGTTTATTGAAAAAGACGATGTCGGCTTTAAGCATGACGTAATATTTCCTTTTAGACCTTTTAATGATGGTTTTATTGTTTTTCCAACCGTGATTATGGAGCGTTACCTTTTGGCAAAGGCTTCTAACAGTATTCATAAAGCAAAGATAATTATTGATAAAATAATCGAATTTTGCAGACTACACAGGACAGTTATGACAGTTTTGTGGCATCAGCGTTTTCTGAATCGAAATGAGTTCTCAGAATACTATATTTTATATGAATATTTGTTGGATGCCTGTCAATATAACAATGGTTACTTTTGCACTCCTGGCCAGATGAAATTTGAAGATGAATAAAAAAATAATAGCTCAAAAATACAAAGATAATTATTCAGCAAGCCATAAGCAAACAATCCATGAATATGATATCCCATTTCAAGCTATAAAGAAATACATAAAGGACTATCCGCTTAAGGCTAATGTTCTGGATGCCGGATGTGGAAACGGTCGATATTGTAAAAAGCTATCTCATAATGGATACAAGAATATATATGCAGTCGATTTTTTTAAAAGTGACATGAATGATATTAATTTTCTTCTCGCAAGTGTCGATCAATTGCCGTTTTGCGATAACAGTTTTGATTTTATCTATAGCCTGTCTGTTATACATTACCTGGATGACCTCAATAAGGGCATTTGTGAGTTAGGAAGAGTTTTAAGACCCGGGGGCACATTGATTCTGACTTTTTTCAATAAACATTCATTGTATACCATCTTGCGTAAATTAAAGAGGAACATAATAAAAAACACCAAATATTCACTTGATAAACTACAGTTTTTAAACCCAGAGGCATATGAAACGATTCTGAGAAAAAATGGATTTTCGATAATAGAAGTTAATGGATATCTCTTCCCTCAATATACCCAGTTGCTCAACTATCTGAATAATTATGGAGTTAATACTAAGTATGCTCCCCCAATATATTTATCAAAAAATCCAATATCGTCACATTTTAAATCGGTTTTTGGCTATCATGCCATTATTGTGGCACGATTAAAATAACATGAGCAAAAGCGATCATTCAAAGTTTTAAGGAATATAAAGATTATGACCGCACACTGCTGAAGTAAATTGCACCAAAGGTAGCTCATGAAGCATAAACTAAAGCAATTTTTTTTGTATTCTTTAGGAATAACCATTGCCTTTCTTATCGTGCTGTATATCCACAAAAACAAAAATGTTTTTAGCGTATTAGATTCAATTTCCCCTTTATTGGTTGTCGTTATGATTATATGCTGGTTAATAATCTATGCCTTACGTGGATACAGGATCAAGCTGCTTTTACAATTGTTTTGTGTGAGAAGTGATCCAAGAGAATGGTTCGGGATAACAATGGTTGGTGCCATGAGCAGTTATTTGATTCCTCAGGCCGGCTTTCTGGCAAAAGGTGGTTACTTTAAAACAACCAAAAATTTATCAATTCCAAATTACTTATCTACCCAAATTATTGACTATATGGTATTATTTTTATCTAATAGCTTAGTGGGTATTTCAATAATATTTTTTGTTAATATAGAGCCAGAGCTGAAAATAGCAATAACTGTTTTTTTTACGCTTTTTGCCCTTTGTTTTGTGATATTGTATTTTATTAGAAATCTGGGGTATTATATTGAAAAAAGGTTCAATAGCATAAAAGCTATTTCCATTATTCAAGGCATACTGCTAGTTTATAAATACCCCATCCTTTTATTTAAGCTAATAATTGCTAATATACTATCCATCTTTGTGCTTGGCCTATGGTATTATTTGGCCTACCTGTCCATCAATATCCATATACAGTTGATAGATGCCGTTTTTTTTGGTATTGTTCTAAATTTTTCTATCGCAGTTCGATTGACACCCGGGAATATTGGAATACAGGAATTAATTTTGGCTTTTTTATCAAATTTACTGGCAGTGAAATATGTCGATGGGTTGACAGCGGCAATGATTTTAAGGTCTATAAGTATTATTTTATCTTTTTCTTTAGGTATTTTATTTTATTTTATTCTACTAAAAAACTTTGTTGAAAAAAATTGAGAGATTAATAGCATGAAATGTTTAGTGACAGGATTATGTTTAAGTCGTAATCTGGGCGGCCCTGCCATGGGGTTGACCTTGATGAACGAACTTAAAAAAAAATACAGAAATATTGATTTTACTTTTGCCGTTACAGCAACGAGTTATGACGCTGAGCGCCAATGGGCAAAAAAATATAATGTAAAGATTGTCAGAAGAGATCGTCTTCATATTCATATCCTCAATAAGACCAAGTTGCTGCAATTGCTTCGCCATTTTAAATATAAAGGAATTACCCTTTCAGAATATATCCCCTCCAAAAATTACTGGTCTGAAGTTCATCAAGAATTTATCAATTCGGTGAGAGATACAGATATTATCATTGATATGAATGGCATTTCCTATGTGGGGGATGGGACACGAAATTTTTTTGAAGGGCTTGAATACTATACCAATTTTTATTATGCACAAAAAGAAAATAAGCCGTTCGCCAGATTCATTCAATCATTTGGTCCTTTTGATGATTGGAAAGTACGGATATTTGCCCGAAATGAATTCAAATATTTGGATTTTATACCCGCCAGAGGGAAAAGCTCCGCTGAATTTTGTAAGCAAATTGTAAAAAACCAATCGAAAGTGTACGATTTTCCGGATGTTGCCATTATACTGCCTAAAGCCTCGGATGAATGGTTGGAGGAATATTTACATGATCATGATTTGAGGAAGGATCATTATATAGTTCTTTCTCCCAGTTCTGTGATTCACAACATACATGACCATAATGGCCTAAGTGTTGGCCAGAATCATGTAGAGAGTTTTTATCTGATTGCAGAGCAGCTTTTGTTAAACAATGAAAAACTAGTCTTTTTACCACATATGTATTCTGATAATAAAAAAGAATGTGATAGAGAGGTCTGCAGGAATATTATTGACAAAATCAAAAACGAACTGAATAATGAACAATATCAGTCTTATATTCATCTAGTTGAAGAAGATATAAACCCTATGGAAGCTAAGGCTATCATAACAGGTTCTAAAGTCTGTGTTGTATCCCGTTATCATGCCTTGGTTGCTGCTGTTTCCTCAAAGACACCTTCGGTGGCAATTGGATGGAATGTTAAATACAAGGATTTGTTAGATTATTATGATTTAGCGAATTATGCTATTGATGCCAGGCAGTTGACACCTGAGTCATTATCCAAAATTGTTTGTGAAAAGTTGAAAGATTTAGAGGGTAATAAAGAGGTAATTGCTAAAATGGAGGCATTGCATCAAGATAATATTAAAAAGGTCTATAATGGTTTTAAGTTGTTGCAAAATTGGATTGATGGACAAACTGGGATGAGTCATGAAAAGCACTAAGTTAGAGGAGATAGTTGAAGAAAACAACTGTATTGGATGCGGTTTTTGTGCAGTGGTATGCCCTCAGAATGCCATAGAAATGGTATATGATAAGACGAGAGATTCTTTTAAACCCGAAGTCGCCCCCTCTGCAGATTGCAATTGTATAATAGATTGTTTGTGTTATGATTTCTGTCCAGGCAAAAACTTGGATCTTCATGATTTGATTATGAATAAATATGGTTCTTTGCCTGAGAACTATCTGACCGGTCATTATACGGATCTAAAGATAGGACATAGTACCAATAGTGAAATTCGAGAAGCATCTTCGTCCGGTGGTCTTGTGCCAGCAATTTTGGCTTATTTATTCGACTCCAACCAAATAGATTGTGCATATTGTGTTGTGCCTTCCAAAGAATCCCCTTACAAAACTTCAGGGAAAATAATATATTCTACAGACGAGTTATCTTCAATTCATGGATCAGTTTATCATCCGGTAAATTTTGGAAAAGAGTTGAAAACGCTGTTTAGTTCTAAAAATCGATTCGCATTTGTGGGGGTCCCCTGTCAGATTGAAGCCTTAGAAAAATATAAAATCATTAACCCAGGTATAACTGATTATTTAGTTTTATCTATTGGTGTCTTTTGTGGCGGCTACAACAAGTTTCAAGCATTTGAGTACTATCTTAAAGAATTTGCTATTAAATGGAAAGATGTTAAAAGCATTAGTTTTCGGCATGGTAAATGGCCGGGGCAAATAAGAGTAGAATTTTCGAATAAAGAAAATGTTTCTGTCATTCCTCGGACCAGGGGAAACACCCGTTCAGGTATTTTACGTTATGCCTCATCGGTTGATGGTTTTTATATGCTGAAGCGCTGCCGATTATGTCCAGACCCATTAAATGATTTGGCAGATGTCGCATTAGGGGATCCGCATCTCCCAAAATTTAAACAAAAGTCTGATCATGGCAATTCAATTATAGTATCAAGAAATAAAAAAGCTAAAAAGATCATTGACGATTTACTGGGGAGCGGGGCGTTGTTTGTGGAAGAGGCCATTCCCAATGACGTTATTTTATCGCAAGGTCATACGCTTAAAAATAGGAAATACCTGAAAGCATATTTGTCAATTAACAGATTTTTAGGGGGTAAGAATCCTGTATTTATTCTAGATGAGAGAGCATACCATCCTTATTTGAGTAATTATCTTTTTGCCTTCAGGGATCTGACCAAAATATATTTTTTACCGCCTCAATACTTTCAGAGTTTCTATAAATTATTTCAAATATTTGATTATTTAATCCTGTCACTACTAAAGCCAAAAAAATTATTGCTCAGGCTCTCTATGGTTATTTTTAAATATAAATAAAGCCAGGGGCACGATCACGATTCAAGGCATAAGGAATGGCATCCCGATAGTGAGGTGACTGGTTTGCTGTTTCTTATTTCATGCACGGTTACAATTGACTTTCGTGCCTCTTCCAGGCCGAATCCCTCGCCTTCAATGATCTTCTGGTAACTTTGCGTATGTAGATCGGTAAATCCACCGGAAAATTCAATCTCTGTGCCTTCTACAAGAATAGAGCGGTATGTTCGCTGGTTTTGCTGCTTCTGACTATCCGGCAGAAAATCGGCATTGACGGACAAAAACCAGCGAACATGGGCATGTTCGAGCTCAAGTATGCCTGCACAGGTGTCTTCCTGATTTTTGTGCACGATAGTTTCCTTTACGTCTCCGAAGATCCATATCAGCATATCAAAGAAATGGATACCAATATTGGTGGCAACACCACCGGATTTTTTAATGTCTCCTTTCCAGGACCGAAAATACCAGCGACCTCGGCTGGTCAGATATGTCAGGTCAATCGAATATTTCTTCCCAGGGTCCCTGGTCAATTCATCTTGAACTTGTTGACGCAGTCTGATCAAGGAGGGATGGAGTCGTAGTTGTAAAATATTATACACCCTGTTGCCGGTCTCTTTCTCTATTTCCGCAAGAGCATCAATGTTCCAGGGGTTGAGTACCAGCGGCTTTTCACATATCGCATCAGCATTAACACGCAAGGCAAAGCGAATATGTGCATCATGTAGATAATTGGGAGAGCAGATGCTGACGTAGTCAATCTTATCTTTTTTTTTCTTGCGACGAAGCTTTTCTACATGACGGTCGAAACGTTCAAATTCTGTAAAAAAGTGAGCATCAGGAAAATATGAATCGATAATGCCCACTGAATCATTGGGATCAAGAGCGGCCAACAGTCTGTTGCGGGTCTCCTGAATGGCCTGCATGTGGCGGGGGGCAACATACCCTGCCGCTCCGATAAGTGCAAAATTTTTCAAGGCGTGATCTCCTTCTTATGATTTATCGTTGTTTGGAGAGGAGAGTATCAGTTGTCCGTTATGCAAATTGTATTCATCTCCTGTGTGCGGGCAGTTTGCATGGCCGGCCCCTTCAATTGGCAGATCAAGCTGTTCTCCAAAACGACTCATCCATCCAATTTGTCTGGCCGGAATACCGGCCATAAGGGCAAATGGCTTTACGTCTTTGTTCACAACAGCACCGGCAGCAATAAATGCGTACTGGCCAATCGTTATACCGCAGATAATAGTGCAGTTGGCCCCCAGGGTCGCGCCTTTTTTGACAAGCGTTTTTTTAAATTCTTTTTTCCTCGGGAATTCAGACCGGGGGTTGTAGACATTGGTAAACACCATACTGGGGCCACAAAAAACATAGTCTTCAAGCACAACATTGTCATAAACAGAAACATTATTCTGGATTTTTACATTGTTTCCCACCCGTGCTTTCCCACTGACAAAGACGTTCTGGCCCAGGTTGCAATCGCTGCCAAGCGTGGCGCCGCCACATACATGTGCCCAATGCCATATCCGGGTTCCTTTACCGATGATGGCGCCTTTTTCAACGATTGCGGTTTCATGAATTTCGGTCATTATCAATCCCTGTAAAACAAATGTATTATTGCATTTAAAATATCTTTCCCAAGAACCAAAAGTATCAAACTTTCGTATACGCACTTCAGCAGAAATAAGCTTTCTGTTCAATATGAAGTGCGGGCTGTTATGCTGGCATTTGTAATCTATTTTTTTATCACGAAACACCCTGTGATTTCAAGATGTGAAGCAAATATGGAGAAACACTTTCCGGAAAACAGAGATGTAAGGATTGCCGCGCGAGATATAAACCGGCCGGTCCGGAGGCGCCATCGTCTATACAGATAGGCAGATAAATGCCCTGGCACACCGATATTTGAAATGGATATGTACAGGCGGATAAATATACAAAAGGTTTGCCTGTTGTGGAATGGTTTAGTATTATTATTCAATTTTGATTGATCTGTAGAAAATGAAATTCAGGGAAGATTGAGAAGGGGTTTTACCGATGCCGATGTCGGATGGATTTGAAGAACGATTGGTGCCGGATTTGGAGAATATTGCGGCACATTTCGGGACGCCGTTTCATATCTATGATGAGGCGGGGATACGGGAGACGGGTGAGCAAATTGTCAAGGCGTTTGCCGGTGTGACGGTATTCCGGGAGTTTTTTGCGGTCAAGGCCTTACCCAATCCCCGGATTCTGGAGATCATGCATTCCATGGGGTTCGGGTTTGATTGCAGCTCCGTTCCCGAGCTGGTGATGGCCCGGCAGACCGGTGCCGGTGGAAACGATATCATGTTTACCTCAAATAACACGTCCCGGGCCGAGTTTGATGCGGCCCTGGGGGACAGTGGCTGTATTCTGAATCTGGATGATATCTCCCTGATTCCCAGAGTGCCGAAGATGCCGGATCTGGTCTCCTTCCGGTACAACCCCGGCCCCCGGCGGACCGGCAATGCGATTATCGGTAACCCGGTTGAGGCCAAGTACGGCGTGGCCCATGACCAGATTGTGGAGGCGTATAAGCGGGTCCGGGACATGGGCGTGTCCCGGTTCGGACTCCATGCCATGCTGGCATCAAACGAGCGCAATCATGAATATATGGTCAAAACCGCGGAGATGCTCCTGGACCTTGCAAAAGAGATTTCCGACGCCCTGGATATCCGGTTTGAGTTCATTAACATCGGCGGCGGGTTTGGCATCCCCTATGAACCGACAGATGCCCCGCTGGATGTGGCGGCCATGGGGAAGGCCATCAGCGCGGCATTTGATCGGTTTGCCGCTTATCGCGGATATATGCCGAATCTTTATATCGAAAGCGGCCGCTATATGACCGGACCACATGGGGTTCTGGTGACCCGGGCCATCAATCAGAAGGATATTTACCGCAACTATGTGGGCGTGGATGCCTGCATGTCCGCGCTGATGCGGCCGGGCATGTACGGGGCCTATCATCACATCACTGTGCCGGGTAAGGAAGATGCCCCGCGCAAAGCGGTAGATGTGGTGGGCGCACTTTGCGAGAACATTGACAAGTTTGCCGTAAACCGGGATTTGCCGGCGGTGGAACCCGGTGACCTGATGGTGATTCACGATACCGGTGCCCACGGCATTGCCATGGGGTTTAATTACAACGGCCGGCTCCGGCCCAAGGAGCTGCTGCTGCGCACGGATGGTTCGGTGGAGCTGATTCGCCGGGAAGAAACCATGGACGATTATTTTGCCACATTGAATTTTCAGGAAAATGTGCTGAATCTGTAATCATGAAACCTATTGTCGCCATCGTAGGCCGTCCCAATGTGGGCAAATCCACCCTGTTTAACCGCCTGACCCGGACCCGGGATGCCATTGTGGACGATCAGCCGGGCGTGACCCGGGACCGTCACTATGGGGATGCGAAATGGGACGGGGTTGAATTCACCGTGGTGGATACTGGTGGGTTTATGAGTGACGATGATGACCGGTTCATGGGCCAGATCCGTTTTCAGATAACACAGGCGGTGAATGAGGCGGACGCAGTGATGCTGGTATTGGACGGCAAAAACGGTATTTCCCCCTTTGACCGGGAGATCATGGCGTTCCTGCAGAATGCGTCGACGCCGGTGTTTTATCTGGTCAACAAGATCGATGCGCCTGAGCAGGAACCGGATATGTATGAGTTCTACAGCCTGGGCGTGGAGGCACTGTATCCTGTATCGGGCGCACATGGCTATGGTGTGAGAACATTTCTGGATGACCTGGTGGCGGCCTTGCCGGATCAGCCCCCGGCACCGGGTGAAGACGCTATTCAGGTGGCGGTGGTGGGCAAGCCCAATGTGGGCAAATCCACGCTGATAAACCGGATTCTGGGCGAAGAGCGCATGATCGTGAGCGAGGTGCCGGGCACTACCAGAGACAGTACCGATACGCTCTGTGAAATTGATGGCCGAACCTACCGTCTGATTGATACGGCCGGGCTCCGGCGAAAAAGCAGGGTAAAGGTTCAGGTGGAAAGTTTTTCAGCGGTAAAGACTCTCAAAAGCCTGGATCGGTGCGACATCGCGCTGATTCTGATCGATGCGGAGCAGGGGGTGACGGAACAGGATGTGACTATTGCGGGATATGCCTATGAGCGGGCCTGCGGGTGTGTTTTTCTGATCAATAAATGGGATATCGCCAAGGCCAACGGCAAAAAGGCCAAAACCTACTATGACGACCTGCAGTATTTTGCCAAATTTCTCGGATTTGCCCCGGCCATGACTGTGTCCGCAAAGACCGGCTACCGGGTGAAAAAAATGTTTTCCCTGATCGACTCGGTGTATGATCAGTATGCGTTCAGCCTGCGTACCGGGGAATTGAATAATATCATCGAACGGGCCACGCACTATCATGAACCACCCTTTCACAAGGGCAGGCGGTTGAAATTCAATTACGCCACCCAGATTTCCTCGTGCCCGCCCACATTTGTCTGCTTTGTTAATTATCCGGATGCCGTTCATTTTTCGTACAAACGGTATCTGATCAACGAGATTCGCAGGGAAGCCGGACTTGACAAGACGCCGGTGCGGCTTATTTTCCGGGAAAAAACCGGCCGGAAGGACTATTCCGCCGGCAAACGGCAGCCGGCTCGTAAAAATCGCAAGACGAGAGCAAAGAGATAGAAATTTTGTGATAGTTTGAATTTGAGATGATGAATATACCTGCGCTCGAAATGGCGTCATTTGCCACGTCATTCCGAAGAGCGTCAGCAACGGCGCAATCCCGGGAGCCCCCGCTACTGTCCGTAAAACCCGGGTAAGGACCGGGACGGAAGTCTTTTACGACGTCATCAAGAGAGACCCCATGGACAATCTTTTTGAATACCGGTTGAACACATTTTCCGACGGTGCCCGTCCGCTGGCCGACCGGATGCGGCCGGCACGTCTGGAAGATCTGGCCGGTCAGGATCAGATTACCGCTGAAGGGTCCCTGCTTCGGTCCGCTCTTGAAAATGATACGCTTTTTTCCATGATCCTCTGGGGGCCGCCCGGCTGCGGCAAGACCACCCTTGCCCATATTATTTCCAAAAGCACCGGTGCGGTGTTTGTTCAGATATCAGCCGTGTTGTCCGGCGTCAGAGAGATCCGGGCGGTAATCGACGAGGCAAAAAAACGGCGTGCGGGATACGGGAAGAATACCATATTATTCGTGGACGAGATACACCGGTTCAACAAGGCCCAGCAGGACGCCTTTCTGCCCCATGTGGAAAGCGGGCTGGTCACACTGATCGGCGCCACCACGGAAAACCCGTCATTTGAAGTGATCCCGGCGCTCATGTCCCGCTGTCGCCTGATTACCATGAATGCCGTGCCCGAGGATGCGATACGTGACGTTTTGCATCGGGCCCTGGCTGACACGGAACACGGGCTGGGGAAGATGGATATTCAGCTTTCCGAAGATGCCCTGGCGCATATTGTTCAAGTGGCGGACGGGGATGTGCGGACCGCACTGAACAGCCTGGAGGCGGCTGCGCATCTGCATCTTCAATCCGGTGGGGGCCGGGAGGTCGGACTGGCAGACATCACCAGGGCCCTGGATAAAAAGGCGATGTTGTATGATAAATCAGGTGAAGAGCACTACAACCTGATTTCCGCCCTGCACAAAAGCCTTCGCGGCAGTGATCCGGATGCGGCGGTGTACTGGCTTGAGCGCATGCTCTCGGCCGGCGAAGACCCGTTTTATGTCCTTCGCCGGATGATCCGTTTTGCCTCCGAAGACGTGGGCAATGCCGATCCCCAAGCCCTCGATGTTGCCATGAACGCCATGGAAGCCTACCGGTTCCTGGGATCGCCCGAAGGGGAACTGGCCATTGTCCAGGCAGCGGTCTATCTTGCCACCGCACCCAAGAGCAACAGTCTTTACAGAACATACGGGGAGATCAAGCAGGCCGTAAAACAGACCGGCTACCTGCCCGTGCCAAAGCACATCCGGAATGCCCCCACTTCGTTGATGAAGGAGATCGGTTACGGCAGGGGATACAAGTATGCCCATGATTACAAGGATGCGTTTGCGCCCCAGGAGCATCTGCCGGACAAGCTTGCCGGTAATATCTATTATCATCCCACAGACCGGGGGTATGAGAAGACCATTAAGGCACGGCTGGACAAATGGCGGGCTTTGAAAAAAAAATACATGGCTCAACAGAATGGAAATAATGGAGGTTCGGGTGATCAGAATCAGTGATGTGACAAAGAAGTACGGCGATTTTGTGGCAGTGTCTGATGTCTCGCTTAGCATTGCAGGTGGCGAGGTGTTCGGGTTTATCGGGCCCAACGGTGCCGGCAAGACCACCATGATTCGCATGCTGGGCGGTATTCTGGCGCCCACATCCGGCCGGATTCACATTTGCGGCATTGACATGGCCGAAGCCCCGGAAGATGCCAAGGCCAGGGTGGGGTTTATTCCGGACAGACCCTATCTTTATGAAAAATTGACGGCCATGGAATTTTTGCGGTTTACGGCAGACCTATACCATGTAGACGCGGACGCCTTTCCCGAAAAAGCCATTGCCATGCTCACGATGTTTTCCCTTGACCAGTGGGCGGACCATCTGATCGAATCCTTTTCCCACGGTATGAAGCAGCGTTTGATCATGGCAGGTGCGCTGCTGCATGACCCTGATGTGCTGATCGTAGACGAACCCATGGTGGGGCTTGACCCGGCAGGGATCCGGATGGTCAAGGACCTGTTGCGGGAAAAAGCAACAAACGGGTCTGCCGTATTCATGTCCACCCATACCCTGTCCGTGGCCCAGGAAGTCTGCGACCGGGTGGGGGTGATCAACCGGGGCAAGCTGATCGCCATCGGCACCATGGCGGATTTGCAGCTTCAATCCGGCGCAAAGCAGGCCGACCTGGAGGAGGTCTTTTTCCGGCTGACACAGGAAGAGAGCATGTGATCCGGGAAATTTCTGACAATGTCTGAACATAAGCCCTGCCATAAAACTGCGTGCAAAGATGACATCTGGGAGTTCTGGATTGACCGGGGCGGGACGTTCACCGATATCGTTGCCAGGGCTCCGGACGGTGATCTGAAGATTCACAAGCTGTTGTCGGAAAACCCCTCACGATATCCGGATGCGCCGATTCAGGGAATCTGTGATTTGCTGGAAGTCCCGGCTGGCGAGCCGGTACCTGCGGCCAGAATCGCTGCGATTCGCATGGGCACCACAGTGGCCACCAATGCGCTTCTCGAGCGCAAAGGCGAACGGACCGTCCTGGTCATCACGAAAGGATTCAGGGATGCCCTTCGAATCGGGTATCAGAACCGGCCCGATATTTTTGCCCGCCGCATTGATCTGCCGGACGTGCTCTATGAACGGGTGATTGAAGCCGGGGAGCGGTGCCGGGCAGGTGGTTATGTCGAAATCCCGCTGGATACGCAAACCCTCGCAAGTGAGCTTCAATCCGCCTATGATGCAGGAATCCGTTCCTGCGCCATTGTTTTTATGAACAGTTACCGTTTTGCCGGACATGAAATCCGGGCCGCCGCCATTGCCGAAGAAATCGGGTTTACCCGGATTTCGCTTTCCCATCAGGTCAGTCCGTTGAGAAAACTCATTCGCCGGGGCGATACCACTGTTGTCGATGCTTACCTGACCCCGGTGCTGCGGCGTTATATTCAGGGACTGACAGCCCGGCTTCAGTGGGCGGATACGCAAAAAGATCGGCATCGCCTGTTGTTTATGCAATCCAGTGGCGGCCTGACCGATGCCCGCCGGTTTCAGGGCAAAGACAGCCTCCTGTCCGGGCCGGCCGGCGGTATCGTGGGGGCGGTTCAGGTCTGCCGGATGGCGGGATTTGACAATATTATCACCTTTGACATGGGCGGCACCTCAACCGATGTGGCCCATTATAACGGCGAATACGAGCGGGAACTGGAGACCGAGATCGCCGGTGTCCGGCTGCGGATTCCCATGATGGCCATTCATACGGTTGCCGCCGGGGGCGGGTCCATCATCAATTTTGACGGTGAACGGTACCGGGTCGGCCCGGCATCGGCCGGCGCCGATCCCGGGCCTGCCTGTTACCGTCGTAACGGCCCGCTGACCGTGACAGACTGCAATCTGCTGGTGGGCAGGATTTTACCGGGCCATTTCCCGCATGTGTTCGGCCCTGATGGCAACCAGCCCCTTGACGCGGCCATCACCCAACAGAAATTTGATGCCCTGACCCGGCAGATCAACCAGGCTGGCGGCCGGCATTTATTGCCGGAGCAGGTGGCCACAGGGTTTCTGACCATTGCCGTGGAAAATATGGCCAATGCCATCAAAAAGATATCGTTGCGGCGCGGGTACGATGTTTCCCGGTACACCCTGTGCTGCTTCGGGGGCGCCGGCGGTCAGCATGCCTGTCGCATGGCCGACACGCTGGGCATGCGCCGGATTTATATTCATTCGCTGGCCGGTGTGCTTTCGGCCTATGGCATGGGGCTGGCAGATGTGCGTGCCATGCATCATTGCAGCGTCAACGCGCCGCTGTCGTTAACGCTCCTGGGAGAGATTGATCAGGTGGTTGCCGACCTGAAAGCCAAAGGCAGGGCAGAGATTGATCAGCAAAATGGTGCCAACCGGCCGTTGACCTTTATATCGAAACTGCTGGTCAAGTATCAGGGCACAGACACGGCATTGCCCGTGGTGTTGGATGATGACCTGAACGTCATTCGGGTCGCGTTTGAAGAGGCGCACCAGCAGCGATTCGGATTTATTCAGCCCGAGAAACCATTGATGGTGGAAGCGGTCTCGGTTGAGACCATTCAGGTAAATGCATCCCCATCCGAAGCGGAATTGTCTTCACCATCGTCAACACCGCCGGTACCGGTGGATACAACCGGAATGTTCGATGATGACCACTGGGCCGTAGCACCGGTTTATCAACGCGCAGACCTGGCGCCAGGGCACCGTCTGACGGGACCGGCCGTCATCGTCGAAAAAACGGGCACCAATATTGTTGATAAAGGCTGGCAGGCCGATATCACCGGTCACGGTCATCTTGTTTTATCCAAAACAGCTTCGGTTGACACGTCCAGGCAAAAGATACCATCTCACCCGGCTGTTCACAAAGACCGGCCCGATCCGGTAATGCTGGAGATATTCAATAACCTGTTTATGTCCGTGGCCGAGCAGATGGGTATTACGCTGCAAAACACCGCATCATCCGTGAACATCAAGGAACGGCTCGATTTTTCCTGCGCCCTGTTTGATCAAACAGGCGGACTGGTGGCCAATGCGCCCCATATACCGGTCCACCTGGGTTCCATGGGAGAGAGTGTGGCCGCCCTGATCACCGCCCGAAACGGCAAGTTTCAACCGGGCGACGTGTTCGCGTCCAACAACCCCTATTCCGGCGGAACGCATTTGCCCGATATAACGGTTATGACGCCGATTTTCCAGGACGATGCCGTCAGGTTTTTTGTTGCCGCCCGGGGGCATCATGCCGATATTGGCGGCATAACCCCGGGATCTATGCCCCCTCACAGTACCCGTGTTGGCGAGGAAGGGGTGCTTCTGGACAATTTTCATCTTGTGAAAAACCATATTTTTCAGGAAGCAGAGCTACGGCAATTGCTTGCTTCCGGGCCGTACCCGGCCCGCAACCCGGGTCAGAATATTGCTGATCTTCGGGCGCAGATCGCGGCCAATGAAAAAGGCATTCAGGAGTTGCAGCACCTGACCGATCAGTTTGGCCGGGATACAGTGGGGGCGTATATGGCATTTGTACAGGTAAATGCGGAAACATCTGTTCGCCGGGTAATTCAGGGTTTATCAGAAGGTTCCTTCACTTGTCCCATGGATGCCGGCTGCCGGATAAAGGTGGCCGTCTCTATTGATCAGAAAGCCGGCGGCGCAAGGATCGATTTTACCGGGACCTCGGACCAGCAGGATAGCAACCTCAACGCACCGGCTGCTATTGCCCGGTCGGCCGTGCTTTATGTGTTTCGCACCCTGGTAGGCGATGATATCCCGCTCAACGCTGGTTGCCTGAAACCGCTTGAAATTATCCTGTCGCCCGGCAGCATGCTCAACCCTCAACATCCGGCAGCGGTTGCCGGCGGAAATGTTGAAACATCCCAGGCGGTTGTGGACTCACTGTACGGGGCGCTGGGTGTTATGGCCGCTTCACAGGGCACCATGAATAATTTTACTTTTGGCAACGACCGTTATCAGTACTATGAAACCATTTGCGGCGGATCAGGCGCAGGCCAGGATTTTGCGGGCACGGACGCGGTCCATACCCATATGACCAACTCCCGTTTGACCGATCCCGAGGTTCTGGAATGGCGATTCCCGGTGCTGCTGGAGGATTTTTCTGTTCGCCGGTCAAGCGGCGGTCGCGGCAAATATCATGGCGGTAACGGCGTTATCCGACGACTGCGGTTTCTTGAGCCCATGACCGCAGCGGTTTTATCCAATCGCCGGCAGGTCGCGCCGTTCGGACTCGATGGCGGCAAAGACGGCAAAACCGGTGAAAACTTTGTGGAACGGCAGAACGGATCAGTTGAAACAGTCCACAGTACCGGCACTGTGGAAATGAAAACAGGCGATACGTTTATCATAAAGACCCCCGGCGGCGGCGGATATGGCGAGCCGGAAGATTGAAAAAAGGCACAAGAGATTGGATGCAGATTGACCTGAAGGGTCTCTCATGTTACTTACAACTTCAACTTGCATCAACAAAAGGAGGACACATGGGAACGGCAGACGTGTTTCTGGAAAAGATCAGGTGGCTGGGGCATGATGCATTCCGGATCGACGCGGAAAAGACGATCTATATCGATCCCTATGAGATTGCGGGTGGCCCCGAAGGTGACCTGATTCTGGTCACCCATGCGCATCATGACCACTGCAGCCCGGATGATGTGGCAAAGATCCAGGGGGATGCATCGGTTATTGTCACGGAAGGCGATGCCGCCGGAAAGCTGTCCGGCAATATAAGGGTGGTTAAGCCCGGTGACACCATAACCGAACAAGGCGTCACCATTGAAGCGGTTCCTTCATATAACACGGATAAGGCATTTCATCCCAGGGAAAACGGGTGGCTGGGATTTGTCATTGAAGTGGACGGGGTGAGGGTGTATCATGCCGGGGATACGGACGTGATTCCGGAGATGAAGGATATTCGGGCGGACATTGCACTGCTGCCGGTTTCCGGGACCTATGTGATGACTGCAGATCAGGCCGTTGAAGCGACCCTGATGGTCAATCCGGAGATTGCCGTTCCCATGCACTACGGGGCCGTGGCCGGAAGTGCTGCGGATGCCGAAGCCTTTAAAAAAGGGCTGGAAGGAAAGGTTGACGTCCGCATTCTGCCCAAAAGCAAGTGATTTATTTTCACCGCAGAGACGCAGCGGACGCAGAGATCAAATCCTTCTGCTCTGCGGTGAAATAATAAGTAAAATGCACATACACCAGTAAGAACAGGAAGGACTGAGAGAATATGGGTTTACTTTCGTCGCGGGCGTCTATCACCTGTTACCGGGTGGAAGGGAAGCTGGCAAAGCCGGTTACGGAAACCGTCGAGGCCGGTCTGAAACAATACGCCATTCGCAATATTGATAACGATCCCGCAGAAAAAGCCGTGGGCTGGACCGCCTTTGCAACGCCGTTTGTGCCCGCTTTTTCAAAGGCATCGTTCATGTTCGGCCATTATATGATTTTTGCCCTGCGCCTGGACAAAAAGGCCATACCCGCCAAGGTGGTAAAGAAGTACTGCATGGCCGCGTATGAAAAGCAGATGAAAAAAACCGGTCAGGCCACCCTGGCCAAAAACGAAAAAAAGCAGATCAAGGAAAAGGTGCTCCATGAACTGGTCCTTCGGGTGCCGGCCACACCCAATGCCTATGATATTGTCTGGGATTATGAAGCCGGCAGGCTCTGGTTTTTTTCCAATATGAAAGGGGCCAACGAAGAACTGGAAACCCTGTTTGTGAAAACATTTTCCATGCGGCTGATCCGGTTGTTTCCCTATACCATTGCCGACCTTGAAGCCGGCCTGTCGGACAGCCAGCGGGACCGGCTGTTTAAACTCTCACCCACCAATTTCATGGAGTCATAATGCTGGATATATCTGTTTCCTATAATCGCTACAAGTTTCTGGGGCATGAATTTCTCACATGGCTGTGGTTTCTGATGGAGACCGATCCGGACCAGATTGTGAACAAAGACAATGAACCTGTTTTACTGGGGCTTGGCTCCCGGATCGTGCTTGAAAACAGCCGCAGCGAAGGGGTTGAAACCATAACCATCAAGGGCGGGGAATCCGAACTGGAAGAGGGCAGGCTGGCCGTCCGAAAAGGCGCCCTTGTGACGGAAATGAACCTCAACATGGAGGCCGGCGGTTTGGCCTGGATCTTTGATCTCAAGGGCGAGAGCCTGGATGTGGCCGGACTGAAACTCCCCGAAACCGACGGCACGGAGCAGGATTCAGTGGAAGCCGCCGTCCTGGACCGGATCGATCTCTATGAAACCGTGGTCTCTTTTGTGCAGCACACCTATACCCGCTTCATAAAGCTCCGGGTTTCCCGGCAGTGGCAGGAAAAGACCGCACCCGGCATGAAAAAGTGGATCACATCGTCCTGAACGGGGGATTATCGCGCTTTTTTCCTGCGCCACAGGCAGGACCTGCTGTGTCGGGGACAGCTTGTCACATGTTGGGCGAGACGATGTTCATAGCGGATCGCGTCAGATATTGGCAAGCGTTTTATGCAAGGTTTTCCCAATCATCCATATCTTTGTGTCGACCGCTTGCTTTTTTATTGGCCTTAAGGTCTTCCAGGCTTATAACAGGTACTTGAATGCCATCTATTGTATCGATGACTTTTTTGGGATAACAATCCTCAAAAGCGACTCCGGATATCGTCGTCAATATTTCTATTCTTACAGGGGCAACACCCATCCGTATGATTTTATTTTTTTCGAGAAACAAGTCCCTGGACAACTCGGGGGTATCAAATCCAAACGCCTTAACGGCCGAAACCATGAGATCGGCATTTTCCGGGTCCATGGCAATCCAGATATCCATGTCATTGGTTGCTCTTGGATAACCATGGTAGCCAACCGCATATCCGCCGATCAACAGATACCGGATGCCGTTATCGTTGAGTAACCTCAAAAAATCTTTGAAGTCTGGCTGCAGCACGATGTCCATAATTGATCCTTCGCAATACCTCGATATGTTTCAACCGTTCGATGGGATGCCTGCTTTGCCAATATTCTCTGTCGTCATCCGCCTCGAATAAAGATTTTACCGAAAAAGCAGACTTATCAATTTTTAACACCTGCATGTCTTTTCCCATGATTCTTTCTCTTCCGGTACGCGTAAAAACCGCTTCGAAAAAGTTTATCATATTTCCGACCGCGCAAATTGGATTTTCTCTGATTATTTATTATACTACCAGATAAGCCTTTAGTCCAACATAGAAACCCTTGCCCTTTGGGCAAGGTCAGAGTTCAGTGGCTTTGCCATCTGAACGACTCATTGTTACAACCAATCCTGAGTTGTCCCCACAACGTCAGGAAAGGAGTA
>JAXHTY010000021.1:0-88688 GCA_034189905.1 Thermodesulfobacteriota bacterium
TTCATGCAACTGGTCCGGTCAGAAAAAAGATACAACTGCTGTTCCTTGATACGGTTCTCCATATCACCGCGGGCACAGTAGATCTTATCATAAAGATACCGGGGATCGCCGGTCAGGCTGGTAACGACATAGCGGGGATTGCTGCCTTTAAAGGTATGCTCTTACCAAGGCTTCACTGATCTGCCACATCGCTTTCGGCTTTATTCGGTTCTCCAATCGGCACAACGTCGAGGAACTGGCCAGATCATCACTTTTTTCTACAGCCACCTGCAATGCTTTGTCCTTACGTAACGTCATATGATCGTTGAGATCTTCATAACCCAAAGCCAGTCCGAAAATACGCTGCTGCAACATGGTGATTTGGTCATGATCACGCGTATCTTCAATCACGCTGGCAACTCTTTTAACCAGACCAATCTTTTGATCTGCCATTTTCAACAGCAGGATGCCTCCGTCCGATGTAATATTGCCTCCGCTGAACCCGGCTTCAATTTTGCGGCCTTGCTCCTGCGGCCTTTGCTCCTTGCGAATTCTATCTTTTTCGTGGTACAAACTGTCATGGCAAAATTCCTTTATTGTTATTGTTTAACCAACTGATTTATAAAACAATAATGTGAATTTTGCCATACTTTTTTGGGCCTTTCATGAAATATGCGGGTTAGTGTTATCGTTGTGTGAGCCCTGTGTTTGGTGGCTCAAAAAGCGATATTTACAAAAATTTTATGGAAAATTAACAAAAGTCCAATCGAACGGTTATATTGCCGTGAATAGTTTATTAAAAAACATGCGGTTAAAGGGTTCTTGGAAATTTAAGGAGAAAAACGTGTCAGAAAAAACTATAAGACTTTTAAATGCTTGCTGTTCGTTGTTGTCGCACTTGCAGTCAATAGCTGTGCTGCGCATAGGGGGATGTCAGTAGAGGAATCTTGGGATCGCGCAAAAAAAAGTGATACCATATCTTCATATGAATACTTTCTTGAAAAACAGGGGGATAGCATTTTTTCCAATGAAGCGCAAGAGAGACTTTCAAAAGAAAAGGCTGAGAGGCCCGCTCTATTACAAAGAAACAAAGAGGATGCTCTTGAAATGAAAGCTTCCGGGGGACAGATGTGGATGTTTACGCTTTCGCAGACAGGAGAAGAGGTCTATTTATATGAAGGAATGAACAGTGTTGACGTTAATAAAGCATTTGGGTTTGATTTGCCTTTTCTTGGATTTGGGAACCTCTTCGGTGGAGCAAATCTAGGACAGCCTGACTGGCAAGCTGATTGGGGAGGATATAGTTTTCAGCTCAATTCTTCAAAGGAGTTAATCGACGTAGTTAAGAGGCGTTAAGCTATAGAGGGCAAACTTAAGGCGAATGTACTGGCAATAAAAGCGGGTTAGTTGGTAAATTATCAAATAAGATGGTCCCGTAAAAAGTCAAATTTGGAACGGCAAAGTAAAAAGTTTAAGTTCGAGGCGCGCAAATCTTGAGGAATGGAGCGTACTTAGCAGTACGTGACATGACGAAAGATGCAGCGCAACAAAGAAATTGGACTTTTTACGAAGCCGTCAAATAAAACAGAGAAAAATTTTTTAAACAAGAAAAATGTACTGGACCGGGCTATAGCGTGCAGAGATTGTATCCTTTCTTTTTTCAATCGCTTTCCATCGACTGTTTTTTCAATGCGCTGTTTGGCCCGTGATTTTTAATGTTATCAAGACAAAGGGGATAACCATGCAACGGTTACGTCATCAAATGGTGTTGTGGGGGGGCATTTGCCTCTGGTGCATATGCCTGGCCGCTGTGACAAGTGAAAATGCATCTGCCCGGCCTGTGGCCAATGTTCAATTTGATCAGGGGCGGTTTACGATCCATCAGCAAAATGTTCCTTTTCTGTCGCTTCTGAAAACGATTTCCCAAAAGGCCAGTCTGGATATTTATGTGGTGGACAAGCAGATTCCCCAAAACGTGTCGTTGAATATATCCGACAAGCCTCTGGCTGAGACATTGCGAATGATATTGCGGGGGTGCAGCTATGCAGTCGTATACGATGCCTTTGATCCAAGAAGCATGTTGGTTTCAGCCGAACAATATGGCGATGAAAATCGCGTGACGCTGCTTGAGGAAAATGCCGGCGGAAAAAACGCTGCCCGTTCAGGCGTTTCCGGAAGCCGTGACCGACGACGTCAAGCAAGCGCAAGTTCGCGCAGAGAGGCTCCTGACAGAACGTCGCCTGGAGCCTCTCGCACGGCATATCAGCAACAGACTGCTGCATCAGGCACATCCGGGCAGTCCAATGCGTCAAGTGGTGGCGGGACATCGGCTTATTATCAGCAGTCATCAGATGACGGTAATATAGCAGATGCAGCAACCGGCAGTACCGGTTCAAATGCCAGTCAATATGCGTCAAATTCTTACACGACATCGGGTTCGAGTGAAACATCGGAATATGTTCGGACGTCAGATTATGATGATAATACAAATTCATACACACCGGACACTGACACTGGTGGTGACGATATGAGTAATTATCGATGCAGGCAGTATTGCACAGAAAGATATGCGCTGGAGCAGCGTATCGCAAGTGGTGAGTCTGACAGGTATTATGAAAAATGGGAGGCAATACGGGGAGAGGAATATGTGTCCCATGACAGTGAACGGCTTGAGTATATCAATCAGCAGATCAGTGAGTTAAGTTGTGGCGGCTGTTAACGCGTTAAAATAGATTCGTTGCGGATTAACCCGGAAAAATCAACTTGTGAATCGGGTTAACGGATAACGGATACGGAACGGAACGGTTTTGTCGCCAGATGTCATTTGCTGTAGTCCTTTAATTCGTGTTGTGTGCAGGGGGGCAGTCTTTAACACGCCCCTGCTTCTTCCGTAATATTTCCAGTGCATTGAGCACGTCGCGCATAAGCCCCTCAGGAAAGACCTTGTCGGCCAGTTTTTTTCTGACCTTTAAGCCGGCCTGCACGATCTCCAACTGATCCTCGTGCGGCAGCGTCACGGCCTGCATGCCGGTCTTGGTTTTAAACGCCTGCAACGCCCTTGCGCTGTATGTCCGTATCTGGTCCCGCCATTCGGGTTCAAAGCGTTTGACCTCGGCAACGACCATTTCCTGCATATTGCGGGTCAATGTATCTGACACATCAAATTGCTCCTGCAGCCTTTTGACTGCACGGATACCCATGACAACAACAGCGGGCGAATAGAGCAGGGGCGGTTCGATATAGTAGTTGGTGTACTGATAAGCCTGCATGCCGAGCATCCATGCCGCAGGTGACAGGGTGGTATCGGCAAGCCCGGTGCTGAACGCCGACATGACTTCCGGCACCACCACGGGGACAGGCCTGATGCCGAGCTCATGAAACATCGTGCTTTCAACTGTCCCCCAGCAGGAGAGGACCTTCTGTTTTCTTAACACCGCGAGGCTGTCGATGCGGTTTTTGGAATAGATATGAAAATGGCCGGTGTCGATAAGGGCCGCAAGGATATAGCCTTTTTTTTCAAAGCCTTTATCCAGGCGTTTTCTGAATGTTTTGTAGATATAGTCGATCTCTTCATAGTTGTTGAACAGGCCCGGCAGCATGAATACGGCGGTTTCCGGGGAGGCGGCCAGCATGCCCAGGGTTGTGGCGCCACAGGCATCTAACTGACCGATATCAATTTTTCTCAGAATATCAACGTCTTCCCCCATAATCCCCCCGGCATATACTTTCATGGTGATCTTGCCGTTGCTTAGTTCTTCCATACGGGGGATCAGCATCTGTTCGGGCACGTTCAGCCAGGGCGTGCCGTGGGGGGCCAGGGTGCCGACCCGGAAAACCATCTGTTCGCCATCGGGGATCACGGATGCCATCTCCCGCCAGGCCGGTTTTTTCAGCTCCTCCCATTTTATATGCCCGGCAAAGAGGGTATCAAGGCGCCCGGCGATCTCCTCCAGGATATATCTGTTGGTTGTGTGACGGTTCATCAAGCCGGGGATTGTCTGTCTGGCAATATTCTCCAGTTCGGCCCCGGCCACCAGCCCCGCATCAATCATGCTTTTGAGTTTCTGCTGTTTCTGCACCAGGCCGGCTTCAAACGGTTGTCCGGTCCACAGGGCTTCCATGGTTTCGGTGATCGTGGTCCGGATTTTTTTCTCAGCGGTAGCGGTTGCCGATACAAGGGCCGGCGTAACCGCCAGCAATAGCACGGCGATAAAACAGGTCCGTACCCCGGGGCAAATACCGATGAAATTATAATTTTTCATAATCTATATCTTAATGGTGCTGTATCCCTGATGTCAAATGAAGACGCTTTCCCTGTCCCGGCGAATCGGGTGAAGATATTGTATTTGCCCGCTGCTTGCGGTATAACGTCAGTAAAAATGAAAGGAACGGGAGATGGCGTTTTTAAGCAGGGGAAACGCGGCTGTTTATTATGAAGAGACAGGGCAGGGGGATCCGGTAATTGCCATCCACGGGTTGATTGAAAATACCACTTACTGGCGTTTGCCGGGTATCACCGCCAGGCTGGCACAAAAGTACAGAGTGATTGCCATGGATATGCGCGGTCACGGAAAGACGAAGGTGGTGGGCGAACCTTATGGATACGACGCGGAAACTGTGGCGGCCGACATCGAAGCCCTGGCAGATCATCTGGGGATTGAACGGTTTCATTTATTGACCCATTCCACCGGTGGATTCGCGGCGTCGCGCTGGGCCATGAAAAGCAGTCACCGGCTTTCGAGCTTGATGCTTACGGATACCAGTTCCGCCACCTGCCCGATGCAGGGGACCAGGGAACAACGGGACGCATTTTTCGAAAAATTTGCAGCCAGTTTTGAAAAAGGGACCTGGAAAGATACCATTGAATTTGTCAGGGAGAACCCGTTTCCTTTTTTCAGGGGCATCGCTGAAACGGACAATAACGAGGCCATGTGGGATATGGCTTATGAGATCATCAGTACCGGCGACAGAAACAGTATTGCCGCATTTGTGCGCTCTTTTTATCAGGACCCCGACCTGATGGAAGAAGGATTGAAAAAGATCACGTGTCCGGTCCTGATTCTTCTGGGGGAAAAGGACGATCTTTTCATTGAGCCGGCCCGGATTATGGCGGAAAATATACCATCATGCCGGCATGTGGTTTTGAAAGGTGTTGGCCATATGACCGCCATTGAAGCGCCGGATCGTCTGAGTGACGAACTGATGCGGTTCATGGCGGAGAACCCGTTGTAATCCAATCCGGCCGGATTGAGGCCTTCACCACGCGCGCCCCCGTGTTATTGCATGCGTGTCAATATTGTTAAATATTCCCCGTGGCGGGCCACCGAGTGCCCCAGCTTATGCCAGAGCGGTGCCTGCTTCCATGCCGTTCAAAGGGGCCATGCCCAAGCTGAATAAATGCGGTAACGGATAGGGGCGGATGAAAACCGGCTTCAGCTTCCTACCAGGGATCAACATAGGGATGGCCGGTTCTGTTAAATGCCTCCGGCGGGACGGATTCGATGCCCCGGGTGATCCATTTGCGGGTATCGGCCGGATCGATGACCGCGTCGATTTCCAGATAAGCGGCCATGTTCACGGCCTGGCCCCGCTTGTACAATTCCCCGACCAGGCTGTCATAGAGTTGTTTGCGGGCGGTTTCATCCTCGATAGCGGCCAGCTCTTTTTTAAATCCCGCCCGGATGGCGCCGTCAATGCCCATGGCGCCGAACTCGCCGGTGGGCCATGCGGCCGTGAAAAAGGCTTCGTGAAATCCGCCGCGGGACATGGCCATGACCCCAAGGCCGTATCCGCGCCGGAGTACCAGGGTAAAAAAGGGCACGGTGAGGTGAGAGCCGATTACGAACATGCGGCTCACATGCCGCACCTGGGCCCGTTTTTCAATGTCCGGGCCAACCATGAAACCGGGGGTGTCGCATAAAGAAAGAACAGGCAGGCCATGGGCCTGGCAGAGTTGCATCATCCGGGCGGCCTTGTCCGCGCCTTCGGCCTCAATGGCGCCAGCCATGTGCATGCAGTTATTGGCGATAACGCCAAAGGGGCGTCCTTCAACGCGTATCAGGCCGGTAACCATGCCGGGGCCGAACCCGGGGCGAAGTTCCAGGAATGAATCAATATCGGCCAGTGCGGTGATCACCGTTCGGACATCATACGGCTGCTTGCTGTTTTCCGGTATAAGGTCCCGGAGAGCAAACGGGTCGCCGGCTGTCCAGTGGGCGGTCCGGCCCTGAAAATAGGAGAGGTATTGGCGGGTCACGGCAACGGCTTCGGTGTCGTCTGCCACCTCGATGTCCACCACGCCGTTTCCGGTCTGAACATCCATGGGGCCGATCTCTTCAGGCCTGTAAACCCCAAGGCCGCCGCCTTCGATCATCACCGGTCCGCCCATTCCGATATTGGCATTTTTTGTTGCAATAATCACATCGCAGCAGCCCAGCAGGGCGGCATTGCCGGCAAAGCATGGGCCGGCCACCACGCCTGCCAGCGGGACGCGGCCGCTCAGCCCGCCGAACGCGGCAAAGGTGGACAGATCCAGGCCGGCGGTCATGATGCCGACGGCATCCACATCGCCGGGGCGGCCGCCGCCGCCTTCGGCAAAGAGCACAACCGGCAGGCGCTGCTCTTTGGCCAGCTTGAGCATGCGGTCGAGTTTTTTATGATTAAAATAGCCCTGGGTGCCGGCCAGCACGGTGTAATCATAGGCCATGGCCATGCACCGTGGATCACCGTTATCAAGCAGCTCTTTATTGACAGATCCCACCCCTGCAATAAAACCGTCCGCCGGGGTTTTTTCGATCAGATCTTCTTCTGAACGCCGGCCGCGCTGGGCCGCAATGGCCAGTGCCCCGTATTCGATAAAGCTGTCCTTATCGCATAAATCCATGATATTGGCCCGGGCGGTGCGAAGCCCTTTTTGCCCCCTTTTTGCCACTGCATCGGGTCGGTTTTTATCCAGACCATAAGCGAGCCGCTCGATCAAAGCGGCCAATTCTGGCCTCATTGGTTTTTCGTTTCCATTGTTCATGGGATGCGCCCTCCTTATTGCTGTTTCATAAAATGTCGGGTAAGCGGCTATTTCATGAAATATGGGGTTAAAATTTCATGCCCGGCATATTGAGTGAGGCCGTGTTTCCCCCGTCTACGGGCAATGCCTGGCCTGTGATATAGCTGGCCTCGTGGGACGCAAGAAACAGAATGGCTGCGGCAATTTCTTCCGGTAATCCATAGCGTCTGAGTTCGCAACGGTTTCCAACCTTGTCGATTTTACCGCTGGAGCGGGCGTAATCAAACACCGGTTTGGTCATGCCGGTTTCAATCAGCCCCGGACAGACGGCATTGACACGCACATTAAAACTACCCAGATCGCAGGCGGTGGTCCGGGTAAAATTTATCAGGGCCGCCTTGCTGGCGCTGTAAGCGTTGGGGCCGGCACCGGAGCGGATACCGGCCACGGAGGCCACATTGACAACAGCCCCGGATTGTTGCTGCTGCATGTGGGGGGCCACGTATTTGGTGGCCAGCACCGCCCCAAGAAGGTTCACATCAAATACCTGTCGCCAGCCGTCCGGGGTCATGTCGGCGAGAGCGGTCATTTCGCCGATGATGCCGGCATTGTTGACCAGAATATCGATCCGGGAATACCGTTCCAGGGTCTGGGAAACCGTTGCCTGAACCTCGGCTTCAAAAGACACATCCGCCTTGATGCCTGTGATGGTGCCCCCGGCCTGTGTGATGCTGTCAGCAACACCTTTCAGCGCGTCTTCGTTTACATCGCAGATTACCACCGTGGCACCTTCCCGCGCAAAACGTTCGGCTGTGGCGCGCCCAATACCGCTGGCTGCACCGGTAATCAGGGCAACCTTGTCTTGTAACCGACCTTCTGGATTCATTTATACCTCCGGTCTCATGGATTGGTGAAAATATAGAGCAAACGCTATATTTTTAATGATATAAAAATAGAATAAATTCCATACTTGGATTTTTGTCAATAATAAAATAGAGCAAATGCTATATTTTTATTGACACGTTTATCCGTTTTGCATATGATGCCGCTAGATTATCCCGGCTTCAGGGCGGTGTCGTGAAAAGCCCACTGTCCGTTTGTAACCTATAAAAGGAGTATAGCATGGATTTTACCATTTCAGATCGATTGCGAACGATTCTCAGCATGATTCGTGAATTTGTGGATAAAGAGCTGATTCCCCTTGAACCCTATTTTAACACAGTGGAATTCAGGGATGCTGTGCCTGAGCTGGAGAAATTGCGGGGTATGGTCAAACAGATGGAGCTCTGGGCGCCCAATCACCCCCGGGAACTTGGCGGTATGGGGCTGGACCTGATGGATCATGCCCTGGTTTCCGAAGAGCTGGGCCGGTCGCCACTGGGGCATTACGTTTTCGGATGCCAGGCGCCGGATGCCGGCAATATTGAAATTCTTCATAAATACGGCACTGATGCGCAAAAGGAAGAATACCTCAAGCCCCTTGTGGACGGCAGGATACGCAGCTGTTTTTCCATGACGGAAGTGGATCTGCCCGGTTCCAACCCGGCCCTGATGGACACCACGGCGGTCAAGGACGGGGACTACTACGTGATTAACGGTCACAAATGGTATACCACATCGGCGGACGGGGCCGAGTTCGCCATTGTCATGGCCATTACCGATCCGGAAGCGCCCAAGTACCTCAATGCCAGTATGATCATCGTCCCCACGGACTCGCCCGGTTTTAATCTGGTGCGCAATATTCCCGTCATGGGCCACGAAGGCAGCGATTATGCCAGCCATGCCGAAATTCTTTACCAGTCCTGCCGGGTGCCGCAAGCCAACCTGCTCGGTCCGGAAGGCCAGGCATTTGTAATCGCCATGGACCGTCTCGGCCCGGGCCGGATACATCATTGCATGCGCTGGCTCGGCATCTGCCGGAGAGCTCTGGAACTCATGTGTGACCGGGCCAACAAGCGCCCGGTGGCCGAAAACGGAAAAACCCTGGCCACCCGCCAGTTAATCCAGGCATGGGTATCGGACGCCTATGCGGAGATCCAGGCGGCGCGGCTGATGACCCTGCACACGGCCTGGCGGATCGAAACCGTGGGCACCAGCGAGGCCCGGAATGAAATTTCCCTTACCAAGAAAATGGCCGCCCAGACCATGCAGAAGGTGGTGGACAGGGCGCTTCAGGTACATGGGGGGCTGGGCATGACCGATGACACCATCCTGGCCTATTTCTACCGGCATGAACGGGCCGCCCGGATCTACGACGGACCGGATGAGGTTCATCAGCTGATGACGGGAAGGCGTATACTCAAGCAGTTTGCGGAGACCAACGATCTGGGGTGGACCTTCTGAACAAGTGTGATGGCTTCGTAAAAAGCCCCGTTGAAGCAACGCGCCCGGGACATTGCGATGCATCTCCCGTCATGTCATGTACGGTGTTAGGGTCGAACCTTGTGTTCGCCCTCTGATCGGGCGAACACAAGGTTCGACCCTACAGATCACTCTTGGAGATGCATCGACGCCTTGCTCTTGAACGTTTTATTTGCCATCTGCAGAAGATTTTTTGAATGATCCGGAGGTTTGTGAGGCAAAAGTGGATTTTGAGACATTCATCACAGATACCCGTATATCAGTGGCGGACCTATGTCGGGAGATTTTTCGCGGAAATCCCGGCGCCATCAGGATTAAAAAAGAATCAATAGCGGTGAAAAATCTCGTGGCGCTGTATAACGCTACCCTGAAGCTCAGTGCTGAAAAAGGATTTCACGCCATGACCCTGCGGGATCTTTGCAGAGAATCGGGCCTCAGTATGGGAGCGCTTTATTCGTATATCACCTGCAAGGAGGATCTTCTGAATATCCTCCAGAACTTCGGTCTGCAATATATTTCAAGGAAATTGATGGCGGCCGTGGAAACAACGGCATCCCCCGCTGAGACATTGCATACCCTGATCCGGACGCACATTTTTTTAAGTGAGGCCCTGCCTGAATTGTTCACCTTTTTTTTCATGGAAAGTAAAAATCTGGGACGGGACACACAACGGGTTTTGATTGCTGCCGAACTGTATACGGAACAGATGATCTGCCGGATACTGGAAGACGGTAACCGGAGCGGTAAATTCCACGTGACCGATCCGTTGATGATCGCGGCCCATATAAAACCGCTTTTACAGGACTGGTATCTCAAACGGTGGAAGTATTCCAGCAGGGGCGTGACGGTGGACGATTATGCCGCGTCGGTCATCGCATTTGTCGACGCCGGCCTCAAGCCGTTCATCTGATCGTTTTTTCCCGGCCGCCGGGCTTCGGGTTTATCGGCAATCAATATTGACGGCTTCGTAAAAAGTCCAATTTCTTTGTTGCGCTGCATCTTTCGTCATGTCACGTGTAATGTAGGGACGAACCTTGTGTTTGCCCGTTGATTAGGCGAACACAAGGTTCGCCCCTCAGGGTTTCTTCAAGATTTGCGCGCCTCGAACTTGAACTTTTTACTTTGCCGTCCCAAAATTGACTTTTTACGAGTGCGTCAATATTGAATGCCCACAAAAACCGTTGACACAAAAAGACAGCTTTGTTATTCTGTGCGTGTATTAAGTATATGAGCGAAAGCTTATGCTCCACGATACACGAAATTGCATAAATTCCAATGGTTCGATGAAGGTTAGTGGCAAATCAGTTCACCGCAGGGTTGGATTTTCAATAATTCAGGCTTCTGCATTTTTCCCGATAAAGAGCGTATAGATCCACTCGTTTCCCCATCTGTGCGGCATGAATGGACAGGACGCGCCTTCCAATTCAAACTCAGGGTGTGCGGCATGCAGGAAAAGAATTATACCCGGGACGGGCATCAATATAAGCCGGTTGATGTTGAGCCCGACCAGCGCCTTCTACGGCGTATTTCAGTCAGAGAAAATGAGGGGGTGAAAGCCGTTGTAACAATTCCGGATGTCCTCCGGGAATGGGAATGCAATGTCTTGGATGTCTCCTCAATGGGGTTTTGCCTGGAATCGGAAAAACCCCCGAACGTTAATTTCGAGAAAGGGCAAATCGCAGAAATCGGTCTTCTCTGTCAGGCGAACTGCTATCAATTTACGTGCACGGTCTGTCATGTCAGTACAACAAACAAGGGGCGGCAACGAGTGGGCTTGCGGCGGTCCGGTGTTTCAAATGCAGGCGAATTGCTGCCGTACCCTTTGCAGCAGATATCAATGCCCGCTGTAACCCGGCATCCCTATTTTTACAATGAGGATGTGGTCGTTCAGATTGTGGGTATTTCGAAAAATCACTGCACTGTCGAGTGCAATGATCCGGAGTTCCTTGTATTGCCATCAATGCCGATGACTTTATCCCTGCATATCGTCGAGCAGCGCGGTAATGATATTGAGGGGCAGGTGACATGGGTAAATGTTCTGGAAACGGGTGTGATGCGATTCGGCCTTGTGATCCACCGAATGCCGGATAAAACCAGAAAAGCGATTGCCCGCTATCTGTTTCAGCTTCAGGAATGGAAACCGCGTGAACTGAAGGCAATGGGATTCGAATTCAAGCGATACCGGTCCCTGATCAAATTCAGGTCAATACAGACTCACAATGAATATTCAAAAGTGCTGGCGTTACGGCGAAATGCCTATCTGAGTGTCGGTAAAATCGGTCCTGAGAGCCGGGATACGGATCTTGCTTCCGATCTGGATCGAAAGAGCCGTATCGTGGCGGCGTTCCATCAGGGCAGGCTGGTGGGGACGGTATCGGTACTGTTCCCGGACTGCGAAGAGATGGTGCTGGATACGGAGCGGGCATTTGAAAAGGGGTATCCGGTCCGCATGCCGCCTAAGACTGAAATGATTGAGATCGCACGCTTGTGTATTGCACCGGATTATCGTTCAACAGATATCCTGTGGGGTATGTTTGAAGAGATTTACCGGATTCTGATCACCTCGGACAGAAAATATGTTGTTACTTCCACGGACGACCGCATGTGGACGCTTTATCGTCAGATCGGGTTCAGAAAGATCGGGGCAGCCTATGATCATCCGGTTTTTCGCGGCATCGAGCACGAGGTTATCCTGCTGCACAGGGACAGTGCACTGTGGGGTAAGTATATATCACCGTTTGTGTGGGGGTATTTGTATCGGAACATGACGGCATATCTGGTATCCATCGGTGTTGTTCAATTCAATCCCTATCAGCGTATGCGGATTCTCTTGAACAAGGCCCTTTTTGGAATATACAAATACGCCAAAGGTATAACCAGACAAAAATAAGGAGGCCCGACGGACAGATGGCAAACGGACTGTTGATCAACTATGCGGGGGTGCCCCACGAGATGTCATCGCTCTTTCCGGATAACGGTCTGGCGGTGCTGGCGGCGGTGTTGAAAGGGCACAATCATTCTGTCCAGATCCTTGACTTTTCCACAATCGATACCATTGCGGCGGTTTACAGCGATTCGATCCGCCGGAGTCTGGCGGCACTGGCGCCAACAGTGTACGGCGGCGATGAGCCGGGGGCGGCTGAACTGGAACAGCTGAAAGCGGTTGAATCTGACATCCAGGCGCGGGAAATCGCCTTTCTGGAAGATCAGGCGCAATGGTTGAGCCGGCGGATTGAGCAAGAAAATATTACCTGGATCGGATTCAAGTTATGGATGGGCAGTGTCCGTCAATCCATGATGCTGGCAGCAGCGCTGAAAAAGGCGCATCCAGGCCTCAAAATATTCGGCGGCGGCCCGTGTGTGGATATTTTTCAGGAGGCGATCCTGGAAAAATATCCGTTTATCGATGCCCTGGTCTTTGCCGAAGCGGAAGTGGCCTTGCCGATGCTGGTTGACTGGGCCGGCGGACAGGGGCGTCGCTCCGGGATACCGAATCTTATATTTTCAAAAGATGGCCGGATCATAAAAAATGAAATAAAACGAATTCGCGCGCTGGATGATCTGCCCATGCCCCTGTATGGTCCGGATGTTTACCCGGCAATGGCAGGGGATGAGAAGATGAAGATCCTCTGCTTTGATGACAGCCGCGGCTGTCCCATGGGGTGTGCATTCTGCCCGGGTGTTAACAAGTTCGGTGTGGAACGTATTGAAAAATCGGCCAACCGTTGCATTGCCGAACTGGCACATTTAAAACAACGTTACGGCACACGGTTTTTTCGTTTTTCCGGTTCAAACACCTCTGGAAAGCTGCTCAACGCGGTTGCAGAAAAACTCATTGCAGAAAAGATGGATATCGTTTTTGCTGTCTTCTCATCGGCCGGAAATATGAAAGCAAAGGCGATCGAGACCCTTGCCAGAGCGGGGTTGTTTTCCGTTTTTATGGGAATCGAATCGGCAGATACCGATCAGCTCCATTCCTGGTTTGGAAAGAAACAGTCGTTATCCCATATGGCCGGTATTATTCAGGCCTGCAAACAGGCCGGTGTTTTTGTCTCCACCAGTATCATTTACCCGGGACCCTTTTCGGATGATCGTGTTTTCCGGGAGAACCTTGATTATCTTACGGATCTGCTGGCCGGTTATCCCCACTGCTCTGTGGCCATATATCCGGCCGGCCTCTATCCCCATACAAAATGGTATGACAATCCCGAAGCATATGGATTCCGGATCCAGTCACCTTCAAAAGCGGCCTATGCAGAGGAAGTTCTGGATTATCGCTATAATATTATTCTGCCGCGGTATTTATGGAAAAGCATACCCTACACCCTGAACGGCAAGCCTTTTCATCAACTGCTTATGGAAACCCATTCATTTGCGCAGGCCCTGGCGTCCAGAGGAATCCTGACCTATCTGGTTGAGGCCAATCTGATGATGGCGGCGACTCTGGGATACGGTGAATACACGGAATTTGCCCGGCAATCCAACATCGCGTTCTTTACTGGGGATGCCGGGACGCTACGGCAATGGAATGCTGCATTCAACCGTGAAGAGGCCCGTCACGGTGCATGATGACAGAGAACGCTCAGCCGGCAACATCGCCTCCGATGGGGTTCCCGCGCAGGAACGCGGGAACGGGATCGGAATTTTCATTGTTTTTCACAATCAGGCAAGGTCAAATCGGTCGAGATTCATAACCTTGTCCCATGCCGCAACAAAGTCCTTCATGAACTTTTCCTGAGCATCGGCACTTGCGTAAACTTCCGCCAAAGCCCTGAGTTGGGAATTTGACCCGAAGATCAGGTCGACACGGGTGCCGGTCCATTTGCGTTCCCCTGTGGCACAGTCGATTCCTTCGAATATTTCATCGTCTTCAGCGGTGGGTTGCCACACCGTGGCCATGTCAAGCAGGTTCACGAAAAAGTCATTGGTGAGCGTTTCGGGCTGTTTTGTAAAGACGCCGTGCGAAGACTGGTCATAATTGGCATTCAAAACGCGCATACCGCCGACAAGTACCGTCATTTCAGGCGCGGTCAGGGTCAACAGCTGTGCCCGGTCCACCAGCAAGGCCTCGGGTCGTACGGTGAACCTGGCTCTCTGGTAGTTGCGGAAGCCGTCCGCAGCCGGCTCGAGCACGGCAAATGCTTCCACGTCGGTCTGTTCCCGGGTGGCGTCCGTGCGGCCCGGCGAAAAGGGAACAGTTAGATCGTGACCGGCATTCTTTGCCGCCTGCTCGACGGCCGCGCATCCGCCCAGGACGATCAGGTCGGCCAGCGACACCTTTTTCCCGCCGGATTGGGCGTCGTTAAATGTTTTCTGGATACCCTCGAGGGTTTCAAGCACCCTGGCCAGTTGTGCCGGCTGGTTGGATTGCCAGTCTTTCTGAGGTTCAAGACGGATGCGTGCGCCATTGGCGCCGCCGCGTTTATCCGAGCCGCGGAAGGTGGATGCCGAACACCAGGCCGTGGAGATCAGTTCCGGAATGGACAGGCCGGTTGCCAGTATTTTCCCCTTGAGGTCGGTGATATCTTTTCCGTCGATCAGTTCATGATCCACTGCCGGCACCGGGTCCTGCCAGATCAGCTCCTCTTCAGGGACTTCCGGACCGAGATAGCGCGAGCGGGGCCCCATATCGCGGTGGGTCAACTTGAACCAAGCCCTGGCAAAGGCGTCGGCGAATTTCTCCGGGTTTGCCAGGTAGTCCCGTGCAATGGGTTCGTAAATAGGGTCGAACTTCAGCGAGAGATCCGCCGTGGTCATCATCGGCCGGTGTTTTTTAGACGGATCGTGCGCGTCAATCACCATATCCTCTTCTTCCACATCCTTGGCCAGCCACTGGTTCGCGCCGGCTGGACTCTTCATCAGCTCCCAATCGTATTTGAACAATACCTTCAGATAGCCCATGTCCCACTGGGTGGGGTATGGCTTCCATGCGCCCTCAATGCCGCTGCCGATGGTGTCGCCGCCCTTGCCGCTGCCGAAGCTGCTCTTCCAGCCGAGCCCCTGTTCCTCGATGGGGGCGGCTTCGGGCTCGGGGCCCACATGCGCCGCATCACCTGCGCCGTGACACTTCCCAAAGGTGTGTCCGCCCGCAACAAGGGCGACTGTTTCCTCGTCGTTCATGGCCATGCGCGCGAATGTTTCACGAACATCATGCCCGGAAGCGACCGGGTCGGGATTGCCGTCCGGGCCTTCCGGATTCACGTAAATCAGGCCCATCTGCACGGCTGCCAATGGATTTTCCAGATCCCGGTCGCCGGAGTAACGGCTCTTGGGTTTATCGCTTGTGGCCAGCCATTCCTCTTCGGCGCCCCAGTAAATATCCGCTTCCGGCTCCCAGATGTCCTCGCGGCCGCCGGCAAAGCCGAAGGTTTTGAATCCCATGGATTCAAGTGCGCAATTGCCGGCCAGAATCATGAGGTCGGCCCAGGAAATACTGCGGCCGTATTTCTGTTTTATCGGCCAGAGAAGCCGGCGCGCCTTGTCCAGGTTTACGTTGTCCGGCCAGCTGTTGAGTGGTGCGAACCGCTGGGAACCGGAACCGCCGCCCCCGCGGCCGTCACCCATACGATAGGTGCCGGCGCTGTGCCATGCCATTCGAATAAAAAGTCCGCCGTAGTGACCGTAATCCGCCGGCCACCACTCCTGCGAATCGGTCATCAGCGCATAGAGGTCTTTTTTCACCGCCGCCAGATCCAGATTTTTGAATGCTTCGGCATAATTGAATGATTCGCCCATGGGATTACCGGCAGGCGGATTCTGGTGAAGCATCTTGAGGTTCAACTGGTCGGGCCACCAGTCTTTGTTTGTCATGCCGCCGCTAACGGTGGAGCCCATTACCGGGCTTTTACTGTCTTTATCCATTTGTCTCCTCCTTTTGTTGTTTGAAATTGTTTTATTCTGATGTCGTGTATCCTGCCAGTATTAAGGAAACTATCTATTAAATGATAATAATTATCAATTACTGGCAAAAAAATATATCAGGCGTTTTCTTTCATGCAATCGCTGCATATGCCGAAAAAGTCCAGGCGATGACTTAGAATTTTAAAATCTGTCTCGACCGCAACCTCTTTTTTCATTTCATCCAGGCTGTCCAGGTGGGGGTCGAGAATTTTTTTGCACTTGATACAGATGACATGCGGATGGGGATAGGGCTTGTTTCCGTCATACCGGTTACTGCCGTCCGGAAACCCCAACTCCAGAACTTCACCAAGTGCTTTTATCAATATAATATTTCTGTAGACAGTGGCAAGACTCATCGTTGGAAAATTTTTTTTAATCTGCTCATAAATGTTTTCAACACTGGGATGGCCTTCGCTTTTGGAAAGAATTTCAGCGATCGCCAGTCGCTGGGGGGTCACCTTGTGACCGCTGTCCCTCAATTTTTGAATAATGGTTTCAAATCTTTGTTTAGGGTCTGCCAATAGACTCTCTTTTATGAATGATAATTATTATCTTTTAATATTAATTTTCCTGCTTCTCAATAAAAAATTGATGACTTTGTAAAAAGCGTTTAATCCCGCTGGATGGTGTTTTTGTTGTTGGTGAGATGCGGGGGAGGATTTTTTAACCATAAAACATGTGGTTGAGATGATGGCAGATTCTTATTTCAGTATTGAAGCCTGATCCTCTGGCCAGTATCCGCTATTGCAGGTCCCCGGCATTTGTCGCAACGAGTCTGGTGTGCACAACGTCTTTGTCAACGTGCTGCTCAGTAGCGACCAGTATGCCGGTTTCTTCTTCATAATACGAATAACAGCCGTCGACCAGTTCATATTTCAACTTATAGGCCGAGTATCCGTTTTTCCGGGTAAGCTCCATAACATGATGGTCCGGTACAGTATTCTCAGACAGCCCATCCGGAGAAATCCATACAATGCCGCCACCAACAACGGTCAGTGTTGTATTTTTGGCTATACCATCCACAAATCGGAAGTTTCCGTCAAGGACTTCTTTTCTTTCTTTATCATCTTTCTCGATCATCACTTCATATTTATTTTTACCGGTTTTTTTAAAGGTGTATGTCCCTGTAGATTCATCCAGATAAGGCGCTGAATGGATGTATTTCAACATCAGCCCGTCTGTCAGAGCAGAATTTTCCGGCTCGGAAGATGAGCAGCTCAACAGGAGCAACGCTGCTGAGATCAGGAAGACCAGAGTCGGGGACAGGGCCGTCTTTTTCATTGCATTCCCTTTCATCACAATCAGTTCATTTTATATTTGACTGTTTTGGGTCTCATCGACATTTAATCTTGAAAGGCGTAAAGCAGCGACAGTTGGTTAAAAGTATAACAAGTAGACCCGGATGCGTCTATATTATTTTCCGCAATCATCAATTTAACAGAATGATTGGTGAAAGCAGAATCTGATATGACTAATTTGGGAGAGGAGAGAATCGTCTGGTTGTCTGGACAGCCTGATAATATAAGCAATTATCTGGTGGGAGGCAACGGGTGATAAGGTGGTGTGCCGGGTGAAGGTGTACGGGTATTTTTTTTATGGTGCCTGTTCAACGGCAAAATGGCGGTCCAGCCGCATGGTTTTGAACAGATTGTAGATATTTTTGTCGGCATTAATAATTTTCAGGATACCTTCGGATTTGGAAAGGGAATTGTGGACAGCAATCATGACGCCGATCCCGACGGAATCCACCATTTCAACGCCGTTCATGTCGATTATGATCTGGCCGGGTTTTTCCCTGACAAGGGCTTGCAGTTCGGCTCTGAATTCATCAGCCATTGAGGCTACAAGGTTTGTCTGGGGTTTAACGGTAATACCGGCATCGTCTTTGGTGATATTGCTTTGTCCCATTTCATCACACTCCGCATCAACAGATGGTATCGCAATCCGGGTCCTGCCCTGCGACGGCATCCTGGTTTTCAACATCCAGAAGATGGTGGTTTTGTAGTGAAAAGAACATGCGCTGGTGCGCATGTTCTTTTATAAATATACCACAAGCTTAATGAAATGCCAACCAAATATCGGGTTAATTCACCTTGACAACTTCAATATCAAAAGTTAAATCCTTGCCGGCAAGGGGATGGTTGGCATCCAATGTAACAGCCGTTTCAGAGGTGTCTGTTACCCTCACCGGAATGGTCTGGCCGTCTTCTTGTTTCACCTGAAGCTGCTGGCCGACTTCCGGGTTAATTTCAGGCGGAAATTGATCCCGGCCCACTTCCACAACAAGTTCGTCGTGATGCTGGCCATATCCTTTTTCTGCCTCAACGTTGATCGTTTTGGACTCCCCTTCTTCCATACCCACCACTTCACTCTCAAATCCGGCAATGATCTGGCCGTCCCCGATTTTGAATTCCAGGGGATCACCCCCCTGCGAGGAATCAAAAACCTCACCGTTTTCGAGTTTGCCGGTGTAGTGGACCTTGACCGTGTCACCGGTTTTCGCCTGTGTCATAATGTACCTCCTCGTATTTGATTGACGTTCGGCCACCCGACAGGACGCAACCTTTATGCACAATCACGTGCAGTGGATAAAAGAAGGAATTGTTGAAGGTCAGGTGGAAATTTATTGATTTACCGAGCCTTGACGATATGAATTGTCTTTATATTCTGATAATATAATACCCGCTTTATGTCTGTCAACCGGGTTTGGTATTTTTAAGGAGAATGCAGGATTGATAAGGTTTGAAAATGTGAGGATCGCCCGGAATCATGTTCACATTCTTCAGGAGGTCTCATTTCACATTCGCTCAGGTGAAAAGATCGGATTCACGGGGCCTTCCGGCAGCGGGAAATCAACCTTGCTGCTTGCCCTGCTGGGCGTATTTCCCGTAAGTGACGGCCGGATACTGTTTAACGGCAAGGTTGTGTCCCCCGCCACGATCCGGGAGGTGCGACGGTCCATTGCCTATATTGCACAGGAACCCGTTCTGGGAGCGGAAACTGTCAGAGACGCAATCCTGTTGCCCTTTACGTTCCGGTCAAACAGGTCACAAAAACCCGATAACGGTCATCTGGAAAATTTGCTGGCGAAGGTCAGACTGACCGGCGATATCCTGGACAGGCGGGTGACCAATGTTTCCGGCGGCGAGAAGCAGCGGATTGCGGTTGCCCGAGCATTGCTGCTTGGCAAGCGGGTGTTCCTGTGTGATGAGATTACATCCGCGCTGGATCCTGAAAGCCGCGATGTTGTGCTGGATATCTTTGCAAATCCTGACTTTACAATGGTGTCTGTTTCCCATGATGAAAAATGGCTTGCCGCCTGCCACCGACGGCTGACGGTGGCGGATGGAACAGTCAAAGAAAAAGGCTGAGGCGATTTTATGGAAACTATTGACCTGTCATTATGGGAGTTGGGGATGATTTACCTCATGCTGGGGCTGCCAGTCGTTATGATGGCATGGCTTCGATTGAGGTTGGTGCGGGAAACGCTTTATTCCGTCCTGCGGATGACCGTCCAGCTCTGGCTGGTGGGAATTTACCTTACCGTTATTTTTGAGCGCAATGCCTGGTGGTTGAATGCCCTGTGGATTCTGGCCATGCTGGTGGTTGCCAATCTTTCCATTCTCCGACAGGCCGGGTTGGTGCGTCGCCGGTTTTTTGTCGCCACCTTTGCCGGCACCACCGTTGCGACGACTGGTGTGTGCCTCCTGTTTGTGATGGGCGTGATCCGGCCCTCCCCGCTGTATGACGCCCGATATCTGATCCCCATCGTGGGGATGGTGCTGGGCAATTGCATGCGGGGCAATGTATTATCCCTGGAGCGGTTCTACACCGGCATTCGGGAAAATGAAAAAGAATTTATTACCTATCATATGCTCGGCGCGACATTAGGGGAAGCGGTTCGGCCTTATATGCAGCAGGCGCTTCGTGCTGCGGCAGGGCCGTTGCTGGCGACGATTGCCACCATGGGCATCGTTTCACTGCCCGGCATGATGACCGGCCAGATTCTGGGCGGATCGTTGCCGGTAACGGCCATCAAGTATCAGATCGCCATCGTGATCGCTATCTTCAGCGCAATGGTCATCGCGTCGGTTCTGAATCTGCTGTTCAGTATGAAGATTGCCTTCGACGAATTCGGCATGTTGCGGCAGGATATCTTTCAAACACCCTGAGACCGGTCCGGCGAGTTGTCCCGGTCCCGGTCCCGGACCGGGATTTGGAAATAAGCTGTTTTTTATTGTATACTACAATATTTGAAATAAAGATCTTAGCCCGCTTATTTCACGAGTTGATTTCGCCGCAGATGCGAGGCGCAGCATGCGACGCTGTAGTCAATCTACTGCGAGCATGCTGCAACAAAGCAGGTGCGGCGAAATCGACTCGCCCGAAGGGTGAAATTTTTTGATATAAAATTGACCTGATTCCTTAAAGTAAGAATTACAGTTTGCATTTTGTAAAAACGGACAAAATATATCATAACACTTTAAAATATAATCAGAATGAATCAATTATCAAAAAATTTCATGAAATATGCGGGTTAGGCGGTTCTGATCAATCCCGGACAGTGGGGATGGCGCAATAAATTCCGGCCAATAACAAAAAGGAGAGATCTTATGCGTAGGGTGAATATACTCTTGGTTTTTCTGGCTTTGTTGTTTTTCGTGGGGGTGGTGAATGGTGAAGAAGGGGTAACGGATGAGGAAATATTCATCGGTCAGTATGGTCCGCTTACCGGTGTGGCCAAGGCATGGGGGAAGACCATTTACGGACCCAAACTCTATTTTGCCTATATCAACGCCAATGGGGGGATCCATGGCCGCAAACTGGTTTTGAAATATTTTGACGACAGCTACACACCGGCAAAGACCATGTACGGCGTCAAAGCGCTTCAGGAACAAAAGGGCATGTTTGCATGGATCGGCGGGGTTGGGACGGAAAACGGCATGCGCGTCAAGAATTACCTGGTGAATCGGCAGGTTCCGTGGGTCGGGCCGTTTTCCGGGGCAAGTGCCTGGGTCAGCCCGCCCAGTAAGCATATTTTTACCATTTATCCTCAGAACGACTATGAAGCCGCGCTTGTAACCCGATATGCGGGGGAGGTGCTGAAACGGCAAAGAATCGCTATAATTTATCAGGATGATCATTATGGCAAGGAAGCGCTTGCCGGTTTAAAATCACAGATAGCGACATATCCGGAAATGGAACTGGTTGCCGCGGTGCCGGTCTCCAAACAGGAGTCCAAACTTCAGCCGTATGTCCAAAAGTTGCATCAAAGCAACCCTGATGCGGTGCTGTTATGGGTCAACCCGTTTACTGCCGTCAAGATTCTGCATCTGGGAAAGATGATGCAGTTTGCACCCGTCTGGATGGCGCCCAGCCCGCTGTCGGATTACGAGTATCTCTATGTAGCCAGCCGGCGGTTGATTGAAGGGTTGATCAGTGTCCACTACATTACCCCGGACCATCCAAAAATTCAGACGTACAGGGCGTTTTATGAACAACACAAAGAAGAGCTGGAAATCCCCGAGTTTACTGAATTTTTAATCGGCAGTATCGGGTATGCAGAGCCGATGGTGGCTGCACTGCGGGCGTGCGGACGCGAGTTGACACGGGAGAAATTCGTACAGGAGATGGAAAAAATTCAAAACTTTAGAGGATTATTGAGCCCCATCACCTTTGCGCCCTTTGACCCGGATAACCCCGACTGCCGGATCGGCATGAAGAAATTTTTCATGTCTCAATGCGATGCCGGGGGGGAAAAACGGATCCTCACAGAGTTGTTTGATCTGGATAGCGAGATCAAGCAGGTGAATCCACCGAAGCTTTAACCGGAACATTTCATGCTTTAGACGGGCAGACTTATCACTCCTTTTTAATGTGCTACGCTTCAATAAATGCCGGTGTTTTCCGGGTATCTATTCGAGGCATATATCTCTCCGTGCCCTTCGTGCGCTTTGTGGTAATAAACACCAAATCAGATTAACTATGCCGTTCACGAAGGGTGAGTTCAAGAATCATGTACCTTCGTGGTTCGTGTTTCAAATTTAATATTGACGGCTTCGTAAAAAGTCCAATTTCTTTGTTGCGCTGCATCTCTCGTCATGTCACGTACAACCAAGTACGCTCCATTCCTCGAGATTTGCGCGCCGCGAACTTGAACTTTTTACTTTGCCGTCCCAAAATTGACTTTTTACGAGACCATCAATATTGAGTATCAGGACTTAACAAGATGGTAATTGCAAGACGGAGCGTTAACGGCTCTGTAGACCCTTATATCGGCTTTCCGCCGATGGTTGTTAGTTTCCCGTATGCTTTTTCAGGAAGGCCAACTGGTCGGCAATGGTCTGCTCAAAGTGAGGCTGGACATAAACGTCAAAATGGCCCAGGGGATATGTGATCAGTTCCCCCGCCGGAGCGGCGTTGGCCGCCTTGATTGCCGGTCCGGGAGGAGTGGTTCTGTCATTGACGGCAACCTGAACCAGCCAGGGGATTTTGATTTTTGAGGCGTGTCTGCCAGGTGAATACAGAGGCATAAAAAAGAAAATCCGGGCGGCAACGTCTTCATTGATGTCCGAACCACGCGGAAACAGTTTGCGGGATGCCTCGTATTCTCCCGTTGCTGTCATGGCCGCCAACTCACCGGGCCTTCCCAGGGCCGGAATATAAAAGGGCGGACGGTTGAACAGGGCGCGTAATATGTCGCGGAAAGCGGCAAACCCGAGACGGGCGCCATGACCGATGCCCGCTGCCATGGCGGTTGCCACACCGTTTATATGCGGCACCTGTGAAATCATCGCGACGATCCCCGGTTCGGTCGCGCCAATGGCAAGTACGTGCCCACCGCTGAAGGAACTCCCCCACAGGATGATGGCGGAGGCGTCCACCTCCGGTAATGTCCGGGCAAACGCGATAGCGGCCTGCCAGTCCTGGTGTTGCTTCTTGATATCCAGCAACTGCCGGGGCATCCCTTCACTGCCGCCGAAATGACGGTAGTCAAACACCAGAGCGTTATATCCGGCTTCGACAAAGCGTTCGGCATAGGCATCCAGCCGCATCTCTTTGACAGCGGAGAATCCATGCGCAAGGATAATGCAGGGGGCTTTTTCTTTTTCAGCGGTTTTATAAAACCATCCGGCGCAGGTCAGGCCATTGGACAAAAATTCAATATCGCGTCTATCATTCATTTTTCTGATATCTGTCGGCTTTCTGGTAGTCGGCATGTTTCTGGGTCAGCAGCTTGACCTGCTTGTAGAACTGATCGGTGAACTGGGTGTTTAAGATCCACAGGTTGAAAATCTGTTCAAAGGAGAGCGTGAGATCGCCGCCACAATTGGGCGGATAGACAAAGACCGGCATGGAGTCTTTTTTCAGGTTCCGGCATATCCGGTAAAATGACGCAAAGAGCGCGTCCCGGGAAAGGTTTTTCCAGTCAACGACAAATGCCTGAATGCAGCTGGTAAAGTCGGACATGTTCAGGCCGATGTCTGAAATATTGATCATAAAGATCGCCTTGACCTGTCCTTTGCCCCTCAGTGTCAGCAGATACCGTTTGCGCTTGAAGCCGAGCAGGGAATATTCGTTGGAGAGCCTGTTCATGCCTTCAATGGATTCCGGTCGCAGGTCCAGTGCCTGAATCAGGAGGCCGCCGGACTTGTTTTCATAAAAGCTGTCAAGTACGGCCAGATCCTCCTGGTGCGTGCTGGTCAGTACATTGTCCTCGGGCATGGCAGTGCCGTTGCCGGAATCACGGAAATAGAGGAAATATCCCACCTGGTCAATGGAACAACCCTTGAGACTGCGCGTATTTCTGGTGATGCTACTGAAGACCGATGTGGAAAAACTGTCATTTGAATCGTAATAGTTGATCAGAAAATCCAGGTTTGCTGAAACAAATGAATAAGATTCATAGACATAACGGGCAATCTGGTTCAGCAGGGCCAGGCGTTGCAGGGCCTGTGCGCCATCGGACCTGGCGTCGTGCATGAAAAGCAGCCATGCTTTTTCATAAAACCGCAGCATGGCCATGTGCCCCCGGATCGCGCCTTTGTCCTGATAGATAAAATGCCGGGCAATATGGGGATTGCAGGTATAAAGGCTTTCGTATGTTTTTTTGATTTCGTCTTTGTATTTGTGCAGCATTTCATAATTGCGGGAATAGATCATGCCGTTTTTGAAGAAGAAATCCCAAAGGGCTTCCATGTCGACACGGTCACATAGATAGGAGTGGCTGTCTTCCGCCTGACCGAGCATGGCCAGAAGATCCATGTGATCGTTGCTGTCCATATCCAGAATGGTAATCCCGCATTTTACAGTATCGTCCTGATCCTCATCAATCTTACTGTACACAACCTGCCCCCGGCACTGCAGAACGAAATTCTTGGCAAACTTCAATGTGGCGTTGGGCGCCACCAGGCCGGGGAGCAGCACGGCATCTTCCTTGTTTTCCTCAACGGAAAAGCCCGACCCGGAGATATTGATGATTTTCAGCTGGACGCTTTTCTGGGTAAAGGGATGGGTGAAGACAGCGTCGGGCGAGGGTACGAGTTCCTGTCGGGTCGTCCGATACTCTTTGGGCTTAAACCGTTGAATCTCAAAATTCATCGGCTCCAGAACGATATCCCGATATTGAGTCGTCCCGGACTGTTTGAAGATGTAACATTCGCCGGAATAGACAATATCCTTGTCCCGTGTCAGGATAAGGTTCACCTTGGCGTTGGAGTTGATCCATTTGAATGTGGCCGATGATTTCTGCACCAGCCGGATGTGAAATGCCATAGTGCTGAAATCGAGCAGTTCGCCGCAATAGATGATGCTGTTTTGAATCATCTGTACATCCACCCCGTGACAGTCATACCGTTTGACCCGCCGCTTGTTGATCTCCACAAATTGATTGGGGATCTTAAGGGTGATGCGTTTTTTATTGGCGCTGATAATCTTGGGTTTGAACATCAGCACTTTGTTGTCATCCGGAACAAGAATCTCCTGAAGCCGGTAGTTTTTTATGGCCGGAATAAGATCAGCGATATCGAGCCAGTCACAGATCAGTTGATCTCCTTTGCAGGGATGCGGCAGAACATGTTTGGTGACTTTATGCTGGTGCGCCTTGTGTTGAAAGTTGATGAGGATTGTTTCGTCTTTGAAGTTGATGTAATTGATGCGGTCCACAAGGTATTTCATTTTACCGCTCTTTTTACCGGTACTGCCGACTGTTTTTTCATTCAGGTTGATGAGTTTTGATTCATCTTTGACTTTTAACTGGCTGGTGGTGGTGGGATTGGGAAAAACCTTAACCCGTTTTTCATTTTTACTGCTGATGGGTTTGTAGATTATATGTTTTTTCCCTGCAGGTTCCATATCATCAATTTCGTTTTGATTGTCCCGTTTCATTATAGGATGACCCGGTAAATTGTGATTTATCTTTTATTCTTACCACATTCAACCGGGAAGTTCACGCGAAAAAAGTAGTGGCGCGGGACAATACAATATCTATAGCATAGGAACGGAACAATCCACTATGGATAGTGGTAATATGTTTGTGGAAAACGCCTGGCTTCACCGGGCACGGCCGGACATATCACGCACTGAGGAGGTTGAGCAGGAGGGGGATTGCGGCAAAGGTGCCGATGGCGCTGCCCAGATTGACCAGTGCCACCACCAGCAGAATCCGGGTGGCCCTGTTCTTCCAGAAACCCTTGAGTGAGGCGATATCTTCGGACAGATCTTCCAGGTCTCCCACGGTGGGCTTTCGTACAAGCGCTTCAACCAGCCCGGCGATCCATCCGGCGCCAATGACCGGGCTTACCGATGTGAGGGGGGCCGAAGCTGCGGCCGACAAGAGGGTCAGAGGATGCGCCCATGCGGCAATCGCGCCGATGGCCGCCATGAGACTGTTGACGCCAACCCAGAGGCCCACCATACGGGTGCCGGTGTCAAAGCCGCCGTAGATAAAGCCGGCAACAAAGGCGGCGATGATGGCAGCGGGGATGCCCCATTTCAGGATATCTTTCATTTTACCGGGCGGGGGTTGGGTGTCCAGCCGGGCAATATCAATATCCTGGTCCCAGTAGCGACGGATGCCGGGCATATGGCCGGCCCCGACCACGGCAACAATTTTTTTGCCCGGCGCGGTTTTGATCTTCTGCGCAAGATATTGATCCCGCTCGTCGATGAGGATTTTCTGAAGTGCGGGATGGGATTGCTCAAGCTCGGACAGGAGCATTTGGAGGACATCTTCCTGTTTCAGTTGCTCGATCTCTTCTTCTTCAATCTCATTGGCGCCGACAATGGAGATGATCATCTGAAACATGAGCTTGCATTTTCCCCACAATCCGATGGATTTCCAGGCGCGGGCCAGGGTGGTGCGGATTTCCCGGTCGACCAGGTGTATATCGGCGCCGTGCTCGTCCGCCGCGGCCAGGGCGGCGATCATGTCCTGGCCGGGCTGAACCCCGAATTTCTCTGCGATTTTTTTCTGAAACGAGGCCAGCAGAAGGTTGGCCAGCAGCAAGAAGGCCTTCTTCTCCTTGATGACCTTGAAGATGTCCATCTCCCGCCATTTGTTTTTGTCCCGGATGGCCTGATACCGTTGTTCGCATAATTCCACGCACACCGTATCCGGCGCCTCTTCCGCAATCAGGGCGGTTACCATGTCGGCACTCTGGCGGGATACATGGGCGGTGCCGGCCAGGATGAATTCTCTCCCATCCGGGGTCCGGAATCGATGGGGCTGAATTTCTTGATTGTTGCTTATCGTCATTGTCAGGTGTAAAATTGTTAGCAATTGATACCGGGTATACATGAAAGGAAAAGATTTGGAAACAAAAAATAACCGGATTGCCGCGGAAAATTTTTATGTGACCGAGCCGCCTTACTATCTGGCATCGGGCAATGAGGCAGACCTGTTTGAAGCCGCGTACAAAGACCGTTTGCCGGTCATGTTAAAAGGGCCGACAGGATGCGGCAAAACCCGCTTCGTGGAATACATGGCTCACCGGCTCGGACGGCCCCTTGTTACCGTGGCCTGCCATGAGGACCTGTTTGTGTCCGATCTGATCGGCCGGTATATTCTCAAAAACGATGAGACCATATGGATGGACGGGCCATTGACAACTGCGGTCCGGATGGGGGCGGTCTGCTACTTTGACGAAATCGTGGAAGCGCGGAAGGATACCACTGTGGTCATTCATCCCCTGACCGATGACCGGCGGTCATTATATATTGATAAAAAGGGGGAGATGCTGCGGGCCCACCCCGATTTTCTGCTGGTGGTTTCGTATAACCCCGGTTATCAGTCAGTTTTAAAGGACATGAAGCAAAGCACACGGCAACGATTTGTATCCCTGGCCTTTGATTATCCTGATGCCGCCAATGAAAAGCAAATCGTTGTGCAGGAATCCGGCATTGATACGGCCACCGCGGAAAAACTGGTAACGCTTGGCGGAAAAATCCGGAACATCCGTGAACACGGCCTTACCGAAGGGGCCAGCACACGCCTGCTTATCTATGCCGCCCGCATGGTAAAGGCCGGCGTTCCGGCTGTTGATGCCTGTCGGGCAGCCATTTGTATGCCCCTGACCGACGATGAGGGACTGCAGGAAACGCTGGAGGATTTGGTAAAGGATTTGTTTTAGCCAGGAAGAAAACCGGAAAGGTTTTCCACCGCAGGAGCGCAGAGATTCTCATTCTCTGCGTCTCTGCGGTTAATGCCAATTGATCATGACCGAATTCACACCCATACCCGACACACAGGACCCCATGGCCGCCATTGCAATGGCTGATCCCGCCCTTGCCCGGGAAATCGACGAGCGCCTGCCAAGGGGAGGGGACGATGTACCGGACGATATATTGCGGCAGATGGCCGCAGACACCATCAATACCCTGGCAGTTGAGACGTCGTTCGGATATGCCGTTGGCAGGGGATATGCCGAACTTATCGGGGGCGGCAAGGATGCCGACCGCATATTGCAATATGGTAATCTGGTACGGACCGCAGGGCAGGAGAGCCCTGCCTTTGGCCGAACAATGGCAAAGACCCTGGTGGACATTCTGAAGTGGGGGGATGATGCGCTGCTGAAGGGATTTCTGGCCGTGTCGAAGGCCATGAAACAGAAATGGCTCTATGCATTCACCGCGGCCCCCCTTGCTCTGGTGGGGAAACTGCTCCGTCCAACCGGACCGGACCGGTCAGGTCGGCCGGACGCTTTAGAAGCGGGATGGGCCTATATCGGCCTTTTGGACAGTGTTTTTTCCCAGGATCTGACGTATAACCAGTACCGGCGGTTCACCGGCAGGTTTCCGAAGATGATACGGGATTTTCCGCCGTCAAAGCGGGCCTGGCGGATCAAGCAATTGACCCGGGTGGTGCGGCGCCATTTCAACCTTGGCAGCATGTTTCTCGATACCTTTGAAGACGATGTGTCGCTCCTGGATAAAGAAAGCCTGACGGCATTTGTAACCGAGGGGCTGGCGCGCTATGACCGCGACCCTGAGCGGGGGGAGCGGTTTCTTTCCCTTCGTGCCCGCAGCGCCATTGAGGCCTGTGACCGGATGCGAAAGAGTGTTCTTTTCCATGAAGTGCAACAGCCGTTGTCCCGTTATCTTCAGGCGCGGTTCGGACAACCGGTGACGATTCGTCCCTTGTCAGCACTCCCGGACGTTTACGCAGATATGACCGGGACAGACGGTGGAACGGATGCTCGGGAGATGTACGCCTGTTGCGACGGCAGGACAATCTACCTTGCCGATGAGATCGATTGCCATCTGCAGCGGGATGACAACTACCGGTTATACAAGGCCCTGGCCTGGACAGAAGCCGGCCTGCTGGAATGCGGCACTTATCTTTTCGATCTGGAACGGGCCATGGATGCCTGCGGCATGACAGAGACGCCGGATACACCTGCCGGCGGTGCGGATATCGACCGGTTCTGCCGGCTGTTTGACCATCGGGTTCTGGCCCTGGATCTGTTTACCATTTTTGAACACGGCCGGGTGCGCACGCGTCTTGAATCGACGTATCCCGGTGGTTCGCTTCGCTTCTATGGTTTGCTGCGAAAAGCCATGGATAGCCGGTTGCAGTCGATCCGGGGGCAAGGGCAGGCCACTCTCATTGATTGCCTTTATGCCGGTGTGTCGCTGGGTGGTGATACAGGGCGGCTTTTGAAGGGCCTAAGCAGTCCGGCGGGGGATCGCCTTATGGATTTGATCCGTTTGTTTGAGCGGCATACCGCGGGGCGTCTCACGCCCGAATCCAGTGCTGTAGCCGTGGCCCGGGTGTTTGAAATGCAGGGTCCGGATATGTTCCTGGATCAGGGCGTTTATTCGCCCATGACCCCTGTCTACGGCCTGCGGATTCGCCCTGATCTCTTTTCCCGCGCCTTTTACGGATACGAGACCCGGGCCGCGGATATCAAGCAGCAGGTATCCCAAAAGGGGTGGCAGATCTACAAATCCGATCTTATCCGGCGGATGATAGAGCAGGGAGGGCTGCTTTATGCCTCGGATATCCGGGAAATGGCTACGTCCAGAGGAATGGATTCGGAGGGCGCGCAGCCCGGCGATGTCTTCGACATGTCGGGCATGGATATCAGTGGCCTTGCCCATGGTCAGGGGGAAACCGATCGGAACGACGATGATTTTCACGGCCATACCTGCCGGTACCGGGAGTGGGATGCCACCATTGACGATTATCTGCATGACCATGTGCTGGTGCGGGAACGCGATCTTGCCGGTGAGGATATGTCCTTTTACCGGGAAACCCTGGAACGGCGGCAGGGCCTGGTCAAAAAGATACGGTATGCCTTTGAGTTATTAAAACCCGAAGGGATATCAATTCTCCGCAAATGGCCGGAAGGGGACGAGTTCGATCACAGCCGGCTGATCGCCCTTGCCGTGGATAAGCGGATGGGGCGCACCCCGTCGGAACGGATCTATATCAAACGGCTTAAGAAGGAGCGGGACGTGGCTGTTCAATTGCTGGTGGATTTTTCCCGATCCACGTCCAATACCGTCTCCGGTGCCGGGGAAAAGACCGTGCTGGATGTGGAGAAGGAAGCCATGGTGCTGTTCTGTGAGGCATTATCGGTGGTGGGTGATCCCTTTGCCATTGCCGGCTTTTCCGGAACCGGCCGGCTGGGCGTCGATTATTTTATGATCAAATCAATAGGGGAGGATATGGACGATGGGGTGCGCAAACGCATCGGCGATGTCCGGCCCCATCGCAATACCCGGATGGGCGCTGCCATCCGCCATGCCATTGCGGGGCTGGGAAAGGTACTTGCAAAATCCAAATTGTTGATTATTATAAGTGATGGATTCCCAAATGATATTGATTATAAAAGGGAATATGCCATGACAGATACCCGGCGGGCCATTCTGGAGGCACGGTCAAACAACATTGCCGTGCATACCATTACCGTCAATATTGCAGGGGATGCCATGCTGGACGATTTGTACGGCAAGGTTCGCCACAGCGTGATATCGAATGTCCGGGAACTGCCGGATAAACTGTTGCGGATATATGGCCGTTTAACTGCATGAGATATTCATGATTCTTTACAATGACATCTTTCAGTGGGAAGGCCTCAGCAAGCCACTCGGACTTGCGATGGGCAAAATCCGGCTGCGCATTTTTGACCTCAATCAACAGCGGGGTTCGCAGATTACCCATATCCGGCCCATTATTGTGGTGGTGTCCGATGTGCCCGGTGAGAAAATAACAGTAAAGGGCTGGGCCGCCCCTCTGGCAACCTTCATCTGCCGGGAATTCGCCATTGACCCGAACCGGATGACCTGGGTGGAGCATTACCCCCGGGTCCAGTATGGCATTGATAACGCAAAATATATCCCTGAAAAATACGAAGCGGTTGATTTTACCTGGCAAGACGATATGGCCGCCCATCCCCGCTGGCGCCCCATGAAATCCCCGATGCTGGATATCGTGCGGGATCTGGTCAACGGTATTCAGACCCCGTGATCGGACTGTGGATTGATCACCGGCCCGGTTTTTTCAAACGGATGCCCATTTTTTCAAGAACCCGGCTGTGTTGACCTCTCATGAATTTCAGTAATTCCTGACGGGCCTGTTCGCGGGGAATCCCTTTTTTTTCAAGCATCGACATAATTCTGCCGAATGTTTCACGCCGGTTAAGGCCTTTTTCACTGAGATCCCGGCGGTCGTTGAAAAAATCCAGCAGCGTGGAGCCGCAGGTGCAGTTCCGGTAAAGCTCCACAATGGACTGGTCGTCGTCATCCACACTGGACTTTAATCCGCTGTGATTATCAAGCGCACGGGTTTTCTGAATGAAGTCCGCCTCCGTCTCAAATACCTCCCCGCAGTTGTTACAGCGTTTGGGGAAGGCGGATCTGGAAAGTGCACTCAGGTTGGTGTATAAGTTATTGATAAATGAGCCGGAAAGTCTCATGACGGGACCCCGTTTGACAATTAATTGCGGTCCGTGCATGGGGATCAGCCATCGGAAGGGCTGTCTTTATCGCCGTTTGACGGATTCCCGAAAAGCACATCCCGTTCCGCGGGGGAGATTTCTGTTTCAGACTTTATAATTTTGTTTTTGTTGAACTTGATCCGGTTTTTTCCGGACTGTTTTGCCTGAAGCAGGAACTGATCGGCCTGATGAATAAAATCCTCCGGTGCCAGGTCGTCTTCACCGGTATACACATCCACGCCAAAACTTGCCGTGACATGGATGGTGGTGTCTTCCACCGTCAGGGGAGATTCGGCAAGATAGGCACGAAGGCGCTCTGCCACATTCATGGTCCCCTCCAGGGGCGTATTCGGCAGGATAATGGCAAATTCCTCGCCGCCGTAACGGCACGGAATGTCAATCCGTCGAATGCTGTTTTTCCATATCCGGCAGCTCCACTGGATCACCTTGTTGCCGAATTCGTGACCGTGATGGTCATTGATCTGTTTGAAATTATCCAGGTCAATGATGATAAACCCCGTTGGCAGGCCGGTCCGTTTGGTTCGCTCCATTTCACCGTCCAGGGCCTTTAACAGATGCCGGAGGTTATAATAGCCGGTGAGCATGTCCATGTGGGACATTTCATGAAGCTTTTTGCATTCCTGCTTCAGCGTGTCAATTTCACGGCGCAGTTCATCCAGAAGCGCGCATTGCCCACCCGTTTGGCGGCATACGGTTTTGGGGTCTTCATACCGGCTCATGCAAATGCTCCTGCTGCTGTTCGTTGTGTAGAAATAATTTATGATGCGGGTGCAGGCGGAACTTTCGACGTATCGACTTACTGAGTAACGAATATTATAGCATATTTTTGTCACAGCGTAAACATGGATGGCTTTGTAAAAAGCTTCCGCCGCCTTAGCGGAATTTATTCACAAAGAAAATATCGTCTTGCCACATACCGCCCCGTATGCTCCTCAGGCGGACACCGGCCGTCATCCGGGCACCGGCACCACAGCAAAGATAAACGTACTCCAGATGGAATGGGAGATAATGATTGCAGACACATCCCTGAACCGCCAGTACATGGCGCCCCAGAAAGCCCCGGCCACTGCTGCCGCGCCGATGAGCATGAAGTTGCCGGACGATACATGCACCCCGGCATAAAGCGCCGTGGCAAGCAGCCATCCCCGGCCGTCACCCAGCCGGGTCATGAGCTGTCGCTGAAGAAATCCCCGCCAGTAGATTTCCTCGCACGGCCCGGTCACGAAAAAGAGCAGCAGCACGATCATCCATGAGGGCGTGCCTTCACCTTTGCTGTAAATAGCCCCCACCTGATCCGCGGCAAAGGGCAGGATCGCCGTAGATATGGCTTTGCCTGTCCAGAAAATCAGATACAGCAATGCTGCTGAAGCAAGGCCGATAAGGATGTTGCGCCAGTTCAGGGAAAAGCGGAGATAGTGAGCCGGTTGAAGGAGAAATGAGAGTCCCGCCAGGATCAGGGCCGCCGGTGCAATTTTAAACCAGAACACGCCCCATTCCAGGTAAAAGGTAATAAACCAGAATATCACGGCCAGCACCACAGTGGCGGCAACGGCTTTTCCGTTAAATTCCGATCCGGTCATATCAGGCCCTCAAGAATCAGGGAAATCAGCAGCAGCAAACCAAAGGCCGTATCCAGGCGGGCGGTTCTGGCATCTGCGTCCATGGGGATTTCTGCTGCCATTGTTTTCAGCAGGGTTGCTGCCACCGGCAGGGATAACAGTACCAGCAACGACCAGGGCGACACCACATCAAACAGTATCAACAGTGGCATGCAGGCATAGGCAAACAGAATCAGGCCGGCATACAGGTGAAACCCTTTTACCCGGCCCAGCAGAATCGCAATGGTTTTGATGTGACGGATTTTGTCATGATCAATATCGCGCAGATTGTTGGCCAGCAGTACCAGGGCGACAATGGTGCCGAACGGAATGCTGATCCACAGGGCGTCCCAGCTGAATGTCTGGCGTTGAACAAAATAGGCCCCTTCCACCATCAGCGGCCCCCACATCAGAAAAACCGACAGTTCCCCCAGTGCCGCATATTTGTAATTCAGGGGCGGGGCCGTATAGGTCAGGCCGGCCAGTATACCGATGACGCCAAGAGGCAGGATCGGCCATCCCCGCGCCGCAACCAGCCATAACCCCATGATTGCGCCGACACCAAAAAGCACATAGGCGACAATCTGGACATGTTCGGGCTGCAGCTTCCCTTCCACCATGGGATGAGGCCGGTACTGAGCTGTAGCCGCTTCCACCGTGTCCAGTCCCTTTAGAAGGTCGTAATAATCATTGATCAGGTTGGTTGCTGCATGCAGAAACACGGCCCCCACAAGACTCACCAGAAACCATCCCCACAAAAAGGGCCCGTCAATGGCCGCTACGGTACCGCCCACCCCCACGGATATGGCGGTCATGATAAACGACCACGGCCGGCTGGCCAGAAACCAGTTTCGATATAAAGTTGTCATGATTTATTCATACCAGTTTGCGATTTGAAACTCAATGGCAATAAACAGCGTCAAACAGAGGGGATAAAGGTATAATAATCGTAAAGATTTGTATTTCAAACCAACCTCGCATCCTTTTTCTAATCTCCACCGTCAACCCCTTCTATCTCGATAAGCGGAAATAGTACATCCATCCTTTGATTTTTCAATCCACATCAAATTATTATACCGTCGCTCCCCCTGCAGGAGCGTGGATTGAAACACGAAATGGGGCGAAAATCCGGCCACATGTGAAGCTTGCGCCCCATGTGAGAACGCAGACTCCTGGATTCTATTGAAAAGCGGTTATCGCGGAAATCCATTTTTGGGATTGACAATCACAGGGAAAAAAGGTAAAGTATTTATTAATCAATTTTTACAATAGATGCCAGCCAGTTGTTTTTGTCCATATCCGTATGGATTTTTCATCATTAAACCCTAAATTCAGTTAAGGAGGAGGTCGTATGAAAAAGATTATGGTTTCAATGTTGGCCTGTCTGTTGATTGTCAGCATGGTAGGTGTTGCGTCGGCAAACAATGTCCGGGAAGACTGCGGATGCGGTCTCGGGGGGATGGCCATCGGTGAAAAAGAAGGTGTGGTATGGAAGCTTGTCGGTACCTTCCTCAACGGCATCTGCGGCAATCAGACATTTGCCATGTCAAGCGGGACCCTGGACTGCGGTCAGGACCCGATTATGGCGAAGTACGAGAAGATGAACGTATTTGTGGCGGATAACATGGATGCGCTGGCGGTTGATATTGCCAGAGGCGAAGGCGAGTCCCTTGACGCGCTGGCTGAAATCGCCGAGGTGTCGCAGGCACAACGGCCGGTATTGTATACCGCCATGCAGGACAATTTTGACAAGATTTATCCCAATGCCCAGGTTACAAACGAAGACGTTGTAAATGAAATCACCCGGATCATGCAGGCCATCTAGCCCGGTTGATGCGGCGTTGATAACTGACAAAAAAAAGAGATATGCAGCCTTTTGCGGCCGTGTATCTCTTTTTTTTGGTCTGGTCCTGGCTATTTTTATGAGTTCTGGTGTGGGCGCCGGTGTTTGCGCGCCGCCGGGCCCGTTCCCGGATACGGATCAGTTGGTATCAACAGCGCTGGACCGGAAGCTGTATCAACATGACTACTGGCACATTCTGCTGCACTATGAAAAGACCCTTTGGGGCGTGAAAAGCCAGGTGGATGACCCGGATTTCTTTCTGTCGCCAGAGGGAAAGACCGATCCTGCAGCAGAGATGACCGCCACCATCCGCGCGCTGTTTCAGCCGGACAACGAAGCAGCCGCCTCTTTTGTTTGCCGTTTCTATGCCCGGTTCCAGTGGCTCAAGTCAATGCTGGGCAGTGACATGGCGGTTTATGAGAACCGTGTCTGTGAAGAGATCGATCGTATTGTGCCGCAGTACGCCAGCCTTATCTTTCCCACCTATTATATGAACAACCCGGCCTCCATGTTCGGCCATACCCTGCTTGCCATCAACACGGAATATTCGAGCAAACGCCTGGCTTACGCGGTGAACTACGCCGCCCGCGCAGACAATGTGAACGGGCTTTCGTTTGCCATCAGCGGTATCTTCGGGTTGTACAAGGGGTATTATGCGGTTGAGCCGTATTACAAGAAGATCGAAGAATACAGCGATATTAATCAGCGGGACATCTGGGAGTACCGGCTGAACCTCACGCCCGAGGAGGTCCAGCGGCTGATCTGGCATGTGAAGGAGTTCACGGGCATATACACCGATTATTTTTTCTTTGATGAAAATTGCTCCTACAACCTGCTTTATCTGATGGAGGCGGCGCGCCCCTCCCTCGACCTGGTCCGCCCGTTCAGGGGATTGTGGGTGTTGCCGGCAGATACCGTCCGTGAAATGCGGGCGCAGGGACTGATCACATCCGTGGAATACCGGCCGTCAAAGGCGACACGAATCCGGCACAAGATCGAAGCATTGGATGCGGCGTCGGTGGACACGGCCCTTGCGGTTATCGACGGCCGTGTGCCTTCTGACGAAGTGCTGGACATGCCGCTGCAAAAGGAAACCAAAATCCGGATACTGGATCTTGTCAGCGATCAGCTGCAATATCAGTATGTGAAGCGGGAGATGGAGAAACCGGTTTACCGGGAGCGATTCCTGGGCGCGTTGAAGGCCAGAAGCACCCTGGGCCGGGACAATATTGCGTATGATCAGGAAATTGAGATGCCCGCAGACCCTGTGAGCGGCCATGCGTTCAACCGGTTGAGTCTGGGGGGGGGCGTCCATGAAGGTGACGGGTTTGCCGAAATCCGTTATCGGCCGGCATTTACGGACCTGGTGGATATGGATTATATGGATAATCAGGGCGCGCAGATTGAATTCGGAGACGGCCGGGTGCGGTATTATCCGGAAGACCGGTCACTGCAATTGCATCAACTTGATATTATAGATATTGTTTCCGTGTCGGCGCGGGATGCTTTTTTTAAGCCGCTTTCCTGGAAGTTTGATACCGGTTTTCATCGAAAGATAATGGAGAGCGGGGATGAATCGTTGTATTACCGGCTTAATACCGGTACGGGTTTGGCTGTGGAATCGCCGCTTCTGGGGTTGACCTACGCCATGGTTGAGGGCGAACTGGACCTGACCGGCGCGCTGGACGAAAGCTATGCCCTGGGCGGCGGCGCTACCATCGGCGCAGTAAAGTCGCTGGCCCCGTTCTGGAAGGCGCATGTGTATGCCAATCCCAAGTGGTTTTTTGCCGGGGATGACCATCAGGCCCATGAAGCGGGAATGGTAAACAATTTCAGAGTGTCGGCGAACAACCAGCTTTCGCTGGAACTGACCTGGACAAAGACCCGGGAGTGGGATAAGACGGATGTTCAGGCGGTATGGCATTTGTATTTTTAGGCCGCTTGTTGCCTTACTCTATGAATAACGTATACTTGATCAACTTAAAACCTATAGACGGCAAAGCCGATTGGCTCTGACCACGCCCATAGGGCGCGGCTTTATGTGGCCTTGAGTAAAAACTTATGGTGCATTGCTTCAAAAAACATTCAATCATCTTATTTGCGCCTGTCATGACAGTACTTTTGCCTGACAACGCAGGTGCGTCATCATCAAAAGTCGCTATTGCCGGGGCCGGGGATATCTCCTGGTTTCTGCTGATCGCCGGCATGCTGGGGGGCCTGGCTCTTTTTCTCTACGGCCTTGAAAAGATGAGCGAAGGTCTGCGAAAGGCTGCCGGTCAGCAGATGCGGAACATTCTTGCGGCGTTGACCCGGAACCGTGTCGTTGCCATGTTTGCCGGTGCATTTGTCACGACGGTGATACAATCGAGCAGTGCCACCACGGTTATCCTGGTGAGCTTTGTCCAGGCCGGTCTTATGTCTTTTGCTCAGTCCCTGGGGGTGATTCTGGGTGCGGATATCGGTACAACCATTACCGCTCAATTGATTGCCTTTAAGCTGACCGATTCCGCCCTGGTGATGGTGGCCGCCGGGTCTGGTTTGCGCATGTTTGCCAAAAGGCCCACCATGGTGACTATAGGGGATATTATTCTCGGCTTCGGGCTGCTGTTTTACGGCATGAAACTGATGAGTGATGCCATGATTCCGCTGCGGGGCTATGAGGGGTTTATACACCTGCTTTATGGCCTTGAACATCCTGTGATGGGATTGCTGGTGGGCATGGTTTTCACTGCGTTAATCCAGAGCAGCAGCGCTTTTACCGGTATTGTAATCGTGCTTGCCCAGCAGGGATTGATTACCCTGGAAGCGGGTATCCCAATGGTCTTTGGGGCGAATATCGGGACGTGCATCACCGCAGGCCTGGCCAGTATCGGCATGTCGCGGGATGCCAAACGGGTAGCGATTGCCCATGTTCTGTTTAAAGTAACCGGCGTGCTCCTTTTTATTTTCTGGATTCCCCGGTTTGCCGATATGATCCGGGGCATTGCGGGGCATATCAGTGCGGACCCGGGCCGGCAGATTGCCAATGCCCATACCATTTTCAATGTGAGCATGGCCCTGGTATTTCTGCCGTTTACCGAGACGTTTGCCGTGATGATTCAGAAGATACTGCCCGACAGGAAAGGGGCGCTGATTGCACGGGATATCCGGACCTGGTATCTTGATGACAGTTGTATTGATACGCCGGAAGTCGCCATCGGGCTGGCCCGGGCGGAACTGTCACGGATGGCCAAGCTGCTGGAACGGATGCTGCGGGCGGTGATTATTCCCTTTATGTCGGATGAGCGGCTCGTGGGCAAAAATATGACGGAGAAAGACGAGGTCCGGCTGCTGAGAAAGGAGATCCCCACCAGAGACGAGATATTTCCGGAGTTGACCATATATGAAGGGTTGGACATGCGGGAGGAGAAGATCGATTTTCTAGAAGAAAAGATCGGCGACTATCTGAACAAAGTGTTGCGTCACAATATTTCGGAAAGACAGGTGAACGAAGTCTTCGGCATGATGTCCATTGCCAAGGACCTGGAAAGTATCGGCGATATTATCCATCGCAATATTCTTCCGCTTGTTGAAAAAAAGCGGCAACTGGACAGTGATTTTTCCGAAGAGGGCAAGGAGGAACTGCTGATTTACCATGACAAGGTATGCCGCCGCATCCGCCTGCTCAAACAGGCGTTTCTCGAGACTGACCAGCAGCAATCGTGTCGCATCATGGGGCAGGAGCGAAAATACCTGGACCTGGAATCTCAGTACCGGCTGCGGCATCTCGACCGGGTACGGCATCAGCATGAAGAATCTCTGGCAACCCACGAAGTCCACATGGAGTTGCTGGACCTGATGAAACAGATTATGGTTTATTCGGCCCATATTGCAGAAACCTTTTCACGTAACTGCGTTCTGACAATCCCGGCGGAAGAGGTGTAACGGTTGCAACAACTGGAGTGATTGGTGAACGTATTGGATTCCGGAAACACAACTCAGGGGCTTGAGGCAGCAGTCGAGGAAGCCCTTGCATCGCCACGGGCGTTGCGGTTCCCCCCGAATCTGGAAAGAAAATATATTCTTGAAACAATCCAGCAGCGGTTCCAAGGGTATCTCCTGCTGGGATGGATCGCTATTTTTCTGTTTGACCTGTTTACGGTAGCCGATTATATCATGCTGCCGGACATCTATCCCTTGGCCTGGGGGGTAAGGCTCGGCATTGCAACGCCGGTGATGATTGCCGTCATGCTGCTGGCAAGACTGAGGCTCTTCCGGCGATATATCGCCAATGTTCTGACGCTTCTGGGCTTTCTCGCGGGCGCCTGCCTGCTGTCGTTTATGGTGATCAGCAGCAGTCCCCATGTTCAGCACTATTATGCCGGTGTTGTTATGATTATCATGTTTGCGGCCATTGTGGTCCGGCTGCCGTTCTGGCACACGTTTATCCTCTGCTGGGCCCTGTTCGGGCTGTATCTGCTGGTACTGCCCCTGATCCGCCATATGCCCGATGAAGTTCTGTTGAACATCGGTTTTATCATGTTCAGCACCAACCTGCTGGTCCTTCTGGGAAATTACCGGATGGAGCAGGAATTGCGCAGGGAATACCTGCGATCTTTAAAAATGCAGATTGATGCGGAAAAACTGGATGAACTCAACAGCCAGCTCGAAGCACTGGCCATTTCCGACCCGTTGACCGGTCTTTTCAATCGCAGGCACTTTGATGCGCACTTCAGCTCGGAATGGCGCATTGCTGTGCGGGAACATCTGTCGCTGGCACTTATTTTCCTCGATATCGATTTTTTCAAGCGGTATAATGATCATTACGGCCATCAGGCCGGTGACCAGTGCCTTTTGAAGATCGCCATGGCAATAACGGAAAATGTCCACCGGCCCGGTGATGCCTGTGCACGGTATGGTGGCGAGGAGTTTCTGGTGCTCCTGGCCAATACCAACATGGAGCAGGCCGTGTATGTGGCCGGGAAAATCAGAGACTATATCAAGGGACTCCATATTCCTCATGCAGCGTCTGATGCCGAGGCATATGTAACGGTGAGCATGGGGATATCACAAATGATGCCCACGCTTGACAATAGCCCGGATGAGTTACTGGCCATGGCGGATCGGGCGTTATACCGTGCCAAAAAAGAGGGCCGGAATCGTATCTGTCAGGCAGCTGCCTGACGGGTGTCAATGCTTTGATCTGCCCGAATCGATAATATCCCGCACTTTTTGTATCAATTCCGTTCTGTTCTCCAGGTTAAAACCGTCAAGCGGAACCGGTTCATGAACAACCAGTTCGATGGTGCCGGGCTTCACCCGGGCACTGCCCTTGGGGAGGATCGCCCGGCTGCCCCTGATGGTTATCGGCAGAATCGGAACACCGGCGGCAAGGGCGATCTTGAACCCGCCTTTTTTAAACGGCAGCAGCATGCCGTCGGTGCTGCGGGTGCCTTCGGGAAAGAACACAACAGAGGCCCCGTTTCGGATTTTGTCGCCGGCTGCTTCAAGGCTTTTGTAAGCACGTTCCGGATTGCTGCGGTCGATATAAATCTGCCCCATGCGTTCACATCCCAGCCCGAATATGGGAATCTCCCGAAGCTCTATTTTCATGACCCATCGAAGCTGCAACGGCATAAACGCAATAAGCGCCCATACATCATAGTGGCTCTGATGGTTGCTCATCAGGACATAAGACCGGCCCGGTGCAATGTTGTGCCGGTTCACAACCTTGACCCGGACGCCGGAAAGCAGGAGATTCAGGCGGGACCAGAATTTTCCGATATAGTGGACACGGTTTCCCGTGGGGTCCAGAAAAGAGGCAGCGATGGTGATAACCCCCAGGATTACGGTGTCGAGAATGACGATTAAAAAGAAAAAAGGCCGGTATATGGCAAAGATAGCATCTAGGACGCGTTTCATAAAACATCCCGTATCAGTTGTCGTTGCGTATTATGAGCCGTGCGTTGCGGGGGGTGAGAAGCGATCACCTCAACATTAAACGCACCATACGATACGCTGAGTGCGTACTTGCCGGTAGTCCACTGATAAAAATATACCAGCATCATCATCTCTCTGCAAGGGTTTCCAGTATTCCATCGAATTCACCAATCCGGTTTTCCCATAAATACGGTTGCATTGCAGTGCCGATGGGTTCCTTCAGGGCGCTGCGTTGCCGGGCATTGGTAAGAAGTGCCGCGAGCTTGCTGATCAAATCGTCCTGGTTTTTATAAAGGCAAGCGTCATGAAAGGCCGGCGGAATAATCTCCGGGTATGAGAGCCGGCCGGGTAACAGGGGGATGCAGCCGCACAAGGCTGCTTCAACAACGGCCATTCCGAAATTTTCCTGGTTGGCCGTACTCACGACAATGTCGCCCCGGGTGAGCCAATTAAGATATTGACGGCGTGATTTCACATAGCCGAACTGCACGATCCGGTCCTGAAATCGCTCCCGGGCATCTGCAAATGCCGGCGGAATGCGGCCGAAGTTTTCTCCCAGAATCGCCAGGCGGAAATCGACGCCCTGGTCGGCAATCGCGTCCAGTGCATGGAAAAACGGTTTGCCGTTTTTATCATAAGCCCACCGGTGGTTCCAGATAATAAGCGGATGCAGGGACGACGACGGGGATGGGAAAGCCGCCGGTGGCGTTGCTGTCATACTCACCCCCGGGTAAAGCACCGATGCTTTTTGTGCAATGGTTTCCTGAAGGTTGGCGGGCGGGCAGTCCGGGGTTTTATTCAAAAATTCGCCGGCAGCTGAAATAAATCCCGTCATGTGGTGTTTGGAATTGAATATCACCCGATCTGCGGCCAGGGCAGTGGTGATGTTGACAATGCCGGTCTGAAATGCATGCCTGTCGCCTGGCGGTTGTGGATAGGTGATCTGATTTTCATGATAATAAACCAGTACCGGCAGTTTGTGGCCGCCGGTGAGGGCCAGAAAATCGGGCAGGTTAAAGAGATCGGTGACAATCAGGCCGTCATAGCTGTCCAGGGAGACGGCCTTTTCGGCAAAATAGAGCGCCGACCCCAAAATGCGCCAGCGCCAGTTTTCACCCGGCATGGTTATCAGGTCGATATCATGGGACGAATGGGCCACAAGGCCGTCAGCAAACAGGGCGTGGGAACCGCTGTAGAACGATTCCAGCATGAGAAACCTCAAACCCCTTCTCCTTATAATTTAAGGCCGGCCCTTCCGGACCGGGATGCTTTGCGTTAGTTTCCATCCATAAATGGCCTTTTTCCGCAATATCTGCGTCAAACTGCGGGCTTGCTTGTGCGGCGTACGTCCAGTACGCCTCCGCGCAACCCCTTGTTTTCCTTGATCTTGCGGAAAAATTTACATTTCTGGATTGGAAACCCCAGGTTGTGCCATCCATGTGAAATGGATGGACACGCGTTAACAGAATTGTGCCCCGCCGTCTTGCCATTACTCAACAAATACCGTACTATACAATAATTTTATAAATATGTGGACCAATACCCCGCTCATTTCATGAAATAGGGAAGGTTGACAAACGTCATGTCGTTGCGAAAACGTTTTCACTTGCTTGTGATGACCATACTTGTGGTGGTGGTGGCCGGGAGTGTGGGATATTATCTCCTGTTCGGGGGACAGTACCCCTTTATCGACTGCCTCTACATGACGGTAATTTCGCTGACCAGCGTGGGATATGGCGAGGTCATTGCTGTCAGCGGCAACCTGTCGGCCCAGATTTTTACCATGATCCTGATTACCGGCGGACTCGGCATCATTCTCTACGGCATCAGTTCACTGGCTGCCCTCCTTGTTGAGGGGGAGCTCACCGGCTTTTTAAAGGAAACAAAAATGAAAAACAAGATAAAAAAACTGCGGCATCACTATATTGTGTGCGGGGGCGGGAAGACCGGATTCCCGCTGATCCAGGAATTGGTCAAAAACGGCGAGCAGGTCGTGCTGATTGAGGAAAATGAGGAGCGGCTGGAACGTTGCGCCGCTATTCCGTCGGTTTACTATCTCAAGGGAGACGCCACGGATGACGCCATGCTGGTGGATGCCGGTATTGAGCATGCCCGGGGTATTCTGATCACCATGGAGTCTGACAAGGACGGACTCTATGTTACCATGTCGGCCCGCATGCTTAACCGGAATATCCGCATTATCAGCCGTGTCACCCACCCTCGGCTCGAACTGAAACTCCGGCGGGCAGGTGCGGACGGGGTTGTCAGCCCCAACGCAATCGGCGCGTTGCGAATGGCGTCGGAGATGATCCGCCCGGTTGCCGTTGATTTTCTAGACAGCATGATCCGGACCGGGGATGCGTGTCTGCGGATTCATGAGGTGCCGATTCATGAAGGCTCGCGGATAAACGGGAAATCCATTCGGGAGTCGAACCTGAAAGAACGTTTTAATATCATGGTTCTCGGTGTCCGCAGGGCGGACAGGGAGCTGCAGTTCAACCCGTCTCCCGATGTGGTGCTCGAGGACGGCATGACCCTGGTGGTTATGGGAGAGGTAGAGAAGATCCGGGAGGCAAGGCAACGGGTGAACCGGGGCAGGGGCTAGTGAATATTCGGAGGGGGAATGAAGAAAATCAGTGAAATACCGGTGCAGGAACGACCACGGGAGAAACTGCTGGCAAAAGGCGCCCAATCGCTTGCAGACGACGAGTTGCTGGCTGTTTTGCTGGGCCGGGGGACAAGGAAGAAGGATGTACTGGCGCTCTCCCGGCAGTTGATCAAAATTGTTGATCGCCGGGGGATGGGTCTCCAGGCCGAGGATGTAATGGAACTTGAGGGTATTGGCGCGGCCAGGGCGGCCCTTGTCATGGCGGCGTTTGAGTTCGTTCGCCGCCGTATCCGGCCGGAAGGCATGAAAATCCAGTCCCCGCCGGATGTATTACCTCTGATTCATCATTACAGAGATCGAAAGCAGGAACATTTTCTGAGTATATCGTTGAACGGGGCAAACGAGGTGATGAATGTCCGGGTGATTACGATCGGTCTGATTAATAAAAGTCATGTGCATCCGCGTGAGGTATTTGCCGATGTTATTGCCGAGCGGGCATCGGCTGTGATACTTGCGCACAATCATCCCTCCGGAGACCTCACGCCCAGTCAGCAGGACAGGGCAGTGACAAAGCAGTTACGGGAGGCCGGGCGGATTCTGGGTATTGATGTGCTGGACCATATTATTTTTTCCAATAAGGGGTATTACAGTTTCATGGAGCATCGTGCCGGAAACTATCCCGGCGATGGTTGAACTTCTTGGCGTTTTGTAGTATAATTATTAGTAATACCCGGAAGATGAGCGCCCGGGAAGGACATATCAATTTTCTGGTATGTCATCGATGCCCGCAGCATTTTAATCAATTCTCGACAATACTCAAACAGGGCCGGAATAACACTTTGCCTGTTGTTCCCGATCACTTATGGAAACCATTATCCCTTTTGCATTATTCGCTTCAGGGCTGACCGTTGGCGGTATCCTGTCACTCCTGATCTACCGTCGTCAATTCCGCGGCGCCCGGGCGGAACTGGTGCGATGCCGGGCAGTGGTCGACAACAGTGCCAATGGCGTAACTATCTTTCGTGCCGTGAATGGCGGTGAGGACTTCGTGATCGTTAAAATGAATAATGCTGCCACGAGAATTCACAATCTCAGCAGTGAATCGGTGAGGGGCAGGCTTGCAACGGAAGTATTCCCGGAAATGCAGCGAAACGGATTGTTTTATCTGCTGCAGCGGGTGTATCAGACCGGTAAATCCGATCAGCAACGGATCGGCCTCTATCATGAGGAGCGGCTGTTCGGATGGCGGGAAAACTTCGTGTACAAGCTGCCGTCCCACGAGGTAGTGGTGGTGTTCCGGGATGAAATTCCGAGTAACCAGTCTGATGTGGAGAAACGGAAGATGCATGCCCAGTTGCTTCAGGCTCAGAAAATGGAGTCACTGGGCACAATGGCCGGCGGCATTGCCCACAACTTCAACAATACCATGATGGGCATTCTGGGCAGTATTTCGCTGCTCCTGGAAGACAAGGACGCATCTCATTCGGATTACCAGGAATTAAAGGAGATGGAGCGGTATGCCAAGAATGCCGGGGACATGACAAAGGATCTGCTGAGTTTTGCCAGAGGCGGCAAGTATGTGGTCAACACCACGGATTTAAATGACATGATAAAACGGGAAAACCGGATTTTCGGCCAGACCAAGAAAGAAATACGGTTTCAGGGGCGCTATGCCGGGGATTTATGGACAGTGGAAGTGGATCAGGGGCAGATTCGCCAGGTCCTGATGAATCTCTATCTCAATGCCTCGCAAGCCATGCCTGAAGGAGGGGAGATTACCGTCAAAACCGATAACGTGGTGATTGCGGAGGAGTATGCCAATGCCAAACCGTTTGAAATAAGCCAGGGTAAATATGTACGTATCACGGTGGCCGATACGGGGAAAGGAATGCATAAATCCACCATGGAAAAGATTTTTGAACCATTTTTCACTACAAAGGATATCGGAGAAGGCACCGGGCTGGGATTATCCTCGGTTTACGGGATTGTGAAAAACCACGGGGGGTTTATCAATGTCTACAGTGAGGTGGAAAAGGGGACGACCTTTACCATTTACCTGCCGGCCATGGATAAAAAGCTGGAGGATCAACCGGCCCATGATAATGCGGAACTTTTGAAAGGAACAGAGACGATTCTGCTGGTGGATGATGAAGAACTGATCCGCAATGTGGGTGAACGCATGCTGCGCCGGCTTGGCTATACGGTGATTTCGGTGGAAAGCGGCGGTGATGCTGTTGAAACCTATGAAAAGAATATGGGTATGATTGATATGGTGGTGCTGGATATGATCATGCCGGACATGAGTGGGGGGGAAACCTACGAACACCTCAGGATGATTAATCCGGATATCAAGGTGCTGCTTTCCAGCGGCTACAGCCTTAATGAGCAGGCTGAACGGATTCTTGCACAGGGCTGTAACGGATTTACGCAGAAGCCCTTTACAATGGAAGAAATATCCCGGAAAATAAGGGATGTGCTGGACCAGAAGTGATATGTCTTTATACAATATCGTTACCGAATACACGCCGGCCGGGGATCAGCCCCGTGCCATCGAAACTCTGTGCACCAATATCCGTTCCGGTGAGCGGCATAATGTGTTTGTCGGCGTCACCGGATCGGGCAAAACCTTTACCATGGCCCACGTGATTGCGGCCCTGGAGAAACCCGCCCTGGTCATTGCCCCCAACAAAACCCTTGCCGCCCAGCTGTATAACGAGTTTGTTTCCCTGTTTCCGGAAAACGCGGTGGAATATTTTGTCAGTTACTACGATTATTATCAGCCCGAGGCCTATCTCCCGGTAACGGATACCTACATTCAGAAAGACTCCTCCATCAACGATGTCATTGATAAGATGCGCCATTCCGCCACCCGGTCGGTGCTCTCCCGACGGGATGTGATCGTGGTCGCCAGTGTCTCCTGTATTTTCGGGCTGGGATCGCCGGAGGACTATCTGGATCTTCGCATGACCCTTGAAACCGGCATGACCCTGGAGCGGGACGATTTTGTCAAAAACCTCGTGGCGGTTCAGTATGAGCGAAATGACATAGATTTTCACAGGGGCGTATTCCGGGTGCGGGGCGACCGGGTCGATGTATTCCCGTCTTATGAAGAGGACAAGGCGGTTCGCATCGAGTTTTTTGGTGATGAAATCGACACCATTGCGGAGATTGATCCGCTCAGGGGCGATACCATCAACAGTCTCTCCCGCACGGTGATTTATCCGGCCAGCCACTATGTGACCAAAAAACAGAGCCGGCAGGCCATCATCGACCGGATCCTCGATGAAATGGTCGACCGGGTGGACTATTTCAGGGAGGAAAACAAGCTGATCGAAGCCCAGCGGATTGAAGAGCGGACCCGTTTTGATGTGGAGATGATTCAGGAGATGGGATATTGCAACGGGATTGAAAACTATGCCCGGCACATAACCGCGCGGTCCAAGGGAGAACCGCCGCCCACGTTGCTGGATTATTTTTCTGATGATTTTCTGGTGTTTCTGGATGAGTCCCATATGACCGTGCCCCAGTTGGGGGCCATGTTTCGCGGGGATCATTCAAGAAAACAGACGCTCGTGGAGTATGGTTTCCGGTTGCCGTCCGCACTGGATAACCGGCCGTTGCAGTATGAAGAGTTTGAAACAAAGACCCGGGAGGCGTATACGGTTTATGTGTCGGCCACGCCCGCGGAATATGAATTCCGGAAGGCCGGCAATGCCGTGGCCGAACAGATTGTCCGGCCCACAGGACTGGTTGACCCGCAGGTGACGGTGAGACCGGCGGAAAACCAGGTGGATGATTTATTTGACGAGATCAAAGCGAGGGTGGCCGGAAACGAGCGGGTGCTGGTGACAACCCTGACCAAGCGCATGGCCGAAGATCTTACCGATTACTATGCCGACCTGGGGATCCAGACCCGGTACCTTCATTCCGAGATCAAGACCATCGAACGGATGGAGCTGATTCAGGATTTGCGCCGGGGGGATTTTGATGTATTGATCGGCATCAACCTGCTGCGTGAAGGGCTGGATATCCCCGAGGTTTCGCTGGTGGCAGTCATGGATGCAGACAAAGAGGGGTTTTTGCGCTCCGAACGGTCGCTGATTCAGACCTTTGGCCGGGCGGCCCGAAATCTGGACGGGGCCGTGCTGCTGTATGCGGACCGGGTCACGGCCGCCATGGAACGGGCCATAGAAGAAACCGGCCGCCGCAGGGAGATTCAGATCGCTTATAATGAAGCCCATGGCATAACGCCCCGGACCATTACAAAGGCCATCACCACGGCATTTGATGCGCTTTATGATATCAACAAGGTGCCGGTTGATCAGGTGGCCGAGACCATTGCCCGATACGAAACCATTGATGATCTGGACGCCATTATCGCGGATCTGGAAAAAGAAATGAAGGCCGCTGCAGATGATTATGAATTTGAAAAAGCCGCGGAAATCCGGGACCGGATAAAGGGACTGAAACAGCTGACGCTGCTGGAGTAAAACCCGGTGTTGTATTTTTCACCGCAGCGACGCAGGGTATTACGGGGACATCATTTATTTCTCTTTTCGTTTTCTTCCCGGTTTTTGCGGTTTCAGCTTTCTGCCCAGTTTATGTTCCAATCCCTCCACAAAGGCGGAACTTCCCAGCGGCCTGCCTGTTCGTGAGTGTTTACGGATATCTTCCAGTTCTTCATTTGAAAATGCCCCTGACAGAAACTGCTGCCAGTCACCAGTTATGATCGAGAGCACGGGTTCCACATTCACAAGCGTATCGTTTCTCCCCAACATGTGGGCCTGTGCACTGCTCCAGGGCCACTTATCCGGAGACACTGTCAGTTTTGCCCGAACCGGATTGTTTTCGATATACCGGACACAGGCAACCAGATATCGCTCATCCATTACAAATGAAGAAAACCGCTCCTGCCATAAATGACCGCGCCACCCTTCACGGAAGTTGATGCGCCGGGTATAACGCCGATGCGCCTCCCCGATGGCAAGCCTGAGGTTCTCGGCATTTTCAGGAACGGCAATCAGATGGATGTGGTTGGGCATTAAACAATACGCCCATATGTCCACACCATATGTCCCGCACCACTCCGCCATCAGGTCGATATATGCCTGATAATCATCATCGGAAAAAAAGGTCGGCTGACGCCTGTTCCCGCGCTGTGTGATATGATGCGGCATCCCCTCCGCCACAACTCTTGCCATTCTTGCCATAAAGACAAAATACCCCCGGCTGCTTTATATGTCAAGAAAAATAGCTATACTGTCCCCGGAATTGCGAAGTTTTCCCCAGAAGCTGGACCGATTCGATGCTATTGAACATCCCATTTTCGTCTATTTTGTAAGTTTTGTAGTCACATCCCCAGTCACGGCCGGGAGGTACCCCTGCTGGGCGATAACTACCACTATAAGGTTCACCTCTGTAACAAGCGCTCATTTTTGCCGGCGAATACTTATTATTTTGGTAACATAAAAAAATCTTATTCGGGTTAACAGTAAAACCAGTTTTTTCAGTCTCAAACTCAAATAATAAATGAAAAGGACTGTCGCTTTTTTCAGGTTTCACTTGAAATCCTAACGGGATGATAGGCAATATTACTCCAATACACGCCATATTAGCATAATTGTTATCAGGCCTTATAGAGAAAGTGAGGCCGGGTAAATGGACTAAATTATTGTAAATATACAGTTCTTCATCAGCACTATTTTTTTCGATAAGCCTACTATATGTTGTAAGCCCCCCAACCGCACAGCCCCATAAATTAATACACAATAATATTAATATGATATATAGGTTATAGGGATAATAAAAATTGTTGTTCTCCACTTCTTGACGGCTTCGTAAAAAGTCCAATTTCTTTGTTGCGCTGCATCTCTCGTCATGTCACGTACAACTAAGTACGCTCCATTCCTCGAGATTTGCGCGCCGCGAACTTGAACTTTTTACTTTGCCGTCCCAAAATCGACTTTTTACGAGTCCATCACTTCTTCATCAACCAAAAAAATTAGTGGTTAAGATAGATCATCCTACAAACTGACAGGCTGGATGGAAAACCTCCAGATTGTAGGATAACCATACTGTTTGAGGGATTGCAACCATAAATGCTTTGCAGAGCGGCTTGTATTATTTTAATATGCGAATTATACGATTATTTGTTGAATTTAGAAACGGTTGTTGTTTTCCACCGCAGGGACATGGAGAACGGCCACAAACATCAACAGGGGCACGTCAGCGCAGGCAAATAGTTTTCGTGTTTTTCGTGCCTTTTGTGGACTGAAACCGTCAGCCGCCGGAGTTGCCCACGAAAAGTAGATACCCCGTTCAATTCGGTTTAAGGGGTGTGGGGGCAGTGCATCTCTGCGTCGCTGCGTTGATATTGCCGAATAGATGTTCTGATTATTATGGAGTATTGTGCAGGCTATGCCGGACAACCACCTCATTGGAAAACTCAGGGACGCGCCCACTGGGCCGGGGGTCTACCGGTTTAAGGACGATACCGGAAAGATTATCTATATCGGCAAGGCCGCCAACCTGAAAAAGCGCCTGGCTTCCTATTTTGTTAACAAGAAACGCCTTGATGCCAAGACAGGGGTGCTGGTCAGCCGGATGGCGGATTTTGATACCGTGGTGACGGCAACGGAAAAAGAGGCGTTGATTCTGGAAGCTACGCTGATCAAACGCCACAAGCCCAGATACAACGTGATTCTCAAGGACGACAAGCGCTATCCGTCTTTGCGGCTGGATGTCGCCAACCAGCAATACCCGGCTCTTGAGGTGGTTCGCAAGATCAAAAAGGACGGTGCCCTCTATTTCGGGCCGTTCACCTCCACAGGGGCCATGCGCCAGACCCTGAAGATCATTGACAAGACCTTTCGGCTTCGAAAGTGCGGTAATAAGCGATTCAAACAGAGACAGCGGCCATGCCTCAATTATCAGATCGACCTTTGTCTGGCGCCGTGTTGCCGCGACATTTCAGACGATGATTACCGGGAAGTGCTGAACGAAGTTGTCCTGTTTTTAAAGGGGCGGACCCCGGAGCTGGTTGCCAGGATTAAGCAGGGCATGGCAGCGGCGGCCAGACAACAGGATTTTGAAACAGCGGCAAAGCTGCGGGATAAGATGTTTGCCGTTGAAAAGGTCATAGAGAAGCAGGTGGCGGTGACCACGGATTTTGCCGACCGGGATGTTGTGGGATTTGCCGAAGACGCACAATCCGCCATGATCGTGGTGCTGCATGTGCGGGGCGGCTTTCTGGTGGGCACAAGCGTCTTTCCGTTTGATGATGTACTGTCTGCGGCGGCTGAAACAGTGAGCGCCTTTGTCCGTCAATATTATGAGCACGACCGGTTTGTGCCGGACGAGGTGTTGACCGGGATTGCGCCGGCGGATGCGGATCCTGCCGAGGCCCATCTGCGAAGATTAAAAGGGAAAAAGGTGCGGCTGATTGTTCCGCAACGCGGGGAGAAAGTCCGGCTGGTGAAGATGGCCGACCAGAACGCGGCACAGGAACTGGAAAACCGGCGCCTTCAGGCGGAAACCCGGTGGCAGACCCTTGAGCAGCTGCGTAAGAAATTACAGATGGCCGGCGCACCGCGACGAATCGAATGTTTTGACAATTCCAATCTTGGCGGTACTGAGCCGGTCTCTGCCATGGCGGTGTTTATTGACGGGACGCCGGCAAAAGATGAATACCGGCGGTATAAAATCAAAAGCGCCGACAGCCGGGACGATTATGCGTGCATGGCGGAAGTGCTGGAGCGGCGGTACAAGAAAGCGGAAACAGAGACACCGTATCCCGACCTGCTGCTTGTGGACGGCGGCAAAGGTCAACTGAACATCGCCGTGGCAGTCCTGGAGACATTAGCGGTAACCGGACAGTTCGCGGTGGCGGCCATCTCCAAAAAAGACGAAACCAGGAATGAGACCGCGGATAAAATATATCTGCCGGGGCGTGCCAATCCCGTCAATTTTGCCGCCAATGATGCCGGATTTTTCCTGCTTCAGCAGATCCGGGACGAGGCGCACCGGTCAGCCGTGGGATATCAGCAGAAACGGCGCAAGCACGTCGCCCTGACGTCGGCCCTGGATCAGGTGCCCGGCATCGGGGATAAACGGAAAAAGATGCTGCTGGACCATTTCGGGACAATCCAGAAACTGCGAACAGTGGACATGGATGAAATTGCTTCACTTCCCGGCATCACAAAAACAATGGCAGAGGAGATCAAGCGGGTATTGGGAAAAGGCAAAGAACGGACGGCATGAAGGTTTACGCCATTTTATATACATACAACAGGAATGATTAAAATTGACGGCTTCGTAAAAAGTCCAATTTCTTTGTTGCGCTGCATCTCTCGTCATGTCACGTACAACTAAGTACGCTCCATTCCTCGAGATTTGCGCGCCGCGAACTTGAACTTTTTACTTTGCCGTCCCAAAATCGACTTTTTACGAGTCCATCAAAATTGATGCACTCGTAATTTCCAATTTCTGATTTTGAAAATCCATCTGATCAGGGGAAAAACTTTCATTTTGCCCCGTTCATCCCCTGTCTCTACCGATTATCCCAGCTTTTTCAAATCTTCCACAAGCCCTTCGACCGCTTCGGCGGATTTGCTCAGGGCGGCCTGCTCTTCGGGGGTCAGTTCAATCTGAATGACCTGTTCGATGCCCTTTGCCCCCAGTTTCACCGGCACGCCGATAAAAAGCCCGTTGATGCCGTATTCGCCTTCGAGCAATGCCGCGCAGGGCAGAATTTTTTTCTTATCTTTAAGGATGGATTCCGCCATTTCTACGGCGGCGGATGCCGGTGCGTAAAATGCACTGCCTGTTTTCAGGAGGCTGACAATCTCGGCCCCACCGTTTCTGGTGCGGTCCACAAGCGCCTCAATCCTTTCCGGGGTGAGCAGTTCTGTGATCGGGATGCCTGCCACCGTTGAATACCGGGGCAAGGGCACCATGGTGTCGCCGTGTCCGCCCAGCACAAAGGCATGGGTGTTTTCCACGGAAACATCCAGTTCCCTGGCAATGAAAGTTCGAAACCGCGCCGAATCCAGCACCCCGGCCATGCCGATTACGCGGTTCTTGGGAAAGCCGCTGGTGTCGTATGCCACATGGCACATGGCATCAAGCGGGTTGCTCACGATAATCAGAATCGCGTTGGGGGACTGCTTCGCCACCTCAGTGGTCACCGATTTGATGATGCCGGCATTGGTGCTGATCAGGTCATCGCGGCTCATGCCGGGTTTTCTTGGAATACCGGCGGTGATGATGACGATGTCTGAATCGCTTGAAAGATCATAGGTGTTTGACCCTTCCACCATGGCGTCGTGTTTTTCAATGGGGGCAGCTTCTGCCAGATCCAGGGCTTTCCCTTGCGGAAGCCCCTCGGCAATATCAATCAGCACCACGTCGCACAGTTGTTTTTCCGCCAACCGCTGTGCAGTGGTGGCGCCCACATTCCCTGCACCGATAACTGTTACTTTTTTTTCCATTTGCGGCCTCTTTCTATTTTTATAGGTTGAAGGTCTTCAAACCCTGTTACACTGTCCGGGAGAAACCGGACCCGTGTATAATGTCGAGCGTTGAAACCATTTTTTTTATCAATTAACACGGCAAAGGTCAAACAGAGATTTCATTATCTCGAGACCTTATGAGATCAAAGGGGTTGGAAATGGTGTTGACAAAAACGGTATGTTTGATAATATTTGACCGTTTCTATATTATAAAGAAGGAAGGGCGGCAGAAATGCGTTAATGCTGCAATTAAAGCAGGGGCTGCACTTCCGCGGTGTTTTTTTCGGATGAACGGCAGCAGTGGGGAATAAGGGCTATATTAAACGATGCGCAGTAAGATAAAATCACTTTTGCAACAGGCTGAACTTTATCGATCACAAGGGCTGTTCAAGGAAGCGCGTGACAGTTACGAACGTGTTCGCAGGATTATTCAGAAGAACAAGCAGTTGCCCAATCGGGAGAAGCTGCTTAAGAATATATCTCAGAAAATTGCCAAAGTGGAGGGAACCCTGTCACGACTTGAAGGTGCTACCGAGTCTCCCCAGATGTCACCGGAAGTCAATAAGCTGATCAAAAACCTGTTCTCCAAGACTGCGGCCGAAGACGAGGATGCGGCTGCCCTGGAAGGCGCTGTGGCCCTGGCAAAGTTCGGTCAGTTCAACGATGCGATTGTCGAGTTCCGCCGACTTCTCGAGATTGACTCCCAGCGGGTGGGGGCTGCAAAAAATATCCTGCGATGCCTGATTGCTTATAAATCGTCTGATGATGCCTTTGAACAGCTTTCCGAATGGAAGGGCGAAGATATCTTCACTGAAGAAGAGATGGAGAAGGTCAAGAGTTTCTTTGAAGATATTCTGGATAAGAAGTGGGATGAAAAGGGTGCCGCCCGTTCAGAGGCCCTGACCGGCAGTGCTGAAGTGGACGACGATGAGTTCCTGGATATCAGTGCGGTGGCCATAACCCTGGCGGATGGCCAGCAGCTTGAACTGGATGTGAGTTTTCAGTCCGGCAATGTCGTCAGTCTGATCATCGATAAAAAAGACAAAGATCTCATTGAGGGCCTTGAAGAGGGCTCCAAACTGGAGGATGTTCATTTTTATTCGCCTATTGCCATTTTCCGCGGCTCCGGTGAAGTGGCATCAAAAACCAAAATCTCCTCCGGTCCCAAAGAAGGGGATTATAGTATGGATATCAAGATTGACAGCCTGTAGTGTCCTGACCGCATCTTATTAGTTCCACACCCCTTATCTCCCAGCCGGAATGCTTCGATTCCAACGGTTCTTTTTTGTCAGTAAAACAGGGGATCTTTCCGTCCGCCTTTCCGGTATTATTGTAACAGTCGAATTTATTTATTTGAAAATAGCTATAGATGTGATATATATTTTATTCAATCGTTTTCAGAGGGATTGGCGTAAAGAACATCTACCCTGAAAACTGTTTTTTCAGGTCAAGCAGTGTTTCTTTAAACGGGAAACAACGACGGTACGGTGGAATCGGCACTTACAGGATGATGTTGCAGGCAGATCACGTGACTTATGAATCGATAAAAAACGGAAGCACAACCGAGCGCTGATAATTCATATGGCTGTTTTTAATATTAATAAACGTGAGATAGAGTGTAAAATCGTCTATTATGGCCCGGGTCGGGGCGGTAAGACCACGAATCTTGAATATATTTTCAAGGCATACAAGAAGCAGGTCAAAGGGGAGATGGTATCCATCGATACAGAGGGTGACCGGACCCTGTTTTTTGACTTTCTTCCCATGGACCTTGGTCAAATCAAAGGGTGTGATGTCCGCGTTCAACTCTTTACTGTTCCCGGACAGGTGCAGTACAGTTCCACCCGTAAGCTCGTATTAAAAGGGGTTGACGGAATTGTGTTTGTGGCTGATTCAATGGATGTCAGGCGTGAGAAAAATATGCTTTCGCTGAAGGATCTGCAGAAGAACTTAAAAGAATATAATATGAGTATTTTCAAACTGCCCCTTGTCCTTCAATACAATAAACGTGACCTGGCCGATGACGGCATTCCGATCATGGAAGTTGCACAAATGGAAAAGGACCTCAACCGTCAATTGAAAGTCCCGTCTTTTGAGGCGAGTGCGGTCAATGGCAAGGGGGTTGGGCAGTCGCTGCAGGCATGTTTACGTTTAACCCTGCAATATCTCCAGAAACAGTTGAAGTGGGCGAACCAATAACAGATTATCGGTTATTATGGACAAGGCTGTTCTTACAGGCGATCTTGAGTTTCTGAGTCTCGGCGATCTCATCCAGCTTATCGGTTCTAACGGCAGTACAGGCATCCTTCGCATTCTGAGCAAATTTGTAGAAGCCCCGGGGATTATTTACTTCAGGGAGGGTAATCCTGTCGAGGCATCCAAGGGTGCTGAAAATGGCCTGCAAGTGCTTTATTCGCTTTTCGGGTGGACCGAAGGCGAATTTGAATTCAAGGCGGAACCGGTGGATTTGCAAGGTTCCATCAAGCAGAGCCGCATGGAAATCATTCTAGAAGGACTTCGGCTGCTGGATGATGGCCAGATCGAGCGCAAGGGCGCTTTTTTATTTGATGCGGAAGCCGACCAGGGCGGCGACACAACACGACTGCCGCTGATCAAGGGCCCGTTGATCGATTATATGGATGTCGTGGCCGAGGAAGATTTTCATGAGGGTCAGACCATTGTCAACCAGGGCCGGCACGGCACCTGGATGTGGGTGATCCTCGAGGGGCAGGTCAATATCTGTAAAGAAGTCGCCGGAGAGATGGTGCCGATTCTCAAGATCGGCGCCGGCTCCTTTATCGGCAGTATGTCGGCGTTTGCACAGCAGGATGAGGTTCGCAGCGCCACAGCAGTGGCGGCGGACAGGGTGCAGCTCGGCGTACTTGACCGGCAGCGGCTAACCCATGAATTCAGTTGCCTGTCATATGATTTCAGAAATGTGATCTTAAGCCTTGATAAACGACTGAAGCAGGTGACCCGGCTGGCCGCCACGTCTCGTCTGAACCGCCAGAAGCTGAAGGATGTCACCCGGGGCAAGATGCCGATCATACGGGAGGGCGACTCCCAGAATCGGTTGTTGTCCATTAAAGAGGGTAATGCCTTTATTGTCCGGTCCTTATCCAAAGGTGATCTTGTTCTGGCCAAACTTGAAAAAAGGGATTTCGTGGGCCATATTCCGTTTCTTAATGTTGGCCACGAGCCGGACTCGGCGGCGGTTTACGGTACAGACGACCTGAACATGCAAGCATTACAACTGGAGTTGCTGGAAGATGAGTACAACCGGTTATCCGGTACAATGAAAAACATGCTGGATAACTTTGCCACGTTTGTATCCGCAACAACGGGTATTTTAAACAGTTTACAGACGGATTGATTAGAAAAGGCAGGTGACCCCCATGACATCGACTAAACGGCGGCATGAACGGATTGAGTCGCTGAATCTCTTATCTTATGCGTGTGTGGACGAAGCTGGTGAGATTGTTGCCCAGGGCATGGGCCGCACATTGAATGTGAGCGAGGGCGGGATTATGCTGGAAACCCACGAGTCGATCAGCACATCCCGGATTCGATTGACCATCGGCTTTAAGGATGACGTGACGGAGGTGGAGGGCCAGGTGGCCTATACGAAGGAAGGCGGCAACCAACGCAGTCAGACAGGTATTGAGTTTGTTCGGCCCGACGCGGAAGCAAGCAATGTAATCAAGCGATATATCGAAGCCTTTAACCGCCAGGCGGATTAGAGCGTAAATGTATACCTCGTAAATTTTGCACCGGAAAAGGGACGCTATGGAACAGGCAGTATACCAGACGGATTTTCCTGAACTGAATTTGTTAAAACGCGGCAAGGTACGTGATATTTATGACTTTGGCGATGAGCTGCTGATTGTGGCCACCGACCGGTTGTCGGCCTTTGATGTAGTGATGCCCGACCCGATTCCCGGCAAGGGAAGGGTGCTTACCCAGATTTCGCTGTTCTGGTTCGACGCCATGTCGGCGATTGTTCCCAATCATATCATTGCTTCTGATGTATCGGATTATCCGCCGGAATGCCGGCAATACGCAGATCAACTGGACGGTCGAAGCATGCTGGTAAAAAAGACCGAACCACTGGCCATTGAGTGCGTGGTCAGGGGGTATATTTCCGGATCGGGATGGGCCTCTTATCAGAAGGACCAGACCGTTTGCGGTATTAGCCTTCCCCCCGGACTGAAAGAGTCGGACCGTCTGCCCGAGCCCCTGTTTACACCTTCGACAAAGGCCGACGCCGGAGAACACGATATCAATATTTCTTTTGAGGAAGCCGTAAAGATTACCGGCCGGGAAACAGCGGAAAAGGCCCGGGAGCTCAGCCTGGCGATTTATCAAAAGGGCGTTGAAATCGCTGAAAAAAAGGGGATCATCATAGCCGATACCAAGTTTGAGTTCGGTGTTGCGGGCAACGATCTTATTCTGATTGATGAGGTGCTGACCCCGGATTCCTCCCGGTTCTGGCCCAGGGACGCTTACGCACCGGGCGGTCCCCAGAAGAGCTTTGACAAGCAGTATGTGCGGGACTATCTTCTTTCGCTTGACTGGGACAAGACCCCGCCCGCACCGTCACTGCCCGGAGAAGTTGTTGCCAATACGCAGGAAAAATATAACGAAGCGTTGCGGCTGTTGACCCGCTGAGTCATGGTGAGCGTTTCCCCCAGGAGAATCCCCCTATCCGAAATCAACCAGCAGGATGATTCTTTTCGTATTTCCACAACGGCGGATAAGGATGATACCGCCCTGACCCGGTCGCTTACTGCCGTTGGTTTATTGACTTCCCCCCTGGTACGGCCCGGGCCGGACCAGGGCTTTCAGATTGTTACGGGATTCCGCCGTGTGGCTGTGCTCGAATCGCTGGGGCATGATGCCATTTCCTGCCGTGAGCTTGATGCCGGCACCAATGATATTACCTGTCTCCAGATTGCGGTTGCGGACAATGCGTCGCAGCGCCCCCTCAATCTTGTCGAACAGGCAAGAACAGTTCAAAAGCTTACCCCTTTTTTTGATGCCCCGACAAAATTATGTCAGGTGCTGGCGGATTTGGGGTTGTCTGCCAGTCCTGCCATAGTCGGGAAATTGCAGACCATAGCAGCCCTCCCGGACGGGGTGCTTGACGGTATCGCAAAAGATGAAATCCCCCTTTCTGTCGCAACGGAATTGGCCCGGCTGGACGATACCGCCGCCGCAACGCTGGCGGCTGTATTCACCCGTTTGCGGCTGGGCGTCAACAAACAGCGGGAAGTTTTGACCATGGTCCGGGAAATTGCGGCACGGGAGAAGCGTTCCATTCAGGCGGTACTTGAAACAGATGAAGTCGGGGACGTTCTCGAAAATCAGGATCTGGACAGGGGGCGGAAAGCGGCCCGGCTTCGGGAGGTATTGACACACCGACGATTTCCAGCGATTGCACAGACCCGGGAAGCATTCCGGGAGGCCGTACAGGCCATGAAGCTTGGCAAATGTATCGATCTATATCCCCCGGAAAATTTCGAGAGCACCTATTATACCCTGCAATTACGCTTCAAAAGTATGGATGAACTGGCTTCGCAAAAGGCCGAAGTGGACAAGGTGGTGGCCAGTGAAGCCCTCAAGCGCCTCATGGAGACGTGACGGCTTCGTAAAAAGTCCCATTTTTTTGTTGCGCTGCATCTTTCGTCATGTCACGTACGATTCAGGTCTGCAGCCACGCTGCCAGTTTGTTCAGGCCTTCTTCGATTGTAATGGCGGGGCGATAGCCAAGATCGCGTTTGGCTGCGCTGATGTCGAACCAGTGGGCCGTGGCCAGTTCTTTTGCCACAAACCGGGTCATGGGAGGCTCTTTTTTGATCCCCAATGCTGTGTAGCCGCCCTCCATCAGCGCCCCCGCAAACCATACCAGGCCGGCGGGCAAGGTCCGGGTAATGGGCGGCAGGCCGGCGGCCGCAAGAATGCCGTTGAGCATTTCCATCATATAGATCGGCTCGTCCTGGCTGATAAAATAGATATTTCCCGATAAAGACGGATTTTCAATCAGGCGGTCTGCGGCAAGCACATGGGCTGTGGCGGCATCGTCGATATAGATGGTATCCACCAGTTTGTCTGTTTTCCCCACCCTGGCCAGTTTTCGGGACCGTTCAATAACCCGTGGCACCAGATGCGGATCGCCGGGCCCCCAGATCAGATGGGGACGCAGAATAATGGCCTTGACCCGGCCGCCCTCTGTGGCCGATTTGACGTATTGTTCGGCCATGGCCTTGGTTTTGGTGTAGTGGGTATGAAAATGTGCCGGATAGGGATACGACTCGTTAATCCCTTCCATGTCGGTGCCATCGAAGATCACACTGGGCGAACTGGTGTGAATAAGTACAGGGACCTTGTTTTCGGCACAAGCATCAACCACGTTTTGCGTGCCCAGGACGTTGGGGGTATGATATTCCGCATATTTCCCCCAGACACCGGGTTTTGCCGCCACATGGAAAACTATATTCATGCCCTTGCAGGCATTCACAACAGTGGCGGCATCACTGATATCCCCCTGGATCTGCGTCACTCCCAGTTTTTCAAGCATCGGGTAAGTGTTCCGGGAGATGCTGAACACGGTATCGCCTCTTTCAATCAGCTGGCGCACGATGGCGCTTCCCAGAAAACCGCCGCCACCGGTTACCAGCACCTGTCTGGAATTTTGTATGGTCATTTCACCTTCCCTTGCGCCCAGGCTGCCAGTTTTTCCCTGAAAATTTTGGCATTATGCCGGATGTCCACGGGAAAGCCTTTATGGATCAGCACGGTCTCAATATCCTTTGTGAGCTCGTGGGTTTTGGCAAGTTCCAGCAGTTCCGAAACCAGCTCTTGATTGGTGACGGTTTGCTCTCCTGCGGTTTCAATACAGATAACCGGTTTCTGGCTACCCCGGTCGCCCACCCCTACAAGCGCGCTTCTGGCCACATGAGGGTGGTTGTTGAAGATTGCTTCACAGGGAATGGTGAAAAGGGTCTTGTCGTCACACACCACACGATGGCTTTTGCGGCCGCAGAACCAGAACCGGCCATGGTGGTCCATCCAGGCCAGGTCACCCATGCGGTGCCAGAATCCGTCTGCATCCATTATTTTTGCAAGAGCCGTGTCCTCCGGCCGGTTATAATATGAGCGGGTGACGAGACCGCCTTTGACCACGATCTCTCCGACCTCGCCCTGGGGAACCAGCAGGTCGTCCGACCATTCCTCAACGGGATCGTCGGAAATTTTTATCAGCCGGGCCGATATCCCTTCCAGCGGACGGCCCACACAGTTGCCGAATCCCTGTTCGCTCATGCGTTTGGTATCTGATAAAATTTCACGACTGCTGATGGAAATCACCGGAACCGCTTCAGAAGCACCGTATGGCGTATGAATTTCGGCATATCCCGTAAGCGCATGGGCAAACTGTTCGATATTTGCGGGATGCACGGGCGCGCCGGCCGAAACCACCCGCCGCAGAGACGGCAGTTTGATGTCCTGATCAACGCAATAACCGCCCACCCGGTTCAACAGGGCGGGAGACGCAAACATGTTGGTGACGCCGTGATTGGTAATGCCTTCTATAATTTTTTCCGGATCCACAAAGGCGGGTCTGGTGGGATCCATGTCCGGGATCACGGCAGTCATGCCCAGCGCGGGATCGAACAGTGCAAACAGCGGGAATGTGGGCAGATCAATTTCATCAAGGGAAATTTGAAAATGGTCCTGAATATGCTGAATCTGGGCATCAAACATGCCGTGTGTATAAATAACGCCTTTTGCCGGTCCGGTGCTGCCGGTGGTAAAAAGGACAGCCGCGATTTCATCGGCCAAAGTGGGGGCTGTTGTGTGGGTGTCGCTGCCTGCGGCCCGGATATCTTCCAGCGTATAGCCGCCCCAGAACCAGCGTTTACCAACGGTGACCCATGTTTCCACAGTTTTAAAAAAATTGCCATACACCTTGCGCACCACATGGGCCAGGGGGATGCCGATAAATGCCTGGGGCTCGGTTTCAGCAAAACAACTGACCATGCGCTTGATGCCCATGCCCGGGTCCACCACCACCGGGACGATACCTGCCTTGAACAGGCCGAAAACAAGGGAAAAAAAGTCCAGGCTGGGCCGTACCATCAGGATGGTCCGGGTGCCCCTCGTGATACCTGCTTTTCCCAGGCCGTCCGCAATTTTTGAGGAATCGGCATCCAACTGGGCAAAGGTGAAATGGGCATAGGTGACCCGTCCGCCGCTGTCCCTGCCATGGGGGGCAATAACGGCTTTTTTGTAAGGTTGCTTCTGCGCCATATCCGTCATGCGATTGGCGATGTTGATGATCCGGTCCTTATCGGCGTGTTCGACCATTCTCTTCCTTTTTTTCAGCGTATTGATTCACCACAAAGATCACGAAGAGATGTGGCGGTAAGGTCTTCGCGCTCTTCGTGGTTATTAAAATACCTGGCATGATATGTAACGATACCGATCATTTGAAAATCACATAGTATTATGACGGTTCTCATTGCTGTTTATAAACTTTTCGATACAGTCACCCACGGCATCGGGTTCGTCCTCCAGCAGGTAGTGGCCGGCATTTTCAAATTCATGACATGCGGTTTCCGGGAACCGGCGGCGCCATTCTTCAAGATAGGACCGGTCAAACACAAAATCATGCATGCCCCAGCAGATCAGCATGGGAACGTCACTCAGTTCGTTGAGGTTGTCATCCAGAAACTTTCCCATCTTATAGCTGGGGTCGCTGGGTGTGAGAGCAATGTCCTGGACAAATTTCAAGGTGGCGATTCTGTTTTTCCAGCTGTTGTAAGGGGCGATCAGACCGGCCTTGACATCCTTTGAAAGCCGTTTCCGGGGCGCCATATAAAGGGCGGTCCGGCAAAAGAGGTTGCCGCCAAGAATGGCCGGTACGGCAAACGGGGTAATGTGGCGAAGCATCCGCAACCGAAGGGGCAGAGACTTATCCTTCATCTTGAGGAAGGCCGCGGTATTGGTGATCACGATACGCCGTATACGGTCAAGGTTGCGCAAGGCAAAAGCGCACCCGATAAAGCCGCCCCAGTCGTGAACAATCAAAGTGATCTTTTCCTTGATATCCAGTTGCCGAATGAACGCTTCCAGGTCGGCCACCCGGTTTTCCAGCCGGTACCCGTAGGCCGTTGCCGGCGGTTTTTCCGACAGTCCGCACCCGATGTGATCCGGGCACAGCACCCGGTAAGACGGGGAAAACCGCTTGATCAGTTCCCGGTAATAAAAAGACCAGGTGGGGTTCCCGTGAAGCATGAGCAGGGGCTCACCCCGGCCTTCATCAACATAGTGATACTGAAAACCGTTCACCGTCATGTAGTTGGATTCAAACGGATAGAGATGGGCAAACCGGCTCTTATCAATTTTATTTATCACCATTCTACTCCCAGCATGAGACAATTCAGTCCACTGCCGATGCCCAGAAAGCCCACCATGTCGCCGGGTTCAAGAAACTCCCGTTCGTCGGCGATGGCCGCGGTCATGGGAAGGGAAACCGTGCCCATATTGGCCAGATACTGGTAAGTGGGAAAGTCTTTTTCCGGCGCAACACCAATAGATTTGAGAATGGCTTTCTGGTTGGCCTCTCCCACCTGGTGGCAGATAACCTTGTCCGGCTGATCATCGGTCAGGGACAGTTCCTGCTTGAAGGCATTGAATGTTTCGATGCCCAGGGCCACGCCGTTTTTTAAGACGCCAACAGAATCGGTTTCCATTTTATAGTGGCCATGCACTCCTGTATCCGGTCCCCAGATGCACAGGCGATGGTGTTGTGAAGCGTTACGGACCACGCCGCCAAGGAGTTGATGGCGGCGATAGTCGGCTGATGGCGACTGATCCCCTGTGAGGATTACCGCCACCGCACCGGAGCCACCGGTAAGTACCGCCATGGATTTCTTAAAAGATTCCATGTTGCACTCCTGGTTCATCCGGTCGATGGTGAGGTCCACAATGTGACGGGCCGATTCGCAGGATACCACCATGCCGGCTTTGATCTGGCCCAGTTCAATGGCATTGGCCACATTAAGGATGCCGGACATAACGCCCAGGCAGGCGTTGGAAATATCATAAATAATCGTCTGCTGATTCAATCCCAGCCCGTCGGCGACAGAACAGGCCGTGGCCGGCTCAAGATTGTCGCGGCATACCCCGCAGTAAACAATCATGCCGATATCGTCGGGTTCCACGACAGAAGCGGCCAGCGCTTTCTGGCCGGCCTTGATCGTGCCTTTGTACATGGAATCTCCGGGGTTCCAGAACCGTCGTTCACGGATACCCGTTAACGCTTGCAGCTGGCCCGGCCGGATATTGACCGCCTCATAAAAGGGGGCCAGTCGGTCTTCCAGCTCCGCCGATGTCACCACATTGGGCGCCAGCTCATACCCGAAATTGTCGATGAAAACATTTTTGTATCGCATGTGTTGCTTTCGCTTGGTATTGTTCGGTAGATATCCGGTTAACGCTATACTGTATGCACATTGATTGTCAAGGCTAACTGCGTTCTTTTCTTTGGGAAGAGGAATGGGGTCAGATTTTATGTGGAAACCTGAAGGTTTTCGCTACAGGGGTCCTGGCATTTATCGAAGCCGGGGCCTGTTTCTTTGGGTCCTTTTCTTGATGCACTCGTAAAAAGTCGCTTTGGGACGGCAAAGTAAAAAGTTCAAGATCAAGGCGTCGATGTATCTCGAGGAATGGAGCGTACTTAGCTGTACGTGACATGACGAGAGATGCATCGCAACGCAGATATTGGACTTTTTACGAAGCCGTCTTCTTTGCGCCAAAGAAAAGGACACGGTTTGTTGGGAAACTGGAAAACGGCAATATTAAGGTGAAACGCATCTTTATAATCTTGACACTGGATGTGTGTACACGTATAATGTGTAAATGCATATGGTAACATTATTGGGAGCATATCAAATGCCGAATATCACGATTTCCATAGACGAAAAGCTGTTGAAAGCCGGTCGGGAGTATGCCCGGGCGCATAATACCTCATTAAATGCCCTTATCCGTCAGTTGCTGGAAAAAAACGTGTCGCAACACTCGGGGCAGTGGGTTGATGAATGCTTGCAGCTGATGGACCAGGTCCGGGCCGACTCCCATGGCGAAAAGTGGGCCCGGGAAGATTTGTACGATGTCTAAAATTTTTATTGACACCAATTTGCTTGTATATTGCCTGGATCAGCATGATCCCGTTAAGCAAAAAAAGGCGAGGCAATTGTTGAAGCAGGCGGCACTGGATGTTTGCGGCGTTATTTCGACCCAGATTTTGCAGGAGTTCTATGTGGCGGTTACCCGGAAGCTCAGGGTCGATGCGTTTCAGGCAAAGGCCATGGTTCAAGCTTTCAGCAACATGGAAACGGTCCTGGTGACACCGGACATCATCCATAACGCCATTGACTGTAATATTCTTCATCGGATTTCGTTCTGGGACGCACTGGTGGTTTCCGCTGCAAAAAGCGCAAGCTGTGAGATTTTGTGGACGGAGGATTTGAATGCAGGGCAGGTCATTCAAGGGGTAAAAATTGAGAATCCCCTTGAAGACGCCTGATGTTTCAGGCCTCCATACGTTACACTTCTTCCCCCTTATGCCGCGACAGCCGTTCCAGCGCCACCACGATGAAAAATCCCGCAACAGCCAGTCCGATGGCGGCCATGACCTCCGTACTGAAAGCATCCGGTAACACGTTCTGCGTCCGCAGGACATGTTCCTTGCCCCGGATAACGGCGGTTTCAAGGGTTTCTTTCCATGGCCATATCTTCCGCATGGACCCGGCCATCAGGCCGGTGAGAAAGGCGAGGGTGGCACTGTGCCAGCGGGTCAGCAGATAGTTCAGAATGCGGGAAAAACACAAAAGGCCCAAGGCGCAGCCGGTGCAGAAGATGGCAATGATGACCATGTTAGCGGGAAGCACGGGGTTTTTCAGGGCTGCGGTGACAAATTCGTATTTCCCCAGAATCAGCAGCAGAAACGCGCCGCTCAGGCCCGGCAGGATCATGGCGCAGATGGCCACAAACCCACTGAAAAAGATAAACCAGGCAGTCTCCGGCGTGGAGACGGGAATCATCCCCACAATCAGCCAGGCGCTCACCGTGCCAAGGATAAAAGAGAGGCTTCGGGCAAGGTTCCATTGCTCAACTTTGGTGCCCACCACCAGAATGGAGGCCGCAATCAGGCCGAAAAAGAGGCTCCAGGTCATGACCGGGTAATGGTGGAGCAGGTGGTTCATGATATTGGCGATGCTGATAATGGCCGTGGCAATACCGGCCAGGAGAATGATGAGGAAGCGGGCGTGCATGCCGGCCAGGGCTTTCCTGAATTGCAGGGTAAAAATTTTCTTTACGGCATTGGTGTCAAAGGATTTAATGGCCCCGAGCAATTGTTCATAAATGCCGGTGATCAGGGCGATGGTTCCGCCGGATACGCCGGGGATGACATCTGCCGTGCCCATGCAGATCCCTTTCAGGTAGAGGACAAGCGATGCCTTTTTCGTGCGCGGGCCGGGGCTGTTAAAAAACGCCCCGGCCCATGTAAACGGTTGTTTGGTGTTCATGCAGCCGATGCCTCTCCGGATTGGGGGTGGTTTTGCGCGAGGTCATTTTTTTCGCGCATGTAACGGAACCAGGTATTGAGAACGGCATGAACAAGCGTTGCAAGGGGGATTGCAAAAAAGAGTCCCCACATGCCCCAGAAACCGCCGAACACCAGCAGGGCGACGATAATAGCGACTGGATGAAGGTTCACCACCTCGGATAGCAGTAGCGGCGCCAGCAGATTACCGTCCAGGGCCTGCAGGATTCCGTACGCCACCACAACCCATGCGAATTCCGAAGAGGGCCCCCATTGAAAAAATGCCATCAGGGCCACGGGGATTGTCATGACGGTGGCCCCGATATAGGGTGCCAGCACGGAAAAGCCAACCGCCAGGGAGATCAGCAGGGAAAACTTAAGCCCCAGCAGTGTAAAGGTACCGTAGCTCACCACCCATACAATGGCGATTTCCCAGATTTTCCCCCGTACATAGTTGCTGATCTGCTGATTGACCTGTACCCATACTTCTGCGGCCAGCCGGGTGTTGCTTGGCATAAAGGCTTTCATCCATTTGAGGATTTTCTTTTTATCTTTTAAAAAGAAAAAGACCAGCAGGGGTACAAGGATCAGGTAAACGATGATGGTGATGACACTGCGGACCGAGGCGATGGAAAAAGAGAGGAGGTGCTGGCCCATTTTCGTTACTTCAGATTTCAGAAAGTTGATAAACTGCACCACCTGTGTCTGGGAAATAATATCGGGGTATTTTTCCGGCAGGCGCATCAACTCCTTCTGGCCGTTTGCAATCAGGCCCGGCAGTTCCTGGACCATCTGAGCGATCTGTTTGGAAAGCATGGGCAGGAAAACAACAATTAACAGGAGCAGGGCAGCGATAAACAGAAGAAACACCACTGCCATGGCAATTTTTCTGGATATCTTCAGCCGGACCAGGCCGTAGATCAGCCCTTCCAGAAGATAGGCGATGATAATGGCGGCAAATACCGGGGCAAGCATCTGTCCCATAGTGATAATGAGCAGAAACCCGAAAAGGATAAGGGCAAACAGAATGATGATCTGCGGATCAGAAAGGTATTGCCTGTACCAGTTTTTGATTATTTGGACCATGGTTGTTTTTATTGCCTTTGGGTTTTACCACTTTATATACGATCCGGGATTGTTTGTCCAGCCTCTATGAAAATGAAAATATTCAGTTTAAGCACAAAAAAGCTTGTTTTATGTCGCAAACTGTGTTAATGACCAAAAAAAGTATCATATCCTAAGGCATTTTTCCCAAATCCAGACTTTTTCCGTCCGGGGAGAGGAATTTGTAACGCAAAGATAAGGAGTTAAATCAATACGATGGAAAAATCATCATTTAAAGACTTACGTGAAAAAGAGCGGGAACAGCGCAAGTCCATTATCCTTGATGCCGCTGTATCCCTTTTCAAAGATAAAGTTTTTCACAAAGTGGGCATGCGGGATATCGCTTCGGAAGCCGGTATATCCGCGGCTACCATATACCGGTATTTCCCCAGCAGAGACGATATTTTGCTGGAGGCGCTGCTGCAGGACATCAACGAGATCGAGCGATTGCTTGACGGAATGATGGACCGGGGGAAGACGCGCATTGAAGATCTGGCCGTGGCGGTGGTGGACTTTTTTCTTGAAAATGAACCCACTTTTCAGATGATGTGTTATTTTCTGACAAGCGGTGCCATTGAAGAAGACGCCATGAAAAAGTTCAAGCTGATTCAGGAATATTTTATCAACATGTTCAATATGAAGTTGAAAAAAATGACCGGAAGCAGCGGAGACGTATTTTTTACCCAGGCCTTTTTTGCTTCAATTTCGGGAGTTGTCTTGACATTTCTCCACTATCCGGGGTTGAGCAAGGCAAAAAAGCGGCAGTATATGCACAAACTCGCTCTGGCCATTATCCGGGAGGGAGGAGAGCTGTCACTGGGTGGTTGAGCTGCAAGCGAAACCAAAATCGTCGCTTTGGACGACATTGGGCATCAAGTCCGTACCGATGGAGCATTTGAAGCGGGCGTATGAAAACGAACATTCCCGCTATCTTGATATGGAGGGTATGACCCTCCACTACAGGGATGAGGGCGAGGGGCCGGTATTACTGTTGCTGCACGGCGTATGCGCGTCGCTCCATACCTGGGACGGTTGGGTTGATGAACTGAAACATCATTACCGGCTGATTCGGTTGGATCTGCCGGGATTCGGGTTATCCAGCCTGCATGATAAACGGATTTATAATAGAGCCGTTGCCGTTCGCCTGATGGACCGCTTGTGCGGACAGATAGGGCTTAAGCGGTTTTCCATAGCCGGCAATTCCCTGGGAGGGTATCTGGCATGGACATATGCTGCAGCTCATCCGGAAAAGGTGGAAAAACTTATTCTGATCGATCCCGCCGGGTTCCCCATGTCACTTCCCTGGGTTTTACGGTTTGCGACCCACCCGTTTGTAAGGCCTTTTGCACGGTTTTCCATGCCGCGCCTTTTTTTTAATCTGGCGGTGAATCAGGCTTACGGGGAGAGAGCAAAAATCAAGAGATCGGTTCGCAGGCGGTATTTTGAACTGGCGATGCGCAATGGCGGGAAACGCGATTACATCGATATTTTTATGATACTAAAAAAGGAGTTGCGGTCGGCAGATGTGGCTGAAGGGATAACGAAAATAACCGCACCGGCACTTGTCATGTGGGGCGAGGCAGATGCCTGGATTCCTCACGCACAGTATTTCCACCAATGGCGGCAGGTTCTTCCCAACGGCCATTTTATTACTTATAAAGGGGCCGGACATGTGCCCATGGAGGAAATTCCAATAAAGACAGCACGCGATGCGCATCGTTTTCTGGAAGATACGGCATCGTTTTCCCTGTGAGCGGCCCCGCGGCTGCAAATGGTATCCAAACACCGTTTCTTGAAAAAACCGCGATATTTCACAAGAAATATCGATTTTTTGTTGTATAGCTGGTAAAGATCTGTATATACTAACCCGAAAATTTACTGAAAATGTTATAATCCATTGAATGTGTTATGAATTGAATGACCTATGATCAGCCTGATACCCAAAGATGACCATCGGCAAGCATTGCGAATGCGGCGCTCATTGATTGCATTTTCCGGATATACGGTTATCGCCGTAGCCGCTGTATTCAGCTATTATGCCGGTTTTGTTCGTGGGCTTCATCTGCTGGGGGTGGTGGCGGTTCTCGGTTTACTTTTCCTGTTGAATGTCGGTGTTTTTGTGTTGATCCGGACCGGTGCCAACCTCCGCTTTAAAGACCCCAGTCTTACAATTTTCCAGCTGCTGATCGGCATCATCTTTGCTACGATTCTCTGTTACCATATGGCCAACCCCATACGGGGGGCGGGAACGGTTATTTATATTCTGGTCTTTGTTTTTGGTACATTCCGTCTACGGATGACCGATTTCCTGGTATTGTCGGCCATTACCACCATCTTGTATATCCTTGCCATGGCCCTGCTCTATTACAAACACCCGGGCTCAGTTGATCTGAAACTGGAAGGGGTCAGAACCGTCATTCTTGCAGTGGCATTGATGTGGGTCTCTTATATGGCCAATTATATCGCCAATCTGCGACGAAAGATAAAGCGTCTGGCCAGCCATGATGCGTTGACGGATGTGTATAATCGTCGTGAGATATTTGAAATCCTGGAACGTGAAAAGTCCTTTTCCGACCGTTCCGGCATTCCGTTTTCCCTGTGTATCCTGGATCTGGACGATTTCAAGGCTATCAATGATACCCATGGCCACCAGGCCGGGGATGCGGTTTTAAAAGCATTTGCCAGGGAGGTAAAAAACAATATCCGCTCTGAAGACTATCTCGGCCGGTACGGTGGCGAGGAGTTCCTGGTGGTGTTTGTCAATTTTGAGTGCCAGGGCAGTGATGCCGGATGTGTCCAACGGCTGCTAAACGCCACGCAGGGGTTGAATTTTTCAGAAATTGCAGACAACCTTGAGGTGACAGTGTCAATCGGTGTGGCCGCTTATATCCCTTCCGAAACCATTGATACACTCATTGCCAGGGCCGATGAAGCCTTGTACCGGGCCAAGGCCGGGGGTAAGAACAGGATAGAATTTCATTCGGGCAACACCGCTTCATGATACGTCTCATACCGCAACATGATGTTCGTCAATCCCTTCGCGTCCGTCGTACTTTTATCGCGCTTTCCGGCTATGTCGTCATTTTTCTTGCTGCCACGATTTGTTATTATTATGGATTTGTGGAACGCATTGATATTTCCGGCCTGTTACTCATTTTCCTGGGGTTGATAATTGCCAATATCGGTGTGCTGGCCCTGGTCTATTCCGGTGTCAACCTGCACCTCAAAGACCCCAGCCTCACTGTCATACAATTGCTGATCGGCATCTTCCTAGCCACTATTCTGAGTTATTACATGTCCAACACCATCCGGGGCGCAGGGACCGTGATTTATATTCTGGTTTTTGTTTTTGGCACCTTCCGGCTCAGATTGCGGGATTTTTTAATGTTTGTGGGATTTACCACGGCCCTGTATACATGGACCATGGCGGTGCTGGCCCATCGCCATCCGGAAGCGGTGGTGATGCGGCTTGAAATTGTCCGTACAGTGATCCTGTTGATTGCATTGCTCTGGATATCATATATCGCTAACTATATTGCAAATTTGAGGCGGCAGATCAAGCGCCTGGCCAGTCACGACGATTTGACGGATGTGTATAACCGCCGCGAGATTTTTGGCGCCCTGGAACGGGAAAAAGCGTTTGCCGATCGAACGGGCTATGCCTTTTCGCTGTGTATTCTGGATCTGGACGACTTTAAATCGATTAACGATACATATGGCCACCAGGCAGGCGACCGGGTTCTCCGGGAATTTGCCCGGACCATTAAAGACAATGTCCGGTCCGAGGATTATGTGGGGCGATACGGGGGCGAGGAGTTTCTGGTGGTGTTTGTCAATTTCGAATGCAGGGATAACACCACCAGCTGTGTGCAGCGACTGCTGACCGTGACCAGTAATATGAGGTTTCCGGATATTGATGATGATCTGAGGATAACCGTTTCCATCGGCGTGGCGACCTACAAGGCGCCGGAATCCATTGATAATATGATTTCGCGGGCCGACGAAGCCCTTTATCAGGCCAAGGCCAACGGCAAGAACCGCATAGAATATAAAGACTGCAAACTACCTGACGACACGCCTTCACCATAGCGGATGTTCCTCTATATCCCCTGTATCCCCCAATACGTTTTGCATTCTCACGCGCAGTGACCCGGGGATGAGGGTAAACCGATTTTTCCCTTTCCACACACCAGTGGCTGTGCGGAAAGGGGGATGCCATGTTGTTGCCACAAAAATCACTGCCTGCACAAACACTGCGCGGCAAGATCGGGATGTTTTACATAGCCGTCCACTTTGACATTTTCATGAATTGTTCTTATGATAACATGTCAAAATGAACCGATTTCAAGGTGATGGATCGTTTTTAGAACTGTTTGCCTCAATCTTTTTTTCGGAGGTGTGCTTGTCTCAGGCCTTGACGAATATAAAAGATATATTGAACCGGCGGGAGGAGAAAATATTGTCTCCCTTTGCCGAGCCCAGTACCCGGGGCCTGCGGCGGCGGGAGGATGCATTGCTGTCAGCGGATTACCGGCAGTCATTTGCGGTGGATGTTGACCGGATACTGCATTCTCTGGCATATACCCGGTATATCGACAAGACACAGGTGTTTTACCTGGTAGAGAATGACCACATCACCCACCGGGTGCTGCATGTTCAGCTGGTGTCCAGGGCGGCAAGAACCATTGGTCGCCTGCTCGGGCTGAATGAAGATCTGATCGAGGCCATCGCCCTCGGACACGATATCGGGCATGCCCCGTTCGGGCATGAAGGCGAGACCTATCTTTCCGAGCTTTGTGAAAAGGCCGGTATTGGCCGGTTTATGCACAATCTTCAGAGCGTTCATTTCCTGGATGCAGTGGAACGCAAGGGCAGGGGGTGCAATCTGTGTCTGCAGACGCTGGATGGCATTCTCTGTCATGACGGTGAGATTCATACCAGCAGCCTGGTACCGGACAGGGATAAAACATTCGACACACTGGCGGATGAAATGACCCGCAAGCGCCTGGAGCCGTCAACACGCCTGATGCCCATGACCCTGGAAGGCTGCGTGGTGCGGTTCGCCGATACGGTCAGTTATGTGGGCCGGGATATTGAAGATGCGATCCGGCTGGGGCTTATTGAAAGGCAAGATATTCCCGGCAAGTGTGTTACCGTTCTTGGTGACACCAACGGTAAAATCGTCTACAACCTGGTGACCGATATCATTCAAAACAGCATGGCACAGCCGTATATTGCTTTCAGTGAACCTGTATCCGAGGCGCTTCGGGCACTCAAAGAATTCAATTACGAACGCATCTACATGAACAAAAAGATCAAGGCCGCCTCCGGCGCCATCCGGCAGTTGTTCGAGATGCTGTTTGAAACCTATTGTAAGGATCTGACGCAAAACAATCGCGATTCCGTTATTTTTACCAATTATTTACACGATATTTCAACGGAATACATGGATCGGCACAGCACGCCGGAGATCGTGCGGGACTTTATTTCCGGTATGACGGATAAATATTTTCTGCGTCAGTGCCCCGACAATATGCAGCCCGTGGTGGACATTGCGTAGTGCCCCTCCAGAAATTGTCATTTTGCCCGATTTCTGCGTCAGGCGCAAATTACATCCTCGAAATAGACCCGGTATTCCTCCGGTTAAAATTCTCGCCTTCCTTGAACCCGACCAAAATATCTGATCTCTGGACGGGCACTATGTAAAAAAAGGTTGATGGCCGGGGAAAAAATCAATATGGTAGAAGACGATTATGACTATTGAATACACATATATATTTTCCAATATCGAAGGAGTCGTTTAAATGAAAAAAATTAAGATCGGATTGTGGTTGATCGTAGTCGGGCTGATTGCCCTGGTGATTTATCAGAACCGGGAGTTTATTTTCATTCAGCACCATTTTGGGGTGAACCTCTTCGTTACCAGTTACCAGACACCGGAGCTGCCAAATATTGTTATACTGGTTATATTTTTTGTGGTTGGCTTTCTGGCCGCCTATATACCGGGCCTTGCAGCACGCTTCCGGTCCAACAAGACGATCAAGGCACTCAATAAACAGGTCAGTGCATCCAATGAAAAGATCAGCGCACTGGAGCGGGAGATCAATGTTCTGAAACAGCCGGTCACGGCACCGACCCCGCCTGCGCCTGAGCCCGTCGAACCGGCATCCGCCGTTGAAGAAACTGTGGAAGACCCGGCGACGGCCACGGAGACAGGGGCGGATTCGAAATAGAACCGCCGGGCATAACATATTCGGGTTGAATGGTTTGCGAGTTAAGGCTATGAACGCTCAAAAGGCAACCCCCGTAAAAACGACGCCCATGATACAGCAGTATCTCTCCATTAAGGAGCAGTATACGGACGCCATTCTTTTTTATCGGATGGGGGATTTTTACGAGATGTTTTTTGAAGACGCCGAAATCGCGGCCCCGGTTCTTGAAGTGGCACTGACTTCCCGGAACAAAAGCGATGCCAATCCCATCCCCATGTGCGGTGTCCCGGTGAAAGCGGCGGATGCATATATCGGCCGGCTGATCGACAACGGATTCAAGGTGGCAGTCTGCGAGCAGACCGAAGATCCGGCCACGGCCAAGGGGCTTGTGAAACGGGATGTGGTCCGGGTCGTAACGCCCGGTATGATCATCGACAACGAACTTCTGGATACCCATGTCAATAACTACGTTCTTGCCATCAGTCGCAACAATGGCGCTGTCGGCCTCTCTTACATTGATATCTCAACAGGCACCTTCCGTCTCTCGGAATCCGGCGATGCCCGTTCGGTACGGGATGAGGTCATGCGGATCGCTCCCAGCGAGGTGGTGATCCCCGAATCCGCCCGGGCCGATGATCAGATGACCGGCTTTCTCTCCCTTTTTCCCGAAACCATGATGACCTTTCTGGATGACGGGGATTTTGATCCTGTCACCGCCGGAAAACGACTGACGGAACAGTTCAGAACCCGTTCTTTGGAAGGGTTCGGGTGCGAACGCATGACATCAGGGGTCAGTGCCGCCGGCGCGTTGATCGCCTATGTCAATCAGACCCAGAAACAGGACATAAATCATGTAACCGGCCTGGAGGCATACAACATTGATCAGCATCTGCTGATGGACGATATCACCCGCCGGAATCTCGAACTGACGGCCAACCTGCGGACCGGCGGCCGGCGCGGCACGCTGGTGGATATTCTGGATAATTGTGTTACCGCAATGGGAAGCCGCCTGTTGCGTCAGTGGATGCAGTATCCCCTGCTGGAACCGGCGCACATAACCGAACGTCTTGATGCTGTGGCCGAGGTCAAGGATCAGATGACCAGCCGCCGGCAAATCCGGGAGGCGCTGAAGACCGTCTATGACCTGGAACGGCTGGCCAGTAAAACCGTTATGGGCCGTGCCAATGCACGGGATCTTCTTGCCCTGAAACGGTCGCTTCAGGCACTGCCGGATATCTGCAAAGAACTTTCCGCACTATCCAGTCCGCTTTTTGCGGTTGACAGCGGATTGAAAACGGGGGAACTGGCCCACCTGGATCAACTTGCCGATTTGCTTGAGTCCGCCATTCGCGATGATGCGCCTGCCGCAATCGCCGAGGGCGGTATGATTAAGCCGGATTATAACCCCAGACTTGAAGAACTGATCACCATCAGCCGGGACAGTAAAGGATGGCTGGCGCAACTGGAGGCCCGGGAAAAAGAGAAAACCGGCATCAACACGCTGAAGGTCCGATACAACAAGGTGTTCGGTTATTACATTGATATCCCCAAATCCAGAATGAGCGCCGTTCCCGATCATTATATCCGCAAACAGACACTGGTGAACTCGGAACGGTATATCACCGACGAACTTAAGACGTTTGAATCCAAAGCCCTGGGGGCCGAGGAACAGCGGGCCGCCCTGGAACTGGAGATATTCAATGACATCCGTCACCAGGTCATGGCAAACGCCGAGTCCATTTACTGTGCCGCCCGGTTCGTGGCCCGGGTGGATGTGTTATGCAATTTTGCCGAAACAGCCGATAATAACGGGTATGTGAAGCCGTCGATTAATGACGACGGCGTTATTGATATTGAGGAAGGCCGCCATCCTGTGGTGGAAAAGATGCTGACGGATGAACGCTATGTGCCGAACAGCGTACGGCTGGATAATGATGAAAATCAGTTGCTGATGATCACCGGGCCGAACATGGCCGGAAAATCCACGGTACTCAGGCAGGTGGCCCTTCTCTCCCTGATGGCGCAGATGGGCGCGTTTGTGCCGGCCCGGAAAGCGGCGCTGTGTATTGTAGACCGGATTTTTACCCGGGTGGGCGCCCTAGACAACCTCTCCTCGGGCCAGAGCACCTTTATGGTGGAGATGGAGGAGACCGCCAATATTATCAATAACGCAACGCCGCAAAGCCTTGTGGTGATTGACGAAATCGGCCGAGGCACCAGCACGTATGACGGTCTCAGCATCGCCTGGGCGGTTGCGGAGCACCTTCACGACCTGGGGGGGAAGGGTGTTAAAACCCTCTTTGCCACCCATTACCACGAGTTGACCGAGTTGGAAAACCTGAAACCGCGAATCCGGAATTTCAATATTGCGGTCAAGGAGTGGAATGACGAGATCATTTTTTTAAGAAAGCTGGTGGCGGGCAGTACAGCCAGAAGTTATGGCATTCAGGTCGCCAGGCTGGCGGGAATTCCGGACAATATCATAACCCGGGCAAAGCACATCCTTTTTGATATAGAGCAGGGAAGCGACGCCGTGCCCGGGCCGTCTGGCGCCGCTCCCGGACATCCGGCGGCAGGGCCGGTCCAGCTATCTTTTTTTGAAGAACCGGAAAATACTGTTATCAGTAAGTTGAAAAATATTGATATTTCCCGTATGACGCCGCTGGCGGCATTGAACTATCTGAATAATCTCAAGAAGAAGGCTGAAAAGGTATCAAGCGGACACGGATGATGAATGTTGAAAAAAAGCCGTCGTTTTTTATTCTGCTGTTTTGCATAACCGCCGTGCTGTTTTCCTGTGCCTCATCGGCAGCCACGGTAAAAACCCGTTTTTTTGAAGCGGAAAACTGCTACAAGTCCCTTTCCGATAACCCCAAAAAACAGAAATACCGGTCATACTGGCAGAAATGTATCGGCCGGTTCATGGCGGTTTATGAATCAGATCCGGACGGCCCCTGGGCGGCCGCCGGATTGTACCGGGCCGGGGTGATGTATGATGAAATGTTCGGGGTCTCCTATCGTTCTGCGGACAGGCAGACGGCCATCGATCTGTTCCGCCGTGTTCAAACGGAATTCCCCGAAAGCGCATACAGCGGCAAGGCAGCCCGGAAACTGGCAGACATGGGTGTCAGTCAGCCGGCGGTAAAGACGCCCGTGGTAAAGCGGAAATCCCCGGGCAAGGCCAAGGCCCGGTATTTCCAGGCCGAAGCCTGTTATAAGGACCTCCGGCACAGCCCCGGAAAACAGAAGTACCGGAGTTACTGGAAAAACTGTATTAATACCTATCGCGGCGTTTATGAATACGATCCCGACGGTCCCTGGGCCGCAGCCGGGCTTTATATGACCGGCAAACTCTATAGTGAGTTGTACAAGCATTCATACAGCAAAGGGGATGTGGAGGAAAGTGCAGCGATTTTCCGGCAGATTGTCCGGGATTATCCGGAGAGCGCATATGCCGAAAGGGCTGCCACGGCACTGATCGAAATAACCGGTGATGCATCGGTTCAGTTGGCGTCGGAAAAACAACCGATCAAGCCCGATGGCATTGCCGAAATCTGTGAAACCGGTATGACATACGCCGATCAAAACGGGACATCATCGTCCGAATCAGGGCCCTCGGTCGTGACGAACCTTCGTTATTGGTCCAACCCCAGTTATACACGGGTGGTTATCGATGCTGACAACAAAACAACCTTTACCCACAACCTGTTGCGGAAGGATCCCAAAAACGGCAAACCCCCGCGATTGTATGTGGATGTTAACAACAGCCGGCTTGACAGGGAGTTGTCCCGGCAGATCCCCATTAATGACGATCTGCTGAAAAACGTTCGTGCCGGCCAGTTTACGCCGTCTGCTGTCCGGGTAGTCATTGATATCAAATCCTTTGAGCGTTACAATATTTTTTCCCTGAACAATCCGTTTCGAATTGTTATTGATGTGATGGGCGAGAACGGCAGTGCAACAACCGCCGATGCCGGCCGGAGCGCTCAGCAGACCGGGCCGGCATCGCTTGCCGAACAGCTGTCTTTGAAAGTGAGGCGGATTGTTATTGATCCCGGGCATGGCGGGAAGGACAGTGGTGCCCCCGGCTGCCAGTACGGTGTTAAGGAAAAAGAGATCGTTCTGGAGATTGCCCAGAAACTCGCCACGAAAATCCATCGCGAACTGGCCTGTGAGACCATTATCACCCGAACAGGAGATGAATTTCTCACGCTTGAAGAACGCACGGCCATTGCCAATATGAAAAACGCCGATCTTTTTGTGTCCATTCACACCAATGCATGCCCGTCCGACGGCGCCTACGGCATTGAGACCTATTTTCTCAATTTTGCAACAGACGAGGATGCCATGCGGGTGGCGGCCCTGGAAAACAGCACTTCCCGAAAGAATATCAGCGACCTCCAGGAAATCCTGCAAGACCTTATGCAGAATGCAAAGATTAATGAATCCAGCCGTCTTGCAGGATATGTACAGAACTCGCTATGCGGTGAGTTGAAAAAGCATTACAACCGCATCAAGAACAAGGGCGTTAAACAGGCACCGTTTTATGTGCTGCTGGGCGCACAAATGCCGGCTATTCTTGTTGAGACGGGTTTTATCAGCAATCGAATGGAGTGTGACCGGTTGGTGAATACAACCTATCAGGACCGGCTCTGTAACGGCATTGTAAAGGGGCTTAAGGCATACATTGACCGGACCCGGTCTGCCACCTTCCAGTGGACACAGGAAGGGTAGGCCTTCACTTATTATTATGTCCCGGCTTGTAAATCGGAATATACATTTATCTTACCGGTTTTCCGGGAATTGGGTTTTCTTCTGGCAACGGTCTTTTCTTGACTTTCCGGCTGTGTTCATTATTTTATTCCGTGTATAAACGATGACAGATAAACCGAAATCTGATGTGAGTAGTTGGACGTAATGGACTGGATTACCCGACATGCAGAGAAGTCCCTCGAACGGTTGATCCCCAGGATCCGCCCGGTATTCGGGCCTTATGATGAATCATATAACGAATTGTGGGGGGAATTTGAAACACGGCTGCGCCGGGAGTGGCATCGGCTCTTCCGGCTGTTGGTAAACCTGTACGGAGGGCATTACGATTTTTTTTATCATCTGGAGCAGATTCTTGCCACCCTGGTGCGTGCCTGGGCGGAGCGGCCGGACTATCTGAAAGATCTTGATCAGGAACGGGAAGGCAATCCCCAGTGGTTTCAGTCGCAGGAAATGGTGGGGGGGATCATCTACGTAGACCTGTTCAGCGACAACCTGGGCGCCCTGTCAGATAATATTTCCTATTTCAATGAACTCGGTCTGACCTATCTTCATTTAATGCCCTTGTTCGCCATTCCCCATGGCAACAGTGACGGCGGCTATGCCGTGAGTGATTACCGGGCCATTAATCCGGATATCGGCACCATGGAAGAACTGGCCGTGCTGGCCCGAATTCTCCATAACGAGGGGATCTGCCTGGTGCTTGATTTCGTGCTGAATCATACGTCGGACGAGCATGCCTGGGCCCAGTATGCAAAGGAAGGAAACCGGGACTTTCAGGAATACTATTACATGTTCCCGGATCGGTACATGCCGGATCAGTATCAGTATCACCTGCGGGATATCTTTCCCGATACCCGCCGCGGGTGTTTTACCTGGAATGAGGAGACGGCGCGGTGGGTGTGGACGACCTTCAACAGTTTTCAGTGGGACTTGAATTACGCCAATCCCGCTGTTTTCAGGGCCATGGCCGAAGAGATGCTTTTCCTGGCCAATGTGGGCGTGCAGGTGCTCCGGATGGATGCCGTAGCGTTTGTCTGGAAACGGCTGGGAACGGATTGTGAGAATCAGCCGGAAGCCCATATGATCGTACAGGCCTTGAATGCCATTGCCCGGATTGCCGCGCCGACCCTGCTGTTCAAGTCCGAGGCCATCGTTCACCCGGATGCGGTGATGCAGTATATCCATCCCCGGGAGTGCCAGCTTTCCTACAACCCCATGCTCATGGCGCTCCTGTGGGAAGCCCTGGCCACCCGGGAAGTGAAACTGCTGAACCATGCCATGCGTAAACGGGTGCGGATTCATGAGGAGTGTGCCTGGGTGAATTACCTTCGCTGTCACGATGATATCGGCTGGACATTTGATGATGACGATGCCCGGCAGGTGGGCATTGATCCGATAGGCCACCGCCGGTTTCTCAACGAGTTTTATACCGGCCGGTTTCCCGGTTCCTTTGGCCGGGGCGTGCCGTTTCAGTATAATCCGGACACCGGCGATCTCCGCGTTTCCGGCACCCTGGCTTCCCTGGCCGGCCTTGAAGCGGCCCTGGCGGCAAAAGACCGGGACCTCATTGAAGCGGCGGTGCACCGTATCAACCTGTTGCGGAGTATCATGCTCAGCGTGGGGGGCATTCCACTGATTTACCTGGGGGATGAATGGGGCATGCTCAACGACTATACCTATCTTTCCGATCCTGCAAAGGCAGGCGACAGCCGGTGGGTGCACCGGTGCCGGCAGCGCTGGCAGTCCGATAAAACCCTTTCCGACAGCGAAGCGCTGGAATGGCGGTTTTATAACGAACTGCTGAAACTGATCGGCCTGCGAAAAAGCCTGCCTGCCCTGCAAAACGGCAATATGGAGGTGTTTGATACCGGCAATCCCCATGTGTTCGGATACATCCGGGCATACGGGGGTCAGCGGCTGGTAATCGTCAATAATTTTTCGGAGTTCCCCCAGTCCCTGCCCCAGGGTCAACTGAACACCGCCACTGCGACAAAAGCCTTTACTGATCACATCACCGGCGAACAACTGGCCAATGGCAAGGGCCTTTTTTTAAAGCCCTATCAGTTCAGATGGTTGGAGTGCGAAGTGTCGTAGTATCGAAACGATGTCACTGCCCGGTATGCGGTGGGGCAAGCACGGCCCCGGATGATTGCTGCTCTCCGGACCGGTAAGCCGCCAGTGACGTTTGAATATCATTCATCAGCTCCCGGGGATAGACTTTGCCGGCCAGCTTTTCGTTAACCGCATCTGCCGCCCGGGCCAGCCGTTCCTGGTCGGCTGCGGACAGTGGAACGGGTTTCATGCCGCATTTAGATTGAAAGGCTTCCAGGGTTTTGGCTTCAAACGCCCGGGCTTCCTTTTTCCACAAGGGTTCAAGCTGGCTGACCTCATAAATCAGCATCTCCTGAACATTGTAGGCCAGGGTTTCTGATACACCGAACCGTTTGCGCAGCTTTTCCTTTGTGGCCACACTGACCAGGATGGCGCCGGGAGAGTAAATGAAGGGTTGCGCGTAATAGTATCGTGCGTACTGGTATGCCTGCATGCCCAGCATCCAGGCGGCCGGTGCCAGGTTGGCGTTGGCCATGTCCATGCTCAGGGCTGAAATGGTTTCCGGCACGGCCACCGGGGTGGCGCTGACGTCCAGAGCCTTGTAAAAAGCGGTTTCAACATCGCCGAACCAGGTCAGGGGTTTCTGGTTTTTAAGGTCGTCCAGGCAGGTGACGGGATTTTTGGTGAACAGATAAAAAAAGCCGGTATCGATAAGAGCACCCAGGATATATCCCTGCTTTTCAAACGACTGGTCGATTCTTTTTCGGAATGTCTTTAGGATATAATCTACTTCATCATAGTTATTGAAAAGGCCCGGCAGCAAAAGGGCCGATGTCTCCGGCGACGCCGCCAGGATGCCCAGGGCTGTACAGCCGCAACCGTTTAGCTGGCCGATATCCATCTTCCGGAGAATGTCGGTATCCTCTCCCATAACACCGCCGCCGTACACCTTCACAATCACCTTGTTGTCGCTCAGTTCCGCGATTCTGGGGAGCAGCACCCTTTTGGGAATGTCGAGCCAGGGCGTACCGGGCGGTGCCAGGGTCGCGATGTTAAGAACCATCTGTTCACCGTCATCGATCAGAGAGGCGCCCATCTCCCATGCCACCGCTTCGACCTCTTCCCAGGTCATGTATGGAAAGAGCAGGGCTTCCACACGTTCGGGGATCTCCTTTAGAATATATCGCGATGTTTTGCATTGCTCCAGAATCGGCAGCATTGCGCCTTTGACCATTTCAATACATTCGGGTTTGGTGATAAGGCCGGCTTCAAACATCTTTCGGACAACCAGCTGTTTTTTCTCCAGCGCCGGCCTGAACGGCTGACCGGTGAGCAGATCCTTAATGCTTTCATTGATCAGCGGGGAGGCGATCCGCCAGCCTGCCGCCTTAACCTCCTGCCAGGACATATAGGGAGCGAGCAGGGCCTCAACCCGCTCGGGCAGGGCTTTGAATCCCTCAATCGATGCCTTCTCCTGGTAGGCATCCATTATCGGCATCATTGAGGATTCAACCATGGCAATCAGCTGGGCCTTGCTTACAGCGCCGGCTTCAAACATTTTGCGCAACGACTGTTGCTGTTTTTCCAGGGCCGGATCAAATGGCTGGCCGGTGAGCAGGGCCTTGATGCTTTCATCCAGTATGGACTGCATTCCGCTTTTGGTTAAGTTTTCTGCGGAAGCGGTTGAAACAGCGCCAAAGAGAAAAATAACAAGAAACGTCCATACAACACGGCTGCTCATGGTTCGATTTGCCGGGAAATTCATTAGTCCCCCCTTTATTCCGTTTAACGGAATCGCAGGTTAAACGTATTTTTATAAATGCGCAGGCCGGTAATGCCGGCAAACCATAACATCCGCGCACCCATGATATTGATTCTGGCAATGCGTCCCTCAAGCGGAGTCTGGTAGTCACCGATCAGTCTGGCGATCGGGTCGTAGTGGGACTGTTGTATGTCCAGGTTTACACGGGCCTTGTAAGAATCGTGAATAACTTCCCGGGGTCTGAACATCCATACCGGATTGACGATGCCGTATTGTCCCGGGCCGCTGAAATTGAATGTTTTTACGCCCATCACGGGCCCGGGACAGGATTCCTTCTCCAGTCGCTCCGCTTCAATATTGACAACCGTGGTATCCCGGCGCGTAAGGCTTGCAGAAATTGTTTTTCCGTCATCTGCAAACGGCATATCCGCCAGTTTTTTTGGATATCCCAGTAGCTCCCTGCCGTAAATCAGCGCGGTGTCATCGTCCACGATCATCCATGGGCAATGCACGCCCTTGCCGTACAACAGATGCCGCACGTGCAACAACAGGGCCGCCTCGTTGTAACTGCGGGTAAATGCGGTTCTGGGATACTGCGCGAAAAAGAAGGTTGCCCGGCAGGGTTCAACAGGCCGCAGATACCACGGCAGGATCTTCCTCGCCGCATCCGGCCGGACGGGAATATCCGCCAGCACAAAGTTGGCGTCTTCCCACAATTTGATTTTCAGCAGCACGCTGAAATAAAATGCCATGCGGAAAAATGACCGGTATGTGGGGTTTTGCTCGGTAACAGGAAACGGCACTTCTTCGGGGATATTGCCTTTTTTCATGGGACCTCCCTTTTTCCGATAAGATCCGGGGATGTTGCCGGCAAGGTTTGGATTTGATGCAGCTATCAGTCGGGAAAACCGGCACGGTTCAGTTTGTTGTACATCTGTATAATATCGAATGGGAGGGAGTTGTCAAGTGTTTTATAAAGGCGAAGTTCGGGGGCTTTCATAAATTTATTATATACGTATCATCCATGAATATGGATTTTTCTTTTAAGCACCACTGCCCGTCAAGCTTCACAAGTCTGTCTTCATAGCGGCAAGCCGTTATTATTACCCGGCCGGTATCTTTTGATGCGGCATCCACATCCAGATATGAAAACGCGGTTGCCGCATCACCATCTAATACTATCCATGGGCACGTTATTTTGTGACGTAAATATTTTACGGTTGATTGCATGATTTGCGTATAGTCAAGAAACCATTGACGGATGGCTTTAGCCTTCCACAAAAAACAAGTTCCTTCCCCATGCAGGGGTAATCAACGCCGTCTCTGTGAGGCCGGATCTATTTTTCAAACCCGAACCTGAAGACACCTTCACACGAGCCCGTACTATGCATGAGGCATCCCCTGATTTCAGGTTCGATTGTGTATGAGAGGCCAAGGGTGTTAAACCACGACACCATGCGGTGGATAACGCCGCACTGGTAATGGTCTATTGTCCCCAGCATCGAAATACCGGAGTACGCAAAACAGCTATTCCATTTCCATGATAAAATATTGTGTTCCGGAAAGGCATAATCAAAGTCCATGAAATCAGCCTTCAGGATGCTGAAGGCGTCATTAAAAAATTGCGTGAAGTCTTTAAAAGCGGTAAAGACTTTGTCCTTCGGGTAGCCCAGGGCCTTCAGATAGCGCTTGATCTCAATGGCAGCCATACTCTCAATAGCAGCCAGGTTGAACTGGTTTGTCTTTTCCATGCCCAGTTCATTGCTGACCGTGTAAAACCACATGGCGTCATGGGTAAGCCATCCCTTGCTGAGAAGCTCACGGATTTGGTACTTATCCAGTTCCTGTGTAACTTGCATGTTGCGTCTCCTCAATTGTTGTCTTAATCGGGCTTTTACAAAGCCATCATTTGTTCGGGCTGCGCAATGCACCGCAAATACAGGGACGGTCATTGCCCTCACAATACAGATCAAACCGGCAATTACCGTTTGCGCCGGCCCCGTATAGGGCCAGATTTCTGTCATAATAAACCGGGCCCTTCAGAAAAAAATTCAGTTCTATCGAGAATGATGTGAATACCGCTGACATATCTTTTTGCTGTTGCAGTGCATGGATACAGCGGGCGACAACCCGTAATGGTTGTGCAAAGTCGCGTTCAAACCTGAAGCGTCTGGCATACCAGGTGCCGTAATGAATGCCGTTTGTGTCCCCGGATACGCGGGCAAAGCGGAACCGGTCTGTTGCCGGAAGATACCACCGGTCAATGACCGGGGCATTTTTAAGGGTTTCAATTGAAGGAATGGTCGTAGCAGGGCCAGGTAAGTTAAACCGGCCGGGGCAAAAGTAAGTTGTGCAGTTTTGCCAGGCAAGCTGTCCGGATATATGAAGTTCCGCGATGACATCCATTTCAATGCCTTTTTTTACCGGTCTGGCCGGCGAATTATAGCAGATAATATCATAGGAATTTCCCGTTTGAATCGGCTTGAACATCTTTATGCCGTTTCGGGTGTTAAGCATCCTGAACATGGGAAATGGCATCGCTTTCTGACATAACAGCCGCATGATATAAGGATATGCCAGGGTAAAGGGATAGATAAGATGGGTTGCCGGTACTTCTGAAATATTACAGATTTGATAAAAAGTTTTTAAATGCTTCAGATCGAACGGGATATTTCTGCGTACAATTTTTAGTTCGGGCACCTGTTCTCCAGGTGGCAGTTTTGTTTTTCTTGTTTGAAAGGCCTTCCACAGGGTAAAGAGGGCGGAGGGTTTGCCTGTCATTTCAATGTTTATGAGTTGTGTCATGCTATGCCCTGTTGAAGATTGTTTTTATGCAGGTGCTCTTCAATTTGAAGACAGAGATTGCCGGGCAGCTGCGGCCCGGTTTTCCACAGTCCTCCCCACAGACAGAACCGCCTTTCCGGACAAATAGCGCCTGCTGTGTTCCCGGCACGGCCCCGGAAAAATGGCAATAATAAGATCCCGGCTAAAGGCTGTATAGTCTCTTTTCCTATGTGCGTTTGAAACCACCGGGCAATTCTCCGGGCAAATGACCGGTTCAGGGGTGCTATCGGACTCTGCTGGTACGATCCGATGCCCTCAGGAAAAACCGCAGCAGCAAGCTGCTCTTTGCTTTTAAAGTGGTGATACATGCCGGTGCTGGCAAAGCCGTTATTGGAAAAAAGTGTCAGTGTCGCCTCAATAATGGCTATCTTGCGAACAGATCCGGGGCCTTGCGGGGTGTTTTGTTGTTTCATGACTAGAATATTATTCTAGAATAATATCCTAGTCAAGTAAAAATTAATTTTTCATCCGGGCATGCGATGTTGTTAACCAGAGTGGAGAGAGATACTGAATATTTGAAAAACAGGACACCCTGGGACTGTTGCACCGGATATGCATTTTTGGTAAAAATTGGTGAAGATGTGAAAAGTTCAAGTGCATTCATTCTCCATAAGGGCAGGGAAAATGCCGGTAAACAGCCGTTATAACGCCATTTTAATTGTCGGCCCCACAGGCGCGGGAAAAACCCCGCTGGGTGAATATCTCGAGCAGAACGGGTTGCGGGGCCGGTTCTGCTGTCATTTTGACTTCGGGGAACAGCTTCGCAGGGCCGCGGTAGAAGAACATCCCGCGCTGAGCATTGAAGACCGGCGCTTTCTGGTGCATGTACTTGAAACCGGCGCGCTGCTGGAAAACCGCCATTTTTATATTGCTGAGGCCATTCTGCGGGAATTTGCCCGGCAGCAAATGACCCGTCAGGACAGTGTGCTTGTCATGAACGGACTGCCCCGGCACGTGGATCAGGCCGGTGATGTGGGCCGCATTGCTGCCATTAAAGCTGTCATCCAGCTTGAATGTACGGCCCAAACGGTCTGTGACCGGATTGCCGGAAACACCGGCAAGGACCGGTGCGGCCGGACCGACGACGACCTGGACGCCATCCGGAACAAACTTGAGATTTTCAACACCCGTACCCTGCCGCTGGTGGATCACTATGAAAAGCAGGGGGTGCCGGTGCACCGGGTGGCAGTGGCATGCCATACAACACCCGATGAGATTGCCGATGGTTTCCTGAAGACACTTTGAAACTGTCCCGGTCTTGGCAAGAGCCCCGGTCTGTGTAGCGGAAGCCTTCAGGCTTCCACTAAAAACGACCCCCATTCCTTTATATATGGAGGTCCGCAAAACTCCGCTACATGGGCCGTGGCAATTATCGGGGCTGCGGTAATTACCATAGACTGACGGCAGCCGAAAAATCTGCCAATCGACTGGATCGATCCTATGCATAAATGGAACGACAACGCCGCCTTAATGGCGTCCAGATACATCAACAGCACCAGCTGCCACGTGTTTCTCACAGGCCGGGCCGGCACGGGCAAGACCACCTTTCTGCACGACATCCGTCATCATACCCATAAGAATACCATTGTGACTGCGCCCACGGGCATTGCCGCCATCAATGCCGAAGGGGTCACCCTCCATTCCCTGTTTCAACTGCCGTTTGGCGCCTTTATTCCGGAAGATTCGTTTCCCGGCGATCAGGCGCCCGCATTTGAGATCAACACCCCCCGCACCCTGCACCGGCATCTCAAAATGAACGCCACCAAACGCCAGATGCTGCAAAAGCTGGAACTGCTGATCATCGACGAGGTGAGCATGCTGCGGGCCGACCTCCTGGATGCCATTGATAATGTGCTGCGCCGCATGCGTCGCCGGCCCCGGCCCTTTGGCGGGGTCCAGGTCCTCTTTATCGGCGATCTGAACCAGTTGCCGCCGGTGATAAAGGATGCGGAATGGCAGATATTGAACCGTTATTATGACACCCTGTTTTTCTTCGGGGCCCGATGCCTGCGGGACAGCCAGCCGGTCTACATCGAGATGGAGCACATCTACAGGCAGTCCGATCCGGTGTTTATCAATATCCTTAACAATATTCGGGACGGGCAGGTGGCACAGGCCGATATCGACCGACTTAATCGCCATCACCGCCCCGGCTTTTCGCCGTCAACCGGGGACGGGTATGTGTTCCTCACCACCCACAACCGCAAGGCCGATGACATCAATCGGGCGGCACTTGAAAAGCTCCCGGACCGGGAATACCGGTATAACGCTCAGGTAGACGGTACTTTTGACGAACATACCTGGCCGGTAGATGCGCTGCTGTCCCTGAAAAAGGGCGCCCAGGTCATGTTTATCAAAAATGACACTTCCGGGGAAAACCGGTTTTTCAACGGTAAAATCGGAAGGGTGGCGGAACTGGACGAAGCGGAGATAAAGGTGGCATTTGACGACGGCAGCGCACCCGTATGGGTGGAGCCCCACACCTGGGAGAACAAACGGTACACCCTGGACAAGGCCACCAACGAGATCCAGGAAAAGGTGGTGGGCACGTTTGTCCACTTTCCGTTGAAGCTGGCCTGGGCCATCACCATTCACAAGAGTCAGGGCCTGACCTTTGACCGGGCCGTGATTGATGTCTCCCGGGCTTTCGCCGCCGGCCAGGTATATGTGGCCCTTTCCCGGCTGACCGCCCTGGACGGGCTGGTCCTTACCGAGCCCTTCCGCTGGCGGGGCCATCACCGGGATCCCGCGCTGGCAGCGTTTGCCGCCCGGAAAACCCCAACAGATGCAATGCAATCCAATTTAAATGATGCCGCTGTCCAGTACCTGGGCCATGCGGTCAGGGATGCCTTTGATTTTTCACAACTGTGGGGCGCCCTCCACCAGCATATCCGCACCTATGACAAGGATGAAGGCCGTTCCCGGAAACAGCAGCACCTGCCCTGGGCAAAAGCTCTCAGGGATGATGCGGCGCCTTTAAAGACTGTGGCCGATAAATTTATCAATCAGGTGGACGCCATTTTCAGCACCGATCCAGTGGATGACGTCTATCTGGCGGAGCGGGTTCAGGCGGCCGTGGATTATTTTGACCCATTGCTGAGCGGATTTTCCGAACGTATAGAACAGCATGCAGACCAGTTGAAAAAGTCGGCGAAAGGGGTAAAAAAATATATCCGGGAACTGGGTGAACTGGAACTTCAGTTCTACGACTGCCGCCGGCAGATACACAAAGCCCTGGACCTGATCCGCGCCTATGGCAGCGACCGGGAACTCACCCGCGCGAGCATGGCGATTCCCGACCATCAAGGGCTTGTATCAACGAACGACGACAGGGCTTCCGGCAAAGTCACTGGAAAGCCCGGCAAAAAAAAGGAAAAAATCGACACAAAGGCCATAACCCTGCAATTGTTCGAGCAGGGCAGAACCATCGACGAGATTGTTGCGGAACGCTCCCTGACCCTGCAAACCATTCAGAAACACCTGGCCCACTGGGTTGAGAACGGCGCCATTCCGATCAGTCAACTGGTGACCGATGCGGCCCTGGCTGAAATCACCACGGCCATCGATCATCTGCAGACACCCCACCTCAAACCCGTGTTTGAATATTTTGACAAGAAATATGACTACGGCACCATCAAATTTGCCGCCGCTTACCGGCGACGGATGGAAAGCCATGAAACGGAAGATGAGAATTGAAAATTTTAAATTCGCTGAAGTTCAGACGGACAGGATTAAAGAGAGGTTGAGAAGATGACGTCATTCTTTATGTGGCGGTCTGAAGACCTCCGCTACGTCGACTTCGGAATTGTCCCGGCCTTAGCAAAAGCCCCGGTCCATGTAGCCGAAGCCGTCACAGGCTGTCTCGTAATCCGTCATTCCGGCCAGTGGAGCGAAGCGGAACGTGAGCCGGAATCCAGTATAGAATTGATATTATACATTATCATGGGTTTGGGGGCTCGCCCCGCCTTTGACAGGGCTTGACCGGAATGACGATTTTCATGGTTGCGGAACAGCCTGTAAAGGTTTTCACCGGGCCGGCATTGAATGAATATGGTCACTTTTTAATGGCGGTCTGAAGACCTCCGCTACGTCGACTTCGGAATTGTCCCGGCCTTAGCAAAAGCCCCGGTCCATGTAGCCTAAGCCTTCAGGC
>JAXHTY010000022.1:0-77795 GCA_034189905.1 Thermodesulfobacteriota bacterium
AGCCAGGTCAGCTTCAACGCCACCAGCCGACAAATGAAAGGCGGAGTGAATCAGCGGGTATTTGATGTGCCGGCCTGTCGACGCGTATTGCTGACAGACCGTACCCGTCAACTGGAGAACCTGATGGAACCCGGGAAGGAGGTGCTTGCTTACGCAACCTCCGATGATATTGGCTATTGGCTGGATAGAATCAATAAAGATCCGGCACTTTACAATCAAGTTGCCGCAAACGGCTATCGCCGGGTGCTGGCCGAGCACACTTACACCCGCCGCCTCACCCAACTGGTGGACACCATGCGCTATCATTATCGGGAAGGCGCATAAATCATTCTTTCTTCTGTTTCAGTCGCCGCATCAGCTCGCCATTTGTTTCCTTTAATTCCAGCCGCTCTTTTTCCAGTGTTTTAATCCGGGTTTTGAACTCGGTGATTTTCTGCTTGTAGCTTTTTTGAAGCGCGGCCTCTTTCTTTTTAAATTCATCCAGCAATCGCTGCTTCAGTTCCTTGTTCTCTTTGAGTTTCTGAGCAGCTTCGCTTTCCGCATTCTCCCGGATCTCCTCCGCCTCCTTCATCTGCCGGGCAACCGCCCGATTCCCCCTGATCTTTAGTCCAATTCGAAAGCCAATAAGTGAAACAACAACGACCAGCGACCACATGATCACAATCAAAATAACATCTTGCGATGCAGCAACCATTGGCAGGAAGCGGTCCAGGCAGACCACAATCCCCTTCAACAAATCCTCAAAAAGAATGGCAATGGATTCCGAGGTGGATGTTTTGGCAAAGGTTTCGGCATAATAGGTCTGATAGATATAATGCCCGGCATGGATAAAAAAAACCCCGGCCACCAGCCACAAGAACTTTTCCAGGAATCGGACCATTATTCCCCCGTCAATTTATTTTCAGCAACGCCAGGAACGGCTGGAAAACAATTCACGGCGTGATGAATTGTTTAATAAGGATATACCTAATTTTTTCAGCAAGGTCAAGACAGTGGGGGATATCAACATGACAATCATTTGATCTATGACAAAACAGGCGGCACCCGTAAAGGAATACCACCTCAATTGGCGGTTCACAGATGAATCGTTTAAATTCGACGGAACGCCCAACCTGCCGAATGTCACACAGTCGGCGCAGTGCTCGGGCTCTCCGGAAAGACATCACCCTGTTACAACTGAGCGGTTAATGGCTGTATTGCCTGGGTTTCTTGGTTGCTCTTGGATCTTTTACTTCGCCGTCATGGCTGTGGTTCGGTGTTCTCCACCAGCGCCCATATTCCGCAGGGACATGCACCCGCACAAAACCCGCAGCCGATACAGAGGTTGTCATCAACGACATATTCGAATCCATCTTCTCCGGATTCGCTACGGCTGATAGCGGCCTGTGGACAAATAGCCACACATAAACCGCAATCCCGGCAACTGCCGCAGGAAGAACACTGGGAACCACATGCCATGGTGTCGTCAAAATCGGTCACCCGGGGATCAAAATATTCCAGATGAACACGATTGAAATCGATTACATCCCGCTCTGTGGCTGGTTCAAAAGCGCCGGCAAGCAGGTCGGCAATAGCAGCCGCGGCTTTTCTGCCGGCACCAATGGCGTCGGTCAAAAGACCGGGCCGGACCATGTCGCCGATGGCAAAAATCTGCGGATCGCTTGTCTGAAAGTGATCATTCACCTTGACAAAACCGTTTTCCACTGTCACCGATTCCGGCAGAAAATCGGTATCCGGCGCATCCCCGATGGAAATAACAACGATATCCGCCGGCAACACCTCGCCGGTGGTCAGCACCACGCCCTCTTCCGTGACCTCTTTGGTGAAACAGGGCCAGCGGAATTTCGCCCCCGCCGCCTCGGCTTCTTCCCTTTCCTTACCAAATGACGCGGGTTCCTGAACATCTATCAGTGTGATCTCTTCTGCGCCCAGCCGATGAGCCTCAGTGGCCACATCGCACCCCACATTGCCAGCGCCGATAATGACAACCCGCCTCCCCGGACCGATACCGTCGGTCTTGGAGCGGGTAAGAAAGTCAAGGGCCGTTACCATGCGTTCCTTGCCCGGAACGGGAATAATTCTGGGTTTCCAGGCACCCGTTGCCATGACAATATAATCATAATCGGTTTTCAGAGCTTCTATCTCTTGCCGGTCCATAGGCTGACTGAGATGGACATGGTCAACAACATTTTTGATACGGTCGAGTTCGGCATCCAGTACATCCGCAGGGATCCGGCTTTGGGGAATGACTGCACTGATTTTCCCGCCCGCTTTTTTAGCCGTATCGTAAACAACCGGATCATGGCCCTGTTGCCGGATCTGCCAGGCAACGGACAGACCCGCCGGACCACCCCCGACAACAGCGATCTTGTGACCACTTGACGAAGGCAACTGCGGCATCTTGGCATTGATGCTTGCCTGACCGAGTTTTGTAACGTCGATGGGTTGCATCAGCGCCTGATTCCGTGTACACGCCCTCATGCAGAGATTCGGGCAGAGATAACCGCAAACCGTGGCCGGAAAGGGGGTGTATTCAAGCGCCAGATCCACTGCCTCGTCGGCCTTGCCTTCACGGATCAATCGCCACCGCTCCTGTACCGGTATTCCGGTGGGACAGGCATGCTGGCACGGGGCAAGATATTGTTTGTTCTCCCATACCGGCACAAAACGTCTGAGATCGCCGGTGGTAATCACCGGCACCGGACTCCGGTCAATCGTGGTCAAATCGCCGATCATGCCGCCGTTACCCAGTTCCCTGTCCCACACATCCGCCCTGAAAGAGGTCATGGACCGTTTGGGAACACCGGTCTTTTCCTGGGGGGTCCGGGCGGCAATCAACTGCCACGCTTCCCGATCGGAAAGGGTATCCATCAACTCCCGGCGGCCGATTGCGTCCAGATAGGTCTCAAGATTTTTCCGCAACCATTGCCAGTCATCGTCCGATATAGGGATCTGCTTTGCATCGGCCGTACTGAATCCCTTATGGGGTCCGCGAAAAAAGACCTTCCCGCCAACCATCCCCACAAACGGCCGGTATCCGAGTACATTGTCCGGTGTCTGTGAATCAACACCACAAACAACGGCAATACCGCCGGCCATGAACTCGCCAAAATAATCCCCCGCAGATCCCAGCACCCAAACCTCGGGCGGATCAAACCGGGGGTTGCTCTTGGTCATGGTCATGCCGCGGGCGCCGATATTGCCGGCCACATAAACTTTCCCCTGAGCCATGGCATTGGCCAGCCCATTGCCGGCATTACCGTGTACAACAATCCGGGCACCGGCATTAAGCCAGCCCACATCATCTGACGCCGGCCCCATAATCTCGATTTGCGTATTGGGAAACCCCAGCGACCCTGGCCGCTGGCCAACATGACCGATAACCCGGACATGTACCGGTTCGTCGCCGGCTTTCCAGAGCCGGCCGCCTATTCCGTGCTGGCCAAAGGCATCGACCTCAAGAAAACGCTCGCCTTGTTCAACAGCCGCCTGGATCGTTTCTTCCAGAATACGGGACTCGATCCGGATGCCGTCTTTTTTACCTGATATGCGATGGTAGTTATCCTGGCTCATCACTGCCTGTTCCTTTGATGTTATTGATAAATATGTACTTATACAACATACTTAATATCCAGCCGCTCCGCCGCCGCCGGATCGTCAATCCCCAGCGCATCGGACATGCCGATGGGCAGGGAGGTGGACCGCCCCAGCGGGGCAACGATCTTCTTCAGTTCAATATCAAAACTTACAAATACATCCACGATTCGCTGGGCAACATCTTCGGGATCAAGCCGTCGGTACAGCCGCGGGTCCTGGGACGTGATCCCCTTGGGGCACAGGCCCACATTACAGATATTACACCGGTCGGTTTCCGACCCCAGGCATCCGGCTGCCGCCTGCATGATATATTTACCGGTCTGCACGCCGCTGGCCCCCAGCATAATCAGAGCCGCGGCATTGGCAGCCAAATTGCCGGTTTTGCCGATCCCCCCGCCGGCGAACAGGGGAATCTCGTTCTGTTTGCCCAGCTTCACCAGATTGAGGTAGCAATCACGGATGTTGCTGGCAATGGGATGGCCCATGGTATTCATGGATACATTATAGGCCGCGCCCGTTCCCCCGTCCTCGCCGTCAACAGCCAGTGCCGCAGCATAATCGTTCCGCGTCAGGTTATTCAGCACTGCAAGAGAGGTTGAAGAAGCCGAAATTTTGGGGTACACCGGCACCCTGAATCCCCATGCCATGTACATGGACTGGATCATTTTGGCCACGGCTTCCTCGATGGAATATTTGGTCTGATGGGTAGGCGGGCTGGGCAGGCTGACCCCTGTGGGAACACCGCGAATGGCCGCGATCAGCTTGTTCACCTTGTACCACATCAACAGCCCGCCATCCCCCGGCTTAGCGCCCTGGCCGTACTTAATCTCAACGGCACACGGATCAACTTTCATTTCGGGGATGGCATGAATGATTTCATCCCAGCCAAAATACCCGCTGGCGATCTGGAGAATCACATACTGCAGAAACCGGCTGCGCAGCAGACGCGGCGGGCACCCCCCTTCGCCGGTACACATGCGAACGGGCATATTCAATTCCTCATTCAGATACGCCACGCCCATTTGCAGGCCTTCCCACATCGTGGGAGAGAGCGCACCGAAAGACATACCGCCGATAATCAACGGATAAATTTCCCGGACCGGCGGGATCCAGCCGTTTTCCTTAAGATGGGCCAGGTTCTCCTCCGGTGAAAGGATGCGGCCCAACAGGGTCCGCAGTTCAAATTCATGACGACCCGCATCCAGGGCCGGGTCTGTCAGCATGGAAATACGGATAAATTTGATCCGGTCCAGCAGGCCGCCCGGTATATTTCGCCGGCCGCCCCGTCGCCTGGGTGCGCCCCCCTGATTTACATGATACACCAGTTTGTCGGCCTCGTCGCACCGGAGCGGCAGGATGGCATCATTGGGGCATACCAGACTGCACATGCCACAGCCAACACAGGCAGTGGCCGGATTGGTCTGCTGGCGAATGCCGTGATACACGGACATGGTGCTCGTTGACGCCTGGCTGACAGTGATGTCCGTGTTCACCACCCGTTTTCGAAAAACCCCCAGTTCCAGGGTTCTTACCGGACACACGGCCGCGCATCGACCGCATAACGTGCACTTTTCCTTATCCCAGGCGATCTGCCATGGCAGATCCTTAATGCTCAATGTGGATGGGGTAATGCGTCCGTTTGTCGGCATATCTTAACCTCCTTACGATCCGGTCCCACAATGGCGGTATCCAGATACATGGGCTGAAAATCCTTTGATTTGTCGCGATCCGGGATCACCGCATCCAGACCGCAGATCTCCGATGAAAATGCATACATTCCGGGCCGGCCGCCCACAACACCCGGCCGGAGTTTCTTTCTGTCCTGGGCCATAAACAGCGAATGGTCAGGGAGACATCCGATCACGCAGTTGGGCCCGTCGATGATCAGCCGCCGGCAGCTCTGCTTTAAATTCTTCAGCAATGTGGCATCCGGGTGTCCGGCAAGGTCCCCGTCGCTAAGGGGGGTAATGATATGCTTGTACGCCTCAATACCCAGACCGAGCCGTTCAAATGTGTAGTGAAGAATATGGGTAAACACCTCGGAATCCGACTGAAACCCCGTATACCCGGCAAAGCCTCTGGACATAAGAAACTCTTTGATGGGGATAAAAGCGGTGTTTTCACCATTGGTCATGGTCGAATACCCGCCGACAAAAAAGGGATGACAGGCATACAGATTGATAGCGTAGTTGGTATTCTGCCGTCCCTGGGCCATGATCACCCGTGCCTTTAGTTCATCCCTGTCCAGATCCAGATATCTGGCCACGGTGAGGGGATCGCCGATCTCTTTGAGCATGATTATATCAGGCCAGAAGGAAAAGACAATCATGTCATCCTTTTCCCTGCCCATATCCACCAGGGTGAGACGAATTTTTGTAAGCCGGTCCCGAATCTCATCCCAGCTCAGATCTGCCCATTCCTCCGGGTAGTTATAAGCCCGGATCAGGTAAATATCCCGCTGGGGGACCCCCTTGGGCCGGGTTTTGGGCACATTAATTGTAACTTTGTATTTGGTGGAAAACCCCAACTCCATCATATAAGTATCAAGGCGCTTCAGCCCGGCATCTGTAAATATTCCACACAATACAGGTGAATCCTTAATCTTTTCAAACGGTCCACCAAGGTCCCGCAACAGGATACCCACACCGGACCCATCATGGCCTTCCCGCATTACATCCAAAGCCTCAAGCGCGGGCATAGGCGTCATCGGGTTTTCACTGGTTACCGCAAACAAACGGCACATGGTTCTTTCTCCTTAACCTGCCTTTAACACAATTTTCCGGATAATCCGGTTTCAATCTGCACCGGCTTCAGGCACAAAAAGGCAAAACCCCGTTTTCAAGCGGCGTTTTGCCCTTTTATTGGTTCAGCCGGTTTTTATTAATTGACGGGCGGCTATCAGCTTCCCGTCCAATCTGAACATTTTATGCCATAATTTCGGAAAAACGCTTTATGGCAATATTTCAGAATATTGTTTTGTTTGCAACCTATTTTTTGTTCTTTACCAGCTGACTCCGCATTACAGTTTCGGCAAATATTCCGCCAGTTCAAACTGGCTCACATGGGTTCGGTACCGATCCCACTCCACCTTCTTGTTATCAATAAACTTATTGAAGATATGCTCGCCCAGAATATCCTTGACCAATTCGCTCTGTTCCGTCTCTTTGATGGCGGCGTAAAGATTTCCGGGCAGCTCCGTGATGCCCCGGGCCTCCCGTTCGGCCGGTGTCATCTCAAAAATGTCTTCTTCAATGGGATCCGCCAGTTCGTCACTGTTCTCGATACCGTCCATTCCGGCACCCAGCATGGCGGCAAACGCCAGATAGGGGTTACAGGAGGGATCAGGCGACCGCAGTTCCATTCGAGTGGCGGCTTCCTTGCCCGGCTTGTACATGGGGACACGGATCAGAGCAGACCGGTTCCGATTGGCCCAGGACACATAAACCGGGGCCTCATAGCCGGGCACCAGACGTTTGTAGGAATTCACCCACTGATTGCAAAGCGAGGTGATGGCCGGGGCATGTTTAAGGATACCCGCGATATAACTTCTGGCGGTGCCTGAAAGATTAAACTGACCGTCCGGGCTGTAAAATGCATTTTTCCCCTCTTTAAAAAGCGACTGATGGACATGCATGCCGCTGCCGTTTTCGCCAAAGAGGGGTTTGGGCATAAAGGTCGCGTAAATGCCGTTCTTATTTGCCACTTCTTTTACGATGGTCCGGTAGGTCATGGTGATGTCCGCCATCTTCAGGCCCTCGGCATACCGGAGGTCTATTTCGTGCTGACTGGGAGCTACTTCGTGATGGCTGTATTCCACCTGAATCCCCATGGATTGGAGTGCAAAAATAGTTTGACGCCGCCAGTCACTGGCCATATCAACGGGACGGGCGTCAAAGTACCCCCCCTTGTCCAGAATCGTTGTCCCTTTATCGTCGGCAAAATAAAAATATTCCAGTTCAGGCCCTAAATAGAAAGTGTACCCTTTATCAGCCACCTTCTCCAGAAGCCGCTTGAAGACATACCGGGGATCGCCGTCATAAGGCGTCCCGTCCGGTTCAAGAACATCACAAAACATTCTGGCAACGGGCCGGTCATCATCCCCCCGCCAGGGGACAAACTGAAAGGTGGCAGGGTCCGGTTTGGCGATCATGTCGCTTTCCTCAATTCTGCAGAATCCTTCAATCGAGGACCCGTCAAATCCCATTCCCTCCTCAATGCCCTCTTCCAGTTCATCCGGCGTAATGGCAAAACTTTTGAGCCTTCCCAGAACATCGGTGAACCAGAATTGAATAAAGCTGACCTTTTTGTCTTTTACAATTTTTTTAACATCTTCTGTTGTCTGGCAGTTTATCATGGCTTCCATCTGTCGAAAGTTTATTCAGGTGTTCATCGTTGCGGCGGCTGCCGCGACCGGTTACATCGAACTATTTTAAACCTTAAAAATTAGCAATATACATGCCACGTCGGGAAAATGCAAGGTAAATATTTGATTTTCAATAATAATAGAAGACAAAAAGCAAAGAAGCACCAAAGGAAAATTACAATTTTGTGTCTCATTCGAGGGTGATGCATACAGAAATGTAACTTACCCGGAACTACCTGTTTTGCATACGAATCGACATCAGCCGCTTCAGCCATCGAGCGGCCTCAACCATCGACATTTTTGAATCACCGCCCTGCCTGGGCAGGATCGATACCGGCACCTCACCAATGCGCGCTCTGTTCCGGGCAAGTAAAAAAAGGCTTTCAAAAAAAAAGGCATACCCAGTTGTACATATCGATGCCAACACACCAGGGGGAATCTGCTTAAGCGCGTAGAGCCGGAATGCGCTGCTGGCATCATAGGGCAACCCCAGCACCCAGCGGGTCGCCATATGGCCGATCCGGCTCAAGAGACGTCGGCCCAACCCCTGCATATCGCTGGAACGGCTGCCGGCAAACCGGGAGGCAATCACGACATCATACTCCCCGCCTTTTGCCAGCAACCTTGGAATGTCCCCAGGTGAATGAGTCAGATCCCCGTCCATTGTAACGAGCCGTTCATATCCGTTTTTCCAGGCATAATGAACAGCCGTGAGGTGTGCACTGCCGACACCAGACCGGCCACTTCGGTGGATCACCTTAAGGTTTTTCATCTTCCCGGCCAGATCATCCAGTATGTCACCGGTGCCGTCCGGGGAACCGTCATCAATAAAGAGAATGTCCAGGTCCAGACCCAGCGCTGATATCTCCGCAACAAGCTGATGGACATTACCGGCTTCATTATAAGTCGGGATAAATATCAACGGCTTCATCATACCCATCCTTACCCAGCAGCCTCACGTTGGGCAGCGGCACAATAAACCGGCCGCCGCGTGATAAAAACGCTGCCTCCCGTTCTTGAAAAACATTCATAAAATGCCAGGGCAGTGCCAGAAAATAATCGGGCCGGTCCGTTCTTGCCGCTTCTTCAGAAATAATTTCAATCCCGGTGGCCGGTGTCCGGGCTCCCCATTTCTCGACATTCCGGTCGGCGGCTTTGGGAACCAATTGCTTATCGATACCGCAGAACTGAAGAATGGTATTGCCTTTTGTTGAAGCACCATAAATATAGACGGTTTTTCCATCTTCATGAATGCGCTTAAGCAACCGGCAAAGTATGTCACGGATACGGCAGACAGACCTATAAAAAACCTTATACGGCGTTTCATTATCAAGCCCCAGAGCGCTTTCATCCGCTCTGATGACTGCCAGTTGTTGCCGGGTTACTGACGGTACCGGTCCGAGGGTATGTTTTCGAACAAACAGGCGGATGCTCCCGCCGTTGACCGCATTCAATTCAACGCCATAAATACCGAGCCCGTGCGGTGCAAGCAGCCATTCCAGCTGATGCAATGAATAATACCCCAGGTGTTCGTGGCAGATGGTGTCAAAGGAATTGTTCTGCAGAATAAGGGGAAGGTAGACCATTTCTATCACCCAGACCCCGTCATCCGCCAGCAGCCCGGCCACATCCCGCACAAAAACATCCGGTGCCTCCAGGTCATAAAACATGGCAATACTGGCAATCACTTTTGCTTTTCTACCGGGCCGGACCGCCTCATATGCCTGTTTTGAAAAAAAATCGCAGATAACTTCAATCCCCTTCTCCCTGGCAGACGCCACCACATTGGGGGCAGGATCAATGCCAAGGCGGTCAATGCCGGGGGTTTGAAATGCATCCAGCAGGGTGCCGTCATTGCAACCGATATCAAACACGGTATCTCCGGCGGCAAGCCCGGCCATGGCTTCCGCTTTTGCAGCAATGGATTCCAGATTGCGACGCATCAACTCATTGGTCCCGGAACGGTACCCATATGCATTATAGAGAATTCCGGGAGAAATACTGTGACGCAACTGCACCAGGCCGCACCCGCCGGGTGCGGCGCACCGCACAAGCTCCAGGGGATAGGCCCGTCGCAGCCATGCGTCGGTCTGATCTTTCACAAAGACAGATGCAATATGCTGATCGCCCAGATGAATCACTGACCTCAGATCATTGCCACCACAAATCCTGCACGTCTGTCGTATCTGGCAGATGTTATTGTCGTCCATAAACGTTCCATTGCTTTGCACCGGGATCTGGCGGTACGGAACCCCTGATGTCCGCCTTCACTGGGGATAGGAACCGGCAAAACACGGTATGGCCTGATAGTGCTCGAAATTCCAACAGATAAATGCTATATTACTATCCGGACAGAAAATTGTCTATCCCGAATACGAGATAAATACCATTAATTGGAAGCGTATGAAAAAAGTAGTCCTTATATTTCCCCGTTTCAGATACCCTTCCGGGGATATTCCCACCGGATTGCTCACCATCGCCGCCTTTCTGCGAAAATATGTGGACGACCTGTCTTTGACCTTTCTGGATACCAGCTTCAATCCGTCTATGGCATATGTGAAAAAAATGATGGCCGAAAAAAAACCGGATATCGCAGGTATCTTCACGGATGTACTAATGGTTGAAGATGCGCTTGCCGTGGCCCGCATTGCCGATGAAAGCGGGGCCAGCGTCATTCTGGGCGGGCCGCACCCCACCATGGTGCCACACCGGATCATCGCTCAGGACGACGTCCATGCCGTCTGCATCGGCGAAGGAGAGATAACCCTCAAGGCTTACATTGATGCCTTTTTTGATGATAAAAATTTCAGCCGGGTCGATGGCATCTGGTATAAAGAACAGGGCATTGTTCATAAAAATTCTCCACGGCCCTTTCTTAAAAACCTGGATGCACTGCCCGCTCCGGCCTATGATATGCTGGAAATGGATCTTTACATAAAGCATTTTTTTCAGCTTGACTCTGTTGATCCCCGACTCAGGGGTATTTCCCTGACTGTCTCACGGGGATGTCCTTATGACTGCACTTTTTGTCAACCCACGGTGCACAATACACTGGGGCGGGGGATAAGAATCCGGCCGCCGGAAGCGGTGGTAGCCGACCTGGACTACCTGAAAAAAACATATCATATCAATGCCTTTTACCTGGCCGACGACCTGATTGCCGTTGTACCGGGATGGTTTGAAAGATTCTGCCATTGCCTGAAACAAAGCGGGCTTGATCTGGCATGGGCCTGCAATACCCGGGCCGATACCCTGGATTACGGCACCATGAAAACCATGCGCTCGGCCGGGCTTGTCAAAATCAAAATTGGCATTGAATCGATTACCGACCGGGTCCGCAACGGCATCTACAATAAAAAAATAAAGGTCACCGATATTACAACCCTCCTTGACAGTGCTCAGCGGCTGGGCATACAGACCAAAGGCTTTTTCATGCTCGGCGCGCCAACGGAAACCCCGGGTGAAGTCTGGAACACCATTCGATTTGCGGTGAAGTCATCTCTGGCAGAAGCCCTTTTTTCGGTGACCACCCCGTTTCCGGGCTCAAAGCTCCATGACGACGCCGGTCAAAGAGGGTGGCGGCTTCCTGAAAAACCGGGAGAATACAACTATTACCAGGTCAACCGACCCCAAATGGCCCCCAATGAAATCTCCCCGGCACGGCTGGCAATTTATAAAAAAATTGCCAATTTCTGGTTCTACCTGCACCCGCTCAGATGGCCGATATTGCGGAATGCTTTGACAAGTATGGATGGGCTATGGAAATTGGCACTGAAGATAAGAAGAATATAAATATGGTATTGCACAAAAAACATTTCTGGATATGCATCGGGCTGGCGGTCATCACTATTGCCGTGTATGGCCGGGCCGTGGGCCATGATTTCATTAATATGGACGACCATTTTTTTGTTCTTGAGCATAACGTGCCCGACGGCCTGACACTTGAAAACCTGAAAAACGCCTTTACCACTTTTGACTGCATCTGGTTCCCTGTTACCTGGCTCTCCCACATGACCGATGCCCATTTGTGCGGCACAGCCCCGGCGGGCCACCATCTGACCAGCATATTGCTTCATCTGATCAATGTGCTACTGCTGTTTGCGGTCTTGCGGTATATAACCGGGGCCGTATGGAAAAGTGCCCTGGTCGCCGTCCTGTTTGCCATTCATCCCGTAAACGTGGAAACCGTCGCCTATATCGCAGCCCGGAAGGAACTGCTCTGTGGATTATTCTGGATACTGGGCATGGGGGCCTATACCGCTCATACGCGCCATCCCTCACCAATAAGATACGGCCTGGTAGTGGCGGCATTTATCCTGGGCGGCATGGCAAACCCCATTATCATGGCGTTCCCCCTTGCCTGCCTGCTCCTGGATGCCTGGCCCCTGGACCGGATCGGGGAAACCCCGGCCATCCGGCTTTTCACAGAAAAAATTCCCCTGTTTATGCTGGCCCTCGTCGTCGGTCTTCTGGCCCTGTTATCCCAGCAGCAGTCCGGGGCGATGCCGTCCATTGAAATGCTGCCCATGACCGTCAGGATTGCCAACGCCGTTTGCGCTTATGGGGCCTATCTGAAAAACCTGATCTATCCTGCGGGTCTCTCCATTTTCTACCCATACCCGCAGGCTTTTCCGCTTTGGAAAACCGCTGGCGCCACACTGGTACTCTTGGCACTGACAGGCACGGCCATCTGTTACCGACGCCGATTGCCGTTTATTTTCTTCGGCTGGTTCTGGTTTATCCTGACCCTGGCGCCGGCCATCGGCATTGTCAAGGCAGGCAGCCATGCCATGGCTGACCGGTATGCATACATATCATTTATCGGATTGTTTATTGCCATCATCTGGGGGAGCACACAGGTATTCAACCATTATAAAATCAAACGCAGCCGTGCCATGGCCGGGACTGCCGCTATTCTGGTGGTGCTGGGGCTGCTTTCCGTGCGCCAACTCAGTTACTGGAAAAACAGCATCACTATTTTTGAACATGCCCTGTCCGTGACATCCGACAACTATACCGCCCACAACAACCTGGGCAAGGCCCTGGCTGACAGAGGAGGAACCGCAGCCGCCCGGCGCCATTTTGAAGCGGCACTGGCCATTGAGCCGGCTTTCTCCATGGCGCACAACAATCTGGGTGTATTACTCAACGCAGAGGGGAAAACAGAGACAGCCCTCACACACTTTGAAAAAGCCGTTCAACAGGCTCCGGACCTGATCCCGCCCCGATATAATCTCGGTTCTGCCCTGCTTGCCCGGGGCCGGCTCGATGAAGCGGCCCTTCAGTTTCGGGAAATACTGAAGCGTGACCCCGGCCATCCCAAAGCCACCACCCGTCTTGCCCTTGTGTATACCACCCGCCACCAGTATGACAAGGCCATTGCCCTGTTCACTGATCTGCTGAAACACCGGCCCGATTACACGTCCAGCATCGCTTACAATCTGGCCTGCCTCAACGCGATCAAAAATGACAAACAAACCGCCGTAACCTGGCTTAAAAAAAGTATTAATAATGGCTTTTCCCGGTTTGATCTGCTTTTTTCAGATCCGGATCTGGAAAATATCCATATGACATCTTACTATAAAAAACTGTTAGAACAGTACAAACCATGACGACTTCACTTGAAACCATTCCCCTGAAAACCGGCGGCTGATGAAACCTTTTATTGCAAAAACGACCATTGGCCTTTGCATTGTCATCCTCTCTTTGCTGACATTTGCCAGGGTGTCAAATCACGGATACGTCCTTTATGATGACACCATCATTGTCAACGCCCCAAACATAACTGCAGGGTTTTCCCTGAAAAACATATCAATCGCGATTCTACAGCCGCCTGCGCATATCCCCTATCAAATGCCTTTGCCACTTGTTTGCTATATGGCCATGTGGCACTTTTTCGGCGATAATCTCGGCATTCACCATCTGGTTGCTGTCTTCCTGCACACACTTTCCGCTGTTTTTCTCTTCCTGTTCTTCGCCCGATCAACCCAACGGGTTTGGGAAAGCGCTGTGGTGGTCATCCTTTTTACCATACATCCATTAAACGTTGAACCGGTCTGCTGGTATGCCGGGTTAAACGGTCTGATGGCGTGGTTCTTTCTGATCACAGCCCTGCTGGCCTATCATTTTTACACCCTTCATCCTTCCATAAAACGGTATGCACTGGTCCTTCTGTTCTTCTGCCTGGGCCTGTTGAGCAAGCCCACCATCATTCTCCTGCCACTGCTTTTATTGGTCCTTGACATATGGCCACTTGAAAGAATATCCCTCCCTTCTTTCAGGAGTTTCTGTACGACAAAAGCTTCGGCACAACAACCATCCCATCGTCACAACCGTCAGGATATCAAATGGCTGATAATGGAGAAAATACCGCTGGTATTGTCTGGCATCGGCCTGCTCCTTTTGCCGGCAATCCTGTCAGGAAAAATGATGACCGTTGACGGCACTGGCTTCAGGATCGTTCAACCCGGAGCAATTTTGTATTATCTTGAACGGCTCTGGAAAATCCTAGATCCTCTCGATTTGACAATATTTAACCCATCACCTGCCGCAATTCCGCTCCACTCCCTGATAGCCGCAGGGGTAGTCTTTACAGGCATCACCATTTCCGGCGCTCTGCTTAACAAACGGCGCCACGGCCAATACATTCCCGGTTATATTGTCGCCGGATGGTTATGGTATTTAATCTGCCTGGCGCCTGCAATTTTCAGCTTTACCTTCTCGGATCGCACCATTGGTGACCGACACACTTATATGGCACTGGTCGGTATTTTTGTAATCATCATATGGCTTTTTTCAGCAATAACACGGCATGTAAAATTCGCATCAATCATCCGAAGGCTGACCGCTTTGCTAGCCATCGGTACACTCACGTTGATTTCAATCCAGCAGGTCCCCCACTGGCAAAACAGTATTACGCTCTACACCCGTGAAATCAAACTGCATCCTCAGGACCCAAGGCCGCAAGCCAATATGGGAGATGCTGTAATGGAAAAAGGGGAAATCGAAAAAGCACTGCATTATTACAAAAAAGCCCTGAAAATGGCACCTGACATGGCGATTACAAATACCAAAACAGGTATGGCCCTGCATCGTCTGGGCGAAATCGATGAAGCCCTTTTCTATTACCGCCGGGCACTTTCCCTTCAACCCGATTATGCGGTCGCCCACAACAATATCGGTGATCTTTTTCTGGAGCAGAGAGAAATCGACAAGGCGATTTTCCATTTCAGAAAAGCACTGACGACCTTGCCGTTCTCATTTAAGCTCCACAACAACCTTGCCATTGCGTTAATACAAAAAGGCCGGATGACGGAGGCGATTTTCCATTTAAAAAAAGCACTGGCAATCAATCCGGAATATGAAACAGCCCGGAAAAACCTTGAAAAAATAGCGGATCATATGCATCAGGAAAAGGAATAAGACAATACGGCCACAGGGCTAACCCGGATATTTCATGAAATTTTTTGATTAATTTTATTTTATACTTTTATTGCGATAGGTTGGGTTGTTTTTAGCAGTCATTCCACAATTACAAATTGTCGTTTGGTTTTTGCGGAATAAAAGCCTTTTTATATCAAAAAATTTCACCCTTCGGGCGAGCCGATTTCACCGCACCTGTTTTGTTGCAGCATGTTCGCAGTAGATTGACTACAGCTTCACATGCTGCGCCTCGCATCTGCGGCGAACTCGACTCGTGAAATAACCGGGCTAATGCATGGTCAGCTTATAGTCGGCAAGCTGGCTTGAGGTTTTGCGCATGTTCATGCTGAGATTTCGGGCGAGGCCTTTCAGGATTTTGATGCCGATCCTGGGGTTGGTATCCAGGATCATGTCAAATCCTTGTGCTGTCAACGTAACAAGGGTTGTCGGCTTGCTGGCCCTGATGGTGGCGGATCTCGGTGTCCGGTCGATAATGGACATTTCGCCGATCACCCGTTTGGGACCCAGCGTTGTGAGCACCACCGCCTGGCCGTCCTCCGCATCCTTTATAACATCCAGCCTCCCCTCCACGATAAACGACACATAGTCACCTTTATCGCCTTCCCCGAAAAGGGTTTCACCTTCCTTTAACTCAAAAAAATTCATATAATTGGCGATGATCGCCAGTTCGCTTGCATCCAGCCGGTCAAACATGGGAATGGTGATCAGGAAATCGATGATCTTGTCGCGCATGCGGCTCATTTTTACCTCCACGGTTGATGCTTCCGGGTGTATTTGTATTCTTTCCGGACCGGGTAAAAGAGAAGTGACGGCATTCTAAAGAATTGGGAACTATTTATAATAATAGCCGATTTTTTGTGAAATAGCAATCATGAATCCCAACGCCTGGCGCACAAGGGCATCTTTCCACATCAACCGGGGGTATCTTCAGCCTTTGAAAGCGGGCCCCTTTAAACCAGTATGATACTGGAACGTAATGAAATATGGTTGACAATATGAAATATAACTGGTAAAAAAGTCAGAAAGATAAGCATTGTGAATGACCGGCTTTTCTTATAAAAGCGGCCGTGAAGTTGAACCCATAAAAACAGTAAGACAGACAGACCTAAATACACAAAAAAGAGATGAATGAAAACATATAAATGGGCCGACCCGCCGAGTCAGTCCGCATTCCCGATCGCAAAACCGGGGTATCCGTTTATCATTGCCGGGGCGTTTGTCACGGCAATTTTTGCTTTAACAGGATTTGCCTGGCCGGCAATGGCGGCACTGTTGATCACCACATTTGTATGCTGGTTTTTCAGAGACCCGGACCGGATTATTCCCGCAGACGCCAGTTGCATTGTATCGCCGGCAGACGGAAAGGTTATTTTTGCCGATATTGTTGACAACGGGCCCCTTGGTAGTGACCCGTGCTATAAAATCAGCATTTTCATGACCGTTTTTAATGTACATGTAAACCGTATGCCCTGTTCCGGCAGGGTTACCAAAATCATGTATTATCCGGGGAAATTCTTTTCCGCAAATCTTGACAAGGCGTCTGATGAGAATGAACATAACGCGGTCTTTGTCAGCACAATCAGTGAAAAAAACATTTGCGTGGTACAAATCGCAGGGCTGGTTGCCCGGCGGATAATCTGCAATATTGATGAAGGGGATGAGGTGGAACGGGGGCAGCGTTACGGCATGATCTGCTTTGGGTCGCGCCTGGATGTCTATCTGCCCATGGAAACGCATATCATGGTGGCACCCGGCGATAAAGTCAGGGCGGGTGCCGCTATATTGGCAAATTTATAGAGATATGGAATTGAACGAATGAAAAAGCATCAACAAGAAAAGGAGCGATTGCGCAGAGGCATTTATGTCCTGCCCAACCTGTTCACCACGCTCAACCTGTTCTGTGGTTTTTTTGCCGTAATGGCCGCCATTGAAGGCCAGTTCACAAAGAGCGCACTCTATATTCTGGCCGGCATGATCTTTGACACACTTGATGGCAAGGTTGCCAGGGCCACGCGAACCACCAGCCGGTTCGGTATCGAATATGATTCTCTGGCTGACCTGATATCATTCGGGCTGGCACCGGGTATCATGGTCTATCTATGGATACTCAAGCCCTTCGGTAAACTCGGATGGCTGGCCGCTTTACTGTTTCTGGCCTGCGGCGCGCTACGCCTGGCCCGCTTTAATACAAACATCAATGCCGTGCCGTCCGATCATTTTACCGGCCTGCCCATACCGGCGGCAGCAGGCACCATGGCCGCCATTGTATTGTTTTCCGGCAAGCTCGGATTTACCGGTGATAGTATGAATATTTACATCGCAGGTATCATTCTGGGCGGTATGTACGCGCTCTCCTTTCTCATGGTGAGCGCCATGAAGTATACCAGTTTCAAAACGATGCCGCCGATACTGGTCAGAGCAAAGCATTTCAACCTGCTTGTGACAGCGGTTCTCCTGCTGGTGTTCATCGTTCAGGAACCGGTGGTAGCGATCTTCACGTTGATGCTTCTCTATATTGTTTCCGGCCCGCTGCTGTCTGTTCGCCGCCTCTTTTCAGGCGACGCAGAAGATGAAGCGGACGATGAAGCCGACAACATGCTTTTTGAGGATGACTTTGAAACAACAGTGGCAGATCATCAGCATACCCCATAAGCCCGACAGGCCATAACAATAGTTGTGGCTGTGGATCAACAAACAGCATAAATAACGTCCATCGGGCAAGATGGTATGCTGGATGGACATAATAGAGATATAACATTATCCGCCTGCTGATTATACAACAGGCGGATTCATTTATTTATATGAAGGAGCGATGATATTATGGGAAAACGTTACAACATTGCAGTGATTCCCGGGGACGGGACAGGACCGGAAGTCGTGGACGAAGGCATCAAAACGCTGGACGCTGCCGCATCAAAATATGATTTTACCCTTGATTACACCCGCTATAGTCTCGGCGGTGAACATTATCAGAAAACCGGAGAAATTCTGAACGATGACACCATCGAGCGCCTAAAGACTGCGGACGCAATTTTTCTGGGGGCCATCGGCCATCCCGATGTAAAACCGGGCATTCTGGAAAAAGGTCTGCTACTGAAGCTTCGCTTTACCTGTGATCAATACATCAACCTTCGGCCAGTCAGACTTTACGAAGGGGTTTATACACCCATTAAAGACAAAAACCCGGCAGATATTGATTTTACCGTGGTCAGGGAAAATACGGAAGGTCTCTATGCCGGGGCCGGTGGTTTTCTCAAGCAAGGGACACCGGATGAGGTGGCGATTCAGGAATCCGTCAATACCCGAAAGGGCGTGGAGCGCTGCATCCGGTTTGCCTTTGAATACGCCCGCAAGCGAAACAAGGCGAAAAAGCTCACCCTGTGCGGCAAGACCAACGTGCTGACTTACGCGTTTGACCTCTGGGAGCGGACATTTTACGAAGTGGCAAAGGACTATCCGGATATTGAGACCGATTACGCCCACGTGGATGCCATCTGCATGTGGATGGTGAAAAATCCGGAATGGTTTGACGTGATTGTCACCGACAACATGTTCGGCGACATTATTACCGACCTGGGTGCCATGATCCAGGGCGGCATGGGCGTTGCGGCCGGCGGGAACATTAACCCCGAAGGTGTGTCCATGTTTGAGCCCATCGGCGGATCAGCCCCCAAATACACCGGCCAGGGCGTCATCAACCCCATTGCGGCCGTCATGGCGGCCAGCCTCATGCTGGAACATCTGGGGGAAAATGATGCCGCCAGTACCATTGAAGCAGCGGTGATGAAGACAATTAAAAACGACATGGAAAGTGTGGAAGCCAAAAAGATGGGCATGACGACCGGTGAGGTAGGCGATTGTATTACCTCATATATATAAGGAGGAAATGACATGACTGACAAACAATATAACGTGGCGGTTGCCGGTGCAACCGGTCTGGTGGGGAACCAGATGCTGGCCTGCCTGGAAGAGAGAAATTTTCCGGTTAAATCCATTCGGATGCTGGCGTCATCCCGGTCGGCCGGCCGCAGCTTGGCATTTAAAGGGGAAAAGCATACGGTAGAAGAGCTTACCGAAGAGTCTTTCAAGGATATGGATATTGCCTTTTTTTCGGCAGGCGGCTCAACCAGTAGAAAATTCGCGCCCATTGCGGCCAAAGACGGATGTGTGGTGATCGACAACTCCAAGGCATGGCGCATGGACCCGGATGTGCCACTGGTGGTGCCCGAGGTCAATCCCCACGCAGTGGCCGATTACAAAAAAAAGGGCATTATCGCCAACCCCAATTGTTCGACGATACAGATGGTAGTGGCTCTGTCACCCATTCATCGCAAGGTCAAGATTAAACGGATTGTCGTATCCACTTATCAGGCGGTGTCCGGCACAGGCAAAGCCGCTATTGATGAGCTCTTTGACCAGACCCGCGCCGTTATCAATTCCGAAACGATGGCCGCAGAGGTGTATCCGCACCAGATCGCCTTCAACTGCCTGCCCCATATCGGCGGATTTCTTGAAAACGGATACACGGAAGAAGAGATCAAGATGGTCAACGAAACCCGAAAAATTCTCGAGGACGAATCCATCGGCGTGGCCGCGACCACTGTGCGGGTGCCCGTCTTTTACGGCCACTCAGAATCGGTCAATATCGAAACCATCGATCCGATAACAGTTGACGATATCAAAGCCCTTTTACAGGCATCACCGGGCGTGTCTCTGGTGGATGATCCGCCGGCCAATAAGTATCCGCTTGCCATTGATGCCGCAGGCCAAGATCCTACTTATGTGGGCCGTATCCGAAAGGATACGTCGGTAGAAAACGGCATCGATATGTGGATTGTTGCCGACAATATCCGAAAAGGCGCCGCCACCAATGCGGTTCAGATCGGAGAGATACTGACCAGGGAGTACTTCTAATCACTTTTTTGAGGCCGCCCCTTCTACACCATCCGTTCAAGGGGTGGCTCAACGCAGGGAGAGACAACCGTGAACGCAGTCCCCATTACCCGACAGGGCTATGAAGCCCTGCAGCAGGAGCTTGTGCAATTAAAATCCGTGGAACGGCCCCAGAATATCAAGGCCATCGAAGAAGCCCGCGCCCATGGCGACCTTTCGGAAAATGCCGAATTTCATGCCGCCAAGGAAAAACAGTCTTTTATCGAAGGCCGCATTAATGAACTGGAGAATAAGCTGGCCAGCGCCAACATCATCGACCCGGACAATGTGCCAAAAGACAAGGCCGTGTTTGCCTGTCGGGTTTTGCTGGAAAGTATTGACACGGGCGATGAAGTGACGTATCAACTGGTTGGCCCGGATGAATCGGATATTGACAAGGGGTTGATCTCAATTACCTCGCCGCTGGGCAAGGCGATCCTCGGTAAAAGACCGGGCGACGAAGTCACGCTCCAGGCACCGGGTGGCAAACGCACATATGAGCTTGTGGAAATTTTATAATAAGGAGGCTTACCGTGGCACGCATAACTGTTGAAGATTGTCTGAAAAAGGTTCCATCCCGTTTTGAACTGGTCCATCTGACCGCCCAGCGCGTTCGTCAGATTCGCGAGGGCGCCGAGTATCTCGTGAGCTCTCCGAAAAATGAGGACATTGTCGTGGCCCTGCGGGAAATTGCCGCGGGCAAAATTACACAGGAAAACATGGACGAACTCTCTGAAATGGAACTGTTCAGCAACATCGGCGCCACCGTGACCGATGAAGAAGAATCCGCCGAGGCACCGGGATCCGAAGAAACCGATGAGGAAGCACCCGACGAAGGGGCGGAAGATGAAGCAACCGAAGATGAAGACGCGACTGACGACGAATCCGACGAAATCGAATAAGCGGTGGGCAACGCCCCCATGCCAAGCAGGAGATACAAAGACATCAACCGGACACTGGGCAAAGCCCACCACCGGTACGAAATGCTTTCCGACGGCGACAGGGTCTGCGTCGGGCTGTCCGGGGGTAAGGATAGTCTGACCCTGCTCTGGTTTCTGCATGAACGACTCCAAAGAATCCCTATCCATTACACCATTGTTGCCTGCCATATTGATCCGGGGTTTGAAAACGGATTTGCCAGGGAACTGGAACAGTTTTGCGACCATAACAACTGGGCCGTCCGTATCGAATATACGGATTGCGGGGTGGTGGCCCACAGCACGGAAAACCGGGAAAACCCCTGTTTTCTGTGCGCTCGGCGACGGCGGCAGCGTCTTTTTGAAGTGGCGTCGGAACTCGGATGCAACAAACTGGCGCTGGGGCATAATAAGGATGACATCATTGAGTCGCTCTTCCTGAATATGTTTTATGCCGGTGAAATCAGCGTGATGATGCCCTGTCTGCCCATGTTCGGGGGTGAAATAACGATCATTCGACCGCTTGCATTTACCGATGAACATGATATAAAACGATTTGCAAATGAAAAAGGGTTTCCGAAATTTGTTAACCCGTGCCCGTCGGCCGGTGTTTCCAAGCGACGGGAAATAAAGGATATGCTGGAAGCCCTCTATAGACAGAACAGAAAAATTAAAGGAAATATTTTCAGGGCGCTTGGCAATGTCAAGCGTGATTATCTGTTATGACGCTGAAAGACATTCAAAAAGAACCGGATTATCGCAATACCCCCATTGATAAGGTGGGGATTAAAAACCTTAAATATCCTCTTAAAGTCCTGGACCGCAAGAACGGCACACAGCAGACCATCGGCTCCATAAACATGTACGTGGATGTTCCCCATGAAAACAAGGGCACCCACATGAGCCGGTTCGTAGAGCTGCTGCACATGCTGCAACCCGAAATCTCCCTCAAAACCTTTGCCACCATCCTGGACCAGATGAAGGCCGATCTGCATGCCGAGTCCGCACACATGGAGGTGACATTTCCCTATTTTATGGAAAAAGAGGCACCGGTGAGCAAAACCCCGGCTTACATGGAATATACCTGCAAACTGACCGGTAGCAGTAAACCGGACGGAAAGCTGGACCTGATATCCGAGGTGATTGTACCAATCTCGTCGGTTTGCCCGTGCTCCAAGGAAATCAGTTCCGGCGGTGCCCACAATCAGCGCGGCGAAGTCAAACTGGCCACCCGGTTCAAAAAGTTTATCTGGATCGAAGACATGATCGAACTGGTTGAGCGGGCCGCATCCTGCGATCTGTACTCGGTTCTAAAGCGGGTGGATGAAAAATTCGTCACCGAAAAAGGATATAAAAACCCGAAATTTGTGGAAGACGTGGTCCGGGATATCGCCGTGGAATTAAAGAAGGACCCTAACATTACATGGTTTTCCATCAGCGTGGAAAACTTCGAATCCATTCATAATCACAGTGCTTACGCCACCATCACCTGTGGGGATCCAAAGCGCTAGCCCGCATATTTCATGAAATTTTTTGATAATTGTTTTATTTCTTATATATTTTAAATTGTTATGATTCATTTTTACCGTTTTCACAAAATACAAACTGTAATTTTAATTTGAAGGAATAAGACCAATTTTATATCAAAAAACTTCTCCCTTCGGCCTAGCCTCGCAATATGGCCACCCTGATCGCCAGCCATACGTACCGCATGTTGTAAAACAACGTATTGCGGCTGATGCCTTCTTTTCTCCCCACCCATATCGTGGGTACCGGCTGCAAGGTATAACCATGGGTAATGGGCTTTACAGTGGTTTCAATAAAAATCTCATGGCGGACACCCTCCCACCGGATGGTATCGACAACCTCTTTTTTGAAAATTTTAAATCCATAGGTCAAATCCCGGACCGGCGAGGCAAAAAACGGCCTGAAAAGATGCTGAAACAGCCAGTTCAGCACCAGCTTGCACCGGTCATAGTCGACAAACCGGCTTTTCGCCTGCCACCGGTCAGCCACGGCCACATCGCAGCCGGTTTCCCGGATCACATTCACCATCCGGTGCACGGCCTCGGGTTCAGTCTCCAGGTCAGCTGACATGATGGCAACGTAATTGCCCTTCACAAGGGGGAATCCCTCCCGCAAGGCCCGGCCCACCCCCGGGTTATCCTGCTGAATATGGACAATCACACGTTCATACTGCCGGGAAAGGGAATAACAAAGGGCTATACATTGTTCCGAAGAGTCGGGCGCCACCACCAGCAGAATTTCCAGGATATAGCCGTCGTCAAGACGAAAGAGCCGATCAATGGTTTCAGCCAGCGCCTTTTCTTCCGAATAGACCGTGATGATGATCGATAATTGTATGGACTGATGGTCTTGGCTCATGGATAAGTCTGCCACCGGTAAAAAACCCGGTCATATCAGACCGGGCCAGTAATCTGTTTTTTTCTTTTATCTAGTTTCCATCCATAAATGGCCTTTTTCCGCAATATCTGCGTCAAACTGCGGGCTTACTTGTGCGGCGTACGTCCAGTACGCCTCCGCGCAACCCCTTGTTTTCCTAGATCTTGCGAGAAAATTCACATTTCTGGATTGGAAACCCCAGATTGTGCCATCCATGTGAAATGGATGGACACTATCTACAAAAGATTCGGTCCGCAATCGCTATCGAAATCGATTGGTTATGATTCGATTTCGAAGCCACGAGATGCGTTCATTTTTACAATAACACCACACAATGGTATCATAAGCTTACCGTGAAAGCTTTTGACGCAGCCTTCTTGATTGAAACTGTCAAATAATATATATGGTTAAGGAGAATATGACAACAATGTTGTAAAATAAATGAACAACAGGGAGGTTCCGCCAATCAACGCAACGCACAAACCTGTTCATATCGTGCTCACCACGATTCATATGCCTCACGTGTTGCATGAATACCAGGAAAACATTCGCATGCACGGTCACCTGGAACAGGTGAAAATATGGATTGTGGGTGACAAAAAAACCCCGGTCCAAACAACAGATATCGCCGGCGACTTGTCCGCGAAAGGTCTCTCCACGGTTTTTCTAGATGTGGATACCCAGGCGGCATGGGGCTGCAAATGCATGGATTTTTATTCCCGGCTTGGTTTTAACGACGAAACACGCCGCAATATCGGGTATCTCTCCGCCCTGGAGAATGGATGCGACATTCTGATATCCATTGACGACGACAACTTTCCCGGCGCCCATGATTTTGTCGGCAGCCACATGAAGACCGGCAAGCCATGGGACGGGCCCATGATTGCAGAACCATCGGGATTTTACAATATCTGCGAACACCTGGACATAGCCCCGCCCCGGCCGGTCTATCCCAGGGGATTTCCCTTTCTGCTGCGGGATACAAACAATACCGGCCGGCAGATCTCCTCTGCCCCGAACGCCCGGATCGGGGTCAACACCGGTTTGTGGACCAGCGCCCCGGATATTGACGCCGTCACCTGGCTCAACGGACCAGTGGTCGGCAACGCCTATACCGGCGACGACACGACCGTTCTTTCACAACAAACCTGGATGCCCGTTAACGGCCAGAATGTGAGTGTGACCCGGGACCTGATTCCCGCCTATCTCTGCGTCCCCATGGGCTGGCCGGTTCCCGGCGGCAAAATTCAGCGATACGGGGACATATGGGGCGGGTATTTTCTTCAGGCTATCATGCAGGATACCGGATTTCACGCGGCATTTGGCACACCGGTTGTCGACCATCGCCGCAATCCCCACAACTATATGAACGATTTGCGGACCGAATACTGGGGCATGATGCTCACCGACTGGCTGGTAAATATCCTGAAATCAGACTTTCATCCCTCAGCCACCCCTGTCACCGACCGGGTGAGAGAGTTGAGCACTTTTCTGGCGGACACGGCCCTGCCGGCTCTTCCGTCATGGTGCCCGGAAGAAATGACCACCTTTTTCCGCTGGACCTGCGGCAATCTTTCCGCCTGGGCGGATGCCTGTGATTTGTTTTTGTAAAAACTCATTTTCCGCCTGTTTCGTGTATTTCTTAGACTGTACCGGTCTGGCCCGGCCGAATATATTTTCCACGAAATACACGAACGACACGAAAAGGGGGGCAGGGGAGACTCGAACTGATGCAAAACCGACACTTGAAACTTCAGGGCAACCGGTTATCGCCGCACAAGCCCCTTGGACGCCCGCCTGAGGAATACCGGGAGGTATAAGGGGAGCGTGTAAGGTTTCGGGTAATCACGGATCAGCCGGGCCATGCGGCCGGGGTTGAGGAAAAACCGCCGATTGGCCTTGCGCTGGTAAGCATAGAGGACGTGGTCCGGGACGTCGGAGAGGTTGATGGTGAGGCCTGCGTATTCCATGTCGTCAAAGGAAATGGCGTTGATCCGGTCGGGATATCTGGCTGTTGCCATGGCATGCATGGGGGTGCTGGGAAAGGGTGTGGTGGTGAAAAAAGAGATGGTGTGAAGCCGTGACTGGCAGGCTACGTCAATAGTGCGCTGAAGGTCGGCTTCGGTTTCCGTGGGAAATCCCATCATGGCAAACCCGTTGGCAAACACACCCAGCGAAACGGCATAGCGAACGTTTTCAAGAAATTTATCAATATCCAGTTTTTTCCCGATCAGTTGCTGAATCCGCGGGGAACCCGACTCCAGCGCAAAGCTGGCATAGTACATGCCCATATCCACCAGGGTTTCAAGGTCCTGTTTGGTAAAAATATCCGTACGCACCCCGTTGGGGAATGCCAGTCTGGTGCGAATCCCCCGGTGCTTCATCTGTTCCGCAAGATCAAACACACGCCCTTTGTTCAGATTAAAAATATCGTCCAGAAACTCAAAGTCATCAACCCCATAGGTCTTCTGCAGGTATTGCATTTCATCGGCGATGCGGTCGGCCGAGTGAAAGCGGAATCTGTTGCCGAATATCCGGTGACAGTAGATGCAGTTATACGGACAACCCCGGCTGGAAAACAGGGAGGCATAACGCCGCCTTGGCAGCGGCGGCATGGACTGCAACTTCCAGTAAGGAGCAAGGTCGATCAGGTCATAGGCCGGGGGGGGAAGTGTGTCGATGTCTTTGATAAAAGGAATATGACCGGGATTCTGAACGATTTCGCCGTCGCTGTTTTTTCGAAATATCCCCGGCACGTCTGCCAGGGAGCCACCTTCAAAACGGGCACGAAGAATCTGTTCAAGGGCCAGTTCTCCTTCCCCGGCAACCGCTGCATCTGCATCGGTATTGAGCAGCGCATCACCGCCCACAGACGATGCATGGGCACCGCCCAGAATGATAAGCGCACCGGGCATTGCCGTCCTGATGCCGCGGGTAATCTCGGGAAGGTTGTGGGCCGTGGGGGACGTGGCACTCAACCCCACCACGTCGGCATTGAAGTCACGGGCCATTGCCACAACCCGGCTGTTCGGGCAGTTGGGCACTTTCTGGTTCAACAGCAGGATATCAGCGTCAAACCGTGAGCGAATGTAAGCGGCCAGGGACATGATGCCCATGGGCGGGGTGACCAGAGGGAACTCAATCTGACGTTTCCCCACGTTTGCCAGAAATATGCGAAAAGGTTTCAAAACGCGTTAAACCCCGACCTCCAATCGTTTCGTCAATAGCTTCTGACCGCGCCTTGCGGTGTTCCCTGGTGCCCGTCTTTTCTCGTTCCCACGCTCCTGCGTGGGAACGCAAATTACCACTGCAAGCACCCCGGGCGACACCGGATGATGCCAGAATTGTTAATTATATTACGGTGACTTTGCTTTTGCCAGATAAAAAGAAAAGACCGCCGTCAGGCCCGCAAGGACGGCCGCCAAAAGGCAAAAAAGTTGTAAATTAGAAAGTGGCACCCACTGCAACAGAAAGGGCCCGCGCCGGCCGGACAACAGGTGCAAGAGGGGCGAGGCCGGCCACTGAAAATAGATATCGTTGGTGGTAATAATATTGATGCCCCGGACAAGATACCTGGCCTTGAGAATATAATAAAACGAGATGGGCTCACCCAGGCAGAAGTATATCTGCTGGCAAACGGCAGCGAACAAAAAACCGGCGGTTATCAGGCGTTTCCATGTACCGGTCAGGAGATCGACTCCGTTTTCGGTAACATAGATGCCGACCGGCATCAGCAGAAAAGGCATTACCGGCAGCAGGAATCGCGGGCCCAGGCAGAATCCCCCGTGCCAGTCACTGCGGCAGGCCACAAACAAAAGCCGGAACAGAATCATGGCCGCCAACAGTATTGAAAGACGGCGGCTTTTTCTGTGCAGATACGGCCACAGAACAATGCCGGCAATAACCGCCGGGCAGAAGAAAAAGATCCCTTTGCCCGGACTGGCCAGTAATCCCCAAAGCCCCTCCCATGGCATGACAAAGGTGCCATAGGTAATATCCGAACTGGACCGCCCGGTAGTGAGGATATTACCGAACCGATGATAGTTATATAATGCGAACAGGGCCGTGGGTATGATAAAACCGCCTGTAAACGCGCCCGCTGTTTTTATAAAACCGGCACGCGCCTCTGGTTTGTCCGGCCCGATCCTGGAGAAAAGAGCATACGCCCCAAGAAACGGGATAAACAGAATGGCCGTCAAGTGCGTCGTAAAAGCGAGACCGCCGAACAATCCGGCCAGCAACACCCGTTTATCATTCGAGCGGGTCAGCACCAGTGTTGAATCATTTTTCACAAGATAAAAAAAAGACAAAACGACAAACCCCATGGTCATGGGCTCCTTAAACATCGTGCCGCTATAACTCCATACCGGTGTTGCAAATGCCAGCAACAGTGCCGTAAAAAACCCGGCAATACAAGACCGGGTCGTATATACCATGGCATAAAAAAATATCAGCAACAGAAAGCTTGCGGCAATGGGATTAAAAAAGGAGGCAATAAAGCGAAGGGCATGTGGCTCCGGGTTGTCCGGCGGAATGCCAAAGGCATAATGCTTGAGCGACTGGGCGTCTACACCGAAGCTGGCGGGGATTGGCAGGGGCGTGTGTTCATACCAGCCGGTTTTGTTGATGATCAGCCCGGCTTTGATCAACGGTGCCAGCAGAATGGACTGGGCCGGGGCAAATACCCCGTAAAGGTTGTTTTGTCGGCCCTTTAAAACGGCAAAGGGTTCCCATGTGGCAAGGGGCGCATCAATGGCAAAGTGTCCGTGTCGGGCCAGGGATTCCCCCACCCTGAACACAATTTCACCGTCCGGGGTTCTGATCCCGCCATATGACATGAGGATAAAAAGCGACAGACACACGCTCAAAAGTGCAAACGACCATTTCAGGGGAACATGTGATTGCGCGTCAATGTGCATCTTCTGTCTCAGGGGCGTCCGGTTGGGCCTTGTCCTGATCTGTTTTCGGGGATGATGTTTGATCCGGCGAAGCTTTTGGTGAGGCGTTTGGATCTACGATTTCCAGCAGCTCAATATCCATGATCAACATCTGATTGGGACCGATGACACCCCCCTCAGGTATGGTCCCGGTTTTCCCGTGGGCAAGTGCGGACGGGACAAAGAACCGGTATTCAGCACCTTCCCGCATCAATTGCAGCGCTTCTCCCCAGGCAGGGATCGTACCTTTGACACGGACCGTTGCCGGTCCGCCTCTTGCCCGGGTGGAATCAAATACCGTACCATCCAGCAGCCGGCCTTCAAAGTTAATTTTAACATTATCGGTAATGGTGGGGTGGTCGCCATTGCCTTTTTTGAGAATTTTATACTGAAGACCACTTTTGGTTGTAATAACACCTTCCTTGTCTTTATTTTCCACAAGAAAGGCATTCTGTTTTTCGAGATTCTCCCTGGCATGCTGGATAGATTCAGTGTTCCGTAGAGAACGCTCCTTGGCAGAGATAACACCCTTGATTTTTGCCATTTGCTGTGGAGAGAGCACCGACTGCCCGGATCCCATCGCATCCTCAATACCATCAAATAAGGCTTTTTTGTCCAGATTCACGGATTTGAGTTCCTTAAGGGTAATAATGGCTTCAAATCCCATGGTATAGCTGAATTGTTTCTCAATCGTATCGAGCTCTCGCTTCTTGTCAGCCGCTGTTTTTTCCGTATCCGATGAACAGGCTATCAGTTGCAGCAGTATCAGGCAGGCTATTGACCATTGTAAAATTTTTTTCATCTTGCCCCCGGACCGGGTTTATTGTAAATTAACTAAAATAAAGGAGAAATTGCATTCTTAACGTTATCGAAACCGCAAAGTCACAGTTTAACGGGAACGGGAACCACTGTCAAGTGAATTGTCCGGTAATACTGAGTGGTTCGGGCGATATCAGAAAGGAATGTCAATAATGGAAGAAGGTCCATGAGCCCCAAAAGAATAATGATGGCTGGTGCTCTTGTCATCGCCGTTATGGTTATCTACATTCCCTCCCTGCACTGTGGTTTTATCTGGGACGACGATTATTATGTGACCGACAATCGGGTGTTGCAGGCGCCGGGCGGTTTTGAGGAAATATGGACGGCACCGGGTGTCACGCCGCAATACTACCCTATGGTATTTACCTCGTTCTGGGCGGAATATAAACTGTTCGGCCTTAACGCATTCATTTTTCACCTGAATAATGTGCTCCTGCATGCTGCAAATGCTGTTTTGCTGTGGCTGCTCCTACTGCGGCTGGGCATTCCCTGGCCATGGTTTGCCGCGGCGTTATTTGCGCTGCATCCGGTCCAGGCAGAGTCTGTGACATGGATTTCAGAACGAAAAAATGTGCTTTCCCTTTTTTTCGGTCTGGCATCCATGCTTATTTACTGCCGGTTTCTAATGGCAAGGAGCGGTGATAAAAAGGCGACCTACAAGAAATGGGGGCTCTATGGCGCGGCACTTCTCTTATTCACCGCCGCGTTGCTGAGTAAATCCGTTACCACAACGATCCCTGTGGTGATACTGATGATTGTCTGGTGGAAACGCGGACGGCTGGCATGGCGCGATATATTTCTGATGCTACCCTTTTTGGGGTTCGGCCTGATCGCGGCCTTTCACACTGCGGCCATGGAGGCCGGATTTGTGGGTGCGCAGGGGAAAGAATGGGATTTATCTGTCATTGATCGATTTTTGATCGCAGGCCGGGCTGTTTGGTTTTATATCAGCAAGCTGATCTTTCCCAAAACCCTTGTGTTTATTTATCCCCGATGGCAGATAAATGCCGGGGTCTGGTGGCAGTATCTTTATCCTTCCGCCCTTATCGGCGTCCTGGCCGGGCTCTGGGCAGCACGCCGACGGATCGGCCGAGGTGTCTTTACCGGTTTTGCCTGTTTTGTGATACTGCTCTCCCCTGCCCTTGGATTTGTCAATTTTTTCCCCATGAAATACGCGTTTGTGGCAGACCACTTCCAGTATCACGCCACTCCCGTCATGATCACCCTTTTTGCCGCAGGTACGGGTACAATCGCTATGCGCCAATCCATCTGGCCTCGAAAAGCACTGATCATTTTTCTAAGCATCATACTGCTGGCAGGACTGGGCATACGAACCTGGCAGGAACAGGATAAGTATGAAAACCGGGAAGCGCTCTGGCTGGATACCATTGCCAAAAATCCCACCTGCGCAATGGCTCTCAATAACCTGGGGGCCCTTCTTGGCAGCACAGACAGAACCGATAAAGACGCATACCGGTATTTTCAGAAAGCAGTCGAAAATTCATCATGCGACTTCATGGCATATTATAATTTGGGAATGTTTCACATGGCTGCGAATGAACCGGAAAAAGCGGTGATTTACCTGAAAAAGGCGCTGGAATGTCAACCGGGGGCACTGCGTGCCCTTCAACAACTGGGAAAGGCATACCTGGACTTGGCGGAACCGGAGGCGGCAATTCCTTTTTTATTAAAGATAACGGCCAGTAAGCCGAGCAATCCCCATGGCCATTTTATGCTTGGCCGGGCATTTTATCTGAAAAAAGACTATGCATCAGCTTACAAGGCATTTTCAAATGTGCTGATGCTCAAGCCGGATTATCCCGGTGCAGCGGCGTATTTGGCCGCGTCACGGCAAAAAATGCATCGGGTATTTCAAGAGGTGGAATAATCGTTTTTCACTTCATACTCTTTTATGGCACGCCCCACGGTTCATCAGCCCCATAATCATCCCTTAGGGCCGTCGGCTGCCGGTCCTGAACAACAGCACGATCATCTTCTGCAGACAGTTGCCCTGACTGGCTGTGGATCTCATCTGCCGTGCTCTTTAGTTTAAACCGTTTCAACAGTTCGCGCACATACCCTGCCTGGGATGATAACTCATGGGAGGCCGAAGCAGTCTCTTCGGCATTGGCGGAATTCTGCTGAGTAACGCCGTCAACCTGGGAAATACTGCTGTTGACCTGATTGATTCCCACCCGCTGCTCGTTCGACGCTGCGGCAATGGCGTGCAGCAGATCGCCGGTCCGGGTGCTGTTCTGTTCGATCTCTGAAAACACTTCCGCTGTTGACTGAACAATGGCGGTGCCATCCTGTGCCTTTGATACGGCATCTTCAATCAGCACTGCGGTCTCCCTGGCGGCCTTTGCACTGCGCTGGGCCAGACTTCTCACCTCCTGGGCCACAACGGCAAATCCCTTTCCATACTTACCGGCGCGGGCCGCCTCCACCGCGGCGTTCAAGGCCAGCAAATTGGTCTGAAAGGCAATATCATCAATGGCTTTTATGATTTTTTCGATTTCATTACTGGACTGGCTGATTTTCTCCATGGCCGTTGTCATCTGCTGTATCTGGCCGGTCCCTTTACGAACACTGGCATTGGTGGCAGTGGCCAGTTGATTGGCCTGGTCTGCGTTCTCAGCATTGGACTTTGCCTGTGACCCCAGTTCCACCATGGCACTTGATATTTCCTCAACAGACGCGGCCTGTTCCGTTGCATTCTGGGAAAGCGCCTGGCTGGAATCAGCAATCTGTGCGGCGCCCACATCCACGCCGGCCATGGCTTTATTGATTTCATCAAGAATGCGATTCAGGCCCAGTACCATCTCATTGATGGCAATTCCCAGGGTATCTTTGCCAGAAGCCACCGTCACATCCTTCACCAGATCACCGTCTGCCACTGCCATAGTCACTGTTGCCTTGATTTCAATATCAGCGGCCATTGCATCCAGGCTACCCCCCAATTGCCCGATCTCATCGCTGCTGTCCAGATTGACCCGCGTGGACAGATCACCGGCCCGCAATGCGTCGGCAAATGCGGCGATTTGTTTCACCGGTTTGGCCACAGATTGACGGATCAACAGCAATACCACAACAAACAGCAACATTGCGCCGACTGTAATGATTGAAATAAGGACCCATCCGGCTCTGTATTTAGCCGTTGCCACTCGGGAATGAATGGTTGTCAGCAGATCGGCCGTGGTGCTTTCCAGGTTCTGTCCCGCCTGATTAACAGCCTGGACCGCTGCCTGATTTTCCTCTGCCAGCGTGAGGGATTGTTGCATCATTTTTTTAACAATATCTACCGCGTCAATCACCTGCTGGCATTTGGGATGATACTTGCCATCCAATACAATCATGCTGATATAGGCGAGGCTGTCCATGTCACTTTGCAGGTCTTCTGCGACGACTGTCTCAAACTGGACGATAAACTGCCGATCGTTGGTCTCCAGGAACTCAAGCTGGATCACCTGCATTCGATAAAACAGCGACAATGTTTCCCGGCACACATTCATGAACTGATATTCCAGCGCTTCTATTTCAAATCCCTCCATCTCTACCCTTGCCTGGCGTTCATTAAGCGCAGTTATCATATTCTGAAGAATGGTTATGGCGTTCTGCCACGGCAGAATCATCCGGTCCCGCAATGCCTGCTGTTCACCCACAACACGCTGGACATTCTCAAATCCGGTTTTGTAGGCATTAATTGCTTTTTCGATGCCGACCAGCGCCGCTTTGTAAATATCGGCTGATGCCCGGTCGGATAATGCCGATTGTTGATGCAGCAGATCATTGGTCAGCGAAATAAATGATTCACTGGCTTCCTGTGCGTGAAACTGAAGCCACTCTTTCTCTGTCACCCGGGCGTCCAGGGCCTGTTTTTCCAGGGTTTGAACAGTATCGGCGAACTGGTTCAATGACTCAATCTGCTGATAGTAAAGCACCCCGGTAACCGCAACCAGCAGCAATACAATCACGGCCACGCCGGCAATCACCAGACCTTTGACACCAATGGGATAATCTCTGAATCGTCTCATAGTTGAACTCCTGTTACAAACATCTCCGGCCGGTTACTCTTGTTGATGCCTGATGTTTTCGGGTCTGGCATGAAATCATCATTCCGGAAAAAGGTTTTCTACCGCAGGGCGTGTCTGCCATCCGTTTTGGGCAACATTGATTATCATCCCACGACCCGCTTGGGTCCGGTCGTCTTCCATCATATCGGCCTGCAGCCTGAATTTTTCCAGCAACCGCCGTACATGCGCCACCTGGGAAAGCAACCCGGTTGATGGCATTGTATTTTGATCTTCCCCAACCGATTCTTGACGAAAGCTGTGGTCCCGCAACGAAACAGTCTGGCTATTCTCCTGGCCGATGCTCTGTTTCTGCTCATTGGAAGCCGCGGCGATCCCTTCCAGGATTTCATCTGTTTTGGCACTATTGGCTTTGATTTCATCAAATGCCTGAGAAGTTTTTTCGACAATTGTCGTCCCGTCAGTTGCATTCTGAATGGCGTCCTCGATCAGGCCGGCCGTTTCCTGAGCGGCTTTGGCACTGCGCTGGGCCAGATTGCGCACTTCTTCCGCCACAACGGCAAATCCCGTGCCGTGTTCACCTGCCCGCGCCGCCTCTACCGCAGCGTTAAGTGCGAGCAGATTGGTCTGAAATGCGATTTCATCAATGGTTTTTATGATATTCCCGATTTCACTGCTGGACTGACTGATTTTTTCCATGGCGGTTGTCATGTCTGTCATCTGCGAAGCTCCTTTTTGAACGCTGCTATTGGTTGCTGATGACAGCTGGTTTGCCCGGGCGGCATCTGTCGCATTGGAACTGGCCTGACCCGCGAGCGCCACCATGGAACCGGCCATTTGTTCCATGGCATGGTTGATATCACTCACTATCCGGCTCAACCCCATGATCATGTCATTCAATGCCATGCCGAGTTGGTCCTTATCTGACGCCACTGTCACATCCTGCAGCAAATCGCCGCCTGCGACAGCCGATGCAATAAAGGCTTTTTCTTCCAGATTGCGCGCCATGGCATCCAGATTTTTGCCTACACGGCCGATTTCATCATTGCTGTCCAGATTGACACGAATAGACAGATCTCCGGCACGCAGGGCACCGGCAAAGGCATCGATCTTTTTCACCGGCACCACCACCATTTGGCGTATCAGCAGAAACATAACGCCGAAGAGGATCACGGCACCGGCAATTATAATGGCGAGGAGCGTCCATTGCGCCCGATGTTTTGCCATACCCACGGCTTGCTGTACGTCGGATAAAAGTCCGGCGACCGTCTTTTCCAGATTCCTGCCAGACTGATTGACCGCCTGAATTCCTTCCTGGCCTTCTTCGGCCAGCGCCAGAGACGCCGTCATCATTTCCTTAACAGTATCGACTGCCGCAACCACCTCCTGGCTCTGTGCCTGATACGTGCCCTCCAGTACAATCATGCTGATATACAACAGGCTGTCCAGGTTGTTTTGCAATCTCTGGGCCACCAGTTCTTCAAACTGTGCAAGGAAATTCTTGTCTTTTGTTTCCAGAAATTCGAGTTGGATAACCTGCATTCGATAAAACAGTGACAGATTTTCCCGGCAGACATTCATGAACTGGTACTCCATATCCGAAATGGAAATCCCTTCCATATCAACTCTGGCCTGACGTTTATTCAATTCGAAAATAATTTGTTGCAGAATGGAAATGGCATTTGCCCAGGGCGCGGTCATCTTCGATTTTAATGTTTGTTGACGGGTATAGATTGCCTGGGCCGCTTTAAAATCATCGGTATATGCGGCAATCCGGGATTCTATTTCCGCCAGATTCGTTCCGTACGCCCGGGCTGCGGTACTGTCAACCATTGTTGCCCGCTGTTTCTGAAGCGCCGCAATAACACCGTCAAATGCCTGCCGGGCCTGACCCGTATGGAACTGCAGCCATTCCTTTTCCGCAACGCGTGCATCAACGGCTCGTTTTTCAAAGGACTGAATATCGCCGGCCAGCTGGTTTAATGAAGTAATCTGCTGGTAGTAATAAACCCCCACACAAACAATCAGCAACAGCAGCAACACCGCCACACCAGCGATGGCACATCCTTTCACGCCAACCGGATAGTCCCGGAATCGTCTCATGAGTCACTCCTGGCAGACGTTGACATCGATTACTGTACAGAAAATCCTTTTGCCTCCAGGTCATCAATGCTGATATCATAAGTGCCGGCGCAGACCACCACATCCTTACCGTTTACCGTACACTTTTTGGCAAAAGATACCTTCTGAGACGCCTTCTTTTCACCAGGTTTCGGCCAGAAATAGGAGACCCAGCCGTTACCGTTCTTCATAACAGCCAGCCCCATCTGGGCCATAAACCGCTTTCCGGTCTGATCCTTTAAGCCGGTCAAATTTCTGTCTTCCAGTCCTTTTTTAATGGGATGCATGAGCATTACGGTTCTCATGTCGTGAACCCATACATAGGTGCCGGCAAAGGCAAATCCATTGGCCGGGTCGCGCAGCATGGAAAATCCCTCTTCCAATCCCTTGGCCTGAAGCAGTGAACAGGCCTCATTGACCTTCTGCTGAACCAGCTCAGGGGTTGCAGTTTCACTGGAAGAAGCGGCACATGCTTTTTCAAAGGCAGTATACATACTTTCTTCAGTAACACCGGGGATTGCCGCAAACATAAACGCCAGCCCCATAACCACGAGCAGACATGTCCTCTTTTTCATGATTCTCCTCCTGTGAGGTAAGATTGAAAAAAATACCCGGCGATATCCAGGGCACTGAATACCGGGAATAAGCAGCAGCTCTCTAAAAACGGCAGCCGTCAATGGCAGCATATTAAGCAAAATGCGCCGCACACCTTTAAAAAAACGTGGGCGGCAGCATCTGACCAATATGCAGTGCGCAATAGATCGGTCTGCCAGTGGACTTTTTACGAAGTCATTAAAAATTGATTTTGAAACAAAAGAGAAAAGATACAAATAAAAATCGTGGTAATTATTATATTTTACCAATTCTTCGGTTTTTTGTCAAATAAATCATACGCTGGCAAATCATCTGATCCCTGGTTGATGCACAGGTATAAATACAATCCTGCGTACAAAAAAATACAGGCTTTACCCCATTCTGTTTTTCCTTCCCCTGTTATAAAAATAGCCTGAAGCAGTTGATATCAAAAAATAACCGGGGGCCTGTAAAGTTATGATTCATAATCCATTCAAGAATGACAAAAACAAAAAACAGTATGACGTCATTGTTGTCGGCTCGGGGTCCGGCATGCTGGTCGTAGAAAATGCTATTGCCGAAGGCCTTCGTACGGCCTTGGTGGATAAAGGACCGGCAGGCGGTACGTGCCTGAACCTCGGATGTATTCCTTCTAAAATGCTGATTGCCGCGGCCGACAGAGTTATGGAAATTCGCGAAGCGGAACGGTTCGGTATTGACGCCAGTATTCAGCATATTGATTTTCCGAAGATTATGGCGGATATGCGGGCGGCTGTTGTGCCGGACCATCAGCGTATTCACGAAAACCTGATCGCAGACCAACGGTTTGATTATTATGAAGGCCAGGCAACATTTGTGGACGAGGCCACGCTCATGGTGGATGACCGCCAAATTCATGGAGAGACAATCTTCCTTGCCGCCGGTGCCCGACCAGACATCCCTCCGCTTAAGGGGCTGGACACCGTAAATTACCTGACCAGCGACTCATTGCTTTCGCTGGACACCCGCCCCAAACAACTGGCGATCATCGGCGGGGGGTATATTGCAGCTGAATATGGTCATTTTTTCGCGGCCATGGGCAGTGAGGTAATAATCATCCAGCAGGCCGGGCGGCTGGTGCCCCGTGAAGAACCCGAAATATCGGATACCCTTCTTGCGGCATTTAAAAAACGCATGACTATTTATACCAATACAACAGCCCGGGCGGTCCAAAAGACGAATCATGGATGCACCATCACCGCCGAAAACAATGAGACGGGTCAGACGCATACGATAGATGCCGACACGTTGCTGATTGCCGCCGGCCGTATATCAAACGCAGACCTTTTGCAGGTGGAAAAAGCCGGTATTGAGACCGATGATCGCGGATTTATCAAAACCGACACCCAGATGCGGACCAACAAGCGGGACATACGGGCATTCGGGGATATCAACGGCCGACAGATGTTTACCCATGTATCCTATGAAGAAGCCGGTATCGCGTGGTATAACTATCACAATAAAACCAGCCGGGCGTTTGACTATCGGCCTGCCCCCAGGGCAGTCTTCTCACATCCGCAGATTGCTTCGGTCGGATTGACCGAAGCAGAAGCCAGAAAAATCAGTGACAACATTCTCGTTGGCCGTGCGCAGTACAGTGATGTGGCAAACGGCATGGCCCGGCGGGAAAATGAGGGATTCGCTAAAGCCATCGTGGAACAATCGACATTCCGGATTCTCGGATATCATATCATCGGCCCTCATGCGGCGATTGTCATTCAGGAGATTGTGAATATCATGGCCTTTGGCGGTTATTTGAAGATGCTGGCCGACACCATGCATATCCATCCCGCCCTGAGCGAACTGATTCTAAAACCGTTCAGCAACCTTTCATAAATCGCATGGCGGTATTGCGGCATTGATTCTTTGCAGCTTGACTGGTATAACAGTAAAAAGCTGCAATGCACGGGCATGCCCTTTTATCGGGTCTATTTCCCGGACGCATGTGCAGACAAACAACAATGCCGGACAGGACGCCGCCAGACTTCCATGAGAACCACCGCTTTTTTAATCCTTAAAACAGTGGCAGACAAACGCCGAACACTGGACAGCGCAGTCGAAATCTATTTAACAGAAGAACGACTGCCGGACCGTCGGGACAGGACCCTTGCCACAGCCATTGTTTATGGCGTACTGAGGTGGCAGAACACCCTTGACTGGTATATTCACCAGTTTTCAAACACCCCGTTTCACAAGGTCCATACGGATATCCGGCTTATCCTTCGTATCGGACTTTTTCAACTGCTCTATCTGGATCGGATCCCCGCCTTTGCGGCAGTTGACGGGGCTGTATCACTGACTCGCCAACAAACGAAAAAGCCCCATCTTGCCGGTTTTGTAAACGGTCTGCTACGCAATGCCGCCCGTAACCAAGACCATTTGCGTGTGCCCGTTGATGGTGAAGACGCCGCATCACTATCTGTAGCCAAATCTTTTCCCGTATGGATGCTGGAACGGTGGCTCAGCCGTTTTGGTATCCCCGAGACAATGAATATCTGTGACCACATTAACATGATTCCGCCGGTAACAGTACGGGTCAACACCTTGAAGACCGATCGTGAAGGCCTGAAGTCCGCCCTTGCGGCATCCGCACAGGAGATATCACCGGGCATTCATTCTCCGGATGCGCTCTTACTGAACCTCCTCAAAGTGCCGGTGCACAAAATGCCCGCTTTCCAGGATGGAGGGTTCCAGGTCCAGGATGAGGCCGCCCAGCTTGCATGCCGTTTTCTATCACCCCGCCAGGGTGAACTGATTATGGATGCCTGTGCCGGACTTGGCGGTAAAACCGGGTATATCGCCCAGTTGATGAGCAACCAGGGGCGAATCGTGGCCGTTGACAATGATGCTGAAAAACTGAAAAAGCTTGAATCCGACATGAAACGGCTGGGGGTGACCAACGTGAAAATAACGGCTGAGAATTTATTGCATAAGGCCCCCAAAAAGACATCGGTTCAATTTGACCGCATTTTTGCAGACTGCCCCTGTTCCGGTGCCGGTGTGATCCGGCGGAATCCGGATATCAAGTGGTCCCTAAATCAAAAAGACCTGATCCGGCATCAAACAAAGCAAGTACGGATCTTGGATGCCCTGGCACCGCGGGTAAAACCCGGCGGACTTCTCGTATTTGCGGTTTGCAGCCGGGAGATGGAAGAAAATGCCTATGTTGTCCACAAGTTTTTGAAGATACGGCAGGAATTTGATATAGAAAAGAAGATTGATAAACCCGTTTTTGAAAACACACCCAGCCTGAAACGGCTTGTGGACAAAAACGGATATTACCAGACCATGCCGTATCCGGACGGGATGGACGGGTTTTTCGGAGTACGGTTTCGTAAACGAAAAAGCTGAGTAAGCATATGATAAAGGGTTTCATAAAATGGGTCGGGTTGTTTGTGGCGCTGACGTTGATTACGGGTGTCAGCGCTTACCTGACCCTTACCCTTTTAATTAAAACAGAAGATACCGTTGTCGTTCCCGATCTTTCCGGGCGGAATGTGGTGTATTGTCTCGAGATCCTCACCGATCTCGGACTTGACATAAAAGTGGGCGGCTCGGAATACAGCGACGCTGTTCCCAAAAACCACATAATCTATCAGTCCCCTGAGGCCGGTGCCGAGATCAAGAAGGGACGGGATGTGCGCATTATCATTTCCAAGGGTGCCCGGCAGATTTATATGCCCGATTTGCGTGGGCTGCCACTGGATCAGGCCCATATCATTATCGAGGAGAACGACCTGGCGGTGGGCCGCATAAGCCGGTCCCATACGAATGACGTAGCAACAGATACGGTGATGGCCCATGCCCCTCCAAAAGGGGTAATGGTAAGACGGGGTGAGCGGATCGGCCTTCTGGTCAGCTCGGGTCGACAACCGGTTGCCTGCGTCATGCCGGACCTGACCGGCATGACATTGTCCGAAGCCATCCTAACCATTGAGGGGGCCGGGTTAAAACCCGGGAGTATCAGCGCCGAACCCCGGAATGATATTATCAGAAATACCATCGTGCGTCAGTCGCCCGGATCGGGTGAACGGGTCGTCAAAGGCAGCCGGATTGACCTGGTTGTAAACCGGGCGAAACATATGGAGCCGCGGTCTTTCCGGAAAAGCGGGGTGCGCCTTTTTTTTTACAGGGTTGAAAATGGCTTCTTAAACCGGCATATTAACATTAAGCTGAACATGGCAGGTTGTTCCACGGATATTTACAATGCCTATAAAAAACCCGGCGAACTGCTGTGGGTGCTGGTGCCTCCCGGCAGAGATGCCATGGTGATTGTCTATGAAAATGGCAGGCCCGTGAAGACCGAAGCGTATAGCGCCTGGTAGCGGCCTGTCCGAACGTTACAGGAGATACCATATGAAATTAATCGCCCCGTCGATTCTTTCGGCGGATTTTGCAAGACTGGGGGAAGAAGTTGCCGCCATTGACAAGGCCGGTGCGGACTGGGTGCATGTAGATGTAATGGACGGGCGTTTTGTTCCCAATATCACCATCGGTCCTATGGTGGTAAAAGCGGTAAGAGGGGTGACCGAACGGCCCATGGACGTCCATTTGATGATTGAATCCCCTGAAGATTATGTTCTTGATTTTATAAAGGCCGGGGCAAACTATGTGGCGGTGCATGCTGAAGCCTGCGTGCATTTGAACCGTACCCTTCAGATGATCAAGGATGCCGGGGCCGGGGCCGGAATAGCCCTGAATCCGTCTACTCCCCTGGATGTTGTTCAGTGGGTGCTTGAATATCTTGATCTGGTGGTTATAATGAGCGTTAATCCGGGTTTTGGCGGCCAGTCATTCATTAAAAATACCCTGGATAAAATCCGGGCGCTCAAAGAAATGATTGTCAAGGCAGGAACATCCACCCTGATTCAGGTTGATGGCGGCGTCAACGCCAAAACCATTGCGGACGTCTCTGCGGCGGGTGCGGATGTGTTTGTGGCCGGGTCGGCGGTGTTTAATACAGCCGACTATAAAGCCACTATTGATGAACTTCGGCAATTATCGGCAGGGAGGTCGTGATGGCGGAAAAATCAAAGAAAACCATTCTGGTCATCCATGGTCCCAATCTTAACATGCTCGGGACGCGCGAACCGGAAAAATACGGCAGCGATACACTGGTTGAAATCGACCGGGGGATAAAGGCAGCCGGTGACGAAAAGGGCTTGGCGGTGACCTGTTTCCAGTCCAACAGCGAGGGCGCGATTGTGGAAAAGATACAGGCGATCCCCGCAGAAGGGATTGCCGGGGTGATTATCAATCCCGCGGCCTATACGCATACCAGCATCGCCATACGGGATGCGTTACTCCTGCTGGAAATTCCCATTGTAGAAGTCCACCTGTCCAATATCTACAGGCGGGAACCGTTCCGGCACAAGTCCATGACAGCGGATGTGGCCACCGGGCAGATAACAGGATTCGGCAAAACCGGATATCTGCTTGCCCTTGAGGCCATAGCGCAAATGATTTGATCGCCGGGGAGGCACGATGAAGACCGTCATACAGCGGGTCCGGGAGAGTTCTGTAACCGTGGATGGCGATGTGATCGGGAAAATCAACGCCGGCCTGCTGGTACTGCTGGGCGTGGCTGGCGACGATGACAAACCTGATGCGGATTTTCTGGTTAATAAGATTATCCATCTTCGGATTTTCGAGGATGATCAGGGCAGGATGAACCGGTCGTTGCTGGACGTGGGCGGCGAGATGCTGGTGGTCTCCCAGTTTACGCTTTTGGGGGATTGCCGGAAAGGCCGGCGCCCCTCTTTTGTCAAGGCAGGGCCGCCGGAAAAAGCGGATGCCCTGTATCAATATTTTATTCAAACGATTCGGGAAGCAGGTGTCAGGGTAGCAGAAGGACGGTTCGGGGCCATGATGGATGTTTCTCTTGTGAATCATGGCCCGGTGACCCTAATACTGGAAAGCCGCCCGAATTCCTGAATTTGAGGTGTGAAGATGACAAAACAAATGACAAAAAAAGAGATTGATGCGTTTGCCAAAAAAGCCGTACGGAAATCAACGCTGGTGTGGGACCGGATGACATCGTCAGAAGAAAAAAAGGCGTTTGATTTTGCAGATGACTATAAAAAATTCCTCAATGATGCCAAGACGGAACGGAAAGCGGTTCGCGCCATTGTGGAGAAACTCGAGAAGAACGGGTTTATCAATATCGACGGCCCGAAAAAGACGGCCGTGAAAAAACACGGGCGGTATTACCGGGTATTTAAGGAGAAAACCGTTGCCGCCGCTGTGCTGGGAAACCAGCCCCTCGAAAAAGGGCTGCAGATCGTCGCCGCCCATGTGGACTCCCCCCGCCTGGATCTTAAGCAGAATCCGCTTTACGAAGAGGTGGACCTGGCCATGTTTAAAATTCACTATTACGGCGGCATTCGCAAACACCAATGGCTTGCCCGGCCCCTGGCCCTGTATGGCAGAGTCATAAAAAACAATGGTCAGATGGTTGATATTGAACTTGGCGAGGATGAGAAGGATCCGGTTTTCACCATTGCCGACCTTTTACCCCACCTGGCGGCAAAACTTCAGAACGGCAAAAAACTGGCGGACGTTTTCGAGGGAGAAAAGCTCAACCTGCTGGCCGGCAGCCTCCCCATCGGCGACACCGATGTAAAAGACCGGTTCCGACTTGCCGTGCTGAAGCAGCTTTACGATACATACAAGATCGTTGAAGAGGATCTTATGAGCGCGGAACTGGAGGCGGTGCCCGCGGGCAGGGCCAGAGATGTGGGATTTGACCGGAGTCTGATCGGTGCTTATGGGCAGGATGACCGGGTCTGTGCTTACACCAGCCTGGCTGCTCTCTGCGATGTCAAGCAACCGGGTAAAACGGCTGTTGCCCTGTTTTATGACAAGGAAGAAATCGGCAGCGAAGGCAATTCAAGTGCGCAATCCCGGTTTATGCCGGACTTTATCTCCGATCTGTCGGCAATAAATGGACGAGCCCTTGAGGAAAGAGGCTTGAGAAAGGTCATTGCCAACGCCGCGGCCCTGTCTGCAGACGTGAACGGGGCGCTGGACCCTGATTACCAGGAAGTTCATGAAAAGCGCAATGCCGCCCACCTGGGATATGGCATCTGCATAACCAAATTCACCGGCTCCCGGGGGAAATCCGGAGCCAACGATGCCAGTGCCGAATTTGTAGGCCGGGTGCGGGGCATCTTTAATGCCAATAAAATTGTATGGCAAACCGGCGAACTGGGCAAAGTAGACCAGGGCGGGGGCGGCACACTGGCCAAATTTCTGGCTGAATACGGCATGGATATCGTGGACTGCGGGCCGTCTCTGCTCTCCATGCATTCGCCGTTTGAGATTTCCAGCAAGGGGGATGTTTATATGACCTATAAGGCCTATCATGCCTTCTGGATGGCCTGATGGCTTCGTAAAAAGCCAAAAGGCTGCGTTACGATGCATCTCTGGTCATGTCACGTACAACTGAATACGCTCCATTCCTCGCGATACATCGGCGCCTTGCCCTTGAACTTTTGACTTTGCCATCCGGCAAAACCCCTTGTTTCAGAAATAGCCGTTAGAATTTGTGGCCCAAACGGTCTTTGCTTTTTGAGAAAATCAGTAAACGCTTTCAGTGTGAACAATGAAGATAATATTCGATTGCCGCATTTTTTTGATAATCTCACTGGTGACAGCAGTCTTATGCCAGGCGGTTTTTGCCGGACCGAAAGAAAAGATTGATGCCTTTATCGGTCCCGAAGACAGCATTATGGTCAAGGCATGTGGTGCTGGCGGCAACGTGATGATCGCAAAAAATACGAATGTGCAGCGGATACCGGCCTCAATTTTAAAAGTAATCACCGTTCTGGCCGCCTTTGACATATTGGGCAAAGATCACCGCTTTGTGACGGAATTTTACCGTACGCCGAAAAACAACCTGATAATTAAAGGATACGGCGATCCCTGCCTGGTTTCCCAGGAAATCGAGCGCACAACAACGCTGCTGGCTGCACAGGCGTCGGGGTTCAGAAATATTCTGGTGGATAACCAATGGTTTGCACCAAATATTCGCGTTCCCGGCCGGACTGATCATTCATTGCAGCCCTATGACGCCCCCAACGGCGCGCTGTGCGCCAATTATAACACAGTGCGGTTTGCAAAAAAAAACGGGGCATATATCAGTGCAGAACCCCAGACCCCGTTACTGCCTTTTGCCGAAAAACGGCTCCGTCACCTGCCGGTAACAGCCGGCCGCGTCATGTTTATCGATAATGCCACCGATGGCGCCCTTTATGCCGGTGAACTGTTCAAGTATTTTCTTGAAAAAAACGACTGTCCCGTAACCGGAAATGTTATCCACGGCGTTGTTCATCAACCCGCAGATACCCTGATATACCGGCACACATCCGGCGAATCCCTGGCGGATGTGGCAGAAAAGCTGTTGCAGTACTCCAACAACTTTATTGCCAATCAACTTTTTCTGGCCTGCGGAGCCACAGTCTACGGCCCCCCCGCCACTATGGCCAAAGGCATCCGGGCAGTCACGGCATTTGCCCGTAAGTCGCTTGATATTTCCAATCTGGTCATCGAGGAGGGTTCCGGGCTGTCACGGTCAAATCAGATCTCCGCACAGATGATGGCCCGGGCGCTGGATGCGTTTGCGCCCTATTGCGACCTCATGCACGGAAACAGCCATGAACATTACAAGACCGGTACGCTTGACGGAATCAGCACCCGGGTGGGTTACATACAAGACGATAACGGAATGTGTTATCAATATGTGGTGATGATCAACACCCCCGGGAAACGGGCTGACGCAATCATGCCGGCGGTTCAGCAACTTATTGGTTTCGCCGGTGCAACAGCACCTGAATAAAAAGCCGACCCCGGAGGGCCGGACGTTGGTTTCCCCTATAAGGGGATTGTTTATGGGCATCGTTCGTGAATATTTAAATTTCGAAATTCGAATTTCGTCCTTTACGCTATCGGCACAGCCTTATGCCGCTACTCTGCCCGATATTTCAAAAAAACAGATTTCATGGTAAGATACGGTCAAAATAACCCAAGTGCTTTTGACGTTTACGCAGAAACGATACCGTATGACCACTTTTAACATTCTTTTCATCAAGCCGCATTCTTCGGTGTACCCCCAGGCCATCGATGTGCCCCTGGGCATCATGTACCTTTCGGCATTTACAAAACAACAGCTTGGTGATGCCGTGCAAATTGACTTCATCGATCTGCGCCTTGCCCGAAACCCGAAACAGGCCCTTGCACAGAAACTGACGACGGTCACGCCCGACCTGATCGGCATATCCCTGCTGGCCTTTGACAATCATTTTATTCCCGGATATGCAGGCTTGCTGAAACAACTTGCGCCCCGGGCAACAATCGTCATCGGCGGCCCTCAGGCCACATACAACGACAGGGAAATTCTGGAGCAAAACAGAGAAATCGACTGTGCCGTGCGCCGTGAGGGAGAACAGATATTTAATGACCTTGTATCGGCACTGATAAATAATAGCCCTATCACCGCGATTTCCGGCATCGCGTTTATCGATGAACACGGTACCTTTGTCCGGAACGACCCGGCGCCATTTATTGCGGACCTGGACACACTCCCCTTTCCCGACTATGATATTCTTGACATCCGGCAATACTGGAAGAACCATGATGAAATGAACGGTGTGCGGGCTTACAAGCGTTACACTCACATTATCAGTTCCCGTGCCTGCCCTTTTCAATGCACTTACTGCCACAACATTTTTGGCAAAAAAGTACGGTTTCGCAGCCCTGCGCAATTTGTGGCGGAAATGCAGTGGGTCTATGATACATACGGTATTCGGGAATTTCAGATCGTGGACGATATCTTCAACATTGACCGGCGCCGTATGCACGATATCTTAAACCGGATTATTCAAAGCCCCATGAAGGTTAAAATAGCCTTTCCCAACGGCGTCCGCAGCGACCTTCTGGCCAGGGAGGATTTTCCCCTGCTGAAAAAAGCGGGCGTTTACATGATGACCTTTGCCATTGAAACCGCGTCCGAGAACATGCAACGCAAAATCAAAAAAAACCTGGACCTGCACAAGGCATTTGAAAGCATTAACCATGCAAGTAATGCCGGTATGATCACCAAGGGTTTTTTCATGCTTGGATTTCCGGAAGAGACACCGGACGAGATTGAACAAACCGTGACCGCAGCCTGTAATTCACGGCTGGACCTGGCCCATTTTTTTACGGTCACACCGTTTCCCGGGACGGAACTGGGCAAAACAGCCGGGCAGATGTATCCCGAACTGGCAGGTACGACGGAATTTCATTACTGGCCCAAGGCCCCGTTTTACCAGCAGGCAACCGGTTATAACCTGGCGCGTGCACAAAAAAAGGCCTATATGCGTTTTTATATCTCCAGGGTGGTGAAAACATTTATCAAGATTCCGCGTAAGGGCCCTCGAATGGTGCGATGGTGGAATTTTGCCATGGATGTGCTGTTCCGCCACCGTCAAAAGGCGTTCAAATGACAAACAAGCTGATGCGTTCGTCATCCTTTAAAAAAACAACGATCTGCCTGTTTCTGGTGATTGCCACCGCTTGTGTCTATTGGCAGATCGGGCGCCACGGTACCGTTAACGCCGATGATTTCTATATAACGGAAGAGCCCCTGCTCAAATTGCTTTCCGATCCGGACAGCAATGTGCGTTATGTCACCACGCAAAACCTTATCTATGTGTTCACCAACACAACGGCCGGCGTATGGATGCTTTTCCCCCAGATGCTTGTCGGCGCCGAGCACCTGTTTTTTGGCAGAGATTACGGCATCCATCACCTTATCTGCATGGCCCTTCATATTCTCAACGCCATCCTGGTGTTTCTGATATTTTACCGAATGACCCATGCGATGTGGAAAAGCGCGTTTGTCGCGGCATTGTTCGCATTACACCCCCTCAATGCCGAGCCGGTTGCATGGCTGGTGGGCATCCGGGTGACCCTCAGCGCCTTTTTCGGGTTGTTGATGGTCTACAGTTACGTGGTCTACACGCAAAAGCACACCGCTCCGCGGTTTATCCTTACCATCACTCTGTTTGCCTGCTGCCTTGCGTCGGTGCCCATGTTCCCGACCCTGCCGTTTGTACTCTTGTTATTGGATTACTGGCCCCTTGAACGGATTCGTTTCTCCAGCCCGTCCGGAGCCGGATCGACCGGTCTCAAAAAATGGTCACCAAACCTTGACATACAGGATCTGATCTATCTTCTTGTAGAAAAAGCGCCATACATCGTAATGCTGGGCATTGCCAGCGCCGGTATGCTCTCCTGCCACGGTCTCGACATCATTCATCGCTATCCCCTTGACGACAGGATTCTTAATGCCATCCTCTCGTATCCCCGATATATTTCTCATACCCTTTTCCCTGTGAAACTGGCGGCATTCTATCCTTTTCCGCGCCAATTTTACGCTTGGGAAGTGGGTGGGGCCGCGCTCTTTTTAATTGGTGTGACCCTTATCGCCCTGAGACTGGCAACGTCCCGTCCTTATCTGATCATCGGGTGGCTCTGGTTCACCGGCATGATGGTGCCCCTGTCCGGCATTGCCCAAATTGGCACCCAGGCCATGGCCGACCATTACATGTACCTTCCGGGCATCGGGCTCTATGTTATCATCACCTGGGGCATCAGCGACCTCGCATCCAAACTGCCCAATAAAACCCGTGTTCTCAGCATCGGGGCCGGTCTTGCACTGGTAGCACTTATGGCACTGACCTGGCGGCAGGCCGGATACTGGAAAGATTCCAAAACCCTCGCCCGTCATTCATTGGCGGTAACTGAAGGGAATTACGAAGCGTACAACTATCTGGGGCAGGCCCTGGCCGAGGAAGGGGATTACGATGCCGCCATTGCCGCGTTCACCAAAGCCCTTGCCATAAAGCCGGACCATTTTAAATCCAATTTCAATATGGCCATGACCCTGACGGAAACCGGCCGTAAAAAGGCAGCCATTGCATATTACCGGACGGCACTGGCGATTTACCCGGATCATACCGTTGCTCATAACAACCTGGCAGGCCTGCTGGTGGCTTTCGATAAAATTGATGAAGCCATTGACCATTACCGGGAAGCCTTGCGCATTCAACCCGATTATTATACAGCGCGGCATAATCTTGCCAGTCTGTTGATGCGCCAAAAGCGGTATCAAAAAGCCATTGCTCACTATGCGAAACTGCTGCAGAGCCGGCCGAACACAGCGGACCTGTATGCAGGCATGGCCATTGCCTTGTATCAAACCCGTCAGTATAAGCGCGCACAGCAATATCTGAACCGAGCCCTGACCCTGAACCCGGAAAATCAAAAAGCCCGATGGTTATTGCAGTTGATGCGGCAAAAACAATGACTGCCAAAGGATGATGGTCTCGTAAAAAGTCAATTTTGGGACGGCAAAGTAAAAAGTTCAAGTTCGAGGCGCGCAAATCTCGAGGAATGGAGCGTACTTAGTTGTACGTGACATGACGAGAGATGCAGCGCAACAAAGAAATTGGACTTTTTACGAAGCCGTCAAAGGATGAAGCACTCGAAAAAAGGTGAATTTACGATGGCAAAGTAAAACATTGCCATCAAAGGACAGGTTTTGCACATTACCCTGATCAATCCCCCGTCACTGATGGCTGCCTGGAACTACTCCACCATCAGCCATCCTCCCATCGGCCTGGCGGCCATTGCCGCATATCTGCAACAGCAAGGTCACACCATTACCCTGATTGATGCCGTGGGAGAAGGAATTTCCCAATACCGCGATTTTCCGGCAGCCATCGGGTTTATTCTGCAAGGCCTGAGTCACTTGGAGATCGCGGAAAAGATTCCTGCAAATACGGATCTCATCGGCGTAAGCTGTATGTTTTCCCATGCATGGGTGTCTACCCGGCAGTTAATTCATTCGATTGCCGACCGTTTCCCCAAAGCCTTTCTTGTGGCAGGCGGCGAGCATGCCACAGCCCTTTACGACTTCTGCCTGAAAGAAACCCCGCTCGGGGCCTGTGCCCTTGGCGAGGGGGAAGAAACCATGGCCGATCTGGCCTGTGCCCTTGAAAACAAATCGGATGTGACAACAGTTGCCGGTCTTGCCTGCCGGATGCCGGACCAAACCGTTGTTGTCACCAATCCCAGAGACCGTATTGCAAAGCTCAATGATCTGCCGTTTCCTGCATGGGATCAGGTTCCGCTTTCAGCGTACACCATCTATGAAGGCCCCGCGAGCGGGCCCACCATGCCCATGCTGGCCACACGGGGCTGCCCCCATGACTGCACATTCTGCAGTGCGCCGGGTATGTGGGGGAGAACATGGTATGCCCGCAATCCGGAACATATTGTCAAGGAAATGGAATACCATATTCGAACCAAACAGGTAACGGCATTTCAGTTTCCGGACATCAACCCCTTCATCAACAGGCATTGGACCCGGGCGCTCTGTCGGCTGATCATTCAAAAAAAATTATCCGTTACCTGGCAGATGCCGGTGGGCACGGGATTTCAGGCCATTGATGCAAAGACAGCACGATTACTTGTTGCCGCAGGATGCGACCAGATCCAATATGCACCGGAAAGCGGCAGCCCGGCTGTCCTTTCGGCGATGAACAAAAAGATCGACATTGACGCTTTTAAAAAAGCCACCGGCATGGCCCTTGCCGCCAACATGCGGGTGTCGGTTTTGTTTATTATCGGATATCCCGGGGAGACACTGAAGGATGTGCAGAAAACCTTTTCCCTGATCCGCAGACTGGCCGTTATGGGTGTCCATGAAATCGCAATCTCATCTTTTGTGCCGCTGCCGGGTACCGCTGTCTTTGAAATGCTTCTTGAACAAAGGCAAATCACCGTCAACGATGAATATCTGATTTCCATGGCATCTGCCACCTCCCTTTTCTCAACCTGTTCCTGGAATTCAAGAATGGGCGGCCGTTCCCTGCTGATATTAAAATGGCTGGGGCTGATGCAATTTTTCATGATTTCCTGGGCGGTTTATCCCAAACGGCTTTTTGAACGTTTTTTCAACCTGCTGTCCGGAAAACAGCAGACCAAGGCCGATCGGGTGCTGCGGGAAATGGTGAATAAACGGAAGATTATGCGACGACTGAACCATCAACAGAACAACCGGGAGCGCTTGCACAACTGAACAATATGCGATGCTCCCTTTTCGTGGCTTTCATGTTTTTCGTGGACTGCCAACATCTGTCCCGTCAGTGAGAAGATCCACGAAAAACACAAAACTCACGAAATAGAGAAGAGAAGATTATCTAATCGATGCTTGTGAAACAAACAGGGTTTATGGCATCTGACGAAGGCGGGCAAGCCCCTTTTGTGCCCTTTCCAGTGATGAATCAAGCAAAAGTGCCGCTTTAAAATGGTGTTTTGCCTCGTCTGTCCGGCCCATGGTCATGGCAATTTCCGCCAGACTGCAATGAATGTCGGCATTGGCGGGGGCATGGTCAAGGGCGCGGCGTACCTGATAATACGCCTCTATCAGCCGATTTTGGGATGCCAGCACCATGCCCAGGTTATACCGGGCACTCACCGATTGCTTGTCAACGGCAATGGCACGCCGGTAATGGCCTATGGCCCGGTCGATCTCGCCGGTAACAGCCAGCACATCGGCCATTCCCGTAAGGGCCGGTACAAAATCCGGCGCCTGTTGCAGGGCTGCCCGGTAATGGGCTCTGGCCGCTTCAAAACGGCCGGCCTGTTTGTCTATATTCCCCAGGTTTGTGTGGGCACCGGGTGAATGGGGTTGCAGCCCCAGCGCGACCTCAAATTGGGTTCCCGCCTTTGTAAAGTTGCCTTTTTGGGCATAAGCTGTGCCCAGATTGATATGGGCAAAAAAATTATCCTCCGTCACCCGGACCGCCCGTTCAAACAGGGCGATACTGTTTCTGTAATAGCGGGCATGGTAAAAAGAGAGGGCAGCAAGTACTGCGATCCCGACGGCAATAACAGTCCCTGCCATATTCCTTACAGCGATGCCGTGGCCCTGAATTTCCGGTATGGCCCATGCAAGACAGATAAACAGTCCGATGCCGGGCATATACATATAGTGATCGGCCGTTGCCGGCCAGGGCCCGGCCTGGACAAACCCGAGCATGGGGATTAATGTTACCAGATACCAGAGCCACCCGAACAGCACCATCGGCATCTTACGGGCATGCCGCACCAGCAGCAGGGTCACGCCGAAAATAAACAACCCCGATAAAACCGGCTGCCAGAGGGGAGTGGTATCGGGGAACGGATAATAGACCGACAGACCTGCCGGCCATACCATTCGCAGTGGATACACACCATAAGCGGTGATGGCGTTTGCCACCCGCGACCACACCGTCACATCTGCGAATGATGCCGCAGCACCCGACTGCTTTGCCGTAATCATCACCACCAGAGACCAGCCGGCCGCCACCGCGAAAAAGGGCAGTTTCTCTTTAATATTGAAACCGCCGGGTGTGACAGCGGTCAATCTTCCCCTGTAGCCATCAATCATTAACAGCAATACCGGCACCATTACAGCAGATGACTTGGCAAGCACGGCCAGTATGAATATACCAAAGGCAGCACCGTACCAGACACGCTTTTTTCGACCAATATATGCCAAATAACACAGGAGAACCGCCATCCACAATGCCCCGCACAGCAGAGTGGATCGCTGCGCCACCCAGGCCACCGAATCCACATTCATCGGATGAACCGCCACCAGCATGGCCACCAGTGCCGGCCGCCACTCCGCATGGGTCATTCGGCATAGAAAAAAGAAGACCAGCAATACCATGGTGGCGTGCAGCCCCACGTTCACCAGGTGATGGCCGGCAGGGTTCAGACCGAACACTGATACCGCCGCCATATGGGATAACATGGACAGAGGATAGAAAAAAACATGTTCATGCCAGGCTGTTCCCAACGCCCACCGGACCCCCTCCAATGTAAAACCTGCTGCCACATGCGGATTCTCGACAATCAACTGGGGATCATCAAACCCCACAAAAGAGAACCCCCCGGTCTGGGCGTATATCATCAGAATAGATATGATCAGGAAAGCGGAAATGGTAACGCGAGCATTTTTCATAACGGCAATGTACCACAGCAGGCAGAAAAGCACAAAAAAGGCTCCCTTTTATCAACCCAAAAAGGGAGCCACTCTGTGCCTCGGTAAATCGGGACGTCCGTTTATTATATACACTGATCAGTTCGAATTATTCCAATTGATACCACTGGTATCCCAGTTCACGTCTGTAATTGTCTGTTCCGTGCCCGGGAGATCGGAGGGGTCGTATGTGAAGTTAAAGCCGTGATCCGGAATCAACGGATCATAATTTCTGATCAGGTTGTTCCAGGATGTTATGTCACCGACAGGAATGACGATTTTTGTATAAATAATATTACCGGCAGCCGATAGTCCGCCCACATGATCTTCACCATCGACCAGCCCATCTTCATACCCGAACCGGGCCACACGCCCCGCCCCAATATGATTGGAAACGGTTTTGGTTCCGATTGCCGGATAGAGTGAAGCGATGCCATAATCAATGAGCTGGCTTCCCGGATAGGTATAGGTGGCGGTATGATGACCGGCCATATAAAGCACCAGGAATTGATCCCCATTGACCGTACAGGCATCTATGGAAAGGGGCCTGTCGTCCGGAACACCATTGCTGCCAAACGGCCCTGTGGGAACCCATTCGTTTATCGGATTCGTATCTGCCGCTTCTGCGTCCCACCAGGCTGTTCCATTAAATTCCCTGGCCAGGATAATATCCTTGGCACACTGGGTGACGCCGGCCGAAGGGTAGAGAGCAATCTCGTGGACATGGAGTTGCATGAAAAGATCGAGGTCAACACCTGAGCCTGAAACGCCCCACTGGTTTGTTGCGGCATGTGACTGAACGGACAACGAGGCCAAGGGGCCACCGTCACTGTCAAAATCCACCAGGTCAATCTCGCCGATACTCAACCCAAAGAGCTTGTTGTCTGAATGGCCACTATCGTTGGCATACAATGCATCGGCCTTGATATACATCTCACCGCTCCAGTCATAGGCTTTCAATACGATCCCGCTTTCGCCGGTACTGTCCCAGGTATATGTATCAAGGGTTAAGCGCAATGAATCAATCGTAGCCGCCTCAAAATCCTGATAGGTGCCGCCAGCGCCATCGCCGCATATGGACACAGCTGTGACTTCGTTGTCAAACTGGAGAAAGGGATCATCATCGTCATAGAACTCAAGGTAGTGATCGGAACTGGCACTGCTCAACTGGAGGAATGCGGCTGAGGTGCCGTCACTGTCAGCCGAGACATCCAGACGGGGGTTAGCGCCATCAAGCACAAGGCTGATGCCGCTCTGAGCGGCGACATGATTCAATTCCCTGTCCGTCAATGCTTCAAGGGCCAGAAGCGGCGTTGGCCGGATCAATAAAACAATAACAACGGCCAGGAGCATGCCCGCCAAACAATGGCGGGGGGACAGCCTGACGGCCATCTTTTGTCCAGAATATGCATGATCCCTCATTGCAACTTTCACCGTCAAACTCCCTGTGATTAATAGCCCGGACGTGTGCCCGGATTGATCATCGTGGGTGGGCCGTATGTGTCTGTATACTTGTTTGCGTCGTCACTTTCAAGTTCCGGCCACCCCATATACTCATTTACACCGGCGATGAGGTTCCACCCGGAAAACTGTTCGTCTGTCAGGTCCACCATGATAAAAAAGCCGTGGTTCTGATCGACAAAATCGCCATATCCGTCAAAATTAAACCCGCTATCATCCAGTTCCACCGAATTCTGGTTGGTATTAAAAACAAACTGCCGAAAGCCTGAACCATTTGCGGGATTCAAATGAAAAGAAGAGATCTGCCAGTACTGATCAAGAAACATGTCCCGCTGCATCTGGAAAATCCGGTCAACATCATCCGCCCCCATGGTTGTCACAACGTCATCAGGAAGATTTGTCAGCTGTGAGTTCAGCCAGGCCGATGTGACCAGCGGCCGATTGACTTTTCCATATCCGTAAAGCTTGTTGCTGCCGATAATGAGCCGCCGTAATTCCTGATCCCCCTGACCGAAGTTGGAATACTCGGCCCGAAGAACAATGCCGTACAAACGGACTGGATGATCTTCGTCATACCCCATCTGCAGGCCTTCCCAGTTGACATCCCACTGTGTATATTCAGCGCCGTTGCTGGCACCGAAATTTCGATAAAACCCGGACGAAAGATCGGCATGGAGGTTCACCTTTTTCCCAAAATATCCTGTGCCGTCTTGCGGATTGGTCCGGCTCTGCGTATAAGCAAGGATATTACTCGAATCTGCAGCCAGCATGGGGCCAAGTTCACCCGCGTCACGTTCGTAATTACCCAGCCGGAGTTCACTGAACTCACCGTAATTTTCTATATAGATATCACTGGAAAAGCGGACAACTGTTACATTTTCATTCGTGCCATAGTAACCGGGATCACTGATGTCGATGCTGAGAACCTCCCCGCCCTGAACATCCTGAAGCTGCTTGTCCGTCATCACATCCATGCCGGCATACAGGTTCGTGGCCATAAGTGAACAGAAGGCAATCCCAACCATGGATGTCCACACAATCACATGTGACAACCGTTGTTGAAGCCCTGTTGCCGGGCAACAGGAAATAACTTTCAAATAATTAATCATCAACCCTCCATGCAGGGCCTAACGATGCAAAAACAAGGTACGATAGAGCGAACATCGTTACGCAGTGTGATTCAACTTCAATAAATATACCATCTGCCCCGACTATGTCAACAAAAAAATCAAAACCCTGCGTCACTTCGCAAAGATCCATTATTTCAAGATGCAATATCAATGCCTTTGGCGACCCTTTTAACAGCCTCCTCAATTAAGCCGTAATACCTTAAATTTTATGATAATATTAATATTCTACCATTTTTGCGCAATCTTGCCTGATCAATTGGTCTCATTTTTTGTCATTATTTTCGCCATTTTTTGTCATGCAGGCTGCAGATTTTTCCTTGACGCAAGACAGGCATTTATTATTTCATTATTCAGGCCTGCCTCATGACAAATTTTAAGCACCGGCTGCAAACAAAAAGGGATCGCATATTTTATAATGACAGCAAAGCACCCACCGCAGCATCCCATGACCTTTGTCTTGATATTCATGGTGTTTGTTCTGACCGGCATTCTGATATATGGCAACACCTTCTCCTCTCCCTTTGTAATGGATGATTACGCCAATATCACAGAAAACCCTGCCATTCGAATGAACCATTTCACAGTGCAGAAGGTGTTAAAAGCATTGCAATTAACCTCCGCATACCGGCCCCTGCCCTGTTTTTCCTTTGCCCTGAACTATTTCTTCCATGAATACCGTGTTGCAGGATACCATCTGGTTAATATTGCGATTCATATCGTAACCGGTTTTCTTGTTTTTCTGGTTGCCCGACAAACCATGCGCTTGTGCGGCATGAGCAGCGCGGTGCCCCCTCTGCTGGCCGCCATGCTCTGGTTCGTAAACCCGGTCCACAATCAGTCTGTAACCTATATTGTTCAGCGGATGACCAGTATGGCCACAATGTTCTACATGTTGAGCCTGTGGATCTATATAAAAGCCCGTTCTGAGGGTTCGGCAACGCAGAAGCGGTTCCCTGTCCGCACAGTACTCCTTTCCGCCGCAAGTATTATCGCCGGTATCTGCGCCCTCGGATCAAAACAAATTGCCGCCACCCTGCCGGTAATAATCTTCTTTTATGAATGGTACTTTTTCAGGAATATTAACAGGACCTGGCTGATACACCGGATAAGGTGGCTGGTTGCGCTTGGCGTTGTTGTTTCCGCCATTGCCCTGATCTACCTTGGGACAACCCCGTTTGAAAAAATTCAAAGCATGTATGCGCACCAGAATTTTACCATAACCCAGCGATTATTCACAGAACCCCGGGTTATCCTCTTCTATCTGGTCCTGATGTTTTACCCCCATCCCGACCTGTTGAGTATTGACCATCATTATCCGATTTCTTATGCCCTTCATCATCCACCCACCACGATTGCCGCTCTCATTGCCCTTGCCGGACTTATTTCAGCCGCGATAATTTCAGCCAGAAGAGAAAAGCTTATATCATTTGCCATTATCTGGTTTCTGGGCAATCTTGTCATCGAGTCGTCTCTCATCGGCCTGGCCCTGATCTTTCAGCACCGTACCTACCTGCCATTTATTTTTCCGGTGATTACAATCAGCTGGCTTGCGTTTCAATATCTGCCAGCCCGTAAATACGGGATTCTTCTTTTTTGCGTGGTCATCGGCATTTTCAGTTTGTGGACTTTCCAGCGCAATCAGGTCTGGAAAAACCGCTTCACTTTCTGGCAAGATACGGTAGCTAAAGCGCCTTACAATGGCCGGGCAAGAAACGATCTTGGACTGGCACTGATGGATAACGGCAAAATGCAAGCGGCCATTGCTGAATTAAAAAAAGCCGTGGACACGACACCCGATAATGTGCCTGCCCACAACAATCTGGGTTTGGCATTCACCAGACTCGGACAACTGGACAAGGCCATTTCATTCTATGAGAAAGCCCTCAGCCTGGGTCCCGGCCATCCACAGGCATACGCCAATCTCGGAGCAACGCTGCTGATGGACAACAGACCGGAAGAGGCCATTACAGTTCTAGAGAAAGGGATTCAAGTTGCACCGGATGTCGTGGAAATTCATGACAACCTTGCAAATGCCTACATGCAAGCCAATAAGCCCGTCAAGGCCAAGCAACACGCTGAAAAAGCGCTCGACCTGATGCCGGGCGATCCTATTGCCCTGAATGTTCTGGGATTAATATTTTCCGATAAGGGCGATTATACACAAGCAATACAGTATTTTAAAAGGGCATTGAAGAAAAGCCCGCTTAATCTCAAAAGTAATCTTCACATAGCCAGAATATACATGATGCTGAATCAGCCGGTAATGGCGACTCCCTATCTTCAGGCCGTCATTCAGATAAATCCTGCAAACGCATTCGCCCATGGCGAACTGGGCGCCGCGTACGCCCTCTCTGGAAAGCCCGCCATGGCACTTCGACATCTTCAGAAAGCCATTGAATTAAATCCGGGGGATGCGGTCGCACACTTTAATTTAGGCAATGTATTGACGGCAAATGGCAACCTGAAAGACGCATTGGCGCACTATAATGCCGCCCTGGCGATCAACCCCGACTATACGGAAGCCCGGCTGACCTTAGGAAAGGTACTGCTCCACCACGGCGACATTGAGGAAGCGACACATCAGTTGGACACATTGACCAACACCAGTAAAGACCCCCAATTACTCTACCGGATCGCAACACTTTATAAAAAATATGAGATACTGAATAACGCCGCAACACTCTATGAAAAGGCCATCGACATTGAACCGGCTTTCCCCCAGTGCCTCGACAATCTGGGAAGTACCTACGTCCGGCTGGGACGCCTTGAAGACGCCGTGCAGGCATACCGGCGCCTAAAAAAGCTGATGCCGGATGCGGCCACGGTGCCTTATAATCTTGCCTGCGTTTATGCCCTGCAGGGACGAAAAGAAGACGCCGTGGCTGCCATCAAAGAGGCGCGGTCCAAGGGATACAACGATCTACGCCGTCTGTTATCCGACCCTGATCTTGCCACCCTTCAGGATACGGAATATTATAAAAAATTGAAAAATGCATGGGAGTCGGGCCTGTTATGACAAAGCTTCATAACCATGCGGCCGCTTTGATTACCGCCCTGGCCATCGCAGTTATCGGCATCCTGGTTTATGCCAACACCTTTCATGCGCCTTTTCTATTTGATGATCATATCAACATTATTGATAATCCACGTATTCGTATGACAGCATTATCCTTTTCCGGCATTGCCACAGCAGCTAAAAACGAATCCCGTCATCGCCCCCTGCCGAATGTTTCATTTGCATTCAATTACTTTTTTCACCAATACGATACATCTGGCTATCATATCATCAATCTGATCATCCATCTGACAACCGCATTTCTGATCTTTCTGGTCGCCCGGCACACCCTTCAGCAACTGAACCAGGATAGTACAATGACAGCTGCACTTGCGGCCGTTCTCTGGCTGACCAACCCGATTCATACCCAGTCGGTCACCTATATTGTCCAACGCATGACATCAATGGCCGCCATGTTCTATATGCTCTCCCTGCTCCTTTATATAAAGGCACGAACAAAACAGTTCAAACAAAATGACTTAACCACCGGCACGGCGATCCTGCTTGTGGCATCTGTCTTGTGCGGGATATGTGCACTGACATCCAAACAAATTGCCGCCACTCTCCCGGTATTTGTCTTTCTCTATGAATGGTATTTTTTTCAAAATTTAGATACGGCCTGGCTGAAACGTCAGGTTTGGTTGCCCATTATCCTTGTCATCACGTTGGCCATTATCATAATGGTCTATCTTGGCAACAATCCAATCGACAAAATTCTCAGCATGTATGACAGCCAAGGTTTTTCCATAGGCCAGCGACTGCTCAGCCAACCGGGCGTGGTCCTCTACTATCTTTCTCTTCTGTTCTTTCCCCATCCCGCCCGACTGAACTTTTATTATGACTTTCCCTTATCCACACTGACGGTCCATCCCGAAGCCACGGTTTTGTCCTTCTTTGGGATAGCCGGACTGCTGATCACTGCTATGATTGCAGCAAGAAAACAACGACTGGTGTCGTTTGCCATCCTATGGTTTCTGGGCACACTTGTGATTGAATCCTCCTTTATCGGCCTGGCACTGGTTTTCGAACACCGGACTTACCTGCCCTCAATCTTCCTTTTTATTGCCATTGTACCGGTTTTGATGCAGTTATTGAAACACCGGGAACTGGCCATGATGCTCACAGGCACTGCAATAGTGGTTTGCGGCGTCTGGACCTTCCAGCGTAACAGCATATGGCAGGACGCCGTTCATTTCTGGCAAAACAACGTTGCCAAATCTCCCCAAATAGCATTACCATACAACAACCTGGGACTGGCTTACAAAAAAGCTGGAAAAACGGAATTGGCGCAACAGGCATTTGAAACGGCAATTGAAAAAAACCCCCGGCATTACAGAACATATAACAATCTCGGGCTGTTCTTTATCGACCGGGGGAAACCGGAAGCGGCCATCGATTATTTTAATAAAGCCCTCAGCATCTATCCGTTCACTGACATCACGCATATTAATATGGGCAATGCTTTTCTTGCTTTGGAAAAATTTGACAAGGCAATTCAGCATCTTGAAAAAGCTATTGCAATAAACCCATATTCAGCCGAAGCCTTCAACAGCCTTGGCATTGTTTACCTTAAAACCGGTGACCCGGGAAAAGCAGCACATTATTTTCAAAAAGCGATTCAGATCAATCCGTATTACGGGAAAGCCTTTAACAACCTTGGCATTGCTTATTTTTACGCCGGCCAGACAGCAAAAGCCGTCCGGTATTTTAAAAAAGCCGAAACCGTTGCTCCGAATCAGACGAGTGCAAGTGCCAATCTTGATAAACTCCTAAAGATCAAGGATAGCCCGGAATGAGGAAGAAAAGACCATTGCATTCAAAAGCACCAATAGCCGCGCTGACCGCTATAATCATAATCGGTATTCTGGTCTATGCCAACACCTTCCATTCCCCTTTTCTTTTTGACGATAAGCCCAATATTTCAGAAAATCCGCATATCCGGATGACGGATTTATCCTTCTCAGAGATCATGGATGCAACGAGAAGTGTCTCCGGTTACCGGCCCCTGCCCAACATCTCTTTTGCCTTCAACTATTATTTCCACCAGTACGACACATTCGGATATCACACCATCAACCTGGCCATTCATTTGGCAACAGCCTTCCTTCTCTTTCTTGTCGCCAGGCAAACCCTGCAACAACTGAACCAGGAAAGCGCGCTGCTACCCCTGTTGGCCGCCATTCTATGGCTGGTCAACCCGGTCCACACCCAGTCGGTCACGTATATTGTGCAGCGCATGACATCAATGGCCGCCATGTTCTACCTGTTGTCCCTGTTTCTCTACATAAAGGCCCGGACAAACCGGATGAAACAGTCCCGCATGTCCACCGGTATAATAATATTGCTTGTCATGTCTGTCGTGTCGGGGCTATGCGCCTTGGCGTCCAAACAGATCGCCGCCACTCTGCCGGTATTTATCTTTCTCTATGAATGGTATTTTTTCAGGGATCTCAATATCACCTGGCTCAAGCGCCAGATCAAATGGATCTTCATCCTTTCCATGGCAATTGTCGTCATCGCCCTGATCTATCTCGGCAAAAGCCCGCTCGAAAAAATCCTTTCCATGTATGACAAGCAAGACTTCTCCATGGGTCAGCGACTGCTCAGTGAACCCCGTGTCATTATGCACTATTTGTCACTGCTGTTTTTTCCTCACCCCACCCGGCTTATCATCGACTATGACCTCATTGCCTCCACAGCATTGCTGAGGCCGGCCACCACGGCCCTTTCGATTGCCGCGCTATCAGGGTTGGTATTCACGGCTTTTGCCACAGCAAAGCGATACCGGCTGTTATCCTTCGCCATTCTCTGGTTTCTGGGCAACCTCGCCATTGAGTCTTCTTTTATCGGTCTTGCGCTTGTCTTTGAACACCGCACCTACCTGCCGTCAACCTTCCTGTTTATTGCCATCGTGCCAATAATCACCTACCGTATTCCCCTGCGCGCCATTACCATAGCGCTTTTCTGCTGTCTGATTGCTGTTGGTGGCTACTGGACCTGGCAACGAAACTACGACTGGAGAGACGCCGTATCCTTCTGGCTGGATTGTACAGAAAAAAGGCCGGATACGGCCCGGGCGTTTAACAATCTTGGCATTGCTTACAGGAGCACAAATGAATTCAAAAAGGCGCTGCCCGCGTTTCAGACCGCTATTGAAAAAGATCCGACTTTTGAAAGAGCTTACAACAATCTTGGCATAATCCTTCGGGATGCCGGGGAAGCCCAATCCGCCATTCCCTATTTTACAAAGGCCTTGGAAATCAACCCCGCATATGCTGATGCCCATTATAACCTGGGGCTTGCTTTTTATGACAAGGGCATGATTGAAAAAGCGGCAACAGCCTTTCAGACTGCTATCAGGCTGAACCCACTTTATTCGAGAGCTCACAACAACATGGGCATTATCCGGCAATATCAGGGAAAAACAGAAGAGGCGATGGCTTATTTCCGCAAAGCACTGGATACAAACCCTTATTTTGACAAAGCATACAATAACCTTGGTATCTCCTTTTACCGAAAAGGAGAGATTGACAAATCAATTCAATGCTTTCAAAAATCACTGGCCATCCACCCGGCATACAGTGATGCCCGAAATAATCTGGCCAAAGCAAAAAAACAAGAGGCCCGATACAGTCCGGTAATAAATGAGTTGACCGAGAAGCTGCGGCGATCTCCCGAAAACGATGCCATCGCCTTCAAACTGGGGCAGGTTTATGAAGAAGCCGGCATGCTGGACGGCGCCATTGACCAATACCGGCAAACCCTGGCAATACAGCCGGACCATGCCGCCTGCCTGTACAGACTGGGGAATTTATATGTAAAAACCCGTCAACTTGAAAAAGCCATCGGGCCGATGACGAAACTGACCCGGGTACTGCCGGGAAACCCGGCAGTATTTTACAACCTTGCCTGCCTTCATGCCAAGCTGGCCGAAAAAGAACAGGCGATTCGGTATTTAAAAACAGCCGTGTCTAAAGGATTTGACAAATGGGATGCGCTTAAAACGGACAAAGACCTTGAAAATATAAGAAACTCCGAATATTATAGGGATTTGATGAAAAAAATCGGAGAAAATTGAACCCGATCCGGCACAAACCGCAAAAGACAGGAAATAAGCAGAACAGACAATGCCTGAAAACAAAATATTCTCATCCACCCGAGTGCCGTTGTTATGCACAATAGCAATCATTGTCTTGACGGGCATCCTGATTTACTCAAATACCTTTGGCGTCCCTTTTGTTTTCGACGATGTGCCGAATATAATCGACAACCCCCATATCCGGATGACCGCCTTAACACCGGAACAGCTTGCCGACGCTGTTCAAGGACCTGCAGGCCACCGGCCACTTGCCTACCTTTCCTTTGCATTCAACTACTTTTTCCATGAATATCATGTATTCGGGTATCATCTGATAAACCTGATCATTCATCTGATCACCGGGCTGCTGGTTTTTTTAACAGCCCGGCAGACCCTGCGCCTCACAGGCACTGATAATCGTTTCATTCCGGTATTGGCCGCCGTTCTCTGGCTGGTCAGCCCGGTCCACACCCAGGCCGTCACCTACATTGTTCAACGAATGACGGCCATGGCCACCATGTTTTATCTGCTGGCCCTGTTCCTTTACATCAAGGCACGGATTATTCAAACCAATACCAAGATGCAGACAAAACGTGCGGCACTCTTCTTTGTTGCAAGCTTATTGTCCTGGATCTGCGCACTTGGCGCCAAAGAGATCGCCGCGACACTCCCTGTATTTGTTTTTCTATATGAATGGTTCTTTTTTCAGAATTTAGACACAGATTGGCTGAGAAGACAGACTGTTTGGATTCTGGGACTCTGTGTGGTTGTGACATTCATTGCTTTTTACTACCTGGGCACCACCCCACTGGAAAGGATCCTGAAAGTTTATAACTACAGAGATTTCACGCTGGTACAGCGCCTTCTCACAGAGCCCAGAATAGTACTTTATTATCTCTCGCTCCTGGCATTCCCTCATCCGGGCCGCCTGAACCTGAATTATTATATCAGCGTATCAACATCGCTCATTAACCCCGTTACGACTCTGTTTTCAATCCTCGCCTTGATCGCTTTTTTTGCTGTTGCCATTATATCGGCCAAAAAAAATCGCCTGCTCTCCTTTGCAATCCTCTGGTACCTGGGTAATCTGGTGATCGAATCCTCCTTTATCGGCCTTGAACTCATTTTTGAACACCGCGCATACCTGCCTTCAATCTTTGTGTTTATTGCCACTACCGCCCTGCTGACATCCCGGGACAAAAGGGCTTCTGCCGTAACACTACTGTGTGCGCTTATTATTATTTCAGGATTCTGGACATACCAGCGCAACAAAACATGGGCCGATAAAATTTCGTTATGGGGAGACGCTTCAGCAAAAGCATCCAGAAATCCAAGGCCGCATAACAACCTGGGTATGGCATTGCAAAAAAAAGGCCTGTATAAACTGGCAATGGAGAAGTACAAAAAAGCCATTTCCGTTGATCCGACTTATGAAAATGCATACAACAACATGGGGTTTGCCTTGCTTGAAAACGGCTCCCCCGATGAGGCCATTCCTTATTTAATAACCGCCCTGAAGATCAGACCCACTTTCAAGGACGCCCACAACAATATTGCGGTAGCTTATCATCGAACCGGTAATACGGAGAAGGCCATTGCACACTGCAAAACGGGCCTTGCCATTGATCCTGATTTTACCAAAATCAGAAACACGCTTGGTGTCATCTATCTTGGGCAATCGAAACTAAAACAGGCCGCAGACTGTTTTACCACCGTCCTGAAATCACAACCCGGCTTATTTGAAACCAATATGAACATGGGATTAATCCGACAGAGAGAAAACCGTCCCCAAAAAGCTGCCGATTTTTTCGAAACCGCTGTTGCCCTGAATCCCAATAGTGTCGAAGCCCATTATCATCTTGGCAGTGTACTTGCCATGTCAGGCGACCTCATCGATGCCCGGCACCATATTGAAGTGGCGCTCAAGATCAAACCGGACTATCCACAGGCACATAACGCCCTTGGCAATATTCTCTTGAAGCAGGGCGAGATCGATAAGGCAATCACATATTACCAAAAGGCCCTGCAATATGCGACCGTCTATGCTTCTGCCAGCATCAACCTTGCCAACGCCCTGAGTATGAAGAGGGAATACAATGCGGCCATCGCCAGTCTTAATGAAGCCCTTCCCCAGGCCCCGGAAAACCCGTCCCTGCTGAGCAAACTCGGCATGCTCTACTCAAAAACAGAGAAATACGATGAGGCAATTGACGTGTTTAAGACACTGGGCACTGTTCTTCCCGGAAATGCAACCGTTTTCTATAATATTGCCTGTCTTTATGCAAAACAGAACAACACAGAAAAAGCTGTGGAGAACCTGAAAAAAGCCATTGAAAAAGGTTACGCCAGTATGGAAAGGATAAAAACAGACCCGGATCTCGAAGCCATACGGAATACCGACTATTACAAACAATTGACATCACAACGATAGCCGACATAATAGGCACAGGCATGACAGACCACTGGGACTCTCACGAACTCAACCTGGAACTTTACGGAAGCCACAGATGAACGTAAGGAAAAGCCATTCCGCCCAATGGCAGATTTTTGTCATCTCCGGCGTTATTATCTTGCTGGGGACTCTGATCTATGCCAACACTTTTCATGTACCATTTATTTTCGATGATATCCACAATATTAAAGAGAACAGTCTTATCCGACTGACAACGATCACACCGGGAAAAATTCTTCAACTGAAAAACAGCCCTTGTCCGCATCGGCTCATAGCAAACTTTTCCTTTGCGTTAAATTACTTTTTTCATGATTATAACGTATTCGGGTATCACCTTATAAATCTGATCATCCACCTGATCACCGGTTTGCTGGTCTTTTTGACTGCCCGGCAGACCCTGCGCCTTACCGGTACCGATGACCGCTTTATTCCGGCATTGGCCGCCGTCCTCTGGCTGGTCAACCCTGTTCATACGCAGTCGGTCACATACATTGTTCAGCGGATGACAGCCATGGCCACCATGTTCTATCTGCTGGCCCTGTTCCTTTATATTAAGGCGCGGCTGATGCAGCACGATTTGCCGAAGAAAAAGGCTGCCCACATACTGCTGTTTGCCGGATGCGCCTTAGCCGGCCTGCTGGGGCTGGGCTCAAAAGAAATAGCCGCCACGCTGCCGCTGTTTCTGTTTATTTATGAATGGTTTTTTTTTCAGGACCTGAATGGGCAGTGGGTGAAGCAACGACTTTTATGGATTGGCATTGCATGTCTGGCATTCTTGGCCATTGCCGCCGTCTACCTGGGAACCAGTCCGGTTGAAAAAATCCTGAAAGGTTATGGTCACAGAGACTTTACGCTAGGCCAACGCCTCCTCACAGAACCAAGGATCATACTTTACTATCTCTCGCTTCTTGTCTTCCCTCACCCGGACCGCCTGAACCTCAATTACGACATCAGTGTCTCCACATCCCTCATTGATCCTGCTACGACGCTGCTTTCAATTCTTACCCTATCCGGCCTTTTTGTCGTCACCATGGTTGCGGCCCCCAAAAACCGCTTGCTCGCTTTTGCAATCCTCTGGTTTTTGGGAAACCTGGTTATCGAATCCTCTTTTCTCAGCCTTGAACTCATTTTTGAACACCGTACCTACCTGCCTTCAATATTCATCATTATTGTATTAACCACTGCCCTGCTGACATCCTCCCGCATCCGCAATACCGGCATTACAGCATTGTGCGTGACGATAGTTGTCTTCTGTTACTGGACGTATCAGCGCAATCAGGTTTGGGCCGATAAGGTTTCTCTGTGGAAAAACTGTTCAGACAAAGCGCCGGGGAGCCCAAGGCCATATATTAATATGGCTTCCGCACTGATGGAATCCGGGGATATGGCCCGGGCCAAAACGCTTTTTCAGAAAGCACTTCAACTCGACCCATCTAACGATGCAGCCCATAAGGAATATGGCCTGCTGCTCCTTGAAGAGGGTTTTACCGATCAAGCAATTGATCACTTTCGCAAAAGCATCGTCCTGAACCCACGGAATATTGCTGCTTATAATAATCTGGGATATGCCTTGCTTCGCAAGAACCAAACCCCAAAAGCGATTTCGGCGCTTGAAAAAGCCCGACATTTGAATCCTTACATCCCTGAAGTTCATTATAATCTTGCGAAAGCCTATCTGCAGAATGATCACACAACAACAACTTTTGACACAGCAGAAAAAGCTTTCCAGGAGGCCATTTCTCTCGATCCTCTCTATTACAAAGCATTTAACGATCTGGGCGCCTTATATCTTTTAACCGGACAAACAGACAAAGCTGTTCACGTTTTGAACGAGGCCATTCGCATCAATCCCGAGTATGCCCCGGCCCATAAGAACATGGCTTTAACACTGAACCGTCAGGGGAACGCTTCCCAGGCACTCCATCATATACTTGAAGCTTGTCGTATTGCCCCGAACATCCCCGGTTTCCATATAACTGCCGGGGATATGCTGATGACACAGGGGAAAACGGAAGATGCCCAACATCATTACAGCAAAGCATTGTCTCTGGCCGGTGGGTCTCCCCGGCAAATTCTGCGTATCGGCAATCATTATGCCGGCGCAGGCCTGTATTCACAGGCAGTTCAAGCGTATCAAAAACTGGCCGCCTTAATGCCGGACAATCCCGCTGTTTTTTATAATCTTGCATGCCTGTATGCAAAACAAAAAAACCCGGAACAGACAATAGCCTATCTTGAAAAGGCCATCAATAATGGATATGATGATGTGGATCACCTGAAAACCGACAAGGACCTTGAGATTATCAGAAACACGGAATTCTACAAGAACATTCTACATAAATTGCAGGGTCGAAAATAAAAATGCAAACGACAAAAACAGATAGCCACTGGCAAACACTTGCCGTACTTGCAGTAATGATTGCCCTCATCATTCTGATTTACGCCAACGCCCTTGACGCGCCCTTTGTTTTCGACGACATGCCGAATATAGTCGACAATCCTCATTTACGACTGACCGCCTTCACGCCGGAACGGCTTACCGGGGCAATAAAGGGGCCTTCCGGCAATCGGCCCTTTGCATTTTTCTCCTTTGCCTTAAATTACTTCTTTCATGGTTATACTGTAAACGGATATCGCCTTGTAAATCTGATTATTCACCTGATAACCGGAATGCTGGTCTTTTTGACTGCCCGGCAGACCCTGTACCTCACAGGCACTGACAATCGTTTTATTCCTGTATTTGCTGCCGTTCTCTGGCTGTCAAGCCCCATTCACACCCAGTCGGTCACATACATTGTTCAGCGGATGACAGCCATGGCCACCATGTTTTACCTGCTGGCCATGTTCCTTTATATAAAAACACGGCTGGTACAGCGCGATTTTCCGGAAAAAAAGACTATCCCGATACTCTTGTTTACCGGATGTGCAGTGGCTGGGATTCTAGGGCTGGGTTCAAAGGAAATAGCCGCCACGCTACCGCTGTTTCTGCTGCTGTATGAATGGTTCTTTTTCCAGAATCTGAACGGGCAGTGGATGAAACAACGGCTTTTGTGGATTTGTATTGCATGCGTAGCCATTGTTGCCATTGCCGCCATTTACCTTGGCACAAGCCCGATTGAGAAAATACTTGGTATGTACGATAAGCAAGATTTTACCATGGGCCAACGCCTGCTCACCCAGCCGGGAGTCGTGCTCTACTATCTGTCCCTTTTGCTGTTCCCCCATCCCGGCCGCCTGAATCTGGATTACGATTTTCCGGTATCAACACTTGTGAACCATCCGCTTACGACAGCCCTGACCATCCTTGCTATTGCCGGCCTCCTGATGGGCGCGATTTCCCTGGCCAAAAAACATCGACTCCTCTCATTTGCCATTCTGTGGTTTCTGGGCACCCTGGTTGTTGAATCATCGTTTTTGGGACTTGCCCTGGTGTTTGAACACCGCATCTACCTGCCTTCGGTATTTGTGCTGATTGCATTAACCGCTGCCCTGCTAACACCTTCACACTCCCGCCGCGTCGGTATTGCACTATTGTGCACCGCCACTGTTGTCTCTTGTTTCTGGACATACCAGCGAAACCGGATATGGACCGACAGTATTTCACTCTGGAAAGACTGTATCGCCAAAGCACCCGATAATGGACGACCGTACAACGGCCTGGGCGGGGCGTTTCAGGAAGCCGGGGACTATGAAAAAGCGCAGTTAAACTTTGAAAAAGCCATTCATCTCAACCCTGACGATTACAGGGTGAACAATAACCTGGGGGCCCTCCTGCTTGGCACCGGTAAACCAATGGACGCGATACCTTATTTTCAGAAAGCCCTGACAATCAACCCTGAATATCATGAGGCCTATTGCAACCTGGGCGTCGCGCTGGATCGGATAAACCAGCAAGAGGAAGCAATCCGGTCTTTTGAAAAAGCTTTGGCGATCTATCCCGATTATGCCGAGGCCCACAACAACCTCGGGTCCACTCTGCTGAATACCGGAAAGCCACAGGCGGCAATATTCCACTTTAAAAAAGCCGTCCGTATCAATCCTTTATATCCCGAAGCTTACAGCAACCTCGGCCTGGCCCTGATGAACCAGAAAAAGGTCGACCAGGCCATCGGATATTATCAAAAATCCCTGAAACTTTCACCGGAATCAGCCAACACCCATTTTAACCTCGGCTCGGCGTATTTCATGAAAGGCGACATTCCAAAAGCGATCCATCACCTGGAACAATCGGCTGCCATCAACCCCGCTTCCATTCTTGTGCTGAACAACCTGTCCACCCTTTATACCATGGACAAGCAGTACGACAAGGCGATTGCAATACTGGACCAAATTGAAGCGCAACTGCCGGCGAACCCTACGGTCCACTATAACAAGGCCTGTGTTTACTCGCTGGCCGGTCGTAAAGAGGCTGCTGTCACAAGCCTGGAAAACGCCATCCGCCTCGGCTATAATAAATGGCACCAGATAAGGACCGATTCCGACCTGGAAAACATACGGGATACAGCCTATTATAAAAAGCTTGAACAAGCAGTACTTTCTTCTTCGCCATAGCTTGGATGCATATGACATTTTTTGTCACAAAAAAACACAAAAATACGGCATCTGCTTTCATTACCAGGTCTTCATTCCGGTCGGCTTATAGATTTAACTATTTGAAAAAATTTTGTTAATAGCAATCGACCCAATAAATCTCAAAACGGCACCCCCATTGCATATCAAAACTAGTGCAGAAATGGGATTGCGACCGCATTTTTATTCTGCAAAACGGCTTAGGAAAATTAACATGTTGTTTTTATTAATCTAAGCCAGATGTCTGCAAAAAAAAAGGCTGCTCAGATTTTTTTGCTTGACAAAAAAACAGGATGTGGTAAAAATGATGGAACATAAACGCTGTTTACAGAGATGAAAGGGGGTGAGGCTTCCAAAATCTCATTTTTGTAATACACATATAGTGTATATTTAGAGAAAAAGCCAAACCCCGGGCAACCGGGGGGCGGAAAGCCACGAATCCATAAGGACATTCCCTGTGGAGAGTCGGGCCGCCTCTGGGAAAAAACCTTAAACCTGGAGGGAGTAAAAGATGAAAAAATTATTAGTAGCGTTAGTCGTAGGTGCATTAATGGTTCTGCCGATGTCTGCAATGGCTATGGATTCTATTTCAGATGCTGATCTCGGCGGCATCACCGGTCAGGCCGGTGTTACCATCGCCTTTGGCGGCAATCAGACCACAGAAGTGACTTTTGACGCCGTATCCTGGGGCGATCCCGATGGCATGGGTGGTGCTAACCAGACTGCCGGTTGGGTCATTTTTGACGGCACAATTGGCATCTCCGTAATCATCGCCGACGGTGAGATGCTGACCATTGACGTTGCAACAGCTAATGGTGCTGCATACAGCGTTGGCAATGTTACTATTGCTGACGGCACGACCTTTGTCGCCATTGGCCTGCCCAGCCAGACCATCAATGTGGACACACCGTCTACGCTGGCCATTGGCCTTGGCACCAGCGCGGGTAGCATTGCCGGCACAATCGGTCTGCTGAACCTGGAAAACCTGAGTGTTTCCCCGGGTACGCCTGACGCGCTCTACATTTACGCACATTAATTCAAGTTCTTAATGAATATTATGCGTAATTGCACAAAAATGTCCCCTGGAGTGGAATCTCCCCATTCCAGGGGATTTTTTCCCTTTACAGACCAGCATTTTTGTTGTATAGTTAAATACATACAATAAAATGTGGCTATCAGGAGAGGACAGAAATGGAGAACATATCAGCATGAACACCAAGAAATGTTTTTCATCCAGCCTGCCTGCTCTTTTTCTCATTATTGTCGGATTATCAGTTCTATCTTCTGTTGTTCCCACCGCCCATGCTGTGACACTGCTTTCAGACAAAACCATTGCCCAGATTTACGGCGGTCAGCAGGTTATTATTGAAGTTGAAAACGGGTCAGCCGCTTTTTTTACCATTGATGATGTTTACTGGGGTGATGCAGACGGCTTTGGCAATGCCACCAGCCCCGGCTATATCGATATTCAGGTCCCGTATAAAAATTTTCAATATGACGCATTTCGATATCAGTTCAACACCAAGGAAGACGCCGATGCCTTCATTGAAGCTCTGGATGACCTGACCTATATGGATATAGAGGTCGAGGATACGGAATTTTTCTACAAAGTCCCCAATGCCCAGGATATCGGCATAAACGATACCACTGGCAGAGAGATTGATTATGTAATTGTTACCACAGACAGATCGGTCCCTAGCAATATTATACAAAACCACAGAGGAACTGTCATCAGCCAGGAAATCCAATTTACCATTTCTTTCCCCGACGAAGAAGACCCATACCGGAAAACGTACGAAACCGTCACCTATGACGCGGCCAATGATGAGTTTGTCTTCGATTCAGCAGACTACGGTCAGTTCATCACTGAAGTTCACAATACGGGCAATCAGCCCATTCGGGACAGTGAAGGCAACATAATTGTGCCGACAGACACAACTTACTTACAAGCTCGCACTGCCACGCTCCAAGTGGATAGCCCCATGATCGCCTTTTCCATTGCTCTGATTCCGGAGGGTGATGTGCCCATTCCCGATAGATTCATGCAGAACCCCACCAGCACGCCGAGTCACTACCCTGATTTTGACGCTGCCAATGACCCAGGAAGGCAACTGGGATACTTCGGCATTTCTGACCTCCAGGTGCGAATCGGCGGCGGAGAACCCATCTATGTCTACGAATCAGATATTGTCTATCCTTTTGAATAATAACTAGCGCTTTATTAAACAACTCCCATACCCTTTATAACTTTCTCCCGGTATACAATATCCAAAGCGTGTTTTATCCCAATCACTCCTTGTCTCCATTTTTCCCGCCCTTTTGTGCTCCCGACTATCCTTTCATACGACCAAACAAGATTAATACCTATTTTCATCAATCCGGACGTGTTGCTAAAACTGACGGCTGATGGGCTCCTGTGTTTATATCGGTACAACCTCTCAGGCCTTTTGGAACAGCATCAATCTCAACATTTTCGATCAAAATACCTTGCGTGGATAAAATTTCTAAAAAATTGTATTTTTGCTTTACAAGCCCATTTTCATATGATATTTGGTTAATAGTAAACAATGTTTACTGTTTGATATTGGGGGATCTAAAGGCAGGAGTCTTCATAAAATGCATATATTGGTTGCTTTTGTTATCGCTGTTGCGCTCATCTCCGGATTTAAGCCTATCAAGGAAGTACCGGACAACGAAATTCGAATCGCCGTCAATACCGATGGGGGGATTGTCCCCAACCTTCCGCCTGAAGTTGAAATTCGTCATGAAATAGGACCGGCGTCGGAAATCAACTTTAAACATATTGTCACGCAGCAATTTGATTATAGCTGCGGCTCCGCAGCCCTGGCCACCATACTGCGATACCAGCTTGGGGAAAAATTCACTGAGACCCAGGTTATTGCCGGCCTTTTCCGGTATGGCGACAAGGAACAGGTTGAAAAGAAGCGCGCGTTTTCACTGCTTGACATGAAGAAGTTCGTGGGCGTTCTGGGCTACAACGGGGTGGGCTACCGGGCCGATATAGAAGACCTCAAAGATCTGAACATGCCATGCATTGTCCCCATCGAAGTGTTTGGTTACCGACATTTTACCGTTTTCAAGGACGTTTATAGAGGGCACGTCTTTCTTGCCGACCCGTATCGGGGGAATTCCAGTTATACCATCGATCAGTTCGAAAAAATATGGCACCAGAATGTTATTTTTGTCGTGTATCCCAGAGGGGAAGAGCAGCTTTCACTGCTGGAATTATCCCATCGTGACCTTCGATTTATTGACGAGGCCATGGAATACGACATCCTCTTTAATGGTCAGCCGCCTTTGGACAGCCTGCCGCCGGAACCGGACACAGGCGGAAGACAGCGCTTCAGGTATTAAAAAAACAGAAAGCCAAATATTCAGATAAAGCCGGGAGGTAGCAAATTGAATAGAAAAAATAAAACGATGACCGTATGCATGGCATTAACGCTTCTTCTCTGCCAACTTGCATTCGCAAACCAGCCCTCTCAAACAGGAGAAAGGCAGTTGATGACGGATATTTCTGTCGATGAACTGGCAACCATCATCGGCAGAGGATTTATTGCCAGCCTGAGCCCCGAGGAAATTGAAGAGATCAACGCCCGCGGCATCACCGCCCCCGATATTCTGGATATGAAAACTAAAGATCTCGCCCGTATCAGTGCCCGCGGTGTCACATATGTCTTTGATACATCCAAAGTCACCGATGAGGACCTTCAGGATATCGCCGGTCGCGGAACAGTCCAGGAAATCGGTCGCTCGCCTTACTCTGTACAGGTTGGAGTCTTTAAGGTAAAGGAGAATGCGCTTTCCCTGCTTAAGGAGCTGGAGGGGAAAGGGTATGAACCTTATATTTTCCAGACCATTGGCGATGCCGATGAAAAACTGTTTGCAGTCCGGCTTGGCGACTATGAAGATGTAAAAGACGCCTACGCCGCGGTAACGCACTTCAAATCAAAAGAAAAAAAACCGGCTGTGGTCACCTATATCAACTCCCTGAAAACCGTTCAAAAAGCAGATCTTATGCAGGAGGAGGCCACCACGAGACTTTCTGATGAATTGTCCGCTGCGGACTTCGAAGATGAAAACCTGAACTCCCTTTACAGGGAATTAACCGCATTACGCAAAGAGGTGGATCAACTCAAGGCTGAAGCCGAAGCCCGTGAAAAGCTTCGCATGACAGAAGCCGAGGAGGAAAAAGAAGAGGAAGAAATCCTCTCTGCCGCCGGCAGGGAATACACCATGGCACAAAAAGGGACCCTGACCTTTGATTATTCATTTGGATATACGTTTAACACTTATGAACAGGTCAGTGTGGCCTCCACAGCGACATCCGCAACCTCTTACCAGGTTGACCATGTCAACGGCCATACCCTGAGAAACAGCGTTGCCACGGGATACTCGCTGTTTGACAACCTCAAGGTAACCGCCTCTGTTCCGTTTGTGTACAAATATCAAAAACTGGGCCGTATCGGTTCCAAAGATGTCAGTGACATCGGCGACATCTCGCTGGGCGCGAACTGGCAGCCAATCAAAGCCGGCGGAAACTTCCCCGCAACCATCCTTACAACCAATATCAACATACCTACCGGGCGAAGTCCTTATGAAATCAATCCCGACGTTGACATTGCTACCGGTTCGGGGGTTTATTCCGCCACTGTGGGTTTTACCGCCAGCAAAACCATTGATCCCATCGTGGCGTATGGCGGTATGGGATATACCCACTCCCTTGAAGAATCCGGCCTGAACCAGCAATTGTCTTCCGGCAACGTTCTTGACAGTGTTGAACCCAAGGGTGTTATCAGTACCAGCCTGGGCGTAGGCTATGCCATGTCCTACAAGGCCTCCATCTATACTAGCTTCTCTTATTCCTACCTGTTTGGCGCAACCTATAAATATGCGAATGGCAGTGATGCCTCCACCGGAAATTCAGCAACCGCCAGCCTAGTGGTGGGAACGGGCTGGAAAATATCGCCTGAGCGGACTGTCAGCATAAACCTGGGCCTGGGGTTGACCAATGAGGCATCCGACTTTGCCTTCTCCTTCAGGCTCCCCTTTGATTTTGAGATGTAATTCTTTTATCGTTAAAAGCCATTTGTAGCACAGGAGACTGAATGCGATTGAAAACGCAGACAAGAACAGCACCAATTCTTTTCATAACGGCAGTCGTGTTCCTTCTTTGCATTAATGAGAACCGTCTGTGCCATGCCGCCTTTTTTGAAAACATTGCCGTCCATGCCAAGGCCATTTCACTGGCTAATTCATGTGTTGCCTATCCGCCCGGCCATATGGCAATCCATTACAATCCTGCCGGTCTTTCCAACCTGCATGCCGGTAAACAGCTCAGCCTGGGCCTGCTCACAGCGGATCTTTCCATTGAATCGAGCTTTAATGCAGATCCGGATTTTGACGGCTGGCTGGACACATTCAGTAATCAGGATGACCCCCTGGACGGCACGAACAGCAGCGTTGAAGGCTGGCATCTATATATGCCGATACTGGGCGAACAGGATACCGACATCATTGGTGTGGACACGCCCGCCGGGTTTCTTCCGGCTGCGCCGTTCCCGTTAGGATTGTCATACCGGGAGCCAGGATCCCGATGGACATTCGGATTTGGTGCCTATGCCCCGACGGTTGGCGGTTATTACCGGTCGGATGCGGATCCCGGCCGCTATAACGGGCGGGCAGTATCAATGCAACAAATAACATACGCTGCGCCGTCTGTCAGTTACCAGCTCACAGACACACTATCGCTCGGCCTGACCGTCAGCTTAAGCCAGGGCGCCACTCAGATGGATCTGGATATGCGCATGCCCAACGACCTGATGGCTCTGACCAAAACACTTGGCGATGCAACAGAAGGATTGACCATTCCGATTGTCTCTCAGTTAACCCTTCCCGCCCCGTGGTTTGGCGGCGGCATCGGGCCGTATGAGGATTTTGCCAACCTGAACATCAAAAGCCGAGACGACTATTGTCCCGGATATAATATCGGCCTTTTATGGGAACCCAAAAACTGGTTTTCTTTTGGTGCCAATTATCAAAGCAAGGTCCGTATGGAACAGCAGGGTACATATAAATTCAGTTATAATGAGAACTGGCAGCGTATGGTAAACTGGTTTGGCAGTTCCGTGCTGTTATTGCCCATTTCAGTCATGCTTGACCTTCCCTATAATGCAACCCCCTATCAGGCCGGTAACGTTTATATGGATGGATTTGATGCGCCCCAGCGTGTCCAGATGGGGGTTATGCTCAGGCCCTTCAAGCGACTGCGACTGATGTGTGATGCCCACTGGATCGACTATTCTGAAACAAAAAAATGGACCATTCAATTCGATCAGAACATCCAGGTACTTCAACTGGCAAAACTGGTAGGACACGCAGACGGTTCCAACAGACTGACCTTGACCCGGGATATGGAAGATGAAATTCATATGAGTTACGGCGCAGAACTCCAGCTACTGGAGTGGCTCTTTTTGCGATGCGGCTATGAAGACAGAAAAACATCTGTCAGCCGGCAATATTTCGATGTTATTGCACCCGTCCCGGATCTGGATTTTTACGGTGCCGGCTTAGGCATAAAACTTAAGAGCGGGGTTGAAATTGACCTGTCTGTGGGCTATCTTGAATCCGAAAGATGGTATGTACCCAATAACACCAGCGACAATCTGAATTCAACCGATTTCACAGACGCGGTATACAATCCGTATGGCGGCCTTGATGTGTCCGGTGAAATGGATATTACAGTCGTTGCGGCCAATGTGAGTATGCCGTTTAAATATATTTATCGCATCAGCAATATTCTCAAGGATTCATTGGAAAAAACAAAAGAACTCATTCCTTTCCATTAAACTCCCAAAGTAACGGTCGAAAAAATGCAAAAAAAACTGCATGCATGCATGTATTTCTGTCTTATTGCCTTCTTTGCCAATATCACCCCAACGGCCTTTGCAACTACCCTTTCAGAAAATTCTGTAAAATTGGGAACCGCGTCAAAAAGTGAAAAAATCTACGCTCAGTCCCTCAAAATCAGCGATGACAAGCAGCACATTGCATATGTATCAAAAAATAAAACAGGCATGCGGGTCTGGAAAGATGGTACTCCGGGACCAGTTTATCAGGGCATTTCCATTGAAACGCCTGTGTTTGCACCGGGAAGTGATAAGGTCTGTTACATTGCGATTGAAGCAAATCAAATGAGAGCGGTTATTGACGGGGAAAAAGGACCTGTTTTTCAGGCAATCGACAGCCTGACCTTTTCTTATGACGGGACAAGGACAGGATACCGCTACATTAATAATGCAGAAAAAATGCAAGTCATGATTGACAACAAGCCCGGTCCGGAGTTTGCCAAAATTGCGGATGAACCAGGAATTGTATTCTCACCGGATGGAAAGCATTTTGCCTATGTGGGCATCAGCAGCACCGGGTCTCATATTCTTGTCAAAAACCATAAAAAACAACAAGCATTTGACGATATCCAGACCGTCTTGTTCTCTCCTGACGCCAGACATCTTGCCATCGTCGCCAAGCAGGCAGATATGTGGCATGTGATTTTCGACGGGAAAACCGGCAATCCGTATAAAAAAATTACGCAACTCTCTTTTTCGCCGGATTCAAATCACATCGTCTATACCGCTCAAAAGCAGAAGCAGTTTGTTGTTGTAAAAGACCATAATGAACTGCCATCCGGCCAATCCGCCTTGTCTCCGCAATATTCCCCTGACGGTAAAACACTAGTCTATGCTATGGGAAAAAACAATAAATGGCACCTGGTCGTTAATGGCAAAGCGGGGCCGCCGGTAGAAAAACCGGGAAAAATCGGTTTCTCTGAAAAAGGGAGTCATTTTGCATACTCGGCATTAATGGACGATCAGTGGACGGTTTTTTTTGATAACAAAAAAGGGCCGCTTTTCGACAATATCACCTATCTGGATTTCTCACCATATGACCCTACACTTGTCTATATTGCCCACAAGAAAGACCACCAGTGCATTGTCAAAAACCAGATCCCTGATGTCTTTTATGATTCGGTCGGCTTGCCAGTGTTTTCTGGAAAACCAAACGGCCATTTCGCTTATGTTGCACTGGACACGCAGCAGCACAAAACATTCATAATTGAAAATATCGCCGGCAGTACTAAAAAACACGAACCATTTGATATGATCGGTATTCTAATGGCCGATAAAAAAGGCGATCCCTTTTATGCCGCCCAGCGTCCGTTTTTCTCTGCAGATGGCCGGCATATGGCCTATCCTGTCATCCACAACAAGAAAAGTCTCATGGTGGTAGATAACAAACCCCAGAAACGGTTTGATGTGGTTTCCAGGCCATATTTTTCTCCTGATGGCACTCATGTCGCGTATATGGCAAAGACCAATGACAGATGGTTTGTAGTGGTGGACGGTAAAACAGGCAAAAAAAGCTTTGACAGTTTTCTCAAGGAGGGAGGTATCGTTTTTGATGGACCGGACCGTTTTTCCGTGCTTGCCTTAAACCTGCCGGGGCCTGATTTCTACCGGCTTACGGTGAACATCAAATCGAATTAACCGGGCACATTTGCAGAAGGCCCTATTCATCAGGCTTTTTTATTTATGAACTAGTGTCCATCCATTTCACATGGACGGCACAATCTGAAGTTTCCAATCCAGAAATGTGAATTTTTTCGCAAGATCAAGGAAAACAAGGGGTTGCGCGGAGGCGTACTGGATGTACGCCGCACAAGCAAGCCCGCAGTTTGACGCAGATATTGCGGGAAAAGGCCATTTATGGATGGAAACGA
>JAXHTY010000023.1:0-73541 GCA_034189905.1 Thermodesulfobacteriota bacterium
GCCGCATCTGCGGCGAACTCAACTCTTGAAATAAGCGGGTTAACATCAATGCCTTGCAAATCCTGATGTCGTCCGTGTACGTCTGTGTGTGTCTGTTGCCATTTTCTCTCTGCGTCTCTGCGTTAAAAGCTTCTCTGTTATTGCTCCGGAATGGTCACCGAAGGAAACAATGACCGGTCTGTATGGGGAATGAACTTTGCTGCACTGAACCGGTTCATGAATTCCTGGTTCACATTCAACTCAAGATAGGTGATTTTGCGCTGAATGGCTGCAATGTCCTTGATGTGATTCCGGGATCGCAGTACCACGGCGGCACCTTCAAGCGAACTGTTGCCCAGCACGGAAAAAGTCTCCAACGGCAGATCCGGCAGCATGCCCAGCGTAATGGCAGAAACCGGGTTGATCAGGGAACCGAAGGTGCCGGCCACATAAAAGGTGTCGATATCGGATAATGAGAGCCCCACCGACGCGGTGATGGTTTTGAGAATGGTATACATGGCTGCTTTTGACCGGATAATATTGTCAATGTCCGGCTGGCTGATGGTCAGGGGGGTGCCTGTGCCCGATTGGTCGGCGGGAACAACTACGAAATGAGCGATGCCGTCCGTTTCTTTGATTTTTTCCGGAAACTTTTCCCTGGCCAGCTTTCCCCGGATGTCGATGATGCCGGCGGAAAACAGCCCTGCCATCAGGTCGATGAGCGCAGAACCGCATATGCCTGTCGGCGGCCGATTCTCAATCGTGGAAATTTGAATATCGTGGGTGTCCGGATCAATGGTAATGCCGTCAATAACACCGGGCGACGCTTTGGCGCCGATCCCGGCCACGCCGCCTTCCAGGGCGGGGCCGGCGGCACCGGCACAGGCCATGAGCCAGCTTTCATCCCCCAGCACAACCTCGGCGTTGGTGCCTACATCCACCAGCAGGCACGTTTCCGTTTTTCGGTGAATACCGGAAAAAAGAATGCCCGCGATCAGATCCCCGCCAAAATAGCTGCCCACATTGGGGAATACAAATACCCGCGCATAGGGGGCGGCAAGAAGTCCCGTCTGGCCGCAATCGATCAGGCCGGGATTGTTGACCACCGGAATATATGGCTCCCGTATAATCCACCGGGGCTGAAGATTGAGAAAAAAATGGGTCATGGTGGTATTACCGGCAACCGCCACCAGGTGGATATTGACTGTCGCTATACCACATTGCGTGCAAAGCGCTTCGGCCATATGGTTGATGCCGTCAATGATCAGGCGGTTCAGTTTTTTCAACCCTTCCGGGGTATCTGCAGAATGAATGCGCGTTAGAATATCATCGCCCACGGCGGTCTGGGGATTTTCAAAAGAAGATTCCGCAAGGGTTTCTGTTGTTTCAAGGTCGATCAGCCGGACGACCACACGGGTGGTGCCCAGGTCGATGGCCATACCCGCTGCCACGGTGTCTGTCGCCGGGTCGGTCACACCGACCAGCAGGGTATTATTCCCGTCTTCAAACAGAATACACCGGGCGCTGTAATTCCATTCACGGAGATGGTCCGGCAGGGATCGCGTGAGCGCGAGGTCCATACTGATATGGGGAACCTTGATCTGCTGCCGCAACACATTGATCAGCCTGTCGGCATCAGCAGTGTTGTCATTCAGCGACGGCGGGGAAAGCGTTACATGCTCCACCCAGGTTTTGTTTTGATGACTCATATTCATTAAGAATGATGCAAAAAGTCGGATTTTGGATGGCAAAGTAAAACGTTAAAGAGCAAGGCGTCGATGCATCTCGAGGAATGGAGCGTACTTGGTCGTACGTGACATGACGAGAGATGCATCGCAACGCAGCTATTGAATGTTTTCTTTGCCATCAGTGGTAATCGTGCGTCCCGGCTGATACCGTCACCCCGGTCTTCTTTTCAATTACCGCGGCCAGTTCTTCGGGGTTGGTATAGGGGCAGTCGGGTTTGGCATTGGCCATACAGGAACTGAGATATATTTTGTCGGGCTTGACCTCAGAGAGCTTGATGGCCATACCCAGATTCGGGGCCACGGTCCGTCCGGGGCATTCGCATTTTACAAAGCTGATCACCTGTGCAGGTGCTTCAAAGTTGCCGTCGCCCATGGCAGCCGCTTTCAAACATCGCCATTCACCGGGGCATCCGTATCCGCTGTCCATGTATGCCCCGCATCCAACAATCATTATTTTTTCCATGACAATCCTCCTGTTGTGTTGATATGCAAGATTCTGTTGTATCGCCTCGGGCAGGGGAAAGTCAAGGGATGAACATCGTCTGTTTTCAGGCGGGGGTGCCGGTGATGGTTACCTCAATGGTGCGGTTTCTGGCCCGGTTGTCATGATTGATGGCGACCACCTGCTGCCAGGTGCCCAACTGCATCCGGCCGTCGCGGACGGCAATGGAGATGGAGGGGCCGAGTAGCGCGGCCTGGACATGGCTGTGGCCGTTGCCGTCATGCCACGCTTTTTCATGTTCATAAACACGACCCGGCGGGGCAATCTCATTGATAACCCGCTTTAGGTCTTCAACAACACCGGGTTCGTATTCAATGGTGGTGAGCGAACCGGTGGAGCCGGTCATAAAAGCGGAAAGAACGCCATCGGCAATGCTGGACTGGCTGAGAAATTCGGATAATACCTCGGTGATGTCCCGAATGTCGATACCGGTGTTAAAACGAACCTCAAGCGACTGGCAGATGATGTCGGCCTTTCCCATCAATTCTCGTTTTCCAGGCTGGTTTCGGTTTCCGTGACCATTATCAGCATGTCATTCACCATCTTATCAAACTGGAACCATTGCACGCCGGGATCAATGGCGGACGGCAGCGTGACCTGGGAGACGCCCTGAATGGCGGCCCATAAAATGATTGCCGCCCGGTTTGAGGGCAGGTTTTTTCGAATTTGCGCCATGTCCGGTTCTTCAAGCCGTTTTTCGAGCATACTAAAGATGTTCAGGACGCGTTGCCGCAATTGTTCCTGAAAGCTCTCCGAAACTGAATCGCTATCCTTTTTTGTCATGTAGTTGACCACATCGGCAAACCGGCCGAATCGCTGATAATATTCCTTGTAATCATTTGCCAGTGAAAGGATGCAGGCGATTGGATCGTCAATCTGGAGACTTTTCTTCATTTTTGATGCCAATTGTTCCAGATTATTGAGCAACACACAAAGCAGCATCTCTTCTTTGTCTTTGAAATATGTGTAAATCGTGCCGGCGGAAACACCCACCTTGTCGGCCACTTTACGGATCGTGATCGCCTCATGCCCCTTTGTCTGAAAGATGGACTCTGCTGTATCGACAATTAATTGCTGTCGGGTCTGCTTTTCTTTTTCCCGTAATTCTTTAAACACCGGTCCCTCCTGTTAGTTAAAGCAAAACAGTGTTAATTTGATAAACAATAGTTCCCGCACTTAATTATGTCAAGAAAATTCACCACTCATTCATTTTACTTTACTGCTCTGCGAGAAGCTATCCCTGCATCGTGAAACAAGCGTGTTCGCCGGCAGCGTTTTAAAGTAAAACCGGAAAATAGAAAATATTTTCAGGTTTGTGTGATGCGCTATCAGCATAATACTATGTTCACGATATGGCACATCGTTCATTATTCCCAGCATCATTGGAAATATATATGAGATGTTTAACCGTTGTCACCTCGCATTTCAGGAATAATGACCGCCATGGTTTTATGATTATGATTAATAAAATAAAGATCTTATTTAAAGGCACGATTTTTGAAAAACATTTCGGGCCGCAGATCCTCAGGTTTTCGTCCGGGTATTCCATGCAGTTTTCGACAAAAAATTGAATTGACAATATCCGTATTGTTTTTTTTACAGGGTTGTGACAGTTTTAGAATAGACAACACATAAACCAATTCGTATGAGAGAGACGGTTCCATGTTACAATACTACGGTATTCTCGGTATGCCGCACAGCTGGGGGTTTGTGGCCCAGTTTCTGCTGGTGGCGCTTCAGAAAAGGGGTGTATCCCTGAAATGCATCAGCACCAACGCCCTGAAAAGCATCCACACCGACCTGATCCCATCGGTGCTGACGGATGCCGCGGAAAAGAAGGCCCTCGAAACAGATGTCTCGCTGAGCTATACCATTCCCACCAACCTTCCCAAGATCAAGGCCGCCCACAGAATTCACATTTATAATTATGAAACCACCGTTCTGCCCAAAGGGTTTGCAGACCTCATGAATACCCACGCCCATCTGATCCTGCCGTCCAGTACGTTCTCCTATAACATCTTCCGGGACAACGGCGTGGATGAAGAAAAGATGGCGGTGGTACCCCACGGTATTGATCCGTCAATGTTTCATCCGTCGTTTCCGCCGTTGCGGTTTAAAAATATCGCCCCGGAGAAGTTCAAGTTTCTCATGGTGGGATCGCCGCACTGGCGAAAAGGCCATGACATTTTGCTCAGGGCTTATCTGGAAGAATTCCGGAATGATAAAGATGTGGTACTGATCATCAAGACATCCATGAACAGCCTTGAAAAGAAAAACCGTATCCATGTTGATTTCAAAGTGCTGTTTGACAAACTGCACCGGCGATATGACTATCCATGGCCCGAAATCAAGCTGATCGGCGAGAAACTGGATTACCTGGGCGGGTTATACACATATGCGGATGCTCTGGTGCTGCCCAGCAGAACAGAAGGGTTCAGCCTGACGCCCCTTGAGGCGGTGGCCTCGAAACTGCCGGTAATCACCACCCGCTACGGTGGTCATCTGGACTACCTGAATGATGACAACTGTTATCTGATTGACTGCGATATTGTTCCTGCGCCAAATTACATGCAGTATATCGCCAGCCATTCTGATGCCCGCATGGCCGAGCCCCGTGTGCCCCATCTGCGGCAGTTGATGCGGAAGGTAAAGACCGATTATGAAGATGCGCAGGCAAAAGCCGGGCTGGCCTACACCCAATGTGTCCCCTCCCTGACCTGGGACAATGCCGCAGACCGGATTCTCTCTCTTATCCGTGAACGGGGATGGGCAATATAAAATATCCGGGGGGATTGGGCCTTTATTTCTTCTGCAGACGTCTTGCAATCTCACGGCTGGCTGTGGCATCTTCTGTTTTGCCGGATGCTTCCTGAATGTCCGCCAGGGTCAGGTAGGCGTTTTTAGCGTTGGGTGTAAATTGCAGCAGTTTTCTGCAGGCGGATTCGGCAGCCGGGTAATCGTTCATCTGTATATATGCCCGGGCAAGATCGTACAATGGCATAAAACGGGTTGGATCGCATTGCAGCGCGGTTTCAAGGTGCCGGACGGCACGGGCAGGCTCGGCTTTTTCCAGCAATATCATCCCCATAAGGTGATGGGCCGGTGCAGCGGAAGGATTGAGCGTCAGTGCCCGCCGGCAATGGGCTAAGGCATCATCGGGTTTCTTTGTGCTATGGTAAAAGGCAGCCAGATTGTAGTGGGTTGCCGGCTGCTCCGGAGCAAGGGCGACGGCGGTTTGAAAGGCGATGGCCGCCGCTTTGCCTTTCCCGAGCATCTGTTTGACACGCCCCAGGCTGTTATGGGCGGCAGCCGATTCCGGCGTTTTGTCAACAACGGTTTCAAAGTGAACTTCGGCTTTTCCGGGCTGGCCCAGGTTCAGATAGAGCCTGCCAAGATCAAGATGGACGGCGGCGTTGTCCGGAGCAATGGATAATGCCTGCTGATAGTATGTGACTGCATCCGCCTCATTCCCTGCCCGGCAATGGGCGGCAGCGATGCGGACAAGCCGTTCCAGTGTGGGACCATCCAGCCGCATCGCCTTTTTAAAATGAAAAAGGGCCTTCTGCGGCTGGTGCTGCCTCAGAAAGCATTGCCCCATAAGATCGTGGGCCTTTGCATGATCCGGTTGCCGGCGGATAAGAGAATGACAGCTTTCAATGGCGCGATCAAACTGATTGTTTTGGAAATACATCGCGGCATCGCGGAAACTGTAAGGCGATTCCTTCTCGATTGCCGGCGGTGCCGGGATTTTTGCAAGGGCGTCGATAAATGCCGCCATGTTGGGAAACCGGTTGTCGGGCTCTTTGGCCAGCGCGGTTGAGACCACGGCATCAATTGCAGGGGGAAGGGCGGGATTACAGGTACGGGGCCGTGGCACCGGTCTGGTTATGTGCTGCATGGCAAGCTTTTCCGGCGATGCCGCATAAAAGGGTTTTTCACCGGTAAGCAGTTCAAACATGACAATACCCAGGGAATAGATATCGGCCCTTTCATCAATGGATTTGCCCAGGGCGTGTTCCGGCGCCATATAGGAAACCGTGCCGCCAAGGCGTTTCTCAACAGCCATGCCCGCCAGTTCGCCCGGAGACATGGCCATGCCGAAGTCGCATAACCTGGGGACAGTCGTTGGCCCGGATTGGTCCAGTAGAATGTTTTCCGGTTTGATATCCAGGTGGAAAACACCGTTTTCATGCAGATATGCAAGCGCTCCGGCAACGGCAGCAACCAGTTGTAGGGTCCATTTGAAATCGGGAATCGTCCCCCGGAAAGAGGCCAGGCTTTTGCCGGCCACCAGCTCAGTGGCAAGAAACGGCCGGCTGTTCAACTCCCCGAGATCATACAGAGCAAGAATATTGGGGTGGGAAAGCCGGGAGAGAATGCCGGCCTCTTTTATAATGGCAGCGTCAACCTGTGCATTTATATCCGGATTCGAAGCATCAATACCTGTCTTGATGGCCACCCACCGCTGTTCACGGTTGTCCCATGCCCTGTATACGCACGAGCGATCACCCTCAAACAGTGGGGTCAAGTCTGCTCTTGACTCTTTTCGATCAGGGTCTTTACCTGCCTGATATCTTTCCGCAGCGTTGCATCCTCGGTCAATCGTTTTTCCATCCTCCCGATAATACTACTCACAGAACTGTACTTTTTTATCGAAAAATCCATACAGATCCGGGTTAATGTATCACGTCTCAGCTTTCTTGCCAGATAGATCGCCACATTCCTCGGTATATTGAAAACGCCCCGTCTGGATGAATACAGCGTTTTTTCCGGAACCCCGTAAAAATCCGATACCACCCGGACAATCCTTTCCATGTCCGGCACCAGGTCCTTTGACCGGGGCACTTCATCATCTGTTTTTAATTGGCGAAACTGCGCCTTGATCCACTCCGCAAAGCCGTCAGAGCCTAAAAATGATGGCCATCTATTGCTCTCAAGAACGTTGTCCACCCCATCATCGGTCGCTTTCATGAATGCTTTATAAGCTTTGACACCGGCATGTTTATTGGGCGTCAGCATGGACAGAAGAAACTGCCTGTATACCCAGTTCCACTTTTGTGCACTTGACACATACGCGATATGGCTGCTCCACGGATAATCGCCGGGTGATTCCACAATCCCGGCTTTTACCGGGTTTTTGTGAATGTACCGCACAATCTGCAAGAGATAGCTGTCTTCCTCAACCACAATTGATTTGTACCGGCCCCGGAATAGCTGGCCGTCACTTTCATGGCTTCGGTTGTATCGCTGGGTATAGATGCCGTTTATATGACGCATGCTCCTGGACAGATTGGCATGGGGGGTCTGAACCAGCAGATGGTAATGGTTGGGCATCAGACAATACGCGGCAATCCGGATGCCCCACATCTCCGTCGTTTCTTTCAGCAGGTCCACAAAACCCTGGTAATCCCGCTTGTCCGCAAATATCTCTTCAGCCCGCCTCCCGCGGTTCATCACATGATACCATGCATCCGGATATTCTATTCTTAATGGTCTTGACATGACCTTACCTTATCGTAAAAATTAACAAAGAGTCAAGAGCAGACGTGACCCCTTTACGTGACCCCTTTATACCCCTTTACCTTTATTGTTGTATTGTTGTATTGTTGACATTTCAAAGGAATAGATTGTAAGGTATAAAAAAACAGAAGGGGTGGGGGAATTGCGTCACGACACATACTCCATGTTCGCCGGATACCATATTTCAATTTTGCTTTAAGGCGGAATAAATGCTAAAATGATCAATAATTACAATTTTGAGTGGGATCCTGTGAAGGCCCGAAATAACCGGGACAAGCATGCTGTAACTTTTGATGAAGCAGCAACAGTATTAAAAAACCCGAATGCGCTTTCCATATTTGATCCAGACCATAGTGAAACCAAAGAAAGATGGATAACGTTGGGGATTTCGGAAAAAGGAAGACTGTTAATTGTCATCCATACCTTCCAAGAAGAAAGCGAAGATGCCGTTACAATCAGAATTATTTCGAGCCGGAAAGCAACAAAACAGGAAATCAAAACTTACGGTGAATGAAGATGCGAAAAGAGTATGATTTCTCAAAAGGTGAAAGAGGCAAGTTTTATCATCCGGACATGAAACTGAACATTCCCATCTATCTCGATGATGATGTCTCTGCTTTAATAGAAAAAATCGCCACGAAGAAAGGGCTTGACCGGTCTTCAGTGGTGAACGAGCTCCTTAAGGGAGATATAAGAATTTCTGAAGCAATGTAATTTCGACCTCGGCAAACATATGAATGCTTGACGCAGATCCCGCTTGGTTTTTAACGGGGGGCAACCCGCCAAATTTTCTCTCTGGGATCGAGGTAGGGTTGAGCAAAGCGAAACCTAACATTGGGGCTTCTCCCATATCCCGAATAATCTTTAAATGTGAAAATATAAAGGGCGTCCCCAAAGGGCCCGCAAAGATATTAATCCTGTAAAATAAAAGTATAAATAAAAATGATAAAAATTGAATTCAAAAAGCTGATAAATTAAAAGCAAGACAAGACCGATTGACCAAGTAATGCGCCATGTCTTTCGAGAATTGTATAATTTTTTTTTATATGGCATTGCGGTATAACCTCAAATTACCACTTACTTATCGTAGCAATTCCTTTCCATAATTTAGAGAGCGTATTTGCCGTAGGAGATGTGGCTCCTTTTATTACAGGATGATTCTCAAGAGGATCTTCTACTGGGAGTATATCCATTGGCCCTGCCGTAGCAGCCCAATAAAAAGCTTGAAATTGTGACTGAGCATAAGGACCTGCCATATACTCTTGCAACTCTTTCCCATTTTCTTCCAAGTTTTCTGCAAGAAAAATTATTGGTGCTGCTATAAATTTGTTATCGAAAAATATTTTCCGAAAACCCTATAATTTGTTGCCTTTCAGACGTTCATCCAAGACAAAGCGCAAATTCTCACATTGTATGGGAATTACCTATTAGTACCAGTCGTGATCGCGCGTCTAAAGGCTCTCTAAGGAAAATTTCAGTTTTAGATGGGCGCTTATTTGTAGAAACGCAACCAGGGGTTGTGTCACTCATTGACCTTCAAGAACCATATAATGCCAGAATTTCAAGATGTGGTCGAGCAATAGCGTATATCAGGTGGCTAACTTTGCGAATTTCGTGTGCCAAGACTGGTAAAGCAGTTTTGGAATGGGAATATCCTCCGGAACGAAGCACAGGCCCGCTCTTGTTTGATGCTTCTTCGAGATGGCTTTTATGTGTACATAGTGATAACCATTTGGAACAATACCAACTTTATTGGGAAAACAAAGCCTCTTTCAATTGAGAAAGGAAAGGAGTTGGTGTATTTTGCAATTTGTTCTTGCAAATTACACAAGTCTGGGGTAATTTGTTTTCATGGAATATATCCCTCGCACCATTGAGTCGGAATTACAGGGCCTGGCCGGTCAATATCCGGTGATTACCATGACCGGGCCGCGGCAAAGCGGTAAAACCACGCTGTGCCGGGCCGCATTTGCCCACCGGCCGTATGCCAACCTGGAGTCGCCCGACATACGGCAGTTTGCGCTGGATGATCCCCGGGGGTTTCTGGCGCAATATCCGGATGGGGCGGTTTTGGATGAAATTCAGCGGGCGCCCGATCTGGTCTCCTATATTCAAACATTGGTTGACGAAGATCAGCGGCCGGGGCGCTTTATTCTGACCGGCAGCCAGCAATTTGAAGTCAGCAATACCGTTAATCAGTCGCTGGCCGGAAGAACCGCGATTGTTAAGCTGCTTCCCTTTTCCCTGGAGGAGTTGCAAGCCGCGACCACCCTGCCGGATATTGACAGCCTGATCCGGCAGGGCTTTTATCCCCGGATCTGGGATAAACAGCTTGATCCCACGCAGGCGCTGGGGGATTATTTTGAAACCTATATTGAGCGGGACCTGCGGCAGTTGGCGACCATCAAAGACCTGCGCCTGTTCGAACGTTTTGTGCGTTTGTGTGCCGGCCGCGTCGGCCAGTTGCTGAATATCAGCAGCCTGGCCAATGATGCCGGGGTTTCTCATACCACCGCCGGAAACTGGATTTCGATTCTGGAAGCCAGCTATATCCTTTTTTTACTGCCGCCGTATTATCGCAATATATCCAAGCGCCTAATCAAATCGCCCAAGCTCTATTTTTATGATGTGGGCCTGGCCGCCTTTCTTCTGGGCATTGAAAACGCGCGACAGGTGTCCCGCGATCCCTTGCGGGGCAATTTTTTTGAAAACATGGTCATTGTCGAAGCTTTGAAAAGCCGGTTGCATCAGGGCAAAAGGAGCAACCTCTATTTTTACAGGGACAGCAAGGGCAACGAAGTGGATCTGCTTTTTGTCAGCGGTTCTGAAATTTTTCCCATTGAGATCAAAGCCGGCATGACGATTACCCGGGAGTATTTCAAAGGGTTGAACCACATTGCCGGGGTGTTTCCGGATGATATTCCCAGGGGAATGGGATTGGTTTATGCCGGCGATCAGCCCCAGCAGCGGACCGGTGTCTGTGTGGTGCCGTTTTATGAGCTGCCGGCGCTTTTATCGGGGTAAAGGTAAAGGGGACGTTCCTCTGCCTGGCTGCCGGGAAAGGTCTTGTGGTCGATGATGTTCATCCTTTTTGAAGCGTAAATGCATTCCTGTCCGTGGGACAAAAAGCGGGGCAAAAAGCGGGGACAGTTTACTTAATTGACGAAGAATGTGGCACCGACTGTAATATGTTGCCAATTAAGTAAACTGTCCCCGCTTTTAGTCCGCTTTTAGGCTTTTTACAATGACCGGTAAGGGGTTGTCAAGGTGAAAGTCCTTTTCGTCCCCTGAAAAATTGACACACAACCCCGGCCTTGCTATAGATGATGATAATGAGAAGCAGGTTATTGTCCATATGCTCAGGAGGAGGTGTGTCGTGTCATTCAAATGTTTGACGGGTGGTTTTCGGGGTTGTTGCCGGTGCAGTGCGGTGATGCCGGCAACACGGGGTTTTCAGATCATCGCGCCGGCTTTTGTGCTGGCCGTATTGCTTGCAGCGGCCGGGGTTTTTCCGGCGGCGGCAAACCGGGGCATTGCCGTGACGGCAAAAACCGCCGACGGCCAGACCCTGGACCTGTATGAACACAGCTATGCCCTGCTGATCGGCGTGAGCCGCTATCAGCACTGGCCCATACTGGAACAGATTCCCCGTGAAGTCACGGCCGTGCGCCGTGCGCTGGAAAAGCAGGGGTTTGCGGTCACGGCCCGAATGGACCCCGACGGCAAGGCCCTGGAAGCGGCTTTTGAGGATTTTATTGATCAATACGGCTACAACCCTCAAAACCGGCTGCTGTTTTTTTATGCCGGCCACGGCTATACCCTGCGGGGCGGGGACAACGGTTATCTCGTGCCGGTGAACGCCCCCGACCCCCGCAAAGACAAGATCGGGTTCAAGCGCACCGCCCTTGACATGAACGATATTCTGGCCGGGTGCCGCAAGATGGACGCCCGCCACGCCCTGTTTTTGTTTGATTCCTGTTTTTCCGGCACCATTTTCAAGCAGCGCGACCTGCCGGCAGCACCACCGGCCGTCAGCCAGATGACGGCCCGGCCGGTGCGGCAGTTTATCACCGCCGGAACGGCCGGAGAAGCCGTGCCCGCCAAAAGCACCTTTACCCCGGCCTTTGTGGACGCTCTGGAACACGGCCTGGGCGATTTGAACCGCGACGGCTATGTCAGCGGAACGGAGCTGGGGCTTTACCTTCAGGACGAGGTGCCCCGGCATGTGCCCCAGACGCCCCAGTACGGCAAGATCAACGACTACGATCTCTCCCGGGGGGACTTTATCTTTCTGGCCGGTGGTTCCACCCTGGTCACCACCCCAGCGCCCGCAGCCCCGGGCGGCGGCACGCTAAAGATCAACGTGGCGCCCGCCGGGGCCGAGGTGTTTGTCAACAACACAAACAGGGGCACGGCTCCCTTGCAGTTGCCCGGTCTTTTGCCGGGAGACTACCAGGTGCGGGCGCAGAAATCCGGATATGAAAGCCAGTCCCGAAAGGTCACGGTCCGGTCCGGGCGCATTGCCTCGGTGCGGTTTTACCTGGACGCGGTGCGCCGGGCCGGAAGGTTGTATGTGCATCCCGAGCCCACGGACGCCAGAGTGCGGATCATGAACATCAACCCGGCCTATCATGACGGCATGGCGCTGGAACCGGGCCGTTATCAGGTGCAGGTGGAAAAGCCGGGGTATGAAACCGTTACCCGCTGGGAAACCCTGAAAGCAAACGAAGACATGGACGTCTATATCTCTCTGAAAAAGAACGTCGCGGCCCCGTCCGCCGGGGGGCAGTCTTTTACCAACGATCTTGGCATGAAATTCGTCTGGATATCCCCCGGCACCTTTACAATGGGCAGTCCGTCTTCGGAATCGGGCCGGGATGGTGATGAAAAACAGCACAAGGTCACCCTGACAAAGGGATTTTACATGCAGACCACGGAGGTGACCATTGGTCAGTGGCGAGCCTTTATTCGTGAAACCGGTTATAGGACTGAAGCGGAGACAGGTGGCGGTGCTTATATATATACGGGTAAACAATGGGAGAATAAGGCAGGAACTTTCTGGGACAATCCCGGTTTCTCACAAACCGAAAGTCATCCGGTAACCTGTGTTTCCTGGAATGATGTACAAAAATACATTGATTGGTTGAATCGGAAAGATAACAAAACCTATCGCCTGCCCACGGAAGCGGAATGGGAGTATGCGTGCCGGGCGGGGAGTACAACAGCCTTTGCCAATGGCGGTATTCAGAAAACCGACTGCAAATATGATCCAAATTTGGATAAGATGGGCTGGTATTGCGGCAATGCCGGCGGAAAGACGCATGCCGTTGCTCAGAAACAGCCCAATGCGTGGGAGCTGTATGACATGCACGGCAATGTGTGCGAGTGGTGTTCGGACTGGTATGGTGATTTTCCGTCGGGCCTTGTTACGGACCCTGATGGCTCCTCATCCGGCTCGCTCCGCGTGATTCGCGGCGGCAGTTGGGACAACATCGCCCAGTACTGCCGATCGGCGATTCGTAGCTGGGACTTCCCGGGCTACCGGGACAACTACCTGGGCTTTCGCCTCGTGTGCCTCACAGGCCGGTAAATGGTTGCGGATGCCTGAGGCGCGGCCCGGCGGGCGAAGGGACGAAGCCCGCCGCGGCAAGCCGAAGAGCAGCCGCAAACGGGTGGGGTCCAGGAGCGTCAGCCCCTGGTCGCTGCAAATTTTTTTCACGAACAAGCTGACGCTTCGCCCGTGGCACCCGGTCAACAAAAGGATATCTTTAATGGGTGGCACGGGCGAAACCGTAAGGTTTGCCCGTGGTTAATATGGCAACAACGATGACCAGAAAACAAGTTCGTCACTATAATCTGCCGGGCCATGCCCATGAACTTACCTTTTCCTGTTATCACAAGAGACCCTTTCTGGCAAAGGACAGAACCCGCCAGTGGCTGGTTCAGGCCATGGACCAGGCCCGGCGTAAGAGGGAATTTGACCTGCTGGCCTTCGTGATTATGCCCGAGCATGTGCACCTCATTGTTCAGCCCCGGGGCAATGATTATGATGTGGCCTGGTACCTGAAAAGTATTAAGCAGTCTGTTTCAAAAAAGGCCGGCAACTGGCTGAAAGCTCACTATCCGGACCAACACGAGGTGTTGTGTAATGCTGCCGGCCAGTTTTGCTTCTGGCAGCCGGGTGGGGGATATGACAGAAACATAAAAACGCCTGTTGTTCTGAACAAAATGATCGCCTACATCCATCACAATCCGGTCCGCCGGGGACTGGTGCAAAGGGCTGCTGACTGGAAGTGGTCAAGTGCCGGCTGGTACGAAAACGAGACCGGTGTGCTGGCAATGGACGCACTGCCCGGCTGAATCATCGACCCGACAGGGGCAGCGCACGGGCAAGCTGACGCTTCGCCCATGGCACCCATTAAAGAGGAATTGAGAAGAATTATATCTGGTGGGTGGGTGGCACTGGCAAACCGAAGGTTGCCAGTGAGAGACCAGGGATTGGAAATTCTGAATCAATAAACTTCAATGGGTGGCACGGGCCAAGGCCGTCAGGCCTTGCCCGTGGGTAATGCCGAAGCCGAAATAAAACCGCACGGGCAAGCAGCCGCTTCGCCCGTGGCACCCGTTAATTGGGGGGGGAGGCGACATAAGAAATCATCTTGACACGGTTTTGCCCGGTAACGTAGCATGTTTAAAAAAAAGGGGGTCGGACGTCATGAAACAACACACAATAAAACAGCCCAAGGAATTTTTACTTTTCTGGCCATGCCTGACACTGGTCCTTCTTGCTCTTTTTTCAGGTGTGGCGTCGGCCGGCAATTCTATTATCACCACGGGGGAAGGCATCGCGGCCCTGGGTAACGACAAAAGCCGCAATCAGGCCATGACAGAGGCCCGCGACCTGGCAAAGCGAAATGCTGCGGAAAAGGCTGCCACGCATATTCAGAGTGCCTCGGCGGTGGAGAACTTTACCCTTAAATCAGATATTGTCAATGCCTTTTCCAAGGCGGTGGTTACGATTCTTGAAGAGATGGAGAGCGGCTGGCTGGATGATCCGCACATGGGCCAGAGCTTTCGGGTGGTGATCAGGGCGGAAGTGGTGCCGGACCTGGCGGCCATTCAGGCCGACGAAAGCGATTCGAGCGACTGGCAGGATGACCCGGCCGCGCCCCTGACGGTCCGGCTGAACAGCCCGAAACAGGCATATAAAGCCGGCGAGAAAATAACGCTTTATGTAAAGGGAAACAAACCGTTTTTCGCCCGTGTCGTCTATGAAGATTGCGCCGGCACACTGACCCAGATTCTTCCCAACCCCTACCGGACGGAAACCTATTTTCAGGGCAGCACCACCTACAGCCTGCCATCGGGCAAGGACGCATACACACTGACAGTGGTGCCGCCATTTGGAAAGGAGACGGTCACTGTCTATGCCGCTACCCGCCCGCTGGGCCCGATCGACAGGCAGGCGCGCGGGCCCGTTTATCTCCTGAAAGAGACGCGTTCGGCGGTGGCCTCCCGGACAAGGGGGATCCAACTGCAGCAAAAGCAGGACAATGACAGCCAGGCGGCGGAGTTTTGCGAAGTATCCCTTGCCATAACAACCGGACCATAGGATACCTGATATTTTCGCCCCTGTTTTTTTTGCAAGTATCGGCCTGAAGGTCAATTTTGCGGCCCACTTCGATTTTCCGCTGGTTTTACGGATACGGATAAGACGGATACGGATAAGAACTTCCTTTTATAGCCATCAACTATAGCAGTGCCGGGCTTGTGGGTCAAAAATTTTGCGGACACTACATATTGACAGCCACCACCGACCAGATGGCCGTGTACCTGCCCCGCTATCCGGATGAAAACCCTTTTGACCGGCTGGGCCACCTGTTTGCCGAATGCGACATCGTAATGGTGGAGGGCTATGCCGACGGCCCGGGCAAAAACATCGAGGTGTGGCGGGCCGCCAACGGCAAGGCCCCACTGTTTACGGAAAGAGACGACATCCTGGCCGTGGTCACCGACGACCCGGTTGGAACCGGCCTGCCGGTATGGCCCAGAAGCGACGTGGCCGCCATTGTGGATGCCATGATGTTCGCCTGGGGTCGGACCAAGCCAACTAATTGATATAAATGGCTAAACATCCCAAAAATAGCTGTTTTGGGGGCTTAAAATGCCCTTTTTAGGCCCAAAATCAGCGCCGTAAGGAACCTGTTCTTCTTTTATTGAAAAAGAGTCTCCATCTTGCATAATCTCTCTGCCTTTTATCCTGATACCCAGACGATCGTAAATGTCGGTTATATATTCTTCCGTGCCCACCGCAACCATCTCTGTCCACATGGGGACGCGCTTATCAACGCGTGTCTCCAGCACGTAGTCAACCAGATCGCGGCGATGCTCCTTAAGAACGTCATCAGATGCTATCGCCAACAGATCCATCAACTTCTCGCGATCAACGACGGAATACCTTTCTTTGGGGTTCATAATTTCATAATAACCACCAAATGGCCATTCTGCCGGGTGAGACACAACACCGGCCCGAACCATATTCAAGTCAATATAAACCAGGCAACGGATAAAATGATCGCCATTTTGTACAGCAGTGGCATGATACCGGTCTTCCCAGAAAGCCCCCTTTCTTTTTTTCCTCAAGCCCAGATGAGGGGAAAAAGCTCAGAAGGCCCTTTTTGCACCTGAAAACCCCACTTTAAGCCTTATTTCAGAGGTATTTTCAAAACTATATCCCATCATTCCAATTTGTTAGCTTGGTCCGACCCCAGGCGACAGGCGCGACTTACAAATCTTCTCCAGAATTTTTAGCAAATCGGCAAAACGCTAAAAAATGGCCTAAATCTTACGATGAATAATTTGGCAAAAAGTACGATGTGAATTTGGAAAATCACATCTGATGGGTGACCCCTTGACCCCTTGAATGACTGGTATAAAGAGTTGACATTGTGCCTACAATGCCATACACTATGACCATGAAGAAATTTTCATGGAACCCCGAGAAAAATGAACTTCTAGCCAGGGAAAGAGGGATCACATTCGATGAGATCGTCCAGCGTATAGATGCCGGCGCAAAAGTTATTGAAACGGACCATCCCAATCCGAAAAAATACCCTAACCAGAAAATTCTCATTGTTGATGTAGATGGATACGCTTATCTGGTGCCGTATGTAGTTGACGAGGACGGCTATTTTTTAAAAACGATTATCCCCAGCAGAAAAGCAACCCGGCAATATCTGGGAGGTCAAAATGAGTAAGAAATCAAACAAAATAGTGTTGGATGAATATGAGAAAGAAATTCTTGAGGCTTACGAAGACGGGCGTTTAAAACCGTCAACGTCTCAGCCCGACTTTCAGACGGTTGCCCGTGAGACCATGAAAAAAAACCGCAAAATCAATATCCGCATTTCGGAAAACGACCTTGCCGCCATCCAGAGACGGGCCGCCCGGGAAGGCATCCCATACCAGACATTAATGGGGAGCGTGCTGCACAAATACGCCAGCGGTTTTTTAAAAGAACACGGAAGTTGATGCGCCGGGTATAATTAACCACATAAACCAATTTAAGGCCACCTACTTCAAAATGTGCGAAAAATATTTTACGTTATCTTTACGCGAGCAGGCATCAGCCTGGATCCGGATGGTTGACTGGTGCGGTTCAGTAAAAAGGAACCAGCCAATAAAATGAAATAACGGGTGCGAACAGTATCAACACAATTGTTTGCGGCAAAAACGAAAGCGCACTGTTGTAAAGCAAGAAGGCAGCCGCAAGGCAAAGGGAGAGGTGTTTTTTGACTTGACAACCCCTCTAATGGGTGACCCCATCACATCAACCCACAAAGTCCCATCAGGGCTATTGACCCCATCACCACAACAGGCGTCCGCCGCAATAAGAAATTATGCTGTTGGCAATCTCCATGAATTGTTCTTCCGCTGGTTGTTTGAATTTTTGTGCTGTTACTCCAACTCCCGTTTGATATATTTCGATCATAAATATATTATTGCCCTTGTCATATACTTTTATCCAACCAACACAATTAGGCGTATGAAATTCGATAATTGGTTTATTATATTCCTCAGGCTTGTCGATTATAAATACTCCAGTAATATTTTTTACCTTTTTCGTGGCTTGGATCATACATTGAACATCAATGTTATTTTCTATTATTATGAGTTTGTTGATTTTCCATACAGGATCACAGCCAATCCCGAGCATTAAAAAGAAAATTAAACTTACTATTAACTTTGTCCTTTTGGGATTGCTTTTTGTCTTTCTAATAAGAGGGATAACCATTGTCCCATCCATTATCTAAGGGGCTATAGTAGTGGGTACTTTTTCATGCGCCTGGGGTCGGACCAAGCCAACTAATTGATATAAATGGCTAAACATCCCAAAAATAGCTGTTTTGGGGGCTTAAAATGCCCTTTTTAGGCCCAAAATCAGCGCCGTAAGGAACCTGTTCTTCTTTTATTGAAAAAGAGTCTCCATCTTGCATAATCTCTCTGCCTTTTATCCTGATACCCAGACGATCGTAAATGTCGGTTATATATTCTTCCGTGCCCACCGCAACCATCTCTGTCCACATGGGGACGCGCTTATCAACGCGTGTCTCCAGCACGTAGTCAACCAGATCGCGGCGATGCTCCTTAAGAACGTCATCAGATGCTATCGCCAACAGATCCATCAACTTCTCGCGATCAACGACGGAATACCTTTCTTTGGGGTTCATAATTTCATAATAACCGCCAAATGGCCATTCTGCCGGGTGAGACACAACACCGGCCCGAACCATATTCAAGTCAATATAAACCAGACAACGGATAAAATGATCGCCATTTTGTACAGCAGTGGCATGATACCGGTCTTCCCAGAAAGCCCCCTTTCTTTTTTTCCTCAAGCCCAGATGAGGGGAAAAAGCTTAGAAGGCCCTTTTTGCACCTGAAAACCCCACTTTAAGCCTTATTTCAGAGGTATTTTCAAAACTATATCCCATCATTCCAATTTGTTAGCTTGGTCCGACCCCACCAGAACCAGACACCAGGCGAACAGGCGATTTGTTAGCTTGGTCCGACCCCAGGCGCGGGTGTCCACGGTGCCGATGGTTTTGATGACGGCGATGCGGTTGCTGCCTGCCATGATGTGTTTTGTGGTGTTGGCGGTGGCGCCGTTGTCTTCCTGAACCTGGAAGGTGCCGGTAACGTAATAGGTGTCATGATCGCCGTTGATTTTGATGGCCCGGGCCCCGTCGCCGTCATAGACAATTGCTGTGGCGCCGTGGGCTGAATGATCAATGGTTGTCGGCATGCCGTCGGCATTCCAGGAGATGGTTCGGATGGCGGGGTTTTCCGGGTCTGTAAAATCCGGGGCCGAGGTCATGTTGCCGCTTTCGTCATAAGCATAATCATATACATCGCTGTTGATCATGCCGTTTATGGCAATGGTATTGACGCCATGGACCGGGCCGTTGGAATAGTCCTCAAAGGTCAGGATATGGGCGTCGGTGATGCTGTCCGGCACATTACCGGTCATGGTTTCCGAGGTAAGGCGGTGCAGGGCGTCATAGGTATAGTGGCGGGTGATGCCGGACAAATAGTCCGTGATGCCGGCCACGTCTCCGGCCTTTGTATAGGTATAGGCCCGGGATTGCAATTCTGTAGCCGGGGTCGTGTTTTTGTCTTCGGTAACAAAACCAAGCAGCCGTTCGGAAGGAAAATAATTTGACTTAATTAAGTATTGACTTTTTTTCGTAACTTTTCAGTACTGATATTTTTTTAAAGCAATCCAAGTGGTTGGTGTTATTCTGATGGTGAGAAATCGATCAAAGGATTGAGAAGGAAATGTTGGACTCAGCAGTTCCTGAAATTATATCAATATTTTGAAAGGGCCCCCACCCCAGCTGAAAAAAGCTGTTGTATTTAACATTTTTTCCTCTTGCTCTAAACAGAAAAATCATTCCTGATCTGTTTTGTCAATACAAAAGATAAAACATTGTAAAAAAAATTTTGCTATATTCTCTTTCCACGCAGTCCTTTTATGAGAATTACTTGAGATTTCGCATTATTATTTGAGGGAGTGCTTACCGATAAAAGGTTGCCAGTTGATCGATGCAACTGTCAACACGGTTGGTGAGGGTTTGTTGTGTGTAAAAGGCCAGGTGCGGGGAGATATTGACATTGGGGAGTGCCAGCAGTTGTGTGTCTGACGGCTGCCAGTCAATATCTAGCCAGGCAGTGATGTCCGGCCGGTTTTGAAGGGTCTGCTGAAGGGCAGGGGGGGCAAATACATCCCGGTTTGAAACAGACACCAGAACACTGTGCTGTGGCAGCCGGGACAGCAGATCGCCGTCAAACAAGTCGCGGGATTCATCATTGCTGGTGCAGCAGATGATAACGATCCGGCTGCGTGAAAACAGTTGATCAAGGGGAAGCCAGGTGGCGTTCAGACAAGTGAATGGGTGTCGGGTATTGAGCAATATCCGGCACCCAAGGGCAGACAGCAGGTCTGTCAGGCGTTTGCCGATGAGGCCATATCCCACAATACCCACAGGAACGTTTTCCAGGCCATGACCGATCTTTTCCGCTTTGACCGGGAAGATATCCGGGGAAAAGATTTTATGCCAGGGCCGCAATGATTCCAGTACGCACCGGAGTATATACTGTACCACGGCTTCGGTGGAGTATCCGGGAATATTGGTGAAGTTGACGCCTGCCTGCCTGGCCTGTGCAGCATCCAGATGGACAATGCCGCTTTCCGCCAGCACGACCAGGTCCATGGCCGCAAGCTTGCTTATGTAAGGCGTCAGCATGACATTACAGGCAAACAGGCTGTTGTACCGGGGCAGAAGTGCTTCAATGGTCTGCGGGTCGGGATGGCCATGACAGTCGACCCGGCTGACCAGGGATTGCAGGCGTTCCCTGTGGGCCGGTTCCAGTTCCAGGTCTCCCAATATAAGCAGGGAAGGCCGGGCGGTTTCTTTATTATGGGCTTTGTTTGTCATTCAATTGTCTGTTTGGTTCTGGTTTAAACCACTATTACTGCCGGATCTATCGATTTCGATATTCATAAAAATGTATAATATCAATTTTTACTGGATTCCGGCTCACGCTCCGCTGGCCGGAATGACGTATGCGGGACAGCCGGCTCACGCTCCGCTGGCCGGAATGACGTATGCGGGACAGCCGGCTCACGTTCCGCTTCGCTCCACTGGCCGGAATGACGGATTGCGAGACAGCCTGTAAACCTTCCGTTACAAGTGCATTCTTGTGCCGCCATCGGCAAGTGTAGCGGATGCCTTCCGGCTTCCAGGTAACAGATGGTACAAATAACTCTTCTCCGTTGACATTGCACCGGGCCGGTATGCCTTATTGTATCATATCTCTGACACAAACATGTCGAATTTGAAGTTTTCGGGTTTTTCGATGGTTCGGGTATATTCAAAATCCACATGCATGGGGCAGCCGGTCCGGTCTTGAATAATGGTGATAATGTCGCTTTCCTGTTCTGAAGAAAGCGGATTGTGTTTCATCACCAGCCGGATGACAAGCCGGTCGATCTCTTTCTGGACAATCTGAAGCTGGCGGATCTCAGGTGCACCGGGCCATTGCCCGGGGCTGAATGCCGGCCAGATTGTTTTGCCGCCCGGCAGTTTCATCATGTTGCGCTGGCGGCCCATGATCTGTTTTAATACCGGCAGGCCCCGGCCGCAGGGGCAAGGCTCGCCGACTTCGGCATAATCCAGGATTTCATACCGGATCATGGGGGTGGCAAAGTTGTGAAGATCGGTGACCACCACACGGCCGATTTCGCCGGGCTTGCAGGGGCGGCCGTCGTCATCCAGGATTTCCAGGAATACCCCTTCCGCCATTACGTGGTAATGGTCGTGATCCGGGCACTGCAGGGCCATATAACCGATCTCCATGGCGCTGTACATGTCCTTGATTTTAAGCCCCCATGCCTGTTTGCAGATATCCCGAAGCTCCGGATTTACGGTTTCCCCGAAGGTTCTGAGTTCTTTCAACCCCGGAAAGACAATACCCCTGTCAAGGCAACGTTTTCCCATTTCCCGCAGGTTGGACGGGTAGGTCAACAGATAAGCGGGATCGGTTTGCTGCACCCAGCGGATCTGAGCATCCATATCCTCACTGATATTCAGCAGCATATTGGGGCCGGTGGAAAAAACAGCGTGGGCAGCCCTGCCCCAGTGCGGTGTGGATGGTTTTGTGACGCCCACCCGGATGGATCCGTGTTTTTTGGAGAAATCTCTGTTATGCCACAGGTGGTCCCGCAGGCCGAAGATTTCCCAGAAATGCTGGGAAACGCTTGTGGAGTAGATTTTCAGGGGTTTGCCGGTTGAGCCGGAGGATTCAGCCATCCCGATTTTACCGTGACTTTTGGGGACCCCATGGCTGTTCATGTCCGCCAGGCTGGATTGAATATCCTCCCTTTGTAAAAGCGGGATGCGGGCAAACAGGTCGGGCGTGACGTGTGTGTCTTTTTTGAACCCGATGCCTGAAAGCCGCTCCTGATAAAAACGGGTGGTGGCAAATGCATGGTGAAGCAGTTCGTTCAGCTGGATGAACTGCTGCCGGTGCAATGCCGCTGCTGTCCACCATTGTGTCTGTTCCAGCTGATACATCACCGCCAGCCGGGGAGCTGCTTTGGGAGATGCAATGGCCGGCCAAGATATGCCGCTTACACTTGAAATTGGTGACAGCATGGTCATTTTTTTGACTGAATGATTAAAAAAGGAGGGCCGCAGGGCCCTCCTTTTTTCAGGTTATCAGTGAACGATGGCCATCAAAAAATATGACATCAGGCACTGTATGTTGGTTGTTTGCCAATGGCTATCGCAAACTGCCGGTAATGGCCGAGTAGGCGCGTCTGGCGGTTCGAACGAACCAGTTGCCTTTTTCCGTGTCATTCCGGGCGGTGTCGATAAAGCATCCCCCGCCGCCGGAGTCATCGCCGGCCACAGCCACTGCGGCACCGCCATCCGAAGGATCCGTGGTGTTCTCGAAGAAGAGAAACCGGCCTGCTGCCTCTCCCATGAATACATCCAGGTCGCCGTCCCCGTCAATGTCTATAAAGGCAGGGGAAAGAATTCCATAGTCGGACTGTTCATTGAGCTTGGCAAATGTATTATTGGCTTCGGCTACCGGTACAAATGCCGGGGACGTTTCGTCGCCGACATTCTCATGTAGTTGGAGATTTGCTCCACCATCATCGAATTCGCCGAATTCATAGACGCCAACCGTTACGTCCAGGTCACCATCACCGTCAATATCACCAAATGCAAGACTATAGCAAACGCTATAGGTGGAATCGACCTGGTCAAACACATAGCCAAGGAGATCATCGCTGCCAGGTGCGAAGGCCGGATTCTCTTTATCTCCCTTATTTTCATAAAAGTTTATATGGCCGTCAATGGAGTAAAAATCTTCCCTCTCAATCAGAGAATATCCTTCGGCGTAAGAGTAGCCTGCTCCGAAAGCGTCCAGATCGCCATCACCGTCAATATCTACAAAGGTAAAATCAGAATGTGGGTCTTCCATAAAAAATAATGGATTTTCAGCATCGGGTTGCTTTTCAAATGAAGGCGCTGTTGCTGTACCGGTGTTTTCGTAAAAATCGACACTCCCGACGTTTGATATCTCAAACGTCGCACTGTATTTAGTGAAAGTTTCCTTGTATGTTGTCTTTCCAACAAACAGATCCATGTCACCGTCGCCGTCAATATCGGCAAAGGCAAGAAAGCTATTGTCGTAATTTTGAGGAACATCATCAAGCGGATTATTAACGCCCTCCCGTTCCACAAATTCAGGCACATCGGCAGTGCCGGTGTTTTCAAAAAACGTTATAATCCCATTTCCATATTTTGGGCTGTTGAACGCATCCATGTCGCCGTCGCCATCAATGTCCACAAAGACCGGCTGGCTGAGATCTCCCACATCAAAACCGGAAAAGGGGCTCTCCGTTCCTGAGCGTTCAGCAAAGACCGGGTCATCGTTACCGGTGAGGTTTTCAAAATAATCAACCTCATAACGCTCACCAACGGCTGCGTCCAGATCGCCGTCATCATCCAGGTCGGCAAATGCCGGGGCGGCATATGATCCCACGTCGATGCCGTAAAAGGGATTATCCAGTGACGAATCATCATAGCGGGTAAAGGTGCCGTCCTCCTCTTTTTGCAGGAATTCAAGGTATCCATTCTGGTCACCCACAACAATGGCTTCACCGGGATCCACAATGCCATCATTGTTAAGATCCATGTGAGAAGGATCGGCATAGTTTCCCACATCGATTCGGTAACCCTCCGCGTCCGCCAGGTACCCTTCTGCGTCCGAGTAGGCGGTGGCGCCGCCTCTGGTGAACGCGGGGGCGTCGGCGGTGCCGGTGTTTTCAAAGTAATGAATATTTCCGTAATAATCACCCACGAGAGCGTCAACCAGGTCATCACCGTTGAGATCGGCAAACATCGGGGTCGTATAGCCAGCAGGAATATAACCATCGTAACCATCGCCAAACGGATTATCTTCCCCGGTCATTTCAGTGAATGCCGGCGCGTCGGCGGTGCCGGTGTTTACGAAATAATGAATATAACCGTCCCCCCCCCCGATGGCTGCGTCAGGAAGGTCATCGTCGTTAATGTCGGCAAATGCGGGTGCCGCATTGGGGATATAACCATCGTTGAATGGATTGTCTTCCCCCACTTGCTTTGTAAAAACAGCCGCATCAGCAGTGCCGGTATTTTCAAAGTAGGCGATATCGCCGTTTCTGCCGCCGATGAAAATGTCGACCAGGCCATCATTGTTGATATCCACCAGTGCGGGCTGGTTTCTGTAGTCAACGCCGACGGGTGCGTGAAGGGGATTGTTGCCTTTGCCGAACTGCTGCACAAAGGGGTTGTCCGCTGCCAGGGCATCGTGGGCCGGGGACATCATGGCCACCAGGCTCGTCACCGATATGGCGGCTGCGCCCTTGACAAGATAGCCGCTGTTTACAGCCCGGTCCGGCCTATGGTTTTTCTTTTTTGTCATTTGGTCCTCCAAATTATCAGAATTATTATCTGCACTGTTTAGTGTGTCAGCCCTTCTATCTCAGTGCATTCCGTACCGTGTGATAAGCATTCCGGGCAGCCCGGAACAGCGGGTTGGCCTTTTTCGCCGGTGCGTCCATGGTTGAGGCGCTGTTAATAAAACAGCCGCCACCACCACTGTCAGACGGCGGGATAATAACGGTATTGCCATCGTCATCGGATGGTTGTAGTGTCATATTCTCGGCAAAAATGGTCCGGCCATAATATTCTCCCACAAATACATCCATGTCACCGTCCCCGTCAATGTCCACTGTTGCCGGCGCACTGTTGTAAAGGTATTCCAGAATACCCATGTCCACACCATCGTATGGATTGTCTGCAACAAATGCATCAGGTGTATCATCTTCATAGGTGGTGTATTCAAAGTAGTTGACCATCCCGTTCGCTTCACCGACAAGGGCTTCCAGGTCACCGTCGCCGTCCAGATCGGCAATGGTAATCACGGGGCTATCGTTGTGGTCTTCTGCCGTGGGAGCAAAGTCGCGGAAGGGATTATCTGTCTCGTTTTCTTCGTAAACATTTTCCTCGTTTAATTCAAAGAATGCCACACTGCCGGCAGTTGCCCCAATGACTTCCGAATAAGCATTATGCCCCACAAATGCCACTTCCGGATCCAGATCGCCGTCACCGTCAATATCAGCAAATGCAGGCGCCGCATTATCATCCATATAAATGCCGGCAAAGGGATTTTCAGAAGCTCTTTCAACAAAATCGGGTGACTCGGCTGTGCCGAAGTTTTTGAAATAGCGGATATATCCCTCACCATCACCGATAAACGCGTCCAGGTCACCATCACCGTCAAAATCCACAAAAGCCGGCGCGGCATTATAAGAAACGTCAACATCGGCCAGCGGGTTTTCTGCGGCAATCTCGCCGATAGCGCTGCTCATATATCCATCATACCCGTCTCCTGGTGCTTCTTCATTAAAGTCAGGAGACTGGCTGTCGCCCATATTTTCATAAAATCGGACCCGCCCGGTACGGTTACCGATAAAGGCATCCATGTCGCCGTCATTGTCAATATCCGCAAAAACAGGCTTGCCTTCCGCGCCTGCATCAAATCCCCAGGTGGGGCTTTCTTTGCCGTCAACCCTGGTGAATGCCGGGTCATTTGCAGTGCCCGTGTTCTCAAAAAGGACCACCGGAGAGGTCATAGTGTAATAGCCTCCTTCTCCGCCCACAAACAGGTCCATGTCGCCGTCTTCGTCAATATCGGCAAATGCCGGCGCACTGTAATTTTCCACATAGCTGCCATCGGCAATGGGGGCCATAGCCCTGGGGATGCCGATGTAACCATCATAACCGTCGCTCTGGTTTGCAAAGACAGGATTCTCTGCGTCTCCGATGTTTTTGAAGTATGTTAATTCACCGTCATCATTGCCGATGTATGCATCCAGATCGCCGTCATCGTCTATGTCCACAAAGGTCGGGGTGCTTGCATAGTCTGTGCTGTAAAGGCCGAAGGGGTTGTACTGGGGTTCTGTGGAAAAATCGGGTGTGGCTGGTTCGTCGGTGGTGTTTTCGAAGAAGTAGATGGTGTCATACCCATCCCAGTCTCCCACAAACAGGTCCTGGTCACCGTCATTGTCAATGTCGGCAAATGCGGGCGTAGCAGCCTGACCGACATCAACACCCTCAAACGGGTTGTCTTCACCGGTGATCTGGTTGAACCGGATGGCATCGCCGGATCTGTCAATTTCAAAGTACGCCAGATATCCATCACCGTTTCCCACAACCGCTGCATCAATCGATCCGTCCCCGTCATAATCCACCAGAGCAGGCGCGGCCCAACCCCCTAAACCATATGGTACATAGTCGGGGTCATCGCCTTCTTCCAGGTACCAGAACGGGTTGTCCTCGCCCAGCTTCAGTTGAAAATCAGGGGTATCCGCCTCATTATCGGCCTGAAGGTTTTCAAAATAGCTGATAATGCCATTGCCTTCTCCTACAAACAGGTCAATATCCCCGTCATTATCGATGTCTGCCAGGGCTGGCACGCTGTGCCTGGCGGCACTGGCCGGCATCATCAGGGGATTGCCGGATTTGGCCTTGACACTGAGCACAGGGGCCGCCACCGCTTCGTTGGCCGGTGAGGCTGCAAATAACAAACCGGCCATGGATGCGGCGGTAATGCCTTTTGCCAGATAGCCGGCCGGCCGGGAAAGCCCAGGGGTCATGATATTTTTTTCATGACCGCAGATCCGGGTGGTGCGTTTCTTTTCTGCCATGTCTTCCTCCATATTACGTTGTTGAATACGTTCGGTGGACCCTGTATGGTTGCTCCATTTCCTTCACCATTTGAAAATATAATGGTTACGGATACAGAGGTGTCGATTGCAGATGTCCCCCGTCCTTCTGTTTTGCCAAATTATTGACGCTTTTTTTAAATCATGTTCAACGGAGTTTGTCAAGGAGGGGGGGGTGGCGTAACTGTTTGAAAAAAGAAATATTTTTACGAACTAAGAGCGATGAGATTTTTTTGTTGAATATAATGAAAGTATTGATAATAAAATTATAAATTGTAGGTAGTTGTGGTTATTATAAATTGATATAAAATGACAAAACGCGATGCGCCGATTAATTATTTTTTAAGTTTGCATGAATTTGTTAGCTTCCGGAATGATAATCTCGCAAAAAGTTATAATTTCTACTTTCCCACGTTAGGCGCGTTTGTGTCAAAATCCTGAAAAGCGTCGTTCCGGACGAGCCCTGCCAAAGGCGGCAGGATAAGGAATCCATAAGAATGAATATTATCAATTTGATACTGGATCCCGGCGCACGTTCTGCTTCGCTCCACTGACCGGGATGACAACTTGCGACACAGCTTCAAACGGATGAAATGAGAAAAAGGGTTTTTTATTGTAATCCAAAGCGCCATCAGGAATAGGAGGTGCCATTCATCTTCTCATTAACGCCGTTCTGTTGCTCTATATCCGGATCAGTCTTGAGCACGCGGGCAGACAGGTGGAGTTCGGATGTTGATTCCACCCAGGGCCCGATATGTTTATCAATGAATTTTTGAACGGCCCTGTTCCGGGTCTCTGTCATCCAGATCATTTCACTGATGCCCGCCTGGATCTGACGGGATACGGCTTCGGCCACAAGCGCCAGAGCGGCATCGGTCCCTCTCAGGGAATCATCCACAAACAGGCTTGAGTATTGGATGGTGTCAGATGATGGGCGGTGCGTGATGATCCACCCGGCGATTTCACCGTTCTTGCGGAGCGCCAGGCTGTTGATATTTTCTGTTGCCGACGGGGCCTGAAAGGGCGAGAGCATGTCCGGAAACCAGTTGTCATCTCTTTTCCGGTTTTCAATGTGCTCCCGGTCTGCATCGGTAACATCCTGCCATGGAATTACAACGAGTCCTTCATTCAGAGCAGGCATATCCTGTATCCAGGGGGCGGCCGCAATCCGGTCAATCGTGGTTTTGTATAGAATGCGAGGGGTTTTGGGCGGCAGCCATCCCTGGCGGTTGATGATGGTTTCCACGGCCTTGCTGCCGTCCCAGTCGGACCGGTATTGTATCTCTATCAGGGAACATCCTTTTCTGAAAAGGGCGCCTTCCATCAGGTTGATCAGCCGGGCACCGATACCCTGTTTTCTGTATTCCGGCGCAACATGAAAGGAGATGATCTCGGCACGCTCCCCGGTTTTATCAATCTCGGCCACAGCCGCGGCAATCTCGTTATTTTCGACGGAAGCGGTGACCAGTACAAGGGGCGCACCGGCGGTCTTTGCCTGCCAGCGTTTCTGCACATTGGGGAAGGTAATACCGCTGATTTTGATGATATCCACGGGCGTGGCAGTATCATTGAGCCTGAACTGGTAGTCGGAAAGGCCCGCTTTCCCGGCATGGGGTTGATCGGCTGTTGTGTCGTCTGTGCGGGAGATGCCCGGATTGGATGGATGGCGGTGCTCCGGGGGGAGATTGATAATGGTTTTGATTTCGTCGGTTTTGTGCCCGAGTGCCATGGGCCGGCGGATGCCGGGAAGGACCTGGACGTCGTACAGCTCGGTTGTAACGCCTTCCAGCATCATCCAGTGGACAATATCGCCGGTATTGATATCGACCACCATCAGTCCGCATGCCGGTTCCGTATCTTTTTGGACCAGTCTTTCATCAAGGGGCAGGCCTGTGAAAGCCCTGTCTGATCTGGGTTTGGACAGCCCCACAATGGCATAATCATTGTGAAACGCAAGACCGCGGGCATATCCACGACAGAAGGTCACCGGTTCAAATCTCCCCCGGGTGGTATCGACGAAGCCGAGTTCCCCCGTACCGGAGTTAAGCAGCCAGATTCTGTTTTTATAAACCCTTGGTGAGTGGGGCATGGAAAGACCTGTAGCCAATGGTTCGCCGGATGGGATTTCCATCAGCAGACCGCCGGAAGATCGCTTTTCCCGCCACCCTTCAAAGACGTCTGACCGGCTTACTGCGGTCACATACTTTGGAATGCCGTTCGCCATGGCCAGGCCGTTGAGGTGGCAGCGATCTTCGGGCGCCAGCTTGGAAATAAACGGGGGTTTCCATAAGGGCGTGAAGCTATACCGGTCGTTCAGGGTGGCCAGGCAACTGTAGAGCGTGTTGACAAAGGTCAGGCGGCCGTTTTTATCCACCACGATATCGTGTACATCCAGGTCACCGGTGGTAAACCCGATGCGCGGCACATAGAGCCGGTCGTATCCTTTATACAGTTCATTCGGGTTCAGCACATTGTCGAACTGCCATATCTGATATTTGGAACTCATATAGAGCCGTTCCGGGCTTGCATAAAGGCCCATGGCATGGTCGAACAACCGTTCAAAGGCGGACAGACTGCCATCCTGTTTCATGCCAATGAAAAAGAGGCGACACGACTGGTAAGTGGTAAATGCCAGACTGATCTGCTGCTCATAAAGCCATGCGAGAAAATGGCGGGAGCATAAGATTTCAAGCGGTTTTTTTTGTTGCTGTTCATTCATGGAAAATGTCCGTTTTTTTAATTTTCTGTCAATAAGCAAAGCATATTAGCTTGCAGGAAGAAGAACCGCAACAGGTTTTTTCCCGGTTGTCAATCAGGGGAATCGGAACGGCCTTCAGTTTCGAGAAAATATTTGACCTGATGCACCGGCTGATTTATATTGAGTTTCCATCCATAAATGGCCTTTTTCCGCTAATATAAAAAATCAGGGGGTAACATGGCATTATTTACTGTTGATACTGAAAAATGCAACAAAGACGGCATATGTGCGGCTGAATGTCCGATCAAGATCATTGCAATCGGGGATGACGGGGTGCCGCATCCGGTTGACGGGGCCGACGCGTTGTGTATCGACTGCGGCCACTGTGTGGCGGTATGTCCCACAGCCGCGTTGTCCCATAAAAACCTGGCGCCGGAAGACTGTCTTGCCGTGAAAAAGGAGTGGCTGCCGGAGCCGTCGTCCACGGAGCACTTTCTGCGATACCGGCGTTCCATCCGTACTTACAAGGATACGCCCGTGGACAAAGAAACCCTTGAAAAGCTGATTCATGTTGCCCGGTATGCCCCGTCGGGCCATAACACACAGCCGGTCAAATGGCAGGTGATTTATGGCAGGGCGGATGTGACCCGGCTCAGCGGGCTGGTGGTTGACTGGATGCGCTACATGATCAAAAAATCACCGGAATTTGCAAATGCCCTGCACCTGGACCTGGTGGTGGGCGGCTGGGAATTCGGAATGGATACCATCAGCCGGGGCGCGCCCCATCTGATACTGGCCAATGCGCCAACGGCCAATCCGTCTTCTCCGAATGCCTGCGTTATTGCCATGACTTACCTGGAGCTTGCAGTCCCGGCATTCGGTCTGGGTGCCTGCTGGAACGGCTTTTTTAACGCCGCGGCAACCCACTGGGCGCCGCTCCAGGAAGCCTTGGGATTGGAATCGGGGGACGCCAATTTTGCCGCCATGATGGTGGGGCATCCGAAATTCAAATATCATCGTATGCCTGAGCGACGAATGCCGGAGATTAAATGGGAGCTTTAACCCGGAAATTTGAGTGGACAGGGCCGGCCACGGGAAAAATCCGGCCAGTTTGGTGAGGGTGGACACGGGTATAGGGGGTTGCCTTGCCCGTGTCCGTTTATTGAGCAATATCGGTTAATAATCCGGCTATCGAAGCCCCAGCATCCCTTCCCGCAGCTTTTCGTTCTTATGGGACGGCTTGTCAATGATCCAGATACCGAAGAGTGCTTTTTTGAAATCCATACCCGTTATCGTACTGATAAATTTACCGTTTTTCGTGAATGTCGTTCCCTGGCCCTTGATATATACGATGTCAAAAACATCGCCCACATTGAATTCCGAATTAAAGACCTGCAGCGCTTTGTCAATTTTGCCCCGAATCGGTTCGGTGTTGCCGTTGGTTGTCCGTTCAAATCCGGCTTCGGTGGCTTCCATGAACCGTTCTGCTGTAATCAGCTTGGATACGATGACGATTTTGATGGCCATGTCCTCATCCATGTTAATAATATCCATATAGTCGCTGTTTTTTTCTTTGAGGTAGAGCCCGGCCACATAGATGTCCATAAAGAATTTTTTTCGAATCCCGCCCCCGTTGAGAATGAGTGTGTCCGCATTTGTGATCTGCAATGTATCCGGCAGTTCCACATCGCCGATGGTCATGGCGTGGCTGCAAGGGACAACAAACATCAAAGCAAAAAAGACCAGCATAAGTTTGCGAAGCATAAATCTCCTCCTGTTGATGATGTGTAAAAATTTAGGCTAAACAGTGTTTATGAAAAAACGATATTTTGAATGGAATGTCAAGGGTTTTTTATTTCATTACTTTTCGGGTGATGACCCCCGTACGCATAACCATTCCAATGGGCGATATTCTGGAGGTCAGGTCCATCATCCTGGCATCCATGCCCACCATGATTCTCTTTTTGTTTTCTTTAATGCCTGCAATAATAATTGCGGCGGCTTTGTCAGGGGTTGTTTTTGCCAGCCGTGCAAACTTGCCGGCAGCCTCGGTCTGGTTCAATTGGCCGCCCGGGGTGTGGTAAAAACGGGCATTGGCCAGAATATTGGTCTTGATCCCGCCGGGATGCACGCAGGTGACATGAATGCCTGTGCCGTTCAGTTCCTGCATCAGGGTTTCACTGAAGGCCCTGACCGCACATTTCGACATGTTGTAAGGGCCGTTGTGGGGAAATGGCACCATGCCGTTGATGCTGGATATGTTGACAATATGTCCTTCGGCGCGCTTTTTCAACAGCGGCAGAAACGCCCGCGTGCCGTATACAACCCCCCACATGTTGATATTGATAAGCCATTCAAAATCCTCATAAGAAACTTTTTCCAGCGACTCGCTGACAGTGACGCCCGCGTTATTAATAATCATGTCAACGCCCCCGTGATGGGCGGCTGCGTCGTCGGCATATTGGTATACCCGGTCCCGGTTGCCTGTGTCCACAACGTGGGTACTGACGGCAGCGCCCGGAGCTTTTATCATTCCTGCGGTTTCCTGAAGCCCGGTTTCGTTGATGTCCGATAACGCCAGGGCACAGCCTTCACTTGCCAGCCGCAGGGCAAGTCCCCGGCCGATTCCTGAGCCGGCCCCGGTAATAGCGACGACTTTATCTTTGAGCGATTTCATATGGTGTCCTTTCTGTTTACTTTTAAATTACGCTGTTGCGTCAAACAGCATACCGGTCAGGCATTGTTCGCCTTCGCAAAGCAGGGTGTCAGTGATCTCTTCCTCCGGGTCTGTCAGTGATTGAGCGGAAACCCCGAGGCTTTTTGCAAGGGTGACAAAATCCACTTCATGATCCGGCCGGGTTTCACGGCTTTTAAACAGCAGGGAAGTGGTGTTCAGCCGATATCGTTTCTGGGTCTGTAATTCCCGGTGATGGCGCTTGAAGAGATCTGTCTCACTGATCAGAAAAACCCGGGCGTCCGGAGCGGCCAGTTTCACGCCAAGGGATACGGGATACCCTGCACCCGGAATATCGTCATCCACCAGTATATGGCAGTTGTGAAGGCCGGGTCTTTTAAGGTATGCCATGGCCGCCATGGCCGCGGCCCTGCCTTCGCATACAATTTTGTCGTTTGACGTGATGAGGTTGTTGATGCGGTTGATGGTATGAAGAATGCCGTAAAATGTGTCCTTGCCCGCGGTGGCGATATCCGGATTGTCGGGCATGCCCTGTATGATATTGGAGAATGTCTGCAAAAGCGCTGCTTTCCATCGGTCTGTTACTGCAAGGGATTGTGAAGCAACCTGCAGGGACCGGCAAAGTGCGTCAAACACGGCACCTGGTGAACCCACCAGCCCGGCTGTCAGCGGCACAAGAGCACCCACGGATGCGGCCAGTTCTGCTGTTTGAATCACCGGAATTTCCGGATTGATCAGTTTCAGTGCCTGTGCCATGCGGGCGGTGGTTTCATCCGCTTCAAGCAGAAGGACCAGATCGGTCTGTGCCAGCATTTGCCTGTTTTCTGGATGATGCCATAATTCACAGGCTCCCAGGTTGAGATCACTGTCTTTTACTGCGCCAAAAGCAGCCGCCGATGGTATGGCGGGAAAGCCGGTCATTCGAAGAAATGAATCCAGATGTTCGCCGGCTCTGGCGCGCTCCACATTTCTGCCTGCCAGAACCAGGGGGCGCTCGGCGTTGGCGATCAAGCTAGCGGCTGTCTCAACCCCTGCCGGGTCCGGCATAATATTACCGCTGAAACGGGAGGCCGTCCCGGGAAACAGATTCTTCATCTTTTTGTCGGACACCATTTTAAACCCGTAGATGACATCCACCGGCACATCAAGATGGACCGGTCCGTACTCCGGAGCAAGGGCCATTTTCAGAGCACGCCGGATCAGGTTGGGAATCCGGTCCCGGTGGTAGCAGATAGCGTTGAACTTGGTGATGGGTTTGAATATCTCGTCCTGGTCGCAGGCCTGTAGGTTTTCCTGAATGGGTTTCATCTTGTGGGACTGCACCTGCGGGGATATGGAAATAAGGGGCAGGCGTTCTTTCCAGGCAAGGTAGAGGGCGCCGATTTCATATGCAATGCCCGCGCCCACCGTGGTCATGATACATGCGGGTTTGCCCGATGCCATAGCATAGCCGGCCGCCATGAGTGCGCCGGCGCCTTCCTGCCGCGGTAAAATCAGTTCCATGCCCGGTTTTTCATCGACGGCAAAGTGCACAGGATTCATCTGTCCCCCGGGCAGGGTAAATACATATGAAATGCCTTCCCGCGCAAGTGTTTCTACAATCAGGTCCGCGCCCAGAAGTGTCTGCATGGATTGTCTCCTCAGTAGGTTTTTATCAGATATTTGATAATATTCCAGGTGTTCCGGGAAAAGAGCTTTGCCTGGCTCTGGTGCATGCGCCGCATTTTTTTCAGCGGCTGCGGCACCAGAACCCCCATCATTTCCACCCGGATAAAGCTTACCAGGGAATCCGGAAACACATCCCTGTCCGTGGGAATATCGATGAGCATGGGATAATTGCCGCCAAGCGCCCGTGATATCAGATCCGGGGTGATATCCGCCAGTGTCCTGATGCGGACGACTTCCATGCCGAATGCTTCGGCCACCTTTGCATAGTCCTGCTCCGGCAGGTCCGTGCTGATGGACCGGTTGATCATGACTTCCCCGGACCGGATCATGTTCCAGGCCGAGTCGTTGTTTACAATGATCACCAGCGGCAGGTTGTATTTTTTCATCAGCTCCAGTTCCTGAATGTTATACAGCATGGAGCCGTCCCCGGTCAGGAGCATCACCGGTTTGTCCGGTGCCGCCGCCTTGATGCCCAGCGCCATGGGAATGCCCACGCCCAGGGTTGCCATGCCCGTTGGAAAGAACATTCTGCGGGGGCCTTTCAGGGCCACGCTCATGCCCGCCCATAACGGGGTGTTGCCGCCGTCAACGACGGCAATGGCATCGGATTCTTCAAGGGTTTTCTGAACGGCGAGAATACCGGCGGCCGGATGCAGCCGGCCGGAGTCGGGTTTGTGGCAGCGGGCTTCCTTGGCCAGACGCTGTTGGTGGGCCCTGTTCTGATTTTTCAGATAGGTGATCCAGGGTGTACGGTCGGGAAACGCCGGCATACCGGCCAGGGCGGTGAGCATTTGTTCGACTGCCTGGCGCGCGTCTGTAATGATGGGAATTTCGGCGCCCGGGTTCAAGGCAATATATTGATGATCGATATTCACCTGGATAAATTTGATATCACCGGACCAGATGGGGGGCAGGCCGAACCCGTCCAGGCCGCTGAAACAGGCGCCCACGGAAAGCACGACATCGGCTTTTTTAATGGCCTTGTGAAACGCCTCGCCGCTTAAGTAACTGGAGGGGCCGATATACATGGGGTTGTCCGGGTAAACCGCATCCAGGGCACCCATGCTGGACAGAAGGGGGATCCCGGTCTGTTTTGCAAGATCGTTGATCGCGTTCACGGCATTGGCTTTCAGAACGCCGCCGCCGGCAAATATAAAGGGTTTTCGGGCATTACGCAAAAGCAGTAGGGCCTGTTGAATGGTTTCCGGTTCCGCCATGGGCGGCGCGGTCTGCTGGGCAAATACCGGTTGCTTTGTTCCGCTTTGCCGTTCTGTCGGCAAGGACATTGCCACCGGTGCTTCAAGAAAAGAACGGGGAATTTCAATATAGGCAGTGCCGCCTTTGGCGCTCAGGGATTCACGGACGGCGCGGACAACAATGACGGCGATATCATCCGGCTTTTGAACCGTTACACTGTATACGCTGATGGGTTTAAATACCGATTCAACTGACAGCGTCTCCCGGTCAAACACCGGTGCGGTCGATAGTGGATGGTCGTCCTGTATGCCGATTACGATAACCGGTGTTTTGTCACCCCATGCGGTGGTTGTTCCCATGACCTGGTTCAGGCAGTGCCCGCCACCGGCGGTGATGGACGCCACCGGCTCGCCTGTGTAACGGCTGTAAGCGTCTGCCATGGGTACGCAGGCGATTTCACTGATCGGGTTCAACATCCGTAATGTGCCCGCAGCGTTAATGGCATTGGCAACAGGGGTCATTGCAGGATGATCTTCCATGAAAACACATTGGATACCGCAGGCATGCAGGCTGTTCACAAGCGTGTCTGCGCCGGTGGTTTCAGTGCTGGCAGACATATCACTGGCGGGGGCCGGTTGTGTCATGGTGCCTCCTTGAAAATATTTCAATTTTGATTAACCAAAGTAGAATATTGTTTAAACAAAGTCAATAAAAAAATATACAAAAAAAAGATTTGAAAAAACAATAAGGGGGTGTTATTGTTTACCTGCTCAATGTTAATTGATAACGATACGTTGACCAAAAAACAGAAGGAGATAAGATGCCCGAACGGCAGACATCCCAATCCATTACCAGCACCCTGAGTCGCCAGATATTTGCCGGCAGGCTTCAGCCGGGTGAGAAACTGCCACCCCTGCGGTCGCTTGCCGAGATGATGCAGACAGATACCGCTTCTCTCCGGATTGCCCTCAAACAGCTTGAGGCAATGAATGTGATCGACGTGAAGCGCAGCAATGGCGCCTATGTAAAAGACTACATGAAACATGCGGGCCTTGATTTTTTATCCAGTCTGTTTATGGGAGAAGATAAGGGCCGGGAAGTTGTAGTGGATGAATATATTGTGGACGAGGCCTGGGAGTTCTGGGTTCTGCTTTTTCCTGAAGTTTACCGGCTCGCGTTGAACAAGTTTACCCCCAGAGATATCAAGCGAATGCTGGATATCATGGACGCGCAACTGGAAAGCAGGGCCGACCGGGAAAAGGTGATGGACCTTGAGATTGAAAATCAGGATGTCATGGTCGCGATTGCCGATAATATCATTATTACACTGCTGTTCAACATGACCCGCGTGCTTCGGAAAAAGATGGTGCGGTTTTTCATCATTAACATGGAGGACGGGGAACTGGAGGCGTACATTGGTTTTAAGAAGGAGATGACCCGGAAGCTCATGACGGCCCCGCAGGAAAAGCTGGCCCGGAGTCCGGAATGGTTGAGGGAGGAATTACATCGGCAACGGCTGCTCCTGCGCAGCAAAATGTTCTAGCCCGCATATTTCACGAGTCGAGTTCGCCGCAGATGTGCGTAAGGTGATTCGCCCGCAGGGTGAAATTCTTTGATATAAAATTAACCTGATTCCTTCAAGTAAGAATTACAGTTTGCATTTTGTAAAAACGGACAAAATATATCATAACACTTTAAAATATAATCAGAATGAATCAATTATCAAAAAATTTCATGAAATATGCGGGCTAGGCAGTGCCTACCAGCTCTATCATCCGTTTGGACGCATACTCTCCCACATCCGCCAGAGCGTCAATGGGCAGAAATGACCCGGCATTGGCGGAGTAGAGACAGGTCACGGATGCCGGAAAGTCCTCATCTGCTTCATACAGAATGTAGCAGAGACGGATTTTGGGCAGTGGCGTCACAATAAAGGCCAGGTCGCCCCCCACTTCCGTGGGCGCTGCTTCACCGTCCAATACTTCAAAAATAGAGTCCAGGTTTGACGCGATTTTCCCGGCATGCGGTACCAGCACCTGTTCTGTATGGGTTGTAAAGGCGCCGGCATAGGGCATGCTGTTTTCAAATTCCTTGAATGCCCGGAGCGGCGGCATGATGCAGGGCTCTGGGGCGGCATGGCAGAAATAGAGGGAAATGATTACCCCCCGGGCATCAGCCAGTTCTTCATCATCCAGCATGATATGATCCGGCGAGATGACGCACTTTCGGCCAAATGCTTTAAAGATAAAAGTATCACCATCCTGTTGCGCTCCCATACGGGTTTCCATATCTGATGGCAGGGCGGCATATTGCTGTTTGAGATTATTTAATATAATCGTCGTATAATTGGTACCCAACTGGATCTCCTCTGTTTATTCGGTTAATCTCTTGACCTTTCGGTCTTTTTATTTATATAACTAAAAGAGTTAATCAATAAATGCAATCCTGGCAATGAAAATATGGAAAAGCCGCTTGATCTGTCCTTGAATTGCTTTGATGCTGCGTTGAAATTCTCTTTTCCTGCTGCTGATTAACATATTTCTGATATCCGGCAAAAAGACAAAATGACCATGGGGGGAGCATGACAGACACCACCGTATCCGTTAAAGGCACGATTCTTCTGGATCTGGTAAAACAGGTCCGAAAAGCGAAAGATCTTGATTGGGGCGATTACCTGAGGCCCGAGGACTGGGAGATTATTGACGGCGAGATCATGGCCACGGCATGGTATGCGGATGATTTTTTTTATCGTATTTCGCTTGCCGTCTATAAGGTCATTGGTGAATCAAAGCTGGAGGCCTGTTTTGCCTATGGCAATCTCCTGGCATACAGCATGGCCGAGGTGTATAAAAATATTGTTGTGCCGGGGGATCCGGCCACCAGTATAGAACGGTTTATCGTACGACGACGGTCCTTTTTCAAAGGGGAGTACCCGGACGCTGAAAAGAATTATTTTGAACAGGAGACCGGCCGTGTGATGTTCCGGATCTATGTGGATACCAAGGTCAGGGGAGAGGAGGTCGCCCAGGTGATTATCAATTCCATTCTGGGAACCATGCATGAACTGGCCAAAATCACCGGCGGGGGCGATGTTAAGTCCAACATGGAAGATCATCACGATTATTTTGATCTGACGGTTACCTGGACCTGACCGCAGCGCTTGACGTATCGTCCACGTAAAGTTCCACCGGATGGCGAACGGCAATATCACCGTGGCCGGCCGCTGCAAGCATGCCCGCAATCTGGATCATGCAGGCGGGGCATCCCGTGGCCACCACCCTGCATCCGGTTTCAACAATATGCTGCTGTTTTGCCATCCCGATGGACCGTGACAAATCGGCAAACTGAATACCGAATCCGCCGCCCATGCCGCAGCACTTGTCGGCTTCGGCCATTTCCACAAGCCTGTAGCCGGGCGCGGCGTGGATGAGCTGTCTTGGCGCCGTGGCAATACCCAGGGATTTCTTCAGATGGCAGGGGTCGTGATAGGTCACGGGCAGGGCATTGTCGCTTGTGGCTGCGGTCAACCCGGTGTTGCTGGATGCAATCAGTGTTGTGATGTCTGTGGTTTTTTCCGCAATCGTCGTTATCCGGTCTGCCAGGGGATCATCCTTTTCGATCATGGCGGGCCAGACTTTTTTGATGGTAAACGCGCAGGTGGCGCATGCCGTGACCAGCCGGTCAAAGGGCAGGTTTTCAAACATCCCCATGTGGTGGTGCACCAGATTTTGAAAGGTTTCCATGTCGCCGGATGAGAGAGCGGGAATGCCGCAGCATCCCTGGTTTTCCGGAACCAACGGTGCAAAACCGTGATGCCGCAAGGCGGCAATGGAAGCTGATGCCACGGATGGGAATACTTTGTCAATCAGGCAGCCGGTGAAAAACAGGACACTTGTGCCGGCGTGCTTGTCGTTACTGCTGTCCGTCCGGGTTACGGCATGAAACGGGGTTTTTGCCAGCGGGATCACATGCCGGCCATGCAGCAGCGGCGAGACAACCCTCCGGGGCGCGGTGCTTTCCGCGTTGCCACGCCCTGTTTTGAGAAAAATTCCCTGCATGCTTTCGGCCATCCCGGCCATTCGGTCAAAAAGGCGGGGCCGTGCCAGTATCTGTCGCAGCAGGACCTTTTTCCCCCATGAAAGCCCTCTGTATTCGGTCAGCAGCACCCGAGCACGCAGAAAGATCGCCATGCTGTCCACGCCATTGGGGCAGGCATGGGCGCAGGAACCGCACAGCAGGCACTGGTTGATACGGGCCAGCACGGCATCGGCGCTTTTTACCACATCAGCCATCACCCCTTCCAGCACCGCGATTTTGCCCCTGGCAATGTCTCGTTCCAGGCCGGTCAGGGGGAACAGGGGACATACCGACTGGCATATGCCGCATTTTTTGCAGACGGATGTCAGATCCTCAAGCTCTCTGGCGATTGTTGCCAGCCGTGAAAGGCCGGATATGGGATGAGGTTTTTTAACTCTGGTTTTCAATTTTCTGGACCGGCTTCAGCCTTTTATTCTGGTGAAATGATCTTTCTGCAAAAAATCCGCCTTTTAGCCTGGTGTTATTCCAAATTTTTCCTGTATGCTGACAGGGATTGTGACCTGTCCCCTGGTTGTTACTCTCGTTTCCATCCATAAATGGCCTTTTTCCGCAATATCTGCGTCAAACTGCGGGCTTGCTTGTGCGGCGTACGTCCAGTACGCCTCCGCGCAACCCCTTGTTTTCCTTGATCTTGCGGAAAAATTCACATTTCTGGATTGGAAACCCCAGATTGTGCCATCCATGTGAAATGGATGGACACTACTCTCATTTTAAACACCCTGTATTATGCATTATCAGTAAGAGTAAGCCAATGTCCGGGAATAATCAAATAAATTTCTGATGATGGTTTTGCCATCAATACGTCAGGGAATATGTGTCAATAATATCTTCCCTGGCAAACCCCAGTTGCAGCCAGAATGCCTGTGCATCAGGGTTGTTTTTCAGGATAAAGATAACGATTTTCGGGATGCCCCCGGCTTTTATGGCATCAATAACGGACCTCGCAAGTGCCCGGCCAATGCCTTTCCGGCGATATGATTGCGCAACGGCAAGATGATTGATAAAGCCCCGCCGACCGTCATGGCTGCCCAGAACCGCGCCGACAATGTCTTTTCCATCCCTGGCAACAAAGCTCAGGCCGGGGTTGCGATTGAGGAACAATGAAAATCCCTGAGGCGTTTCTGAAACGTCATGATGCAGATGCAGGCCGTTACCATCACAGGCCTGCCACAAGGAGAGTACCGCGTCAAAGTCTGAAAAGCAGAGAGGATCGATTTTTATGTTTTGCATTTTACCGGCTGATAGGCACAAAGGGGTTCTTCGGAGAGATAGTCGCCGGTGGCTTCAAAGGCCCGGGCGCGGCAGCCGCCGCAGACCCGTTTGTATTCACAGGCCCCGCATTTGCCCTTCAGGTTTGAGAAATCACGCAGGGCGAGAAAGTGAGGGGCGGTTTCCCAGATGGTTTTAAAGTGGTCTTGTGTTACATCGCCGCAGTTGAGTTCCAGAAAGCCGCAGGGCTGGACGATGCCCCGGTGGGAGATAAAACAGAACGCGGTGCCGCCCAGGCAGCCCCGGGTAACCGCATCAAGGCCGTGGGTTTCAAAGGTGACCGATATGTCCTCCGATTTGGCACGCTGGCGCAGAATCCGGTAATACTGGGGCGCGCAGGTGGCCTTGAGCTGCATGGTGGTTGTTTTTTTCTGATCGTAGAACCAGTTCAGCGTGCTTTCATAATTCTCAGCGGAAATGGCCTGGTCAGCCAGGTCTTTGCCCCGGCCGGTGGGTACAAGCAGGAAAATATGATGGGCAACGGCCCCCACTTCCTCGGCAAGCGCCATGATCCGGGGGATTTCGTCCATATTGGCCTGGGTGATGGTGGTGTTGATCTGAAATTCTATGCCCGCCTCCCGGGCAAGAAAGGCGCCTTTGAGCGCGCCGTCATAGGCGCCGTCCACTCCCCTGAACCGGTCGTGGCTTTCTTTTGTGGATCCGTCAATGCTGATACTGATCCGTTCAATACCGGCATCCGCCATTTTCCGGGCGGTGTCTTCGGTGATTAAAGTGCCGTTGGGCGCCATGACCATGCGAAGCCCTTTATTTGTGCCGTGCCGGGCAATTTCAAATATATCGGGCCGCAGCAGGGGTTCTCCGCCGGTGAGAATAACAATGGGGCGGCCAACCTCTGCGATCTGGTCCAGCAGGGCCAAACTCTGTCGGGTGTCGAGTTCGCCGGTAAAGGTGCCGTGTCTGGCAGAGGCGCGGCAATGGAGACAGGAGAGGTTGCAGTTCCGGGTGGTCTCCCATGCCACCAGGCGCAGGTCACCGCCTGCTTTATCCTTGGGTGTATGGCCTGAGGGATGCGGCATTATTCCCCCCTCAGCGCTTTTGCCGCGTCCATTGCAAAATAGGTCAGGATGATATCGGCACCGGCCCGTTTGATGGAGAGCAGGGTTTCCATCATGACTTTGTTCCCGTCCAGCCAGCCCTTCTGTTCCGCTGCCTTGATCATGGCATATTCACCGCTCACATTGTAGGCGGCAACCGGCAGATCGATCTCATCGCGGATACGGCAGATAATGTCCAGGTAGGGAAGGGCAGGCTTGACCATGATAATATCGGCGCCCTCCTCAATGTCCATGCTGGCTTCCCGGATGGCTTCAACCGCATTGCCCGGGTCCATCTGATAGGTCTTCCGGTCACCGAATGCGGGCGCCGATTCCGCAGCCTGGCGAAAAGGGCCGTAATAGGCGGAGCAGTACTTGGCCGCATAGGACATGACCGGCGTGTTGCTGTACCCTTCGTCATCAAGCAGCCCCCGGATTTCGGCGATCCGCCCGTCCATCATGTCGGAAGGGGCCACCATATCCGCCCCGGCTTTGGCGTGGGAGAGCGCGGTTTTGGCGATCAGGTCGAGGCTGGCGTCGTTGTCGATGACATGCCCGTCCAGCACCCCGCAGTGGCCGTGGTCTGTGTACTGGCAGAGGCAGACATCGGTGACCACCATGAGCTCGGGGATTTTATTTTTCAGTTCCCTGACCGCTTTCTGGACAATCCCGTCCTTTGCATAAGCCCGGGTGCCCAAGGGGTCTTTCTTGTCGGGCAGCCCGAACAGCATGACTGCGGGGATACCCAGGTCAAAAGCCGCCTGAGCGGTTTTTATGAGATTATCCGGAGAGAGGTGGAAGTGGCCCGGCATGGAATCGATGGGGTGTTTCACGGACTTGCCGGGAACAACAAACAGCGGCAACAACAGGTCATCCACGGAAAGGGATGTTTCCCGGATCATTCGCCGGAATCCTTCGGTTTGCCGAAGTCGCCTGGGTCTATAGTCGGGAAAGAGCATGTATGTCTCCTCAAATACCGATTTCTTTGTCCGTAAGATAACATGCCGGGTCCGGCGCCCACAAGTCCCCGGTGGCGGCTTCGGCCCGGACCCGGAAGTTGCCGCCGCAGATGTCCAGCCACTGGCAGGACGCGCACCGGCCGGTGACATGTTTCTTTTTCTCCTTGAGCTGCCCCATGAGCGGATCGGTTTCCGTGTCGGTCCAGATTTCGGAAAACGGCCGGTTGCGGACATTGCCGAAGCTGTGGTGCCGCCAGAACTGATCGGCGTGTACCTCGCCGTCCCAGCTCACACAGCCGATTCCCCGGCCGGAATTGTTACCTTCGTTCATTTTAAGAAGGGCCAGTACATCTGCCGCACGATCGGGGTTTTCTCCAAGCAGTCGCATATAGACATACGGGCCGTCCGCGTGGTTGTCAACCGTAAGGACCTCCTTGGGCATCCCCCGGTCGTGGAGATCTTTTGTCCGGTCCATGATCAGATCGAGGACCTTTCGGGTTTCTTCATGGGAAAGGTCGTCGTTTATCAGGGTGGAGCCCCGGCCAGCATAGACCAGGTGGTAAAAGCAGACCCGGGGAATGTTTTTTTCTTCCAGGATATCGAAGATCACCGGGACCTCATCCACGTTGAACTTGTTGATGGTAAACCGTAACCCCACCTTGATGCCGGCGGCCTGACAATTTGCAATACCCGCCATAGCATTGTCAAATGCGCCGTCAACGCCCCGGAACTTATCGTTGATGCGGGGGCCGCCGTCCAGGCTGATCCCCACGTAGGAAAGTCCGATGGCTTTCAGGGTCTTTGCCATCTCGCTGGTGATCAGGGTGCCGTTGGTGGAGATCACCGCCCGCATGCCCTTTTCCACGGCATAAGCGGCAAGCTCGGGCAGGTCCTCGCGCATCAGGGGTTCACCCCCTGAAAAGAGCATTACCGGCGCTTTAAATGCAGCCAGGTCATCAATTAATTGTTTGCCCTCCGCCGTAGAAAGTTCGTTGTCCCGGGCGCGGGTCTTTGCATGGGCATAACAGTGAACACATTTAAGGTTGCACTGCTGAGTCATGTTCCAGACCACCACGGGCCGCTTGTCTGCTGAAAATTGCAGCAGATGGGAGGGAAGGTCTTTGGAGCGCCGTCCGTAGCGAAGGGCGTCGGATGGCTCTGTTGTTCCGCAATAAAGCTTTGATATGCCGATCATTCATTAAAGTCCGTTTCTGTGTCTGTATTATCGGACGGCAGTTCGACCGCTTGCTTGCCAAAGGCCTTTTTAATCTGGCTTTCAAGCCATGACTCCGGAAACATCAGGGCCTGCTCGGTGATGTTGAACCGTTTTTGTCCGCCTTTTTCTGCCAGCAGTCTGAATCCGTCAACAAAATGCCTGCTAAGCTCATTACATATTTTTTCAAAATTTGCAAACTCATCCTGCATATATCGCCGTAAAATATGGTGAACGGCGTCTTCTTCCAGAACAATGGCCAGATCGTATTTGCCGGCAAAATAGTGTTCAATGTTTTTTATCTCGTCATAGTACGCCTTGATGGTCTTAAACGCATTGTCCACATCGCTGATGCGCTGCATGCAGAAATCGGCCAGAATATCCGCCCGTTCCGGGGTGATCGGAAAGTCATATTTTTCGGCCAACCCGGCACCCTTTTCCTGAATATGCGTTTGAATGGACGTTTTTTCCTGCTTGGCGATTTTCTCAAAAGCTTCCGATATGGCCGGAAAGTTATCCGGCTCCAGAAATCGTTCCAGTTCCTTTTCCGGATTTTCCACTGTCTCGCGGGTCACCGGAAACCGGGTTACATTGGTGGACGGCAGTTTGCTTTCAAAATGAATCAGGGCACGCTCCACGGCATTGACAATACCGCGGGCACCGGTTTTTTCCATGTATGCATTTTCTGCCAGGGCTGTCAGGGCCTGGTCCGCAAATGTCAGGTCAATCCCGTAAGCGGCAAAATCGATCTTTTTACTCAGGATGATCGGGTTGCTGGGGTTTTTCAGAATGTCAAACAGATCCCGCTGATTCAGGGTTTCAAACACGGCGCGGATGGGCAGTCGTCCCACGAATTCCGTTTCAAAACCGAATGTGGTCAGATCCTCGGATTTGATATGTTTCATGGCCGCATACGGGTCGTCCTCGCTGGACTGAAGCCGGGCCGAAAAGCCGATGGACTGTTTGGAAAGACGCTTATTGATAATCTCCTGCAGCCCGTTGAAGGCCCCGCTCATGATAAAGAGGATGTTTTTGGTATTAACCACGCGCTTTTCCCGCTTGCCTGTCTTGCGGAACTGTTCCACCTCTTGCATAATGGAAACCGGATCATGGGGAACTTTCATCTCCACATCCGTGTCTTCCATAAGGGTCAGCAAAGCACGCTGTACACCGGATCGGGAAACATCCGCACCAATCAGGTTGGCACTGGCGGCAATCTTGTCGATCTCGTCAATATAAACGATGCCGTACTGGGCCCGCTCAATATCGTTGTCCGCTTCCCGTACCAGATCCCGGACCAGATCTTCCACGTCACCGCCCACGTATCCGGTCTCGCTGAATTTGGTCGCATCGCCCTTGATAAAGGGCACACCAAGCTTGCGGGCAATCAGCCGGATCATATAGGTTTTGCCCACACCGGTGGGGCCGATCATCAGGACGTTGTTTTTGATGCCCCCAACCATCTTTGTGGTGCCGTTATAGAGGGCTTCGTGCTGAATACGGTTAAAGTGGGTGCAGATTTTGGTGGACAGTATTTTCTTGGCGTCATCCTGTCGGATAATAAACTGGTCCAGATAGGCCGCAAGCGCCTCGGGCTTGAGGTCAAACCGGATGTCGGGTTTCTGGTTATCACGGGCATCCCCGCCGGTCTCGTCATATGCCGCTTCAGTAACCGGCGTTACCAGTTTTATGTTATCCCCGTATTTTTCCTGAAGAAAAGCGCCAATCTCTTTCTCTACTTTCTTTGGATCGGGTATGGTTTTTTCATTTGTTATTTTCATAATAAACGAAATATAACCACGGACTATTGGAAATCAAGGCGCGCGACTTCGTAAAAAGCTTCCAATCCTGCGGGGCATAACTTCTGCTTTGCCGTCCGCAAGCGATTTTTTGCGAATGTATCATGAGTGGGGGGCGTCGGTTTAATCGCTTGACAAGCTAAGCAGTTAAATAATAGAGTATTTATATTCCATTACCTGATTATCAGCAGCGTTTCAGGTCAACCTCAAACAACGGGAATCACATGGCCATAGATCACAGCGCCAGAATTGAACGGCGGAAGCGTCCACGGTTCAAAATTGACGACGGGGCAGTTGTTTTTTCAATGGGGAACCAGACGGGCATTGGCAAAATCGTGGATATCAGTATGGACGGGCTTGGTTTTGAGTACAACAGTTTTCGCAACAACAGCCGGAATACACCGACCATGCTGAACATCTTTGTGAATAAAGAGAATTTTTATCTCAGTGAGATTACCGGCACTGTTGTCTCGGATGTGTGTCTGAATGGCCGTCAGCCGTCCGATGTCCCGGCCGGCGCCCCCAGAAAAAAACGGTGCAGTGTGGTTTTCGGTCATATGCACCATGCGCTATCAAGGCGTTTGATTCATTTTCTCGATATGCAGACCCCCGATCAGCCCGTTGACACGGAAATGGTGTTTAATGATCCCCAAATCAACGCACAACGCTGCCGTTCAATCGCTGAAAAGTTGACAGAAGGATACTTTGAAGTGGATAAGGATGGCCATTTCCTGTTTTTCAATAAAGCCATGCGCAAACTGACGGGTTATTCCGCCAATGTGCTCGCCGGGTTGAATGTGGCTGAGCTGATGGATAAGGATAGCCAGCGTAAAGTGTTTCGTATACTGAAAAAATCCCGTAAGCGCAAGATGCCGCCCCCGGTATTTGAGTGGGAACTGAGAAAGAATGATGGCACTGTTTTGACCGTGGAAACATCCACCTCCCTTATCAAGGATGCCGGCAATCACATTACGGGGTTCAGAGGGCTCGTCCGGGAGATCCAGACAGATCTCTTTGATGAATGTGAACTGCTTCAAATGGTCACCCGGGACTATGTAACCGGACTGCTTAACAAAGAGGCGTTTCTTGATCATCTGGAAGAGATGCTGCGATATGCAAAACGCTATGAAACCGCCTTTTCCATGATTTTTCTTGAACTTGAAGATGTCCATGCCATCACAGATCTTTACGGACCTTCAGCCGGTGAGTATCTGTTGGGGCGTATCGGTCGTATTATCCATTCTAAAATACGGGAGACCGATGTTGCATGCCGTTATCAGAACAATGAGTTTGTTATTCTTCTAAGCGATCCCGCGCGAACCGCTCCCGATGTTGTGGTGGAGAAGCTCATGCGTCATTTATCCGGTCCCCACCGGGTTGAAGGAGAAACTATTGATCAAATCGCCGGCCGAGTAGGCATCAGCACGTTCCCTGAAAGCGGGACAGATGCCACATCCCTGATTATCAACGCCAAATCCGCGTTGCGACCTTATTCCCCACTCAGGCTTCAGTAAGTCTTAAGTCTTTCCATTGAGAATTCAGCCCGTGCTGGATGATTATTCTTGCCTTTGGAGATCCTCAAGCGTATTTTAGGAATCTGTCGGCTGATACGGACGGTTTGCCCGACTATTGTGATGGTGCTGTTTTTTATATGAAGCGCAGAAGCTGGAAAGTGGATTTATGGACGGAACATCAGACATACGTCATAATCAGCCCCTGGTACTGGCGTCCCGCTCCCCCCGGCGTAAGTTCCTGCTGGAACAGGCCGGGCTGGTGTTTACAGTTTTTGAAAGCCGCGTGGACGAGTCCGGATATGTATGGTCTTCGCCGGCTGAGTATACCCAGACACTGGCCATGGCCAAAGCCCGTGATGTGGCGGCGCAATTCCCTGATCACTGGGTTATTGGTGCCGACACCATTGTCGTGCTGGATAATGCCCTGCTTGAAAAGCCGCCATCAAAGGCACATGCCCGGGATATGCTTTCCGCTCTGAGTGGTTGCGTTCACAGTGTGTATACGGGATATGCCATTGTCTGTCAGGATGACGACCAAGGCCTTTCCGGTGTTTCAACAACTGAGGTCTGGTTTAAGCCGCTCTCCGCCGGAGAAATTGAATGGTATCTTGAGACTTCGGAACCCTATGACAAGGCCGGTGCTTATGCCATACAGGGACTGGGATCGATGTTTATCAGCCGCGTGAACGGTTCATATACAAACGTTGTCGGACTGCCGGTGTGCGAGGTGGTCGGTCATTTGATACAAAAGGGCGTGATCACATTCTGATCGGGCTTATACGTTTGCAAACACTGAAAGGGTTATATTGAAAAAATTACTGTTGATTCTACCACGCCATGAAAGCGGTTACTGGGGCCATGTGTCCGAATCGGGCAAGGCCGGAATGGTGCGTCTGAGTCTCTCGACAATTGCCGCATTAACGCCGAAAGACTGGTCCGTTGAGATTCTGGATGCCCGCGTCACGCCGGTTGATTATGACAAAAAGGTTGATCTGGTAGGGATTACCGCCTTTACAGCGGAGATTCCCAGCGCCTATGCCATTGCCGACGGATTCAGGGAACGGGGAACGCCTGTTGTCATGGGGGGCTTTCATGTTTCCGCCATGCCGGAAGAGGCCCTCGGCCATGCCGACAGCGTTGTGGTGGGGGAAGCGGAACCGGTGTGGGCGGAAGTGCTCAGAGACCTTGAAGCCCGGACCCTGAAACCGGTTTACAAAGCGGACCATCTTATTGACATGAATAATATGGCAATACCGCGCCGGGACCTGCTGGATCAGAATATGTATTCAACCGGTTTTAACACGATTCAGGCCACCCGGGGCTGTCCGTTTGCCTGTGATTATTGTGCAGTGAGTGCGTTTTTCGGCAAGCAATACCGGCACCGGCCGGTAGGTGAGGTGGTTGAAGAGATCGAGGCCTTTAACACAAAAAATTTCTTTTTTGTGGATGATAATATTGCCGGCAGCAGCCGTTATGCAAAGGCGCTTTTCAGCGCGCTGAAACCCCTGAACAAAGTCTGGGGCGGGCAGGCATCCATCACTTTTGCGCAAGACGATGAGTTACTCTCTCTGTATGCCGCCAGTGGCGGCAAATATGCTTTTATCGGGTTCGAGTCGCTGTCGGAAGCCAACCTTCGGCGAATGAACAAATCCTGGAATTCTCCGGACAATTACAAGAAAGCCATCAAACGGATTCAGAGAGCGGGTATCAGTATTCTGGGGAGTTTTATTTTTGGCCTTGATGATGATGACCCCGGCGTCTTTGAACGGACGGTCCGATTTATTCGAACAACCGGTATCGATGCGGCCCAGTTCCATATTCTGACGCCCTTTCCCGGTACCCGGCTTTATGATACCATGAAAGATGAGGGTCGGATTGTGGATGATGACTGGGGAAAGTACCATACCAGTGATGTGATTTTCAGACCGGTATCCATGACGCCGGAAGAGTTACTGCGCGGCTATTTCTGGGCTTTTCGGGAGACATATAAGCTGAACAGCACCTTGCGGCGCTCCCTGCGCAGCATGCATAATATTAAACCCCGGGCGTCGCTGAATTTCGGATACCGGAAGAAGGCTATGCAGATGCCATCCCAAATTTGACTTTTTTCGAGGGCATCAGAGAACTGTCATGAAAGACATAATTGAAAGCCTGCGAAAGCGCATACAGGATGCCGCGATCCGGTGCAACCGGGACCCGGGCGGTATCCGGTTGATCGGTGTGACCAAGACAAAGCCCGTTGAGCGGGTTGAGGAAGGCATTGCGGCCGGCCTGACCGATATCGGGGAGAATTATATTCAGGAAGCCCGTGATAAAATCGCCGGTTTATCCGGCGCTGATGTTACCTGGCATTTTATCGGCCACCTTCAGTCCAATAAGGCCAAATACGCGGTCCCCCTTTTTGACTGGATTCACACAGTGGATTCTCTTAAACTGGCGCGGGAAATCAACAAGCAGGCCGAAAAGCAAGAGAAGGTCCAGAAAATTCTGATGGAGGTCAATATCAGCGGGGAGGCATCAAAAGCCGGGGTCTCACCGGATAATGCCCTATCCCTGGCCGATGAAATCAGTCGCTTGCCTGACCTTTCCCTCAGGGGGCTGATGACCATGCCGCCGTTTTTTGACGATCCTGAAGCGGTCAGGCCCTATTTTGCGCAATTGCGTAAACTGGCCCGGACCATCGCTGCGCAGTGCTTGCCAAACATCAGAATGGAGGAACTGTCCATGGGCATGACCGGCGATTTTGAGGTGGCCATTGAAGAAGGGGCCACGATGATAAGAATCGGGACTGCCATTTTCGGTGCCAGACAATGAAAACACTGCTCCACATCTGTTGCGCCCCGTGCGCCATCTATCCGCTGGAGGTGCTCCGGAACGCGGAAATGGATGTAATGGGGTTTTTTTACCGACATAACATTCATCCCTATACCGAGTGCATGAGGCGGGAACAGGCCCTGGTGGCATACAGTGAATCAATCGGGCTGCGGGTGATCTATCAGCAGGACTATGCGATGGAAACCTTTCTGCAGAACGTGGTTTTCCGGGAGGAAAACCGGTGCCGGTATTGCTACCACGACCGGATCAGGACCGCCGCTCTCATGGCCCGAAAGGGAAAGTTCGACTACTTCACAACCACCCTGCTGTACAGCAAGTTTCAGAATCATGCGCAGATCCGGGAAATCGGCGAGGCGGTGGGCCGTACCGTGGGTGTGCCGTTTTATTATCACGACTTCAGAGAAGGCTGGACAACGGGGATTGAAGCATCCAAACGCCTGAACATGTACCGTCAGCAATATTGCGGCTGCATTTACAGTGAAAAAGAACGCTTTTACAAAGCCGTCAAACAAACATCGCTTTAATGTAAAAAAACATCACCACCAGGCAATACGCCAGTTTCAACGCAATACCGGCGACATTGCCAATGAGCACGCCCCATCCCACCCGCATGGCGTCTGAGGTATTCCGGCCGGTGAGCGTTTCGCCGATGATCGCGCCGGCCAGTGCCCCGATGATGATCCCCCAGGGCGGAATGACAATGATGCCCAGAATCATTCCGATCACCGATCCCCATACCCCGACCCTGGTGGCACCGTATTTTTTTGCCCCGGCCATGGCCACAAAATAGTCCAGCAGGGTCATCAGGATGGCACCGCCTGCCATGATAAACATAAACAACAGGCCAAAGGCTTCCCAATCCCTGGCCAAGTTCAGGACAATAAGGGCGCCAAATGCCACGAGCGGCCCGGGAATTACGGGCAGAATGCATCCCGCAATGCCTGTCAGCAGAATGACAATTCCAATGATAATCAGTATGATGTCCATCAATGCGTTACTTCAATCTAAAAGCATGGTCCTCTGGGCCAGGTCGGCGTACAGTGGTTTTACCATCTCACGCGTCAGCCTTATCCGGCACAATCTCCACTGTATTCAGGTATCGTTTGACGCCTTCCAGGGTGGCGGAAAACATTCGTTTGCCCGAGGTGATCATTAACGGTTCATCCCGGCTGCCGCAGACTTCGGAAAATGTCATCCCGATCACTGATGCCGGATCGCTTTCGGTCATGTTCATTTGCATGGCCTTGATATACAGGTCGGCCCGATCCCTGATCAGATGAAAATAGTTGATATCCAGCCCTGCGGCATTGGAACTCATATGGGAAATTTTTTCGGCAAATGCCTGAATGGCCATCCAGAAAGCCGTGGCAATCTCTGATTTTCTCGGGTTGTCAACCAGGTAATAGGAAACCGCCCAACCGGTGCAGACAATCTTGAGGAGCTGGATTTCATATTCGAGTGTGGTTTTATTGATTGCCATTGGCTCTCCGGTTTCCGGCTGGTCCGGGATTGCATCCAGCAGAATTTTGATGTCCTCCCTGTCCACGGCAAAGTCGACAAGCGTTTGTGTGACCTCGCTGACGGTAACCGCATCTTTAGGGGTATCCATGATCCATCCTTCCTCTGGCATGCCGGCTGCCAAAAGGAATTAATTACAGCCGGGTTGCAGGGTTTTTTGAGTATTATTGATCTATTTGTAATCCATCTGACGGGTCATTTGCAAACAATAACCGGTTGCCGGCCGGATTTTTCGATGCCGTCCCATTAACGGCGCCCGGATTTGACGAATCGGTTCGTATGTCTTATTTTAATCGGTATTGGTACGGTATCGGTATCGGGATCGAAATCGCCGATTGCGGTTTAAGCCTGGTATAAAGCGACAGGTTTAAAGCTTTATTCCTGTTCGAATGTGAAGTCCGTCCGATTTTGATACCGGTTTCGATTCGGCCCCCCGCTCTTTCGGGGGAAAATCAAAGTCGGCCCCTTTGGGGTCGAATTTCTTCTATGCCAGAGGATTGAATAATGAATGATACAACCGCGGAAAACGGCATCCTGGATGTCGATCAGGTGACGCTGTATCTGGGAAAAAAGCGAATTCTCAACGACCTCTCGATTTCTTTCTGGCCGGCTCATATCCATGCTGTTGTGGGCCCCAACGGGGCCGGAAAGTCCACCCTGGCATCCACCATCATGGGGTTAAACGGATACGGGGATTTTGAGGGAGATGTCCGGTTCAAGGGGGCATCCATTAAAGCACTCTCCACGGATGAGCGGGCAAGAAAAGGCATTACCCTGGCATGGCAGGAACCGGCCCGGTTTGAAGGGTTGTCAGTAAAAGCCTTTGTCAGTGCTGGTGCGGTGGATAAGTCGGATGAAAAAGCCGGCTGGGCATTGGATGTGGTGGGCCTGAATCCAGCGGAATATCTGGACCGGGCGGTGGACAAGACCTTGTCCGGCGGTGAGCGCAAACGGGTGGAACTGGCGTCGATCTTGACCATGGAACCGGCGCTGGTCATGATGGATGAGCCCGATTCCGGGATCGATGTGGATGCGTTAAATAAGATATTCAAGGCCATCGCTTTGTTAAAAGAAAAGGGAACCACGGTTTTGATGATCACCCATTCGCAGACCGTGCTGGAACAGGCCGATCATGCGTTTCTGCTCTGTTGCGGCCAGGTGGTGCAGAAAGGTCCCGTGGACAAGATTATGGACTATTTCGGGGACAAGTGTCTGCCCTGTAATCATAAAAATCAACCGGTTCCGGAGGCAGTGAATGAATAAAAATGCCAAAAATAATGAAATGATCGCGCGGTTATATGAAAGCCTCGGTGAATCCCATGTAATGTCGCCGGATGTTGCCCATGTGGAAATCCACGGCAATCAGGTGCTGGGCCTTCACCTGGTGCCCGGCCTGGATGTGCAGGCTGAAGAACTGGAAGACGGCATTCGTGCCCGGATCACCGTGAAAGAAAATACCCGCATTGAAAAACCGGTCAGAGTCTGCTTTGGCATGCTGCCGGAAACCGGTATACAGAATATTTATATGACCACCCGTCTGGAGGATAATTCCGCCATTTCTATTGTGGCGAGCTGCACTTTTCCCAATGCCGTTGATGTGCGCCATACCATGGAGGCGGAAATTCATATCGGCAAAGGCGCTGAATATGCCTATGTGGAGCGGCATGTGCACGGCGATGCCGGCGGCGTTACCGTGATACCCAAGGCTGTGGTGCATCTGGATGAAGGCGCCCGGTTCCGGACCGATTTTGAGCTGATAAAGGGACGGGTCGGTCATATTAATATGGACTATGAAGCGTTTTGCGGCCCGCGCTCTATTCTTGAAATGTCCGCCAGGGTCAACGGCACCAGGGATGATTATATTGCAATCAATGAAAAAGCGCACTTGCAGGGTGATGGTGCCCATGGTGTGCTGATGACCAATATTGCTGTGCGGGATAATGCCACGGCAAAGATTCAGAACACGATGGTTGCATCCGCGCCCGATGCCCGGGGGCATGTGGATTGTAAGGAGATCGTGCAGGGCAATGCCACAGCCAGCGCTATTCCCGTAGTCGAGGTGAAGCATCCCCGCGCCCATGTGACCCACGAAGCCTCTGTGGGCAGCGTGGACTCAAAGCAACTTGAAACCCTTATGTCGCGCGGGCTGGACGAAGATGCGGCAACGGATATGATTATTCAGGGGTTGTTAACACCGTCCTATTAAACAGGAGTGAAAACATGCTTGAGATAAGAATTCCCGGCTATGGGAAACTCTCACTGGTTCATCTTGTGATGGATTACAACGGGACAATGGCCTGTGACGGCCGGCTGATCGACGGTGTTGCCAACCAACTCAAAGCGCTTTCCGATCTCAACATCCATGTGCTCACAGCCGATACATTCGGCAAGGCACGGGCGGAACTGGCGGGCACCCCGGTTAAATTGTCCATTCTGCCCGAGGCGGAACAAGACAAGGGGAAGCTTGACTATATTGAAAAACTGGGCGCCGATAAGACCGTGGCCATTGGCAACGGCCGTAACGACAGGCTCATGCTTGCCGGCGCGGCCCTTGGCATTGCATTAATCCAGGAAGAGGGCGCATGTGTGGCAACCGTTACATCAGCGGATATGGTTTGCCCGGATATCCTCTCCGCCCTGGCCCTGCTGACAACCCCCAAGCGCCTTGTTGCCGGTTTGCGTAGTTGACATAACGCTTTCCCTTCCAGTGGTAACCACACTCTGCCCCATGGGGCAGAGTTTTTATCTCCCTTGCCAACGCCCTCTTGTCCTTTTTCACAGGATAAAGTGTCTTATCCCGTAAAACTGTGCTTGATGAGTTTACAGTTTTTTCGATTGTCAGGTCTCTCCCGGTCATTTGAAAATTTCAATAACTAATTGTATATATTATATATATAAACTATTTCGAGTGGATTGAAAATATTGGCCCGTTTTTTGATTTAACAGACAGGCACTTGGTTGTTAAAGATAAGAGGTGTGTCGGGTCATGATGGATTCAGTTAACATTGTTGTTTATTCCTCGGAACTTGATGCCGCCGGCATTAAGCTGCTCACAGCCCTGGAGTCGGTGATTGCGCGGGATAATATTACCATTGTCCGGACGGTAGAAAATTTCTGTAAAACCCTTTATCAACCATTGTCCGCGGTGGCGGTAGCAGTGATCAATGTATCTTCGGAAAGGGAACTCAGTGATCTTTTCCTGCTCCGGGATCGGCTTGTGAATATCCCCCTGATATTGATTCTGCCCGATAACCGGAATGAAAGCGTGAAGAAGGGGTACGGGTTGCGTCCCAAAATTCTGAGCTTTTCCGACAGTGATTTTTCCGATGTAAAGTGCGTGTTCGAGAGGATCGTGCAGAAAGCCAAGTATTCGATTAATTGATATATGATTGTTCAATATGTAAAGGAGGTATTTTCAATGAGGAAAGAGCGACTGATCAAGTGCATAGAGGATGGGTTGAAGCACATACTGGCGTTGAAACCCGGTATTTCCAATGATGATGCCATTAATGCGGCTGTTGAACGCTTTATTGCCGAGGAAGTCAGCCGTTTTTCCGCTTCAGAACTCCTTTCCCGGTTTGATACAATGGAAAAGGGATTGACGCGGTTTCTCGATTATCTTGAGCATCAGACACCGGCCGCACAGGCGGTTTTTTCACCGTCGGATAGCAACCACATGAAATACTGCCCCGGGGTCTCCGGTTATTCAGCCGCAACAATTGCGGCTGATTTGCAGCATGCCGAATAACCGTTTTTCAAGCGTCTTCCTTCCTCCGGTTTTCCGCCATTATTCCGGAACGGTTCTCCATCGTTCCGGAATTTTTTTGTGAAAGCGTCAGGATCAGGTGCTCCAGCGTGAGGACCGGGTCTGCACCACGCTTGATTCTCAGGTCTGCATTTTTCAGATGTACAAATGCCTCCATCAACTCCTGTAACGAAAAATTGGCGGCTTTTTCAAAGTTTTTAAATGTCGGATAGAGGCTCTTCATATTCGCGCCGATGACCATACCGGTCAATGGCATGGATTTCTTTTTTGTTTTCCCGGTCGGTTTTTCCGTCGTGAGCGCCGCATCCCGCTGCTTGATCTGGTCGGATATGGCGGCGTCATAAGCCCCAATGGCCGGGGCAACGGCTTGTTTGAAACGGTCAAACCCGGTGCCTTTGCGCCATTGGCAGCCATGTTCACTTTCCATAAAATGCCGGATCACCAGCAGCTTTCTTGCCTGGTTGCTGATGGCCGCGATCATCTGGAGGGGATGGGCCGCTTCCGGGCCGGATAACAGGCTCCTGGCCAGCAAAAGCGCCTGCCGGGGGTTGCGGTCGGCAACCGCATTGGTCAGTTCGTAAATCGGATCGGTGCGGGTGCGTCGCAGAACCGCGGTGACATCCGCCGTTGTAATGGTGTCGCGATCGCCGGAATAGGCGATCAGTTTTTCCAGGTTGTTTGCAAAGATGTGAGGATTAAATCCGGTCTTGTCGCACAGGGCATCAAATGCGCCCTTGCCGAAAGTTTTACCCCGGGGGGACAATTTTTCATCGGCAATGGCGGAGAGCGCCGTGGCCTGATCCCGCTTGTCCGCCTGCCGGTTTCCCGTTGCCACCGCGCAGTCCACAATCGTGCCCTTCTCCTTGATGACTTTATACAGTTTTCGCCGTTTGTCGGCCACTGCCGTGGTAATGATCAGGTGATTGCCCGGTGCAAATCCTTTTTCAATGGCCCGCTGAAGCGCTTCCATCGCTCCGCTGCCGGTGTTGGCGTTAACGGGGTTTTCACGATAGAAGGCCCGAACCCGGTCGAGCCATTCCGTCTGGCCGGTGGACGGGTCGGGGTCTGCGTCCAGGATGGCCTGTTCATCTCTGTCAGTAATGTCTTGGGGGTCGATATCTATAATTGACAGCAGTTTGGTAAACGTCGCAGCCGCTTTTTTCATGTCATTGTCGGCCACGGCGGTTTTGATGGTGGTAACGAGCTTGCCCTTGTCCTGACGGGTATGAAAGATGTGAGCGTCGCAGAAGCCGATCACCCTGGCGCTGTTGTCCAGTGAAAAGGTCCCGGCCCGCTCTATGGCTTCATAAATATTTTCTTCCGTGCCGTCAAGGATCTCGAGATTAAAGGCCTTCTGGTCTTCCGGTACAATGGCGGATACCAGGACATCAAAGGCTTTTTTGTAGAAAAAGGATTCCCCGAAAATCAGATAGACCGGTGCAAAACTGTTTGTTTCTGCAAGGTGTCGCGTCAGATGGGTGTGTTTAATCTCGGCCATTGGTATCCCGGTTCCGCAATGCAAACAGGCAGATGGCGGCGATCAATGCCGCTGTCAGGCCGATGGCCTGGGATGTGGAAATCCATTCAACCAGGACGGTGCCACGTTCATCGCCCCGGAAAATCTCGATGAATGACCGGAAAATGCCGTAAAGGAAGACATACACAAAAATGCGTTTTCCTTTAAATCGGCCGGTCCGGTGCAAAGTGAGAAGAATCAGAAAGATGAGCAGGTTCCCGGCACTGGAATAGAGCTGAGTGGGATGGAGGGGCACGCCCATGGGCCGGGCAAGGGTATTGGGGTCATTGAAACAGACGCCAACCGGCAGGTCAGTTATCCGGCCATGGCAGCATCCGGCAAAGAAGCAGCCGATTCGGCCCACGGCATGTCCCAGCGGCATGGCAAGGGCAAGGATGTCGGTGGTAATGGCCAGGGGCATGTTGTGCTTTTTGATATAGACAAAGGCGGTAGCGGCAGCGGCAATGAACCCTCCGTAAAAGACCAGGCCGCCCTCCCAGATTTTAAATATGCCCAGCGGGTTGCCGGTAAACAAGTCAATGTTGAGGATCACGTAAAGCAGGCGTGCCCCGGCAATGCCGGCCAGGGCTGAAAAAAACGCCATATCCATAATCCGTTCGGCGTTAATTCCCGCTTTTTTGGCCGCGCGAATGGCAACCCACAGCCCGGTGAGTAATCCCAGGGCCACAAACACCCCATAGGTGTAAATATGGATGTTGCCCAATTTTATCAGGATCGGATGCATAATCGCCTACATCGGTATTTTTTTAAACAGAATATGATAGATCAGCACGGTCATGCCCACGCATATCGCGCTGTCCGCCACATTAAACGCCGGGTAATGCACTGCCTGAATATAAAAATCAAGAAAGTCGATCACCTCGCCGAACCGGATCCGGTCTGCAAGGTTGCCCAGCGCCCCGCCAAAAATAAGGGCCAGAGAAGCCAGTAAGAATGGATATCCGGCATCGGTTTTTTTATAAAGATAGAGTATAAAACAGGCGGCAAGGATCGATATCACCAGAAAGACCATGGCCCGGATGCCATGGGTCTGACCGGCCATGAAACCGAATGCGCCGCCGGGATTATGCACCCGTGTGATATTGAAAAACCCCGGAATCACCGGGATGGTCTGATAGAGCGCCATGGTTTTGACAATCACCAGTTTGGTGATCTGGTCCAGGAGAAACGTCCCGCCAGCGATTGCGATGAGCAACAGGTTTTTACCTTTTGGGGTCATATTTTCCAGTCCGAAAAATAAGATATCAAGCTCACTCCCCCTCCCTTTTAGTCACTCTGTATTTGCTTTAGTGCCTTGATGCATCGTTTACAGGCAGACGGATGTTTTGCATCCTGGCCCACGGAAATATCATACACCCAGCATCGCTGGCATTTTTCACCCGGCGCCCGGATCACCTGGATAGTCAGCCCCTCGATAACGTCGCTTTTGTAAATCTCGCCGTCATCTGAATCAATATCGCCGAGGATTGCCTTTGAAACAATAAATAATGACCGCAGGTCGTCCTTGTAAGACTTGAGTGCTTTGACCAGATTGTCATCCGCGCTGATAGTGATCTGAGCATCCAGGGGGTGGCCGATCTCTTTTTTCGCCCTGGCTGTCTCCAGCGCCTTGGTGACCTCGCCGCGAATCATTAATATCCGTTCCCATTTCTGGGACAGCAGCGCATCTTCCCATTCTTCAATCATGGTGGGCAGATCTGCCAGATGGACACTTTCCGGTTCATCGGCCGGTGGCATGAATCGCCACAACTCCTCGGCTGTAAAGGGTAGAATCGGGGCCATAAGCCGGATCATGCTGTCAAGCACTTTGTAAATAACCGTCTGGGCGCTTCTCCGTTCGATGGAGGCCGGCGTGGAGGTATAGAGCCTGTCCTTGAGGATATCAAGGTAAAAGGCTGACAGGTCAACCGTGCAGTAGTTGTAAAGCCGGTGGTAAACCACATGAAATTCACACGTCTCATACGCTTTGGTCAGCCGTTCCGTCAGCCGGTTCAGGGTGAAGAGCATATACCGGTCGATTTCCGGCATTTTGTCGTACGCCACAGCATCGGCACCCGGTGAAAAATCGTACAGGTTGCCCAGAATAAACCGGCAGGTGTTGCGGATCTTTTTATAAGCATCGCTGAGCTGCTTGATGATATTGTCCGAGATCCGGATGTCCTCTCTGTAATCTGACGCCGCCACCCACAGCCGAAGAATCTCCGCGCCGTATTTATTGATGATCTCTTTGGGCGCAATCACGTTGCCCAGGGATTTGGACATTTTCTTACCCTCTCCGTCAACCACAAATCCGTGGGTTAAGACGGACTTGTAAGGCGCCTTCCCCCGGGTGCCGACGGCCGTCAGCAGTGAACTGTGAAACCAGCCCCGGTGCTGATCGCTGCCCTCAAGATAGAGATCCGCCGGCCAGCCGAGCGTTTCCCGCTGTTCAAGCACCGCTGCGTGGCTTACACCGGAATCAAACCATACATCCAGGATGTCGGTCTCTTTGACAAAGGCCCGGCTGCCGCAGGCCGGGCACTCGGCATCCGGCCCGATGAAATCGGCGGTCGCTTTTTCAAACCACACATCCGCCCCGTGTTCCCGGAAGAGGGCGTCAATGCGGTCCCGGATGGATTCATCCATCAGCAGGGCCTCGCATTTTTCGCAAAAGAAGACCGTAATCGGAACGCCCCAGGACCGCTGCCGTGAAACACACCAGTCCGGACGGTTGGCGATCATGTTGTGGATGCGTTCTTTCCCCCATGACGGAATCCAGGTCACCGCCTCGATTTCCGCCAGGGCCTTCTCCCGGAGCCCGGTTTTGTCCATGGAGATAAACCACTGAGGGGTGGCCCGGAAGATAACCGGTTTTTTGCACCGCCAGCAATGGGGATAGGAGTGGGAGATGGTCTCCTTTGCCAGGAGCATGTTTTTTTCTTCAAGCATGGCAATGATGGGTTCGTTTGCCGTAAAGACAAATTCACCGGCAAAATGGTCCACGTCCTCGACAAACCGGCCGGTATCGTCCACGGGTGAATAGATGTCCAGGCCGTACTCCAGGGCGGCGATATGATCCTCGGCGCCGTGCCCCGGTGCGGTATGAACACACCCGGTCCCGGCTTCAAGGGTCACATGGGGCGCGGTGATGATCAGTGAATCCCGGTCAAAAAACGGATGGGAAACAGCCTTCTTTTCAAGCCGGGTTGCCGGAAAAGTGGCAATCACCGAATAATCGCTGATACCGAAAACCTCCATACAGTGCTTCACCAGTTCGGCAGCGAGAATGAGTATCCCGTGCTGTCCGGTTTCCACAGCCGCGTACTCATAATCAGGATGCAGGGCAATGGCCAGGTTGGCCGGCAGGGTCCATGGCGTGGTGGTCCAGATGACCAGGGCAGCGGATTTCCTTGCCAGTTCGGGAATGGCGTCCCCGAAATCGTCCTTTGCCGGGAACTTTACATAGACAGACGGTGAATCTTCGTTGCCGTATTCGATTTCCGCCTCGGCCAATGCGGTCTGGCAGCTGCAGCACCAGTGAATGGGTTTTTTGCTCTTGATCAGGCTGCCGTTAATGGCAAAGTCGCAACACTCCCTGGCAATGGTGGCCTCATAAGCGTAATTCATGGTCAGATAGGGATCGTCCCATTCGCCCATGATACCGAGCCGTTTAAACTCTTCACGCTGAATGTCGATAAATTTTTCCGCATACTTGCGGCAGATGTTGCGTTTTTCGATCTGGGTAACGGTCTTCTTTTTGGGGCCCAGTTCTTTGTCCACATTGTGTTCGATGGGCAGGCCGTGACAGTCCCAGCCCGGTACATAATCCACCCGAAAGCCGGACATGCGTCGGCTTCGCACAATAATATCCTTTAATATCTTGTTCAAGGCCGTGCCGATATGAATTCTGCCGTTGGCATAGGGAGGACCGTCATGAAGAATAAATTTGGGCCGGTCGGCTGTGGCGGATTTAATCCGGTCATGCAGCTGGTCGTCTTCCCACTTTTTCAGTTGTTCCGGCTCTCGCTGCACCAGCGACGCCTTCATCGGGAATTTTGTGGATGGCAGGTTCAGTGTTTTCTTGTAATCCATGGCACAATCGTCCTTTGTCATATATCCTTGATAAATAGGTAAGTTTATACATAAGTCGAATTTTTGTAAAGTAGAAACACCTGAGGCGTTTGTAAAAAACAACCAATCCCTCAACAATTCCGATTCGGACCATCCCCCTTTCGGAGGGAACCAAGGCCCGGTCCTTTGGGCCAGGATTCTTTACTTTCAAAAAAAGCGTGATATACTGCTTATAAATGGCGCTTTTACCGCAAAGGTCGAAGAAATGACAGAACAACGCGTGTGTCCTGTAGAAAAAGCAGGGTATCTGGATCATAAGTTTCGCCGATGGTTGCAGAATCCTGAAAAAATACTGAGCCCCTATGTGCAGCCGGGCATGACGGCTCTGGATGTAGGGTGCGGCCCCGGCTTTTTTTCCGTGGAGATGGCCCGAATGGTGGGTACTGCCGGGCGCGTGATTGCGGTTGACGTACAGGCGGGAATGCTGGAAAAACTGCGGGAGAAAGTAAAGGGGACAGATCTGGAACACCGGATCGTGCTCCACCAGTGTCAACCGGATCATCTTGATGTGGAAGTAAAGCTCGATTTTATCCTCGCTTTTTATGTGGTTCATGAAGTACCGCACCGGGAGATGTTTTTCAAGGAGGTGGCGGCATTATTGAGATCGGGCGGAAAAATGCTGCTCGTGGAGCCCCTCTTTCATGTCTCCAGAAAGGCATTTGACCGGGCTGTGTCGACAGCGCTGAAAACCGGTATGGTTATAAAAGACGAGCCCAAATTCTTACTCAGCCGGTCTGTACTCCTGCAAAACGACGGGGAGAACCCCGGACAGATAATGATACGTTGGCACTGATGGCAGGACGGGGAACATTATGGCCACTGCAAGTAAAAGCGTATTTAAGGAAACCTATCAGTACTACCTTGACCGGATTCAGGCACTGGATCTGGCGGGCTTGGCAGCGCCTCTGGGTGTTGACGTTTCCGGCGGCGAGGTCGCGGTAAAACTGTTTGAAATGGTTTTCCGTATTTCCGGCCGTGGCATCGTGGATGCAACGGAAAAAAGAGCGCCATTTGAAGTGTGCATTATGCTGGCCAATTACCTGTTGCAATGTCCGGACGAAACACCCTCGGCAACCGATTGGGTTACGTATGCCGGTTTAAAGGATTCCGGTCCGCTGACGGTTTTTTTTAAGCAGGAAGTGGAACGGGCCATCGCATCGGCGTTTGCCGGTAAAGTTGACGCCCTGAAGCATGCCGGGCATGCCATTGGCGGCCGGGTGGCTGAGACGGATATTGCCTGCGATCTGGCCATGCAGTTTCCGGCATTGCCCAAAGTGCTGCTGATGCTGCTGTTTAACGACAAAGATGAAGAATTCTCCGCTACCAGCACGGTCTTGTTCGAACAACGGGCCGAATCCTATCTCGATCCCGAGTGCCTGGCCATGTTGGGGCGATATCTGTTTACAAAATTAAACAAGGAAAAGTGATGTTTGCACTGGGCCTGATGGGCAGTCCGCGGAAAAAAGGCAATACCGCCTATCTGTTGTCAACGGTCATGGAGGCATTGGCGCAGAAAGGCGCCAGAACGCAATCGATCTATGTGCCCGGTAAAGACATCAAACCCTGCATCGGGTGCACCCATTGCGAGAAACACGGATATTGTGTGCAAAAGGACGACGACATGGTCGGCGAGATGTTCGGTCTGCTGCGGCAGGCGGATATTATTGTAGCCGCCACGCCCATCTACTTCTATAATGCCACGGCTCAGTTAAAGCTTCTTATTGACCGGACCCAGACCCTGTGGTCGCGGAAATACAAACTCGGCCTGGACGACCCCCGCGAATCCTCGCGAACCGGGTTGATGCTGGCTGTCGGCGCCACCAGGGGCAAAAATCTGTTCGAAGGCATGAATCTGACGGCCAAATATTTTTTTGATGCGGTGCGGGCCGATTTTGTCGGAGCACTGGGTTACCGGCGGATTGAAGATCCCGGCGATATGGCGCGGTATGAAGGACTGAATGCGGATGTGGATGCGGAGGTGGCAAAACTGGATGCCCTTTTTGCCCGGAAAAAGGTCCTGTTTCTCAGCAGAGAAGGCGCTTTTCGTGGCCCCATGGCAGCGGCATTTGCCATGCGCCTGGCTTCGGACAGGCTGGAGGTGAAAAGCGCCGGGATCACAGCCAGTGCAACCATGGATTCTCTTGTGCCCCCGCTCATGGCGGAGAAGGGGCTGGACATGGCCTTTCAGGCACCCCGGCCCCTTGAAAGCGTATTGGCGGAAATACACCCGGATGTGATTGTCGCCGTTGACGGGGCAGTGCCGGTGCCGAATGTTGCCGGTGCCGAGATATATCATTGGGACATGCCGCCTGCTACTGAAAAGACCCTTGAAGCGGGCAGGGCAATCCGGAATGATGTGGAAGCCCGGGTACATGATCTGACTGACAAGATTTGAGCCATGATTTTGCAACCGGCGGACCTGGCCCGGGGGGCCAGATCAGCGAAGAGTGGCCCGGCCATCTGCAGGATTTTAGTCGAACCCCTTTCATGGGGAAACCAAAGCCGGTTTCCCTGAGAACGGATTTCTACTCCTTCTGCCTTTCTTGTGGCCGGGGCAGATCAATCGCCCCTGTCACAGCAGAACCCGGCTTTATGCGTTGACCCCGTGCCAATGGCATGATAGATAATAATATGGCTTCTATATCCATAGATACGCTTTCCCGTGACGAAGAAGAGATACTGGAAGAGGTGATGAACATCGCCTTTGGCAGTGCCAGCGCCGATCTGGGAGAAGTTATTGATATTCGTGTCTCTTTGAATGTGCCTGAGGTCCGGGTGGCGGATATTCAGACCATCACTGATCACTTCCAGCGATTCAGCAGGGACAACAAAGATATTAAAATCATCCAGCAGAATTTCTGGGGGGACTTTGCCGGTCGAAGCTTTCTGCTGGTTTCCGGCACCGCCGGCAATGACCTTGTCTGTCTTGCAGATGAGGGGGTATCGGACAATGATCCGGCAGCATGCGGAGAAATGCGTCATAATGGTGTCTTGCTCGAAATCGGCAATATCCTGATCGGCGCCTGTATCGCAAAAATCGGCGAGCTGCTTTCCACCATTGTTACATATTCGCCTCCGGTTCTGGCCGATAGAAACAAACCGTTTGCCGCATTGGTGGGTGATTTCTGCGATGCAGCCAGACAGACGATTATCATCAAAACCACCTTTTCTTTTGACGATCGCTCCACAAACGGGCTGTTGCTGACCGTCGCCCGACCGGAGTCGATTACCTGGATGAAAGCGGCACTGGCGGCCTTTATGGAAGATTACGAATGATCGAATCGACAATATTTGACATGGTCAATCTGGGGATTGCCGTCTTTGATAAGGATCTGCATGTGCAAAGATGGAATCGCTGGATGCAGGTCCATTCAAATATCCCGGTGCCGGAAATTCTCCATACCTCTATTCTCGACCATTACCCCAATCTCAATGACAAATGGTTTTTGCGAAACGTCAAGGCGGTGCTGCAGTTCGGCATTTTTGCCTTTTTCTCGCATAAAGTTCACCAGTACACCCTGCCCATGAAGCCGGTTCACAATATGGCCGGAGAGTTTGATTACATGCAGCAGGAATGCACGATGGGGCCGTTGCGAAACGAGGCCAACGAGATCGAATATATTTATATGATTATTCAGGATGTCACGGAAGTGGCGGCCTATGAACAAAAATTGCTGGATCTGAACACCCGCGACAGCCTGACGGGAATTCGCAACAGGCGGTTTTTTGAAACCAGGCTGCAGGAAGAGATTGATCGCCATCATCGATATGCCTGTCCCCTGTCATTAATTATGATCGATATTGATTATTTCAAAAATATCAACGACACCCACGGCCACCTGGCTGGTGATCAGGTGTTGATCGGTGTGGCCCGGTGCCTAAACCAGCGACTGCGGTCACTGGATACACTGGCCCGTTATGGCGGAGAGGAATTTTGCGTGTTGATGCCGGCCACCGCCCGTCAGGACGCAACAACAGTGGCGGAAGACCTTCGCCGGCTCATAGAGAGTCAGGCCTTTATGTACAAGGAAATCCCCATCAAGGTGACCATCAGCCTCGGGGTTATCGAAGCGGCGGGCCCCGAAATAACATTGGATGAATTGCTCAAAAGAGTGGATGATGCCCTTTATTCCGCCAAGAAGCGGGGGCGGAATATGGTGGCCACTTTTTAACCCGGATATTTCATAAACGCCGCTTCAAACAGGATCGGCTCTTTCAACCCCAGCGTATGTTGAATAAGTTTGATAAACACCCACAGCACCGCGATGGGAAGAGCAATGGTCTGTATGATAAACACCACAATCAGATCCAGTATGTGACTGACTAACTGGTGAGCCCTGGCTTTCAGTTCCTGGGCCTGGGTCTTGAAGCTGTTAAGCGATGCCATGATGCCTTCTTGTTCGTCATTGGGTTGATCGATGCGGGTTTCCTGCTGCTTCAGTGTAGCGGCGGCGGTCTGATATGTATCATCCAGAAACAGGTTATACGTCAGGTGGTTAACAGCTGCCATACAGGGGACCATGGCGGTCAGCAAAATCGTGACGGCCAGGGTTTTGACCCCCGCCCGGAAAAACCGCCGCCCCCCGGTCCGGGGAAGACATTTCAATATCAGTGCCCCCAGCAGCAGGCCGCCGGCCAGGGGGAAGAGCACCCAGATAGACAGCCAGGGCATGGCCTCGTTCAAAACCATCTGGATACCGATTGAAACACAACTGGCAAGCATCACCAGGGAAAATCGTTCCACCAGATCATTCAGAGGGTCCAGCCACTCAAAAGGAGATATGGCGGCAGACCCGCCCGTGCCCAGGAATTTGACCGATCCCCCGGCTTCCATTTTCTGGGCAACCGACACAATAGCATTCACTGCTCTGGCGCCGGCAAAGGAGATGGTGGCTTTTTGCAGGGTTTCATTAAGATACTTGTCGCTGGTATCACGGACCGTTCCGGTGCCCGTGATCAGTGCGGCAGCGGCCGCCATGACCAGCAGCAGCACTGTAATGCCGGCTGTTTTCCGAAGCGGGTAATCATCAACTTCAGGTGCGGCTTGAAACGTGTATTGATTTTGCATGTCGGCTCCTTGTAACTGGATTGTATTTGTAATGATGACAATTTCTTAAAAAGTTTCCGATCCTGCAAGGCGTGTTTTACAGCAAGTAACGCTTGCCATCGCCTCGGGATCGGGGTCGAAATAGCGACAAAATTTACCGATACCGACAGTGATTTCGATTTTGAATCGAATTATCCGGACGCCACTTGCGGTCGGCACCATAAACAATCCCGTCCACTGGATGTGGTTCTTTATTTTTTCAAAAAAACCTTTATACATCAATCCTTATTCAAAGATATGGCCGTGATACAAAGATGGAGACGACTTTTTTAAAAATATTCATTTTTGGGCCTTGTGTTTGAATCGGTTTGTGGTATAATACTTTTTTTATGATTCAGATAGGATTTTAATTAGAAATTTCAATATGTTAATAGTATAGGTATTCAAAGGAGGACTGTTTATGAAAACGTTGGTAGGTGGTGCAATTGCATCCGTAATGGGTATTATTCTGCTGGCTGTGTGGTTTCCCGCTTTTCTGAATATTCTTGCCGGTACGATCCCCATAGTTTTGCTGATGGGTGGCGGGCTGGCCCTTTACCTCGGGTTTGACGAGTTGAAGGATACGTGGAAGAACGAAGGCGCTGCAGAAGCAGGTGCCGTTGATTTGGATGCCGGCGCGGATGAGGAAGAGAAAAAAGACGAATAGTTTTTCTGCAAATTTTGTTGAAAACCCCGCTTCCTGAGATTCTCAGGAAGCGGGGTTTTTTATTGCCCCCGTGGCAAGCTGGTCGGCCACCTCATTTTCTTCCACACCGGCATGGCCTTTCACCTTGATCAGCGCCAGGTCCGGAAACCGGGCCATCGTCTGCTTGATCTTTTGTATCAGTTCCGGATTCTTTTTGGCTTTCCACCCCTTGGTCAGAACACCGGCGGCATAGGTGCTGTCCGTAAACACCCGGACCGGAAGGTTGGGGTTTTTAACGGCTTTTAAGGCTTCGAAAATGGCTGTCAGTTCGGCAATGTTATTGGTGGCGTTGCCGATATACCGGGAGATACGTTTTTCTTTGTCCTTGTAAATCATCAACGCACCAATACCGGATGGCCCGGGGTTTCCGGAAGATGCGCCGTCCGTGAAAATCAGAATCGCGTTATCAGGCAGCTCCTTTTTTACCCGGTCGATAATAGCGCGGTCATCCTTGCCTGGCGTGCCGGATTTTGCGGGCTTTTGGGGGGAGGGCGATTTTTTGCTCTCACCAGGCTGGTCCAGCGGTTTTACATTGGCCTTGTGAACCCAGTATTCATAATCCTGTTCCAACTGGTACTTAACCAGAACCTTACCGTTTCTTACCACCGGGGTTTTGTGCGGATCCACGGCCATCCAGACCTTGTTGCCCTTAAAGGTCATACGTTCCCAGTTGTGTCTATCGTCCGGCACCTTATTGACCCTCCTTACTCATCTCTATACAGAAAATATTCCTTGCGCAGCCGGTCAAATGCCTGAAGATCGTCCTGCCATCCCGCTGTTATGGTTTCCAGAGGGGCCAGCGCGGCCAGTTGGTTTCGTACCGCAGTATCGCCGATAATCAGGTCAATGGGCTGTTTTTCAAATTCATATTCGTAGGGTGGCGGCGTCCATTCGAATTGATCGCCGTGCAGGGCCATCACCGCCTGCATTAACGCCAGTGATGCAGTGTAGGATTTGTATTTATCCCTTTCGGTTACATGAATATGAAACCCATGGCACGGTGTTCCCGCCCACTTGTTGGATGTGGGTTCAAATGTGACCGGCCGCAGAACAATGCCGTCCATCGCCTCGGCCGGGATATGCTCAGGAAGTATACGGTTCTCGAGAAACGGTGCGCCGAAAACTTCAAAGGGCCTGGTCGTGCCCCTGCCTTCGGAGACATTGGTGCCCTCCCACAGCACCTGGCCGGGGTAAACCATGGCCGACCCCGGGGTGGGCAGGTTGGGGGAGGGCGGCACCCAGGGCAGTCCGGTGTCGGTAAAATACAGGCTGCGGCGCCAGTTCTGCATGGGCACCACAGCCAGTTCGCAGCCAATGCCAAAGTGCTCGTTAAACAGGCGCGCCAGTTCACCGATTGTCAGGCCGTGCCGCATGGGAATCGGATAGCGCCCCACAAAAGACGCGTTTTCCGGTTTCAGCAGATTCCCCTCAATGATATTGCCGCCAACCGGGTTGGGCCGGTCCAGCACCACCACCTGCTTGCCGTATTTTCGGGCCGCTTCCATGCAATAGGCCATGGTATAAATAAATGTATATACACGGGTGCCGGCATCCTGAAGGTCGATGATCAGCGTGTCAACGGGGTCCAGCATGGCCCGGGTGGGAATACGGGTCTCGCCGTAAAGGCTGTAAACCGGCAGGCCGAGATCCGGGTCCACAATATCGCCGGACTCGATCATGTTATCCTGCTTTTCAGCAAAAAAACCGTGTTGCGGGGAATAGAGGGCCTTCAACCGGCCGGGAAAGCATTCATGGAGAATATCCCGGGTATGCCGGAACCGGGCGTCAATGGACGCAGGGTTTGCCAGCAGGCCCAGACGCTCGCCGCGCAAATACGCGTCAGCGGTTTCGCGAAGGACGTCAATGCCGGTTTTTGTGCGCATAAGCGTAAAAGGTGTTTACAAATAGGACGTTATCATTATACAAAGAACCAAACTGCGTTGTAGCACAGGATTGTAACATTTTCCAGAGGGAAGTCAGGAACGATGAAGATAAAGCCGCCCGACTATATTTTGTCCGTATCGCCCTATAAGCCGGGCAAGCCCATTGAGGAACTGGAGCGGGAGCTGGGCATCAGCGACTCTATTAAACTGGCCTCCAATGAAAATCCGCTGGGGCCTTCGCCCAAGGCGGTTCTCGCGATTCAGCAGGGTCTGGACAGCCTGCACCGGTATCCTGACGGCAGCGGGTATTATCTGGTGGAAAAACTCGCCGGTTTTCTGGGTGTGGAGCCGGCGCAAATCGTTCTTGGCAACGGTTCGGATGATATTATCGGCATGCTGACCAAAGCGCTGCTCAATCCCGGGGATGAAGTGGTCATGACCGACCCGGCGTTTTCCATGTACGAGATTACCACGCGCATTGCCAATGCCGTGCCCGTGGCAATTCCCCTTGACGGGATTGCCATTGATCTTGAAGCAGTGCTGGCTGCAATAACCCCCAATACCCGGCTTGTGTTTCTGACCAATCCCAACAATCCTACGGGTACCGTGTTTTCAAAAGCAGCATTTATGGCATTTCTTGAGAAACTGCCGGCAGAGGTTATTGTGGTAGTGGATGAAGCTTATATCGAATTTGTCCGGGACCCCGCATGCCTCAACGCCCTGGACGTACTGGACGATGAGCGGGTGGTGGCCCTGCGGACCTTTTCAAAGGCTTATGGCCTGGCCGGCCTGCGGGTGGGGTACGGGGTGATGTCACCGGACCTGGCCGTCCTGTTAAACCGGATTCGCCAGCCCTTTAACGTCAACTCCCTGGCCCAGGCAGCGGCCATTGCCGCCCTGGAGGATACGGCGTTTCTGGCCAAAACCCTGGAAACAGTGCACTCCGGACTTGATTATTTATCCACCGCTTTGCAGGAACGTGGGATTGCCTGTTTCCCGTCCCAGGCCAATTTTTTTCTGGTAGACCTTCAGCAGGCAGCCGACCCGGTGTTTGATGCGCTTTTGAAAAAAGGGGTGATTGTCCGGTCCATGCGATCTTACGGATATCCGTCCTATATCCGGCTGACTGTGGGCACCCGCGATGAAAATGTCCGGTTCTTAAATGCATTAACGGAGGTGCTGGCATGAGCGGTCTTCTGATTACAATCGACGGGCCGGCCGGTGCCGGAAAAACTACGGTGAGCAAAGCGCTTGCCGCACGACTGGGATACCGGTATGTGGATACCGGCGCTTTATACCGTGGCGTTGCCTTGGCCGCAAAGGAGAACGGCATTGCCACAAGTGACGACGAAGGCCTTCGGGCCTTGTGCAACGGCCTGACCCTCGATTTTGCCGTCAGAGACGGTGAGTCCTGCCTGATGGCCGGAGACCGTGATATCAGCGGCCTGATCCGGACAAACGAAATCAGCATGATGGCGTCCGCGGTCTCGGCCCGGCCGGTGGTGCGCGAATTTCTGCTGGACCTTCAGCGCCGGCTCGGACGGGATAAGAACGTGGTGGTGGAAGGCCGCGACATGGGAACGGTGGTGTTCCCCGAAGCAGATGTCAAGTTTTTCCTTGATGCATCGGTCAAGGAACGTGCCCGCAGGCGGTTCAATGATCCCGCCGTCAAAGAGTCCCTTCCCCTGGAACAGATCGAGGCCGATATCCAGCAAAGGGATGAAAATGACCGCAACCGGCCCCACGCCCCCCTCAAGGCCGCTGACGATGCCATCCTCCTCGATTCCACCGGCCTCACCATAGATCAAGTGGTCGAAAAGATGCTGTCGCTGATTCCGGCCCGTTAGGCCGATACCCCTGTTTCAGGCTCCGGACACGTCCGCCGGGATTGGATGATCCTGTCGCTTTCAGATTTCAGGTAAGTAGATAGCCATACAAAAAAAAGACCATGAATGCGCCGATAACAAAAAGAATCACAATAACGGCGGTCCTGGTACTTATCGTAACCGGTCTGTTTTGATCCTGCATCAACGTCTTTAACGGAGGCGGCAAATGGTTACCGTTGTCATCTTTGGTGTGGGCAGCCAGTAACGCATCAAGCTGTTTTAGAAATTCCTCTTTATTTTTTAAAATCTGTGAGCGAACGATAAATTTTTCTTTCCGGTTATCAAGATGAATTTGAACATCAGACTCCCCATACCGTAACTGAACGATATCACTTGGAATATTGAATGATTTGATCTTCCCGTTACAATAAACGTTAACAGAGGAGTTGATAATCCCTATTTTTTTAAACGAAAAGTAATATCTGAAAAATTTCACTGATAAAAACAGAAAAACAAGCCCGATAAGAAGACTTGCCATTTTTATCAGGATGTTGCCGGATGCGGAGACTTCAGATAAAAACAGCACTGATATTGCTATCAGAATGAAGCCAGGAATTGCTTCAGTAATAAACAGTTTTTTTTCAAAAATTTGAGGCATGGGTCATGGGGTCAGGTCTGCTCTTGGCTCATTGTGTCTCTAATTTGAATCATTATAGCAAATCAAGACAAATAATATCTCAAAACCTTCGGGGGATCAATATCATTGTGCAAATGAGTCAAGGGCAGACCTGACCCCATGATTAATCGATGCCGGTATATTCGTTATCAGCGTTGGGGGTCCGGTTTTCAGTTTCGCCGTTCTGGTTGGTCTCGACCCAGTTGCCCACATCGTCGTACCGCCACAGCAGCGCGTTCTGGCCGCTGTCGGGCTGGTCCATGTCCGTGAGCCGGTTGCGGTTGTCATAGGTGTATTCCCGGATCGTTGCCTGGGCGAGGCCGTCATAATCGATGACCTCGCGGCGGATGTTGCTGTTGTCATCATACCCTGGAATGGACAGTCCGTCGCCAATGACCGTATGCTCATAACACACGGTGGTTCCGGACAGGTACTGCCGGTTGATCTCCCGGAACCGGGCGTCGTAGGCGACGGACAGGTTCATGCCGTTGCCCAGGGTCATGGCCTTGACGCCGCCGATACCCAGACGATTATACAAACCAGGCAACGGATAAAATGATCGCCACTTTGTACAGCAGTGGCATGATACCGGTCTTCCCAGAAAGCCCCCTTTCTTTTTTTCCTCATATTGTATATCCCATCATTCCAATTTGTTAGCTTGGCGACCCCAGGCGACAGGCGACGGCCAGGCGGGCCGACCCCAGGCGGACAGGCGGAGCACAGAAACGCTAAAAAATGGCCTAAATCTTACGATGAATAATCTGGCAAAAAGTACGATGTGAATTTGGAAAATCACATCGAACCAACAGAAATTCTTTGACATATCCATTATTATTAATGATAATTTAGTGTAGACAGAATAATCTCACAACCTTCTTCGCATTCAGGTAATTTTGAACAACGGATATATTGACCATGGAAAAATTGATATATATAGAAACAACTATTCCAAACTTTTATTATGAAGCACGAACAGAACCGGAAATGCAGGCCCGTAAAATCTGGACCAGAGAGTGGTGGGACAACCAGAGTAAATATTACCAGCTTGTCACGAGTATAGCTGTTATTGATGAGCTTGAAAAAGGAGACTATCCAAATAAGATGGCTTCGTAAAAAGTCCAATATCTTTGTTGCGCTGCATCTCTCGTCATGTCACGTACAACTAAGTACGCTCCATTCCTCGAGATTTGCGCGCCTCGATCTTGAACTTTTTACTTTGCCATCCCAAATTCGACTTTTTACGAGTGCATCAAATAAAGATAGGATACTGAATTTGGTTTCAGATATCCCGCTTTGGGCCTTTATGTTCCGGCTTTGATAACGCCGGTTGAACTTTTATCATGGGAGGAATAGTGAATGAAAGACGATCCGGTAATTCAAAGGATAAGGGATGTCCGCCGGCAGATTTCGGAAGAACACGGCCATGACACGCAAAAACTGATAAAACATTATCAGGAACTGGAAAAAAAGACAGGCCGAAAATTTTTTCACCGAAAAGGCAAACAGGAAAAAGTGGCATAGAAGGGAGGCTCTCTTTGTCCTCCTTTCTTCATTACGATGTGAATTTGGAAAATCACACTTTGCCAAGGCCCTTGGCGTGTCCGCCGACGTATTACTTGGGCTTGAGGACGGCCAACAGAATCAAAATAGGCCGAGCCTTAAGATACAACGACGGATGAATAAGATCGAACAGCTTCCGCCGTCTCAACAAAGAGCGCTCTTGCAAACCATAGATGCTTTTGTTAAAGGTGTCAGCAAATAACCAATTGAGGTGATTTATGGAAAAAGTTATCAATATCCACGTTGAGAAGTTGCCGGAAGGCGTTTACCTGGCAACATCGGATGATGTCGCCGGATTGGTGGCCCAGGGCCGGACGGTCATCGAGGCCTTGGAGATCGCACGGGATGTGGCCCGCAAGCTGCTTGAAGCACGAGCGGAGAGAAACGGCCAGCTCAATCTTTCTGTTGTTGGTGATTCATTCGATTATCCGCTGATCGTGAGCGCATAACATGGGGCGCTTAGCGGGTTTTCGATACAGAGAGATCGTAAAGCGATTAAAGGCGCACGGCTTCCAATTTGACCGCCAGGCTGCGGGAAGCCATGAGATTTGGTACAACCCGCAGACAGATCAATATACCACCGTTCCCAACCATCCGGGAGATATGCCCGAAGGGACATTGCGGGCAATCTTAAAACAAGCCAACATCACCCCCGACAACTTTCTAACCCGCATATTTCATGACTCTGTTAAAAATGATCAAAATGGGCTCATTTTCTCTGTTAAAAGTCAAAATCTGACAAAGCGGACGCTTATATCACTCAAAACGTGATTGTGGTGGAC